>CAMDHM010000046.1 GCA_945898195.1 Pseudobacteriovorax antillogorgiicola | reverse complement strand
ATTTTTACAGAGATAACGTTTGGCACTATCGCTGCTTCTGGAGGAGCTCGAACCCAATTCGACCATTGAAGGTCCAGGAGAGTATTATGTTTTTCAAATCAACTCGGTTTCTTGTCTACGGTGTTCAAAGAATCTTTTTTGCGGGTGCGCTTGTTGGTGTCAGCCCTGTATTTGCGGCCGAGGGGTCCCAGTCACCTCGAATCCGAATCAACGAAATTCGTTGTGAGGGTGCGAAAAAGACCAGCTGCGGAGATCTCACACAGATCCTCGGTATTTCCCCGCGCAAAGATTATTCTGAAGACGAATTGAACGCTCTCAATTTGAAGATGCGCGAACTGGGTTACTATTCAAGCTCCGAAACGCGTCTTGAACCCTTGAGTGAAGAGGGTGTCGCTAATCTGGTGTTGAGTGTCGTTGAGCAAGCAACGGGCCGGCTTGGCGTACAGGGGGTGGTCGGTTTCTCCACGGCACATCCCAGGGCTTCGGCGGTTGGATCTTTTTCTGATCACAACTTCCTTGGCAAGGGGCATTACTTGAATGTCACTTTCGGTGCGGACGCCTTTGACCTGACGCAAACGACAGAGGCGTATGGATTTCCAAATCTCCTTCAGAACTATAATCTGGAATACGCCGCTCCGCTCGGTGCCGGTTACATTGGATCGCTTAGAGCTCTCTCGCTCGGTGATGATGCGGAAAAAGATTTGCTTGCAGCCGGCCTTGGTTACCAACTCGATGAACGTTCGTTTGTCATGGCCTATGTTGGTAATGCGATAGGCATAAATTATACATATGCATCCGAGGATAATGGTTTTATCCCAACCAGCGGCGCTCTTGTATCGGGCGGCTTATTCAGGGTCAGAAAATTAACACGTTCAAATCAAGGCGACTCTGCGGCTGGGAACTTGCTCGCTCTCGATGCAAGGAAAAATTGGCAGGTAGGCAGAATTTCCGATCGACAAGGAGTTTTGACGCTCTCCATGCAATTCAACAATCATTTGAACCCCACCTTTAAATCGTTCGACAGACCTGCGGCTAATGGATCCCGCCCTGAAAACGGAATTATCTACTCCCTTGTTGCAACCGACGGAGAAGGGCGCCGTTCAAGTTGGTTTTTGGGCACTAATGGCATCGGGTTTTCGCCGAGCTCCGATTCGGTGCCGCAAAAGTTCTATTATCGTGCCGTCGCTGGATACAAGGCAGCCCTCCCGGACATAGACGTTGGTTTTTCTCTCTTGTTTGCGCCGGAACAGCAACTATGAGCCAGTATTTATCAACGATGCTATTTAGCTGCGGAATGATTTGGGCGGTAGGGGCCCAGTCAGCAGAGATTTCCCTTTGCTCAGTTGAGCCTGGAATCATCAGTACAAAGTTGTTGCCGATGCTCGAATCAGGCCTCGGAAAAACTTTGATCGTCGCCGAGGCTTGTCGCGGTGAAAGGTACCTGCTCAAGTCCCTCGCAGTCCGGAAAAACCTTTGGCGCCGGGAATATTCTATTACCCCCTCTGGAGGGAGCACCGTTTTAGTCTCCGATACCGTCCAATTTGAGAAGGCCCTATGTGATCAAATACGATTTGTTGACGAAGGTAAATGTCATCAAGACGAGGATGATCATGAGGTTTACGTTGTCGTGAATCCCACCAGCAAGGCAGTCGACAAAGTGATGCAGGACTGGGTCGAAAAGAATGCCGGTATTTATCGCAGTATCGGTGTTCGGATCCGGTGGAGCACTCTTAAGGGCGCGGACCAGTATGAGCGACTCATCTACCGCGGAAGGCCAAGGGGTAAATAGCGTGAAAAGAGATGTCCTGTCCCTGTGGTTGAAGCTGTTTTTATTTGCGGCGTTATTGCTTGCTCCGACGGTGATAGCGATAGCTACCCAGTTTAGGGAGACGGTTGGCTTCATTGCTGACCTGGGGATCAATCAGGAAGTGTTGTCTACCCTCCAGCTAAACCTCGATATTTTGCGGGAATTGAAGCCTCACGTCAGCGGCCCTGACGTTGGGCGCCTCGCCGATGCCTATGAACGGTCCAACCAGACCCTTGAGGCTTACTCGGCTATGTTTGAACTGAAGCAACCCCTTTTGCGTGAACTGTATCTGCACACCGTCACGTTTGGGGTTGTGGCATTGGTTATCGGTTTGGCGCTGGCTTGGTTATTGGCGCGAAACATTGTCAGGATTTTCCGTGCGCTTAGCCAGGCTGCAGTCGAAAAGGAAAGGCAGCAGGCGACTTTAAAGAGCCTTGAGGACTGGCAGGCGGTATCCAAGACAGTTATTCATGAACTGCGCAGCAGTCTCACGCCGATCAAGCTGTTGGCCGGGCGCTCAAGTCTTGGAGGGGTTGACCAAGACAGCGAAGCCATCATCATGACTGAAGTCGGAAAGATTGAATCCTTGATCGACGAAATGACTCACTTTGCGCGTCTGCCGGAGCCCAAAAAGATTATGGCTGATTTGGGAGAAACCATTCTCTACGTAGCTGATCATTTCGAAGTTGAAGGCGTCGAAATCGATGTGGAACGAAACGACAGGCGTTCTAAACTGATGATGTTCCATGATCCAGCAATGATCCAGCGCCTCCTTTTCAACCTGATTCGCAATGCCGGGGAAGCCAACAAGGGTGCTTTGGTAAGGGTATCGATCCTCTCAGTCGTTGACGGGCAGAACGTGCTTGTTCATATCCGAGATAATGGCCGTGGGATCAGCCAGGAACACTTCTCCCAGGTTTTTGTTGAGGGGTTCTCGACCAAGCAAAGCAACCTTGGCATCGGACTTGCTGTGAGTAAAAAAATTGCGCTCGACCACGGCGGCGATCTGTCAGCGCTGCCCAGTGATGGCGGCGGCTACTTTGTGCTCATTCTTCCTTACGGAGCATATGCATCATGAGAAAACTTGCGCTTATCGTTGACGACGAGCCGTCGATCCGCACAACATTAAAAATTGCACTGCTGTCCGAGTTCGATTGCCTGAGTGCGAAGGATCTTTCCGAGGCGAAGGGGCTTGTTACTGCAGAAGAAGTCGACCTGATTCTTCTTGATATCCGTATTGGAACTGAGTCTGGAATTGATTTTTTGAGGTTTTTGGCCCGCAACGGCATTTCCCGTCCCGTGATTTGTATATCTGGCGAGGCTTCGTACAAGGAGGCCATTGAGGCTTATCAACTCGGCGCGCTTGATTTTCTGGAGAAGCCAATTACTCAACAGGCGTTGGATGTTGCCGTGCGCAGATGCATAACGGCTCACGAGTTTAAAGAAAGGCAGCGAGCTTTGATGGATGGATCCCCAGGGGATGCGTCGCGCTTAATTGGAGAATCTCCTCCCATTAAGTTCTTGTACGAGCAAATTGAAAAGGTAGGGCCCACAGACGCCAAGGTCCTGATTCTTGGGGAAACAGGTACTGGTAAAGAAATTGTTGCCGCGTCGATACACAGATTGTCAAAGCGTAGCAAGAAGCCCTTCATTGTCGTGGATTGCGCCTCCTTGCCCCCAACCCTTATGGAGTCAACTTTATTTGGGCATAGAAAAGGCGCTTTCACTGGCGCTGACTCAGATCAGGCGGGACGCCTGGAATGTGCGGAAGGAGGAACGCTGTTTCTTGATGAAATCGGCGAGTTGGGTTTGGAGGGACAGAATCGTTTGCTGCGGTTTCTTGAGACGGGAAAGTTTCAACGAGTTGGATCGTCAAAGGTGCAGGCCGTCGACACCCGCATCATTGCCGCCACCAGCCGGGATCTTCCTTCGCTGGTTGCGTCAGGCAAGTTTCGCTCTGATTTATTTTTTCGTCTGAATGTGATCACGGTCCGGGCCCCATCTCTTCGTGATTTGGGCGAGGACATTCCTGCGATTTTTGAGTTTCACTACGTGCGTCTGTGTGGTCGGGCAGGAAATGAAATCCAATCGTTGACCAGCGGCGACCGGGAGGCGCTCCGTAGGCATCCATGGCCCGGGAATGTTCGCGAATTGCGCAATGTCGCCGAGCGTGCGGCGATCGTTGGACTACGCAGCGCGATCGCTGGGGTGGGCGGCAACCCATCCCCACATGGCCCAGCTGGTGAGATGGACGGTGACTTCATTTCATTGCGGGCTTTCAGGGCCATGACAGAGAAAAAGTACATTAGTCGGGTTCTTGGTCATGCTGGCGGTAACGTGACTAAGGCGGCCGGAATTCTGGAAATTGATCGTGTCAGCCTCCATCAAAAGATCAATCAATATGGGATTGAACGGCTGTCACCGGGCTAAATTTCAAACAAGGTTGAGTTAGTGATTGTAGGAAATTCAAGCACACTTCACGATCTATCCCGCAGCCGCTCCTGGCAACATTCTCGCGCAGCGAGCCTCTAGCTGCGTGAATTCTGCCCCCTAAAACCGACCAATATCTCAATTACCGCCCCACCTTCCTTGCTTATCAGCAGACGCAACGCCATCTACGATAATTGTTTATAACCTTTTTTGCCGTGAACCAATCCTGAGCAAAGCCGCTCTGGTCCGAGGGCTAAAATCGTCCAAGCCAACCGTACAGAGAGCCCTTGAGCATCTACTCAAGCTCAGGATCATCCGCGAGGTCAGCGGTAAACAACGACGCCGCAGATACAGCTACCAATCCTATCTCGACATCCTCACACGAGACACGACAACTCAAATCGGATAATCGCGAGCAGCACCCCACCTTGCTGCCAATTGGGAGAACGATGTTGTTTACCAATTTGGCGGGGGCCATTACAGACTAGAAGATTCCAACTTCACATGTCGTTATTTAGTGACTTTATTGGCAAAACCTCGTGAATTTTTTTAACCTAAAGATTTGCCATCACAGACCGATGAATACGCATGAATTTTTGCCATAAAAATAATGCCCAAGCGACTGTCGTTCGCACCATCTCCCTAGTCGCCGCCATCATGATTTTGGCATCGTGCTCTAATGAGAGCAAACTGGTTGGAAAGACCCAGCGCACAATGGTGCAAGTAAATGGCGGCGACGGCATAAACTCCGCCCTTCCACCTACTCCACCTACTAAACAACCCGGTGGATGGAGTGATTGGAGCGCCTGCAACGCGTCTTGTGGCGGGGGCACACAAACAAGGACATGCACCAATCCGTCTCCCGCAAATGGCGGCGCGCAATGCAGTGGTTCGGCCAGTCAATCCTGTAATACTGACATCACCTGTCCGGGCAAGACCTATAATCTGAGCTGCAAGAGCACAAC
>CAMDHM010000045.1 GCA_945898195.1 Pseudobacteriovorax antillogorgiicola | reverse complement strand
GCGTGGACCGACTGCAGTGCCGCCTAGATCTCTACGTCGGCGCACACAATGTGATGATCGACCTCAAACGGGAAGCCGCGGCGCGGGCGCGATTCAAGGGACAAAGGCAAGGGGCCCAGAAAGTCTGGGCCCTCGGGGTGCTCGCGATTACGGCGCCAGGCGCAGCCATGTAGAGCAGTTTAAGCGGCTTAGAGCTTCCTAGAGCCACTGCCGCCCGGCCGGGATGAATCGTTTTGGCATCGCCGGCAAAACAAATTCTCGGGGCTTTGCAAACAGGTTGAAATAGATGATGTGACGCACGGCGGCCACACCGTCTTTCCACGTGATTTTTTTGCCTTCCATGTAATTGCGGGGATGATAGCTAATCGGAATTTCCACCATCCGCACCTTCAGGCGAGCAACTTTAGCAGTAATTTCAGGCTCAAAACCGAAGCGATTGGTCTCGAGTTTAAGATTTTTTAGGATATCGGCTTGAAAAAATTTGTAACAGGTTTCCATGTCGGTCAGATAAAGCCCGCTGAGCACGTTACTCAAAATTGTCAGAAAACGATTGATCAAGTAATGAAATGTCCGATGAACCTGCGTACCACTCTTTTTGAAGCGTGATCCGTAAACAACCTCGGCCTTGCCAGAGGCCAGTGGGATCAAAAGGTCCGGCACTTCATCCATTGAATATTCAAAATCCGCATCCTGCACACCAATTACATCACCCGTTGCCAGGGCAAATCCCCGGCGCAGGGCAGCGCCTTTTCCTTGATTTATGGACTGCGACTCGATGATCACGTGCGACTTGAAAGGAAAAGACTTCAAAATCTCGAGCGATCCATCACGGCTGCAATCGTCGACGAAGATCAGCTCTTTTTCGATGGCATCGCCGGTCTTTGGCGAGCGACCGAGTTCCAGCGCATCAAACTGTTCCAAAAAATCCTTCAAATGACCGGCTTCATTGTAAACAGGACAAACAAGACTGACTTTCACGACAACCCCTTCTTTAAAATCAGTTCGATTTCCGCAAAATTTGGATTTCGGCGTCGAATCCACCCAAGTCAACACGGCGACTGTTCACCACAACCAGGCCCAAACGTTGCGCTGTCACGGCAGCAGAACCAGCATCTGGCGCCACCCACACAAGGCGCCCTGTCGCGGGCCTTAAGCGTTTTGCGGCGAGTCCAATTAAGTCATCAGCCATAGCGCGGGCTTCGCCCGGAGCAACGCGACGCCCAAGTGGCGGGTTGGTCAAAATAATATCTATCGTGCCAGGAAACAAATTAGCCCTGAAGTCTCCGACGAACCAGTCAGCCTTGACCCCGGCTCGGCGCACATTATGGCGCGCCGCTTCGATGGCCTTGGGCTCGATATCACTGCCAAATAAAACCGCCCTCGGTTGGTAGAGGCCAGCCTCGATAATTTCCGTGCCGGCACCACAAAAGGGATCCCAAACGACTTCGCCAGGACGAATTTCTGCGAGGGTCGCCAAGGCCGCGGCAAGAGGCGCGTGAGACGCGGCGGGAACGTCTTTTTCACGATAATCAAACCGAAGGTCAAACCACGCTTTTGGCTTTGCCACGATACGCCCGGCATCTTGATCGATCATCAAATCCCAATCCGCCTCACGCGGCGCATTGACCAGAGTGCTTCCTGCTTGATGCAGGCGCGTCGCCAAATCCCAATTCCCAGCCCGCGTCGCCTGCCAATCAAATCGGATGCGGGTTCCAAAAGGCGCAATGACTTTTGCAATGGGGCCCGCAATAAGCGCGGAAATTTTTTCAATTCCCTCCGACGGCGGAAATGAAAAAACAAAACCGGCCTCATGCCAAAAGCGCATGGAAGTCAGCATTGCAAACGGAGACGGCTTTAATTTCGCAGCATCGGATTCCATGTTGATCAAGACGAGTCCGCGACCTGAAGCGCGGGCGTTGAGTTTCAAGCCACGGGCAGCTTCCAGCAGAAGATCTTCAAGCCCGGCCCGACAATAAAGGGCAACGGGGGCTGTCTTACAAAGGTTTATTTCAGATAGAAGTGAGGGCCCTTCGCCGCGCCCCTCAGGATGACTGGCTGCATCGGAAACGCGGGAGGTCATCGGAAAAGCGACTTCACGGGCAGCAATGACCAAAGCGCGGCTGAAGTCTTTTTGTAAAACCTCTAGAGTCGACAGCATCAAATCTGGAAGGGCCAAGGCAGCCGCCACGAGATGTTCCAATTCGTCAGGAATGGCAATCGCCAACGCCGGAGCCAGAGCCTTCAGCTCAGACGCCAAACGGGCATCACGCGGGGATGCCTCCAGGCCTTTCAGAGCTATCCCCCACAACACACGAAGGCGCATCGAAATCGCACCGCCACCAGCCTCGCCGCTGGCGTCAAAGGCCAAAAAATCCGAGCGCGATAGGCGAGCCACAGAGCGAGCCCCCTCGCGCCGAGACGCCAGATCTGTCGAACCTAGTAAACTGAGGATTGTTTTGGGATCGGACACGTTCAAAATATCAACTCCAACAAAACCGCTTATCAAAACCGGTCATGAAATCAAATTTATATATACCCCCTAAAACACCAAAATGCTTGGCATTTTCAGGTGATCATCATGTGATTTGCAAATATTCCGATCAGCACCAAATGCTTTTTCTTTTCGACCATCGAAAGATCACCCTGGGGGGCATTAGGGCCGCTGGCCTTGTCTGCTTGCTGGCGGCTGTGGCAGGGTGCTCCGACAGTGGGTTTCACGGATTCAGCAAAACCCGTAAAGACAAAACAATCCCCCCCCCAGACGATGCGGCGAAATTTGAGCATGCCGTATTTGCGGTACGCGACCTGGGCTGTGCCATGTGCCATGCAACTGTGAAATCCAACATAATCACCGACATCATGGCCGGCAGCGATCCCTTAACGGAGCACCAGACCCTGGCCTCCTGGTTGTACATGTTCAATGATGACCGGGAAAAAAATAAAAAAACGACCATTCATGGCAATATCATTGTTCCTAAATCCACCATTATGCACGACGGTCCTGTTGCCACCGTCGCCACGGAAACCTTTGACAAAGGGAAATGCGCATCAGATTTCAAGATAAAAAATTTCACGATGTCCCCGGCAACGGCGGCTACCGGAATAAAAGAGACAATGGACCGCTGCGCCGCGCCGAATTTTGTTTGGAACTCTGATTCAACAAAATTTGAAGAGCGAGATCGCGTGGTGATTGATCCTCCAACTTCAGTCGACGAGATCAAAGCCATCGCATCAAGCGCAAAAGCACTGATGCTGCACGCAGGGATTACCCTTTTACCCTCCTATGATCCAACCACGTCCGATCGCAATGCGCGCCCGGTTGCAGTCCAGACAGGATTTAAACTCGCGGACGGAGCGGTAAAAATTACCGGCAATGCCACCTGCGAGGGAGCCCTGTTGATCGACACGCCGGTCTATTTCGAAAATGTGACCTTAAGCACAACAAAAGGTTGCCGGATCTACGCCACGGCTTCAATTTTTATCAAAGGAAAATTGGAGGTCGTCAACACTGGCCAGGCTTCGCCAGGAACCACTGCTCCGGACAACGCAAACAAAGGAGACATGGCAGTACTCATGCTGATGAGCCCTGTATTTGTCGGCTTGCACATCTCCATGCCGAACATCAAAGCGCGACTCGAACATGTTTTCAACGCCCACAAAACTTTTAAAGCAGGAACACCGGCAGCAATTCTTGCTAAAATCACCACGGACGCCACAAATGCAAAATACCCAGAATTTACCTCTGACGAATCCGATAAAGCTGGGGCTGCGATCGATTACAAGCGAATCGTTGCAACAGCTCCGGTCGTCTACGCCCGGATGAATGGCGAATTTTCCGGAGCCATCGTTGCCGAGCATTTCATGGGAAAAGTCGGTTCCTTATCGTTCACCTTTGATCCCGTCTTGGAACGTGCGCCGTTCTATCCGGAATTGATTCTTGATGTGCGCAATGGCAAAAATATCGTGTCGACGGGGACCGTGCAAGGCCCCTGATAATTACCGCAATTCCCCGGCGAAATTGGCACTGTGAGTGCCATGTGTGCCGTGCATCGATGATGTCGCAGCAACCGCCCTGCCAGCCAAAGCGGCGCGAATGATTTCCATAAAAACAGAGGGCTCGTATGGCCTTGTCAAAAAGTCGATCCGAAACCTTTTAACACCAAGGTTTAAGAAAACATCACGATGCTGTGTGACGCTGTATGCGTCACGCCCGTAGACAATCGACTTACAAGTCTCATGAGCGACGACAAAGCGTTCACCCTTTGGATTTTCCACTTCTAAACTTCGGTAGCCACAAACTTTTGCCGTCGGACAACCATTGTGCAGGGCAGTCAACGTGCAACTTTCAGCAATAAAAAGCGGGGTATCCTTATAAAGGATCTGCTGAAATTCAATCCCGACCGAATTCGCAATCTGTGCCGTCAAGTTTTTCAAGTCATCTTCAATTGACAACGTGACGCGGGGCGCGACGGATCCGGCGATAAATTCACTAGCCACATGATTTAACGCATAAATGGTAAAGTCCGCTGCTAAGTCATCCGCCGTAATGCCCCACCTTCTCAAGAGTGGCAATGCTCCTGCATTCCCCGTTTCCCAAGCCGTAATCCCGGCCGCTGCTGCAGCAGTAGCCCAAACGCGCAGCAACGGCTCATCCCAAGCCCGAATCACTGTTGGCATTGCCAAACGAATTTTGATTCCCGTTTCACGGGCAAATTGAACTAATGGCTCCAAAAATGATTCGGCCTTCGACGAAGCCAAAAAAGCCCGTTTTGGTTCAAAGACAACCTCGTCAATCCCTTCGGCAGCATTGGAATCGCTACGTAAAAGGTCCCGCAGGGCATCGAGGTACTCGATCCGGTCGATTTTCACAGCATAAGATGCCGCCTTTAGATCGACGCCAGGTTTTTTCGTTGCACCCAAAACGGACGCAACGGCGAGGCCTTTTTTCGCACGGTCCCGTCGATCTGCAATGAACTTATTCCAATTCGCCTCAAGTCCATCGCGCAGTGATCGCTTCAAATGTTTCAAAATTTGGCGCGGGACAAAAGCATCCCGCACTTCATTTTGCACGATCGGTGTGGCCTCGCAGACAAAACCATCCATCACGCGAAACAGTTCGATCAGATCACGATCCAGGGCACCAATATTGGCAACATTGGCCACGGGCTCATAACCGCATTCGACCGTGGCCGTACAAACCGTTTCGCCAAAGCGCGAGGCTGTGGCCGTAATCTTTACTTTTCCGCCAATACCCGCTGCCTCATGGCTTGTGCAAACGCGGATCTCAATTGGAATCAAGGAGCGGATTCGAGAATCAACAGGAGCCTGCGAAAGCGATTCCACGCGCCGCTTCAAATCATTGCTTCGTGTTTTGAAAACCGACTGACCAGCCTTGATTCCGCGCAAGGCATCGGCACCGACGAGGCCAGCAGGAATCCGGACCTCGACAATCGCACCGGCCGCGGCTTGGGTGGCTGGAACAGAATCGACGGTAAATTCGCGCAGCGGAAAGGCAAAAGTATCATTCTCGTAACGGGCTTGAAGGCTTCCACCACGACCATCGCCTTCTTCCGTCGGGTCGATCCGCAGGCCATCAAAGCGCTCGAGGCTTCTCCGCGCCAAAAAACGGACCCATGTGTCACCAGCATTTCGTCCGTCCCGAGATTGGCGAACGGCCAGAACCTGGCCGATTTTAATCCCCTTATGGGTTGGGTTTGCCAAGTCGATGACGTTTTCGTGATAACGGCCCTTGAAGAAAAAAGACGTCGAAAGGCGCTGAAATGAAAAATTAAGATCCTCTCGGATCGCTTCTTCTGATGCGCCTTCAAGAAGTTGTCGCGCGCGTTCTGGCGCATCGGGCCTCAATGCCCCTGCCCCTGCAACTTCGCCAAGCTTTTGCCGATAGAGCTGAACAACCGAGCTGACATATTGAGCGTCTTTTTTTCGTCCCTCGATTTTCAATGTATCAATACCGGCATCGACAAATGCCTTTAGACTGTCGGCTGTATCCAGATCGCGCATGCTGAAAAGAAAGCCAGCGCCAGGTTCACTCACGATCTTATAAGGCTGCCGGCAAGTGTAGGAGCATTCACCGCGATTGCCTGACCGCGCATCATTTGCGCCGGAAAAAAAACATAAACCACTATAGCTATAACACAAACTGCCATGACAAAAGGCTTCCAGTTCGACGACATCGCGCGGAAATTTCTCGCGAATTTTTTTCATCTCGATGGCCGTTAGCTCTCGCGCTAAGACAACCCGCTTAAAACCCCAGGCAATCGCCTGCTCAACTCCCGCTGCATTGTGAACCGCCAGTTGAGTGGAGGCATGAAGGCGCAAGCCCGGAAAATATTCCCGGACAATTTTGGCAACGGCCAGATCCTGCACAATCACCGCATCGACACCAACCTCTTCGAGGCCGGAAAGGGTATCAACGAGGCCTTCAATTTCGTGGTCTTTAATCAGGACATTAACCGCAACCAGAACCTTCATCCCAAAGCCATGAGCCAACGGAACCAGCTCTTTCAAATCTTCGATCGAGAAATTTTCCGCCCGAGCGCGGGCATTGAATTGCTTGAGACCCAAATAGACAGCGTCAGCTCCTGCATTGAGGGCCGCCATGAACTGCTCACGCCCACCAGCAGGGGCGAGGATCTCTGGGGTACGGTTCTGGTGGTCTCTTGGGTCAAACATAGTCACTACTTACTATCATATTTTATGATTAAATCAATATTTCATTACAAATTTATACAATCAATATGAATAAAAATACTCAAGGAAATCTTCGATTTGCCGATTCCCTACCTATGATTCATTTGAAAGAAATTCAAAACTACGTCGACGAGGGCCTTGTCGAGCAAGCTGAACAAGCTCTGGACAACCTTTTGGAGCTCGGCCCTAAAAACACAGAGGCCATGAAACTCCGCGCCCTGCTTTATGAGCGCAGCGGGCGATTCATGCAAGAGTCAAAAATGTGGGAACGCATTGGGCGAGTCGATGGCGAAGACGACGACTACCTGGTTTATCTGGAGCGCCGGCAATCTGAGGAACGAGAGCGTTTTTATTTTACCGACGATTTACCGGGCGGTGGGCGCCGGTTTTTAGCGTACCCCAGAAATGTCGTCTACTCATCCATGGCAGCCCTATTGGGTTGCGTGTTTTTTCTAATTTACGCTCGCACTGCTGGCGCAGCAGATCCAAAAAATCAAAGCACAACTTTGGCCATTTTTGCCGTTTGCGTTATGGCGCCCTGGCTCGCCATAGGGGTGGCCTACCTCAAGTCAATCCGGCATGTTAGCGTGAGCAGCAATGGAATTGAAATCGCACTGCGTTTTCGCGACGTGACTCTTGATTGGGGCGACGTTGCCAATGCCTGGATTGTGCATCAATTCGGACCTAAAAACCCCCAACTAGCCTTGGTTCTGGTGCCTCGCGATGCGAGTATAAAAGCTATTTCCATCGACCTCATGCTGGAAACAACAGCGATCCGAGCCCGCAGCCATTTTCTGCGCGATGTTGAAAAACACCTCAAAGAAATCAGTACCGTGCGCCTTGTCGAGATCTTCGAGAAGCATCTTAAAGGACGGGGCATCCTGTCTGTGTGAACCCCGAAAATAATCACTAACCATCTGAAATTAAAGATCAAACAACAACTATCTAAAGTTTTACCCCAAACTTGCCGATAAGGGACCCATCTTGAGCTGAAATTTGCAGGGGATCCTAAATGCCTTCAGTTATCAACATGGTCACTAAAAAAGAGTTTAAAACAGGCGGCAGAACGGCAGCCTTTGCCGCGCTGACCTTAGGCTTCAGCTTGAGTCTTGGCCTTGTCAGTTGCAGCCAACGCGATCCAAAGATCGACACTAGCAATCCGGCCCCTGCCAACGCACTTGGCAAGCCCCCCGGCAGCTCTCCCCTAAGCGGCAAACCGCCAGGCGTGCCGATTCCATCAGCCCCGCCCGGTGGTGGCAGTGTTATCCCGCCGACTATTCCAGGGCGCAGCAACATTATTACTCCGACACCGATGCCCTCATTCGGGCCAGGCGGCAACACACCACCACTCGTCAATCCCTCCGGGCCAGGCGGCAACAAACCGCCACTCGTCAACCCCTCCGGGCCAGGTGGCAACAAACCGCCACTCGTCAACCCCTCCGGGCCAGGCGGCAACAAACCGCCAATCGTCAACCCGAGCGTACCAGACCGGAGTGCAACTCAGGTCGCGGTTCCCATGCAAGTTGATATGAGCAGCGGCGGTCCAAAGGTGAAAATTGGCCTACCGACCGACGCAACCGCAGTGAAGCTGCAGTACCTGGGCGTCACCGGCATCGTTGAAGGAACAACCGTCGATGTTTCCCTATCATTTAGCAGCGGTGGAAAATCCTGTTCGATTGAAAAAGCATCGGCCCGAGCTGAGCAGCAAACTGTTAACGTCCCCTGCAAATAACCGAACCTGGAAAGCGAGAACTGAGCCGTGATAAGTCATACTAAAAAATCAACATTGAGAACGGTGACTTTTTTCTCCGTATTTATTGGAATGGCAATGACCACGGGGGCCTGCAACAAAAACATCTTGGGCTCCAGCAAATTGCGTGGTGCCTCATTCCCGGCGCCATTTTCAGCAGCGCTTTCAGCCAGCACCCTTGGCTGGGCCGTGAGCCTTATGAGCGATGGTGGCGGCGCCAGCAACAATTTTAGCGTGACCGAGGTCTCCTATGCCTCATCCACCACTCAAGCCCCAGGCATTCCTGATGGAATTCAGACTGCTGGCGGAATAGGCTTCACCGCCAACATGGTTTACACGTTCCAATTTAACGTTAAAAAAGCGGGCGCGACCGATACAGCACTATGTGAAACTAGTTATGCTGCTCCGCTTAATTACTCCGTCGAAAAAACATTCATCACATGCGATACCGACTTCACGCCGCCTTTAAACCCTGGACCAGCGAATACAGAAAACGAATCTGAAGTTAAAGCCGACGAGGCCATGGGACTCGCGATCGTCCAATACAAAGTCGGGATTGAAGAAGCCATGATTGGTCTGACCCAAGACCAAGGCTACCGATTCTCTCCCCAGGCCATCACGCGCTGGAATTCACTAGAAACGAGCGTCAAGGCGATCGTAAGCCGCTATGGTGACAATGGTGTCGGTGGGACCGAAGAAGTCACAAACACCGTCCTTTCAAACGTGCAGGTGACGGACGCCGTCCGGGTTTCATCTGCTTTGATTGCAGCCTACGGGTCCGCCACCAGCAACAATACCGTTGACCCATCGAAAGTTTGCACCTGTTTGGTAGCCGTTTGCACGGCCGAAGAATGTTCGGTTCCGAGCCAGCAAGCCATCTCATCCATCACCGATTCAGCCCAGTGCTCTGCAAAGTCGGGAACTACTGAGACATCCAACTCTGATCCGTCATCATTATTCGACGCTCAGGTGACCACGAGCCAGTATTCGGAGTGTTCGATCCGCTAAAAAGACCCCAAAGCCCTCGAAAATGGCGATTTCAGATGATTAAAAAACAGGCCGTCCCATCCGGGGCGGCTTTTTTCTGCATTTTTTTATCATTTTGAATTATTTCCGAGCGGCCGCCCTTGACAATCTCCACAACGGCATTAACTTCCACACGGTAAAGATAACAGGGTTTTACATCCTGTTTAGTCTCGAAGTCCGAATTTGAGCTCCGATTTGAACCATGAATGGAGGAAATATTCATGAAAATTAGACCCTTGCAAGATCGTATCCTGGTGAAGCGCCTGGAAGGCGAAGAGAAGACCGTTGGCGGGATCATCATCCCGGACAACGCTAAAGAAAAGCCAATGGAAGGCAAAGTGATCGCTGTCGGCAACGGCAAGGTCTTGGACAACGGCTCCCTGCGCAAGCCTGACATCAAAGTCGGCGACAAGATCTTATTCAGTAAGTACTCCGGCTCGGAAGTGAAGATTGACGGCACTGAGCACCTGATCCTTCGCGAAGACGACATCCTCGGCGTTCTTGAATAAGCCAAATTCAAACCACTAATATTCAACGCATCAATTTCAGGAGATAAACAAGCATGTCTGCAAAAGTTATTTTTTTCGGCGAAGAAGCTCGCCGCAAGATCCTTCGCGGCGTAAACACCCTTGCTGACGCCGTTAAAGTTACCCTCGGCCCGAAAGGCCGCAACGTTGTCATCGAAAAATCGTTCGGCTCGCCGACGATCACGAAAGACGGCGTGAGTGTAGCCAAGGAAATCGAACTCGAAGACAAATTCGAGAACATGGGCGCTCAGATGGTGAAAGAAGTCGCCTCGAAGACTTCCGACATCGCCGGTGACGGAACAACCACTGCAACGGTTTTGGCTCAGGCCATCTACCGCGAAGGTGCCAAACTGGTTTCCGCAGCGCACAACCCAATGGAACTGAAAAAAGGCATCGACGCCGCTGTTCAGGCCATTGTTGCTGAACTCGACAAAATGAAACGCCCATGCAGCAAGCGCGAAGAGATTGCCCAGGTCGGTACGATCTCGGCGAACAACGATGCTGAAATCGGAAAAATCATTGCTGAAGCCATGGACAAAGTCGGCCGTGACGGCGTTATCACCGTTGACGAAGCCAAGAGCATGGAAACCGTGCTTGAGACCGTCGATGGTATGCAGTTTGACCGCGGCTACCTGTCCCCGTACTTCGTGACCGATGCTGAGCGCATGGAAGTCGTCCTTGAAGACGCTTACATTCTGATCAACGAGAAAAAGATCTCCAGCATGAAAGAAATGCTGCCGATCCTCGAGAAAATCGCTCAGACTGGCCGTCCGTTCTTGATCATCGCTGAAGACATCGACGGCGAAGCCTTGGCCACCCTCGTGGTGAACCGCCTACGTGGCACGCTGAAGTGCTGTGCAGTGAAAGCGCCTGGATTTGGCGATCGCCGCAAAGCTATGCTGCAAGACATCGCAGTCCTCACGGGCGGCACGATGATCAGCGAAGACCTCGGCTTCAAACTGGAAAACATGACGGTGAACCAACTTGGCCAAGCCAAGCGCATCACCATCAGCAAAGACAACTCCACGATCGTTGATGGCAAAGGCAAAAAGGCCGACATCGACGCACGCGTGAAGCAAGTTCGCGGCGAAATGGAAAACACCACCTCTGACTATGACCGCGAGAAGCTCCAAGAGCGTCTAGCGAAAATGGTTGGCGGCGTGGCTGTTGTTAAAGTCGGTGCTGCTACCGAGACCGAAATGAAAGAGAAAAAAGCCCGCGTTGAAGACGCACTGAACTCCACCCGCGCAGCGGTTGAAGACGGTATCGTCGCAGGCGGTGGCACGGCCCTTATCCGTGCTCAACATGCACTCGACAAGTTGACCTTGTCGGCAGAGCAAATGTTCGGCGTCCAGATCGTTCGCCGCGCAGTTGAAGAGCCACTTCGCCAGATCGCTTTCAACGCCGGCTGGGAACCAGCTGTTGT
>CAMDHM010000044.1 GCA_945898195.1 Pseudobacteriovorax antillogorgiicola | reverse complement strand
CCCTGCTCGTTGGCAATGGGTTGCACCACCGGCACATCGGCTTCAGCGCAGGCCCGCAAAAAACGGTGTTCCGATTCAATGGATGCCCGGGTCCATCTGCCCGGTCGGTAAAACTTTACAATGCGTTTTTCCATGCGCCCCGACTCTTCGCCGCCGTCGTCATATTCCATTTCGACTTCGTAAACGCGATTCTCCAAAGCATTCAGGCCCAAAAAACGTCCGGTCGCAATTCCACCAAAGCGTTCGGCAAAGGTGAAAATACGTTCCGGAAGGAGTTCCGTAAAGCCGGTCAAGATAGAGGCGGTTGACGCTAAATCAGTCAAAAAAAATACTCCCCTGTGCAGACAAAACCGTTACCTTGGATTATCGTGTCGTCGTTGGACTGTCACCCGTTAAGGAAAAGCTACCATGTCCGTCACGCCACTGGCTTCAGCGTTAGCACTAAATTTAGCAAGCAAACAGGGCATACTGAGCGAAGCTCGCCGTATCCTACCGGTCGAAAGAGCCGAAACCCTACCCGCTACATGGTACACCGCCACAGAATTCGATGCGCTGGATCGCGACCTTATTTTTGCGAGAACATGGCAATATGTCGGTTACGAAGCGAAAGCTCCAAATCCTGGCGACTGGTTTCTTGCTGAAGTTGTGGGCAAACCACTGATCATCGTTCGTGGCAATGACGAAAAGCTTCGCGCGTTCTTTAACGTTTGTCGCCATCGTGGTGGGCCTCTTGCCACCGAGGATGGATCAGGTCGAGTTTTGCAATGCAAGTACCACGGATGGTCTTATTCACTGGACGGACGCCTGGCGGGAGCTCCGCACTTTGACGGCGTTGCCGACTTTGACCGCAAAAACTGCAAACTGGCCGAGGTCAACCTGGCCACGTGGGAAACCCTGGTTTTTGTAAACCTGGCAAAAGATCCGCATCACACCCTTGAAGAGGTCTTTGCAGGAGCCCGAGAGCGAACGAAAGATTGTCCGGTTCGCACGAAAAAATTTCACCGGCGCATCACCTACCAGGCCGCGTGCAATTGGAAAGTATACATGGACAATTATCTGGAGGGTTATCATGTGCCATTTGTTCATCCTGCCCTGACCAGCGTCCTGCAGTTTGACAATTACGTCACTGAAATCCATCCGCATTACATCCTACAACACAGCCCGTTTAACGACAAAGACGCTGAAAATCCCTATGCCGCTCCCAATTCAACTAGCTCTGGGGCCACGGGTGAAGTTGTCTACTACTGCGTCTACCCCAACTTCATGCTTAACCTGACTGGAAATCGCCTGCAGATCAACTTGATCATCCCCCGCGGCGCAGACCGCACGGATATTATTTTCGACTATTTTTATGACGATTTTGATGCCCCTGGGGCGTCGAACCAAATTGCCCGCGACATTGAATTTAGTGATTTGGTTCAAGCCGAAGACATTGCCATTTGTGAACAAGTCCAACGCGGTCTTGGATCAGGATCGTATGAGCGTGGACGCATCTGCGTGACGTATGAGCACGGGATGCACCATTTTCAAAATATGATTCGGAAAGCCTACGACTGCCCGGAGATCTTAGGCTAGGGCTGAAGGACTTGTAGGATCTGATTGCACAAGTCACTCCATGCTACGTCGGTGAGGGACGACGGGTGGCAAATCAAATGACGCGCCACCGTCCAAGAACGATGAACGTCCCGCATATAGCGGACTTCATAGGACTCAAAACCACCACCAAATTCCGCGTCCACCAAACGGCCCGCATGGACCAGTTCATCTCGCGGATGAATTAAAACAAGGCATTTTGGACCACGGCCATTTGAGTGCGATGCATTGGATGCTTCGTGCCCTCTCAGTTTCCGGACAAGTGCCGTGTGAGCGCGCATTAAGCGACCTATGGCAAGGTAGGCGCTATGAGGGCAAAAGGCCCAGCGCCTAAAGCGACGCGGCGTAAAGCTGAAGTAAGGCAACCAACGCGGTAAAATTCCGGTGGGAAGCCCCACACCAAGGCGGGGCGTAAATGCCGGCGCCAACAAGGCCAAAGCGTGCCAGTTCTCCTGCGCTGCATGTTTCCGCGCATGGTGCGAAAGCAAAAGCCCGCCAAGTGAAAAGCCGATACCGGACAGAGGCGCCTCACGAACCTCCGCCTCCATGCGATTTAGGGCGGAAACAGCAGCAGCGACATCATTTTGCCACGACTCCTGACGAATTCGAACCAGATCCATAAAACGTTCACGATGCCCAGAAAGAGCGACTCTTGCGACCACAAAGCCTTGAGCAGCAATTGCTTCAGCCAGGGGATCCATAGTTTTTGGAGCCAAATTAAGGCCATGAACCATGACCACACGTCCTCTAATAGGTCGCGGGGCTCCTGCGGGAGGCCGAAAGATTCGGCCATTAAACTCCGGAAAAGGAACAGCAGTCACTGCCACAGAGATTAAGGCCTGCGAAGGCTGGGACAATTCCAGTTCAGAGATGTTATTATTCGAATTCATAGATCCCTATGATGTAAGGGACTGGCAGGAGTATCAAGATGAAAAATTTCGGCGAATTCTGGACCTTCTATGTCCATGAACACAGCAGCCCGATGAATCGCAAGGTGCATTTCACCGGAACCCTTCTAGCCATGGTCTGCGTTGGCTGGGGCGTGGCCACAATGAATCCCCTCTGTTTTGCCTTGGCTCCAGTGTTTGGCTACGGATTTGCCTGGATCGGTCATTTCACCATCGAAAAAAACCGCCCCGCGGCCTTCAGACACCCACTTTGGTCATTGCTCGCCGACATGAAGATGTTCGGTTTGATTGCCACCGGCAGAATGGATGCCGAGGTCCAAAAAGTCCAAAAGCGAATTTAAGTTTGCCCGCGCTCCACCGTGAAACGCTCCACGTGACCCTGTCATCAAGTTCCGCTGGGTTTACAAAATCATGAGGCATGCACTGGATGGTGATCGTGACGGAGAAAGAGAAAGAGAAGGAGAAGGAGTGTTTGGTGCCACCTCCGAGAATCGAACTCGGACGAGGGTTAACCTCACTGGATTTTGAATCCAGCGCGTCTACCAATTCCGCCAAGATGGCCAAACGTTAGTGGTGTTAACAGAGCCTGCCAAAAGTGTCAAAGCTGGATCCATTAAAATCCCCAAAAACCTGATTCTTTTGGGATTTTTGGGCCTAAACCGAAAAAGGGCTCAGTTTTATTCAAAATCTCACGATGAGGAAGTGGGTTTTAAATGGGGGGGGTCCAGCCATGAGTCGAGTGATGTCGCGCAGTCCAAAGCCACGCCGGAAAACACGACGCAAGAGCGTGCGAACAGAAATTGGCAATCATGAGGTCAAGGGAGTTCTGACGCGCGGTTCAGATCGTGCCCACGCACCGTTTTTGATTTGGGACATATCAGAAGATGGCGTCGGAATCTGGCTACCCTTGGAACTGAAACAGGGCGAAGAAATCACGTTGAATTTAGGCAAGCCGAAGCCAATGGTGGTTAAAGGGCGAGTGATGTGGTGCCAAATGCGCCCCGGAAAATTGGGCTATCACGTCGGCGTTATGATTGAAGAGGGCAAAAACCGTCTAATTTCAGTCTACCGACACCTACTTGAAATTGAAGCCTTCGCCTTTGAACAAAAAATGGCGAGTGCACTCAAGGAATTCAAACCAAAAAAATAAAGCACGAATCCTTCGTTCCAGTCAGGATAAGGCCTTTAGCTCATAAAGACGGAATGACAGCCGTCCGTGCCAACATCGCCTGCCCCTTGTTCGACAGATGAAAGCAGTCACTGCCAATATCCTCGGCGGTCAAGGTTACGGCGCCCGTCGATTCCGTTAGTTTGAATGAAATACGTTCGGCAAGTCCCGCCCGTGCAGCCTCCTTGCGGGCATCTCCCACGGCGTCCGACAAAGCATCGCGCAATGCGCGTAAACGATTGCCAACTTTAGCCGCCCGATCATCTGAGCCCTCATGCACCCGACCAAACAGGGTGGCGCAAATTAGGGCGGGATTTGGCGGCAAAAACTGCGATATCAAGGCCACTTGACGGGCCTCCGGACCTTCCCCAAAATCAAGAGCCTTTTTGGGCAGAAACATACGCCCCTGCAAATCCTTACAAGTTGTTTCCTCGCCGTAGGCATTTACTTTTTTGCTCAGAACAAGGTCACTAGCAATCAATTGCACCATTGGCAAAGGCTGCAGGACAAGCAATTCTAGTTTGGTCGAGCGGCCCTTCTGATACTCCATAAAGATCCGCATGGCATCCAATGCTGAAGCCTTGAATTCCGCAGGACCTGTCATCGACTCGAATGCAGGCGCACAAATATCGTTTCCGCCAAATAACATCATAACGCGAACTAGATTTGCCTCCTGACCACTTTTGGACTTCATGTGGTTGACGACTCTCCAAGCCTGAGCCGGAGCATCTTCCATCCGTGCGCCGTCTTCCGCCGCCAGCAAAATTTGACCGGGCAACTCGCCGAGTTTTCGGGCTAATAAATATGCCCAAGAATATTGAGGTGTGCCCAAAAAAGCAGCTGAACCAGTTTGAATCAGCGTATTGAGAACATTGGATGCGGACCCACGATATTCCGTTACGCCAGGCAACAAGTTCACTGGTGCACTGGGACGTTCTTCTTTAATATTCCAGTCAACGGCACCGGGAATGTCGGCAGATTTGGCCGCCAAAGACAAATTCCCGCTCATTATCCCCCACAGGATCCGAGGATCGTAGGCAATCTGTGGATGGGTTCCACCGCCCGTGGAAATGCTGTCACCAAGGATCGCTGTCGCAGCATTAAGCTCCGCCGCTGGCATCACCTGTGAAAGCGCCGTGAGGGTCGACCCTATCAATAAAATCTTGCTGTATTGCTTCATTAAAGCGGGCAACTTTCCTGCCAATTTAAACCAATCACGAAGCCCTGGACGGGCCACGCGCAGCAAAACTGGCGTTGCAGCGTAAGCCATTTTAATTTCCGGGTCGATACCGCGGGCAAGCCCCTCGATCGTCACCAGAGTTTTCGCCATCATCAATAGACCAGACGGAACGGGAATGCCTAACCGATCTGCTGCACGCAGGCATTGATCTAGCATTTTGTGCAACGACTGTGCCTGTTGAGGAGAAGATTTTCCAGGTTTTTCCGCCTTTGCCAGCTGCGCCTCTTTGGCTGTTTTTTTCGCTTTAAGGCCGCTTGTAAACCCACGCAATTCGCGAGCAATCTCCTTACGATCGACCTGCCGCCCGGCATCCTCGGCAATTCCGGCTAGGGCATCGACCAGACCCTCAAAATCCAAACTGATCAGGGTCCGGAGGACCGCCGCAATGTGCCGCCGATCGGAGGGAAGAAGTTCGCCGCTGAGCCCCCAATCGAATAGTCCGACAGTTCCATCCTCTACCAAAATCAAATTACCGGCGTGAGGATCTGCGTGAAATAATCCGAGCTCAAAAACTTGGACCAGCAAGTCTTGCAAAACTTTTCTGGCCAGGAGCGCCCGACGGGCGGGATCAATCGCTGCCCGCCCACTAACCACATCTGAAAGCAGAACTCCACGAAAGCGTTCAATCACCAGGACGCGATCCGCCGAGCAATCCTCGAAAACACGAGGGACCCGCAAAAGTTTTTGCTTTCGCCCGTCATTCATTGCAGATCGAACCCGCTGGATCGTATCGAGTTCGCGACGCAGGGAAAGTTCCCCGCGATAGGACTCGCAAAGCTCCTTTGCCTCCGCAACAGCCTTTTTGGCGGCGCGAGTTACAATCGCCGGATCCAAGACTCCAAGCACCTGTTCAATCGCATCGACCGTGGTGGAAAGCCGCTTATGAGCGTCAGGTTTGATGACCTTAACGACCCATTCATTGCCTGCGTGATCCACGGCGGCGTGGGCTTGGCTGATCGATGCTACGCCGAGCGGCATGGCTTCAATCCGTTTCAGGTGCTTACGCCACTCAGGAACATCCCGGTCCAGAATTTCAAAAACCTGTTCGAGGCTCATGGCAGGCCACTGCCCGTAGAGACGGTCGAGTTGCAGCATGGCCGCCAGCTGCTGGCGCGGCGGGTCAAGGCGGCTAAGAAGAATCTGGCCGGCCTTACCATAAATTGGACCTAACTCGTTGACGTAATCAAGGAGGGTTGAGCCCAGCACTTCAAGCGCCCGAGCTGGATTGGACGTCCCGTCAAGGGCTGAATCGACCCACAGCGACTTACCCACCGCCATTGGAATGCGAATCGCTGTGAGGCGGGTCGTTGCCCGAGTGATCGCCACTATCTCCCTCAAAAATGCCAGGGAACCGCCTTCGCGTTCAGCCTGTGTTGCCGCACGAAGAGACCTCTTTTGCATCAACTTCGTCCGCAGGTCAGCCGCCACAAGGAACCTCCTATCGCCGATATCCGTGATATTGTGATACTATATGTTGAAAATTCACAGACTTCCACAATACGGAAGGGAATCCATGCACGATAAAGAAGAAATTGTACGAAATTGGCTGCCTCGTTACACCGGAACTCCTCTCGAGGAATTCGGCAAACACATTCTGCTCACGAATTTTCACAACTATGTGGAAAAGTTCGCGAAGCGATTTGATGTGCCTATGCGGGGCAAAGACCGCCCCATGCAAACGGCCACCAACAGGGACGGCCTAACCATCATCAACTTCGGGATCGGATCCGCGAACGCCGCGACGATCATGGACTTGCTGATGGCAGTAAAACCAGAAGCCGTTCTTTTCCTTGGCAAATGCGGAGGGGTCAAAAAATCAACAGAAATCGGTCACTTTATCCTTCCCATGGCCGCCATCCGGGGCGAGGGCACGTCAAATGACTATGTTCCACCAGAAGTTCCGGCCATGCCGTCCTTCAAATTGCATAAGTTTGTCTCGGAAAAAATCGTCCAGGCCGGCCTCGAGTACCGGACCGGGGTCATTTATACGACGAACCGCCGGGTCTGGGAACACGACCGAGTTTTTCGTGAAAGGCTTAAGGATCTCCGGGTCATAGGAATCGATATGGAGACAGCCACTTTGTTCTCCGTCGGCCTGGTCAATGAAATTGCCAGAGGCGCCCTGCTGCTGGTGTCTGACGTGCCCATGACCCCCGAGGGGGTCAAAACTGAGGACAGCGATCGCAGCGTCACTGCCAATTACGTCGACTTGCACCTTGAAATCGGTATCCAAGCCATGACAGAAATAGGGGCTCAAGGAGAGAAGATTAAACATTTCAGGTACTAATTGACCGGAAAATCTTCTCCTCAAACGGAGCAGGACGCCCATGAATATGACCACCGTTTCTTTGTTAGCATTCACCTTTGCTGGATTGAGCGGCATACTAGCCGTTTATATGTGGCGAAAGTCCGTCGCGAATTACACGCTCCTCGTCGAAAGTGCGACGACGTTTGATACGATCCGACGCGAAAATGCGCGGTTCAGTGAATCAAATCGTCGCCAGTCTGAAGAGGCGAAGCAGTCCAGCATCGCTGCGACCGTTGCGCGCAGCGATGCGGATGTGGCGAGACGAACTCTGGCTGACAATCTGCAAAAGATGCAGAACCTTGAACTTGAATCACGAAATATAAAAGACCGTTTAATCCACGAACGGCATCAGTTTATCGCCCAGCTAGAGTCCGCCAATGGCCAGATAGAAATCTTTTCCAATCGCGCCAATCACGCTCAAGTCGTGGCAGATGCGGGACTCGTTACAGATCTACAGGTCAGTCGCGAACAGGTAACGGCTCTGACCCAAAACCTTGCGCGGGCAAAAGCAGACCTTTCGGCCATGAAAGCTGCGATTTCCAGCGAGTTGGAAACGATGCACAAGACGAAACGCCGCAACACTCAACTGGAACGCCTATATCAGAGTATGCGCAGCCTAAAAATTATGGCCGAAGAACGCAGCACCAATTGGGAGTACGCGCTAAAAGATTTGTCCGCTTGGACCCTGACCCAGCGAACAACCGTCCCAGCTGAGCGAATTCAATCCATGCCCATTGGCGAACTGGTCAGTGGGGCTCTTGAGGCCATCGGAAAAACTCTGGTAGAAGTCGACCATGAGCAGCAGGAAACGGTCCAGCGCGAGCATCAGCAATGATCGGAAAGTTTCCTGATGACGCCTGGGATTTGCTCTCCCCGTCGATGACGGAATCCCGCCGTGGGCGCCTCATTCGGGCGGCTGAAAATCGCACGGGCCACATCCGCTTGGTCGTCCAGGACATTCATCACCCGCATAATATTTCGGCATGCCTGAGATCCGCTGAGGCCTTTGGCGTGGCGCGAGTCGACGTTGTTTGCCTGAAGGAAAAGTTTGAACCCTCAACCGTGGCCAAGGGTGTGGCCGAATGGCTGCAAATTCAAAAACACGACACCATCACTGGTTGTGTGGCCGATCTTCGTCAACAAGGATTTATCCTGGCGGCCGGATATCCCGACGCCACAACATCGATGTTTGATCTTCCCGTCGATCGCCCAATTGCAGTTGTGTTTGGTAACGAGCATGAAGGTGTGGCCAAGGAATGGCGGGACCACATCGATATACCATTTTCCATTCCAATGGTCGGCCTAGTCGAGAGCCTGAACATTTCAGTATCGGCTGCCGTGACCCTAAGCCAGTTGACACGAAAGGCCCGCATTGAACTGGGCGACGAACGCTACTTGCTGCCAGATCAGGAGCGCAAGACCCTACTGTCAGCCTGGGCATGCCAACAGCTTCGTTCTTGGGAAACTCAACTAGAAATGCTTCGCATTAGGAAATACTCTTGAGCACTTTGTTGAAAGCCTTTCTGGCACCAACACTGGCGTCCATGCTGGTTTTCTGCAACGCGGCATGCCTACCGTTCTACAAAAACTCACCGGACGGCCTGCAGGAAGACTTCGCGAGCCATGTTCCCGCCCGAACCGCGGTCCTTCCATGCCAAACGTGGCGAAACATAAACATATCAGCCGAGGACCGAAAAATCCTGTGCGAGAAATTCGATGAAGCCGTAATGGATGGTTTCCGTGCCCAGCCATACATGCGGGGATTTTCTCCTAAGGTCGTCGGCAAACTTCTTGATCAAGCGAAATGGCCAACGGCTATTTCCGAAGGCTTTGAGGTCATTCTGGGCGCCACCAAAAACATGGCGTGTAGCACCAATGAAAAACCAATGTGTGCGAGTGTTTCAGGGCTTTATGCTGCGACCTTAGAAAATAGTGCCGCGTGGCAGATGTGGCTCGCCAAGTTCAGTGATGGACAAAAACATGCTGACGCGATCCTGGTGCCGATTCTCGTTTCAGCGACCGACAAAAGGGCCGACGACCGTGGGCTTATTGCGTTGTCACGCTCCGTCAATTTTTCACTCTGGCTTATTGACACTTCGACTGGAAAATTGATTTGGACCCGCAGCAAGGCTGGCACCGAAACCCTCAGGGCTTTACCTGAAAGATCGGCAAATCTACGAGCCCCTGAATGGAACGAACCGCTCAAGCGAGCTTTGACACAAGATTTTTGGCGTGATTATCCGGGCCGTCTAGTGCTTGATTAAAGGGAATTAAAGCTTATGACGAATGAAACAATGTCCAAAGCACAAGACCATCTGGACCGCCGTGAAAGTGCACGGGCACGCCTTCTTGCAATGCGTGAAGAATCCCGCCAAAGCGGTGGCGCGGAACGCCTCGCAGCCCATCGCAGTAAAGGCAAATTGACCGCCCGCGAAAGGGTTGAAGTCCTGCTCGATGCCGGCAGCTTCGTTGAGCTTGACGCATTTGCCACTCACGATTGCCAAGATTTCGGCATGGCCGAAAAAAAAATCCTTGGCGACGGCGTCATCACTGGACACGGGACCATCGATGGCAGAGTCGTCTATATTTTCTCGCAGGATTTCACGGTTTTTGGGGGCAGCCTTTCTTCTACCGTGGCGCGCAAAATTTGCAAGATCATGGATCTGGCCGTAAAAAATGGCGCCCCGATGATCGGCATTAACGACTCCGGCGGAGCCAGAATCCAAGAGGGGGTTGCAAGCTTAGGCGGATACGCTGAAATATTCCTTCGCAATGTTAAATCGTCGGGTGTCATTCCGCAGATCTCCGTCATCATGGGTCCTTGTGCGGGTGGCGCTGTTTATTCCCCCGCCATAACTGACTTTGTTTTCATGGTAGATCAGACCAGCCACATGTTTATCACGGGCCCGGACGTCATCAAAACCGTCACGGGAGAACAAATATCGTTTGACGATCTTGGCGGTGCGCATACACACACAACCCTGAGTGGCGTCGCCGATGGGCAGTACGTTAACGACGTCGAGGCGCTGGAAGGGCTCCGTCACTTCCTGACCTATCTGCCATCTAACAATCTGGACGGCCCGCCAATTGGGGCAACGCCGGCCCCGGCAGACAATCCGGAATGGCATCGCCAGATTGAGGCCAACGCAAAAAAACTTGCCGACGTAATCCCGGCAAATCCAAATCAGCCTTACTCGATGCTCGAAGTGATTCAGGGAATCGTGGATCCAGAATCTTTCACTGAAATAAAAAAGAATTTTGCTCCGCACATCATCACTGGCTTCGGGCGGTTTGAAGGTCAGGTGGTCGGCATCGTGGCCAATAATCCATCTCATATGGCCGGCGTGCTCGACATCAATAGTTCGATCAAAGGCGCAAGGTTTGTCCGGTTTTGTGACGCCTTCAATGTCCCCATTGTAACGCTGGTCGATGTCCCCGGATTTCTTCCGGGCAGCGATCAAGAAAAAAACGGAATCATCCGCCACGGCGCGAAATTGCTTTACGCCTACTGCGAGGCGACGGTGCCAAAGGTGACGGTGATCACGCGCAAGGCCTACGGCGGCGCCTACGACGTCATGAGCAGCAAGCACATCGGAGCCGACGTCAATCTAGCTTGGCCGACCGCTGAGATCGCCGTGATGGGGGCCCAAGGAGCCTGCAACATCATCTTCCGCGGCGAGATCGCTTCAGCAAAAAATCCCGATACGCGCCGCCAGGAACTTTCCAAAGAATATGCAGAAAAGTTCGCAAACCCTTACATTGCTGCAGCCAAAGGTTATATTGATGCCGTGATCCTGCCTGAAGAAACCCGCGGGCAAATCATCGCAGGCCTAAGGGCTTGCCGGGGCAAACGTGAACGGGGACCGGAGCGCAAACATGGCAACATCCCGCTTTAAACGCGTCCTGATCGCAAATCGCGGCGAGATTGCGGTTCGCGTCATCCGCGCACTAAAAGAACTCGGCATTCAAAGCGTCGCCGTTTATTCTGATGCCGACGAAAGCAGCATGCATGTTCGTCTGGCTGACCTGGCCATCCGGTTGCCGGGGCGGCTTTCTGTCGATACATATTTGAATGTCCCGGCATTGATCGCTGCCGTTAAAACGTCAGGAGCTGACGCGGTCCATCCTGGCTATGGCTTCCTTTCCGAAAACGCTGATTTTGCCGATGCGGTGGCTGCGGCCGGGGCAAAATTTATTGGCCCCTCAGCAGCGGCCATGCGCCTCATGGGCGATAAGATTGCCGCAAAAACCCTGATGAAAAAAACCGGGGTTCCGGTTGTGCCTGGTTCAGATCACCCCCTTGAATCTCCCGAAGAAATCAAATCCATCGCCAGCCAGATTGGCTACCCGCTGATTTTAAAGGCCGCTGCCGGCGGCGGCGGCCGGGGAATGCGGGTTGTGCGTCGTGATGACGAGCTCGCCACAGCTTTGAGCGCCTGCCAGCGCGAAGCTCTGGCCTGGTTTGGCAATGCTGCTGTTTTTTGTGAGCGCTACATA
The DNA here is from genome assembly GCA_945898195.1 of Pseudobacteriovorax antillogorgiicola. Taxonomy (GTDB): domain Bacteria; phylum Bdellovibrionota_B; class Oligoflexia; order Oligoflexales; family RGVZ01; genus RGVZ01. The sequence goes on along the minus strand of CAMDHM010000044.1, from coordinate 3,260 downwards.
GAACGCCCCCGCCACATAGAGATTCAAGTTTTGTTTGACGAGCATGGCAATGGCGTTCATTTGTTCGAGCGTGATTGTTCCATCCAACGCCGCCATCAAAAACTGGTCGAAGAGGCACCCAGTACCTTTTTGAACCAAACCCAACGCGAATTTCTTGGCGCCTCGGCCGTCAAAGCGGCAAAGGCTGCCGGTTACAGCAATGCTGGCACCATCGAATTCATCTGCGATTCGCCCGAAAAAATTTATTTCATGGAAATGAACACCCGCATTCAGGTCGAGCACCCGGTGACAGAAAGCATCACAGGTGTAGACCTGATCCGTCAGCAGATTTTGATCTCCTGCGGCGAAAAATTGCCCTTTATCCAAAAAGACATCGTCCTGCGCGGCTGTGCCATGGAACTGCGCATCAACGCAGAAGATCCAGCCAAGGGCTTTGCTCCAGCCCCGGGCCGCGTGGCACAACTGGTATTTCCCGCCGGTCCAAACGTCCGAATCGACAGCCATATGTACCCTGGCTACACCATCCCTTCCGAGTATGACTCGATGGTTGCCAAAATGGTTGTGACGGGTGCAACGCGCGAGGAAGTCATGGCGCGGGCTCAACGCTGCCTCGCCGAACTTCAGGTGTCGGGCGTGCCAACCACAGCGAAGTTTCATGAGGCATTGCTGCAACATCCAGCCTTTATCAAGGGCGACGTGACGACGAAATTTCTAGAAGAAGAGCAGCCTTGGTTTGAGTCTTTTTTTTCCGGAAATTCTGCCAGTTTGAATACCAAGCCGGCTTTGCAAGGATCATCGGACCTAACCAGCGACGCGGCATGCATCTTGGCCGCTATCGGATTCATGAGCACGACCGAGGTCACACCAACGCATAAAACAAGAGGCTCGGCAGAGGCTGGGAGCCGTTGGGCAGACGCCGCCCGCACCGCCGCTCTGCGAAGTTTCTGAAGTTAGAGCGCAGCCCGACGCTTGAGTGATTCGCCATAAGACATCAGGAGACACCATGAAAATTCAAATCCAGCTGGATCAAAAAGGTGCCCAGCCCCTCGTGGTCGAGATGCCCGACCATCTTACCGACGGTCAGACTTTTAATGTTACGGTTGACGGCCGTGGCTATATGGCTCGCTGGAGCCGCGTAAATTCTGTTTTAAGCCTGTCTGCTAATGATCCTTTGACGGCGACGCCTCCGGGATCTGCCGTCGAACACTCCATTCCAGTCCGAACGATGCGCGTCACGCGATTTTCCGGCGAGTCAGAAGCCACGTGTGACATCGAATGTTTTTTACCAGTGGACGCCGTCAGCGGCGCGGAACCGTCAGGCATTGATGGAACTTCAAGGCCAAGCACCATCAAGGCCACAGCGGCTAAATTTCAGCCAGGCATGACCGCAACAACGGCCGCGGAACATATGGGGCGCAAGGGCAAGGGACTTCGCAGTCCCGTATTGCGTTCACAAATTACGGGCAAGGTTTTAAGTATCAGCGTCGTGGAAGGGGCCATCGTTGAAGAAGGCGCCCAGCTTCTTGTCATTGAGGCCATGAAAATGGAAAACCGGATCTTGGCCCCTGCCCGCGTTAAAATTACAAGCGTGACCGTCAAGGTGGGCGCAAGCGTCTCATCGGGCGATGAACTCCTTCGCCTTGAGGCCGCCCCATCTCCACTCCAATGTTGATTGTCCCGGACGGCGCAAGTACCTTCCACCGGAACCAACCCCTTAGGTGAACCGGAATGACACAAATTGCGACACGAATCACAACAGGCATCGCAAAACTGATCGCCACCGCAGGTGGTATTGGTCTGTCCCCCGTCGCGCCTGGGACTTTAGGTAGCATCCCCGGGGTTTTTTTGGGGCTATGGCTGACCAGTGGTTTGGCAGAGAATCCGCTGTTTTACGGAACGTTATGGATCGGGTTTATTGCGATTGGGTTATGGTCAGTGATTGTTTTTGAACACTCACACGCCACCCACGACGATCAACGCATTGTCATCGACGAAGTTATCGGCCAAAGCCTCGTCTTTTTACCCGTTGTATTTCTTGCTCCCAAACTCCTGAATGCCAATATCCTGCACCAAACCATCTTGGGTTTGGTCGCCTTCGCCCTTTTTCGCTTGTTTGATATTTGGAAGCCGGGACCGATCGGCTGGATCGATCGGAAGATGAATACTCCACTTGGCACTTATCTGGACGATCTGGTGGCAGGCTTATTTGCGGCACTGACGCTATCCCTGCTGATCATTTTTCACTCATGGAAAATCACGTCATGAACCCCGACCTCGGCACCTACGACGAAAAACAAAACCTGATCACCCCAGCCGGGTATGAAAAACTGATTGCCGAACTGCGCCATTTGGCCGAACGGGAGCGCCCGCGCCTCGTGGACGAGGTTCATCAGGCGGCGCTGCAGGGGGACCGCTCCGAAAATGCTGAGTATATTTATGGCAAAAAGCGCCTGCGCGAGATCGACAAACGCCTTGGCTTTCTCAAACGCCGTCTGGACGCCGCCAAAATCATCGATCCCAATCGCCAATCCGGCGAGAGGGTTCTCTTTGGTGCCCGGATCGAACTCGAAGACGAGGACGGAGTCGTAAAAACCTGGCAAATTGTCGGGGAAGATGAATCAGACCCCGGCCATCAGATGATTAGCTGGAAATCCCCCGTTGGGCGGGCCGTGATGCGCCGTGTGGCCGGCGACGCCATCACCATAGAAACCCCAAAAGGCCCGCGGGACATGGTAATCGTCTCCGTCCGCTATGGGTCGATCCCGATTGAGTGATTCCTGTGCTAGGATATTAGTAGTCCTTACTTCAATGCACGGAGGCTCCCAGTGATGAAAATCACCAATGGTACCCGTTCGATCAGTGGTTTTTTACGGAGCTTGGTTGGCTTGGCCGCCCTTGCGATGCTTCCCGTCGCGAGTTCCTGCAGTTCCCTGCAAGTCAAGGGAAACGAAGACGGCTCGGCTCCGATCAATGAAGAAGAGCAGCTGGCGTACATGAAGGCAATACGGCGTTGCCACAAGATGGGCGGCTCCCGAATTGTCAAAGTCCAGGGTGAATTGCGCTGTTTCTAGACAGTCCAAACCCTGCGCCCCGTCTCGAGCCTTGCCAAATGGATTGAAACCGCTATGATCCTTCCAAATTCTTTTTGGCGAGGATCACCGTGGTCGAACGTACACTTTCTATCATCAAACCAGACGGCACACATCGTAACCTGATCGGCAAGATCATCAGTCGCTTCGAAGAAGAAGGCCTGAAGATCG
>CAMDHM010000043.1 GCA_945898195.1 Pseudobacteriovorax antillogorgiicola | reverse complement strand
AAAACCATGATTTGCAGCCTTTACAGAGGAATCGCTGACGCTTTTCAGCCGGCCCATTTTTCCGCTGAAAATACCCCTTTTTGATGACCAACAGAGAATTCTGGCAATTCGGGCAACCCATGTGCACCTCCTTTATGGAGGTCAATGTGGATGCCCGGGGGGCATGGCTTGAAGTGGCATCTGATGTCAGGCGCAGCCATGTAGAGCAGTTTATAAGAGTTGCGCCCCAGGCTGTTTGTTTGGGTGGGCGGCTCTGCATTCTGGAAGCGCGAGGCAACGCTCGCCAATTTCATGCAGCAGGGGCCACTGGTCGGTGTTAATCGTAAAGCGAACGGCATTGTAGATTTGCGGCACAAGGCACAAGTCGGCGAAGGTTAGTTGATCGCCAAAGCTGAATTTCCCAGGATTCCCGTTCCGCAATAATTGTTCATATCCGGCCAATCCTGCGGTGATCCAATGGCGGGCCCACAGGATCTGTTCATCTTTGTCTTGGCTGTGACGTCGCATGACAGAAAGGTTTTGGATTGGTTGGGTGTTGCATGCAATTTGGAGCATCAATTGCCTCACGAGGAGGCGCTCCAGCGGATCTTTCGGCAACAAGGCTGGTAATGGATGTGCTTCTTCGAGCCACTCCAGAATCGCGAGCGATTCTCCAAAACACTTTCCGTTGATTTCTATGGCGGGGACAAATCCGACGGGATTGACCTTTAGGTAGTCAGGTGATTTTTGAGCGTCGGCCAAAAGATTAACGGGAACGTCGTGGTAGGAAATACCCTTAATTTTAAGGCCCCAGCGAACCCTCCAAGAACTTGACGAACGCCAATAATGATAGAGTGTCATGGATTTAGTTGATTCATTGGATTTGCTCATGATGTCCTCCCATTAGTCCAGTTGGACTTTTATTTCGGATCCTACGCCACTGTGAGTCAATGTGGTCAAGGCCCGCCAGGCCATGATTTCAACGCCGCAGGCTGCCGCTTCTTGCAGAGCAGCCACATATTTCGGATCGATTTCGTGAGCGCCCCGAAAGGCTTCGCCGTCTGGGCGATTTACTAGAAAAAACATCACACTCCTTACACCCTCTGATGCCAAACGCGAGAGTTCGTGGAGGTGTTTCAGGCCGCGCGAAGTGACGGCATCAGGAAATGCAATGTAGGGATCTAACTTCAAAGTGACATTCTTAATTTCGATGACGCAGAGGTCTCTTCCGCTGCCATCTCGATCCAGGACGATGTCGCAGCGAGATTCGCGGCTGATGGGGACCTCGCGTTTGAGGCTGGAGTAGCCCTGTAGGGACGGAATTTGTCCCGCTGAAATCGCCTCGGCGACAATGGCATTGGGGCGTGCAGTGTTTACCCCGATTAGGCCCCCAAGAGGTCCCTCCGTAAGCTCCCACGTGAAATGCAGTTTTCTTTTCGGATCCGGATTCCACGATAGGTAGACAATGCTGCCGGGTTCCCCGCAAGTTTTCATGGTGCCAGTATTGGGGCAATGAGCCACGACCACGGGGGGCTCGGCGTCCAGGATCCCAAGGGGTGCGGCTGGATGCCCGTCAATTAGTTCAACGTCCGCAAAAAATCGTTTGTACCGGCGGATCAGCCGCCCTTTAATCAAGGGACTTGAAAAACTTGGCATCATCCCGCTCCAGTTCAAGCAGCTTCATAACCGGCAACAGGTTAAAGCCGTATTTTGCAAGTTTCGTCTGATAGACTTGGTGGCGTTCGCGCAACTGGCGCATCGTGTGTTCGTAGGCGAGCTTAACCAATTTGGTCCGAATCCGGTAGCGCATGGGAGAACCTGACATTAGTTCGGCGCATTCTTCGTCGGGTTGGAAGACGATGAAATCGACGTCAGGATAACGTTCCGTCAGGTGCATCAGGGTAACGTGAAAGCGTGTCGATACTAAGGCCTTGATCGCTTGGATGGTGGAGTAGATTCCACCCAATTTATCCACCGAACCCGGAACGAGGGTGCCATATGGTTTCAGTGGATCCACGATGAAGACGAGTTGGCAGCCACGTTCAATTAGCAATTCGACGTTGCACGATTTTGTAATCTGCCCGTCGACAAACCACCGGTTTTTTAATTTTGTAGGCATAAAGAACGGCGGCAGTGCGCATGAGGCTCTCAGCGCGTCTGATATGGATACGTCATCCCAAGGTGCCTTGCCGAAGGTTACGTGTTCAAACGAATCTTGATCGGTCGCACCGATGTAAAGTTCAATGTTTTTGTTTTCGAGAAATGAGTCCTTGAAGTCGAAGGCTTCGATGGCATTCTTGAAATATTTCTTCAGTGCCTCGCCCTTGAAAAAGCCAGTAGGGAACGCACGAAATATCTTATTCACCCATTTTTGTGGATCAAGTCCTGACCACGACAGCGATTCAAATCCGATGCGTTTGGCGATGTCCACGCCCGCAACGTCAAACAGGATTTTGCTGTTTAGGGGCGGCAACTTATCTGATTTTCCGTGAAGAGCCTTGATGACTTCCGCAGTGGAAACGCCGCCAGCCGTCATGGCCGCCATGATTGAGCCGCTGCTTACGCCTGAATAAACCCCGACATCACGCAGGTCGCGGCCTGTATCGCTGTTCATGGCCCGTTCCAGAGCATAGATGCAGCCAATCTGGAACAAAAAGCCTTCGAGTCCGCCGCCGCTGAATGCGATCCCGGCCCGCGGTTTTTCCTTTGGTACAGTGTGACCTTGAATGTCAGCGCGGCGCGATTCGATGACGCGGAAGATCCAGCGCAGAAGTTGGGCTGTGGCCGGAGGATCGATGATGACATCGCGGACTTGGACACGACCCAGTTCAAGGCTGCGCGCCACATCAGATTTGCTGCCGCTACGCAGAATGGCGACAACCCGACTCATGGGAAACAGAAAGTCAGGGCCCCAGAGTTCGGCAAACATGGCCACGTCGTCCCGAATTTTTCCGATGGCGGCACGCGCCTCGATGGCGGGCTCGTCGCCGACAGGACGTTCATCATAGATCAACAAATCTACCGGAAAATGGCGGAGGTGCGGCGTCACGCCATCAAGATCAGAAAGCAGGGTGACCTCAAGTAGCCTTCCCTGGAGCATCGGATGATCGATTTCCCAAGTTGGCGCGCGCGAGAACGCCGATTCAACGGCCTTTGCGTCCAGGCGACTGAGGGATTTTTTAACGGCCTCAACCTGATGGGCCGTTCCCACGTAGAGCAAAAAATATTTCACGGATTTTTCTCCGTGACCCCGGACTTCCCGGAGAATTCACGCATTCGGCTCAGCAATGTTGTTGCTGGCGTATAGCCCATGATTGGATCCTTGGCGGATAAGTCGCCCGAGGGGGGGACCATAGTGACCGTTGGAAGGCTTTGCAGGCCATACTTATCTTGCAAGGCATCGTTTGCATCGGAACCTTCAGTCAGGTCTAGCTTTAGCAATATCCAATTACTTTTTAATTCGGCGATCACAGCTGGATCTTCGAAGGTCGTGGCATCCATTTTCTTGCATGCATCGCACCACTCGGCCCAAGCGTCGATGAGAATGGGTTTATTTGATGCCTTCGCCATCGCATAGGCGGCGGTCTCGTCTTTTTGCCAATAGAGGGAATCGGTTGGTTGAGAAACTTCACCGTTAGAAGTCTGTGTTTGGATCGACCGGGCGAAGTAAAGCTGGCTGCCAGAGAAAATTCCGATTGCCAAGACGAAGGCTGGTGCCAAGCTCATGGCCTTACTGTTGTGGAGGAACGGAACGGCAATCCAAACGAGCAGCATGGCCAAGCCAATCGGCGCAAAGACGGCGGTCAAAATACTGAAGTGTGGTTTTAATTGTTGCAGCAATCCGTAGGCTGGTACGCGCAAATAGTAAAGCGCAAGGGCGAACATGATGGAGGCGAAGACTAGTTTTGTCGCGATCTGCACGCGGTAGTTCACTTTGATCTTGCTGACCTTCGCTGCAGCACCACCTAGAAAGACGTAGGGCAGTGAAAATCCCAAGCTGTAAGTTGCAATCAGTGCGACAGACTGCACAAAGGAGGCAGACTTTGCGGTGTAGGCCAGCAAGGCGGCCAAGATTGGGCCGGTGCACGGGGAGGCAACCAGGCCAGCGCCAGCACCCATCAGAAAGACATTAAGGATCGATGGTTTGCCCGAGCCGAATTTCATGCCCAGGTTTTGGAGGGATGAAAAGTTTCCGTAGCCCAGCATGGTCAGGCCGAGGGTCGCCATCATGACTGCGAAAAATAGATTGAACTTCGCGTTAGCGAGAATGCTACCGAAGAGGCCTCCGCTGAGTCCGGCAACGACTCCGGCAATGGTGTAGGTCACCAAAATCCCAGCGGCGTAGAGGCTCGCATTACGCAGGCCGTGGCCGCCGCGGCCACTTAGGACGCGCACGGTGATGGGGATCATCGGGGCGACGCATGGCGTCAGGTTGGTCAGGAGTCCGCCGATGAAAACCACAATGAGTAGGGCCCAGATTGATAGCGTTCCCGATTGGAGCTTGCGGGCCAAGCCGGACTCAAAGTCGACTTGATCTTCGGTGAGGGGCATTTTTGTGAGGGTGGTTGAGGCGGCGGGCAATATTGCTGGCGCCTTATCTAATGGTGGGGCATCGAGCAAGGTAACCATCAGTTTTTCTGTGTAAGGAAACAGACAAACGCCTTCGGCACACGCCGTATAAGTCACTGAAATCGGGATGTTGCCCATCAACGTGGCGACCGGGCCTTGGAGTCGGATGCTAAATTCCCCGCCATCAATGAGTTGGGTTGGCTGGCCTGAAATCGGGTCTGCCTTCAAGGTGCCGGCAGGCGAAGTCTTGGCGATTTCGGTAAATCCGAAGGGAGGGGAGAATTTAATTCGCTCCTCATATAAAGCGAAGCCCCGGTCTGTGGCCAAACGGAGGTCGACTTGGACCGTGTCTTGGTCGATGGCTGTCGCACCCGCCGATGTCCAGTGAACCACTTCGTGGGGGGCGACGGTTAAATTCCCAGCATTTGCCTGGGATACATTAAAGGTAAAAAGGGAGGTGATGCTCCAGAGTGCGATCAGCAGAGATTTCATGCGATCCTATCCCCAAAGAAAATAGCGAGTTGGAGAGACCCTAGCAGATTCTGAGAACTGTCGTCACGAAGTAATGAACTTGCTTGACGCACGGGTGTCTTTCGCATAAGTACGCGGTTCCATTTATGAACGGACCGGAAGCTTAACATGACCGATTTGACCAAACACGAAGTGAAGTGCCGCCTGAAGAAGGGCGATGAAGTTGTTGTCCTTTCTGGACGTTGCGCCGGACAAAAGGGCAAAATTGATCGCATCGACCGGAAACACGACAAGGTTTTCGTTGCGGGCATCAATCTCGTAAAGCGCCACACCAAGCCGTCTGTTTCAGACCAAGAGGGCGGAATTGTGGATAAGGCTGCCCCGTTGCATGTCAGCAAGGTAGCCCTTGTTGACCCCAAAACGAAGAAAGCCACGCGCATAGGCTACAAGGTCGAAGACGGCAAAAAAGTCCGTTTCGCTAAAGCCTCGGGCACAATCCTCGCATAAATTACAAAGCTGTCGGAACACGACAGAAGTAAAAGCCAGTGATCCCTTTTTGGGGTCCCTGGCTTTTTCGTCGTTATGACCCTGAGGAATCTGAGGATATGAATCCTAAGCCCTCAAGATCATCACGGAATGAGATTCGCTAATCGCCTGCGGATAGCTCACGCTTCCAAGCATGGCTCGCCCAAAGAACCCGTGCCCTTGTGCGCCAAGTATTAGAAGGTCAGCCTCGCGTTCCCGCATGGCCTCCATAATGGCTTTCTGAATTGGTTCTCGCGTCACGATAGACTCGGTAACGATAGGTCCGATGTCTGCGAGCTTACGCATTAGCGATTCATTCTTCTCGGCGAGTTGCTGCTCTACCCACGGCCTGATGTTGACCGCCATGTCGGGCATCAGTTGCCCTAGGGTGCTGGCCATTCGGTGGGGGAACGCCGACAGGATTGTGATGTCGCTAATCCCGATGGGATGCCATTGGATAAATTGTTGCACGCACTCGTTCATATAAGGTGAATGATCCGTTGCAAGAACGCAGCGCAATGGTTTGTCCTCATACGGTCGCTTGGCGAGTAGGATGCTTTGCTTCGCGTTCACCATGACGCTTCTGGCAACGCTGCCTGCCAATAGGCCCTCAATAGGGCCGTGTTTTTCCCAGCCAAGCGCGATCAAATCGGCTTTTACAGAATCGGCATAGTTGCATATTGCTGAACCAGGAAATCCGCCCAGGATTTCGCGGTGGATCGCACGCATTCCAAGGTTTTCGAGCCTCGCTGCCGCGTCGCGAAGTTGGGTTTTTGCGCCTTCTTGCTGCATGACCTCGATCCGTGCCGCAACGTTGCCAGATCCCGGTGGCAATCCGAAATATTCCGGCCCGGTGAGGCGGTCTATGGCGTGAACTGCGTGGATTTCCGCCTTGGAAAACCTTAATGCAGCTAACAATTGCATCGCGTAGACGTGATTTTCTGGCGAGCTTATTCCAAGGATGATGCGCATGGTGATTTCCTCCTGCCATTTTGCATGCAAGAAGCGTGAGATGCGTCGGATTGCTTAATATTCGCTGAGATCGCGTGCGGGTGATGTGAGCGTTTGTAAAAATATTTTTAGTTGTTGTTTCTCTTGTGGGGCTAGATCTAGCGGACGCAGGCTTTCCTCGCGGTGGCCGATGACGGGTTCTGCCTTGAGCTGGTCGTAATGCGACAGGACCTCATCGATTGTCGCGGCGCGACCATCATGAAAATAGGGTCCGGTCATGGCCACGTTGCGTAAGGTTGGAGTTTTGAAGGCGCCGACGTTTTCAAAATTTTCCAGGTCGGTAAATTCCTGCTCACGGCAAGATTCTGATTGCCTTCGGACGACTATGTTATCAGGGCTCCAAACCATACTTTGACAATTGAATTCAGAATTTAACACGTCAAATTGACCCTTGGCACGCCCCGCAACATCTAACAGCCATGAAGCGATGGGCAATTCCTGTTGGCGGGGCGTTTCGCCTAGGCCGATGTTGTGAAACTGCTGGTCCGAAAGCAATGCGCCTCGGTGGCATAGGCTGCAGTTTCCCTTGCCGGTAAAAATTCGCAGGCCGGCCAATGCCTCGATTGAGAAGGTGCGCTCGTCCGTCAAAGATTGCAGGGAACTTTCTGGATTTTCGGCGACTCTTTTTAAAAAGAAATCGAAGGGAGATTTATTTGAGATCTGAAGCTTTTCCCAAGTCGAGATCGCCAGTCCCACATTTGCTGCAACCTCTGTGGCCACAAGGTGTTGATCCGGAGCGGTCGTGGGGGCGAGGGTCTTGGATACCAATTCCGAGGGCTGCATTCCTTTTTTCCCTGCAGCCTTCAAAATATCCGTTAGGCGCTCATACGGTCCGACCGAGGCCAAGGTATAAGCCGCCAGCTTCGCCGATATCACGGGAATTTTGTTGTCGAAAGTTGTGGGCCCAAAGCGGCCAGGCTTTACTGTTTTTCCGAAAAAAGCCTGATATTCGGTGCCGTAATGTTCTTCAATCATGGCGGCCAGGGAGGCCCCTGTTAGTCCATGTTCGTTGGGGTTTTCAAGGGGACCGACCGCCTGGGCGGCCAGGGAGTCGGCGCGCCCATCCCAGAAAAACCAGTGGGCCATTGCGCCATTCAGGATCGTTGGTGAATTTCTATTAGTAACTCCCATCCCCCGTGCGGTCGGTAGGCCGTCGGTGAAGGATTTGTCTGGTTGATGGCAAGTTGCGCATGAGACCTGGCCGTTTGAAGATAGGCGCGTATCAAAAAAAAGTTTCTTTCCAAATTTGGCCAGGCGCTGTTCGCGAGAACCTGGGGCTGGGCTCTTTGGATCGGGAAGGCTCAAAGTTGCCAGGACAGCGGCAAGATCCTTGTCCCCCAAGGCTTTCCGAGGATCTGGCTTAGAATCTAAAATGCCCTGATGGGTGATGAAAAAAGCGACAATGACTCCTGCGGCAAGAATCAGCCGCAACATCGCACCATTTAAAGACTTTTTCTTGCGAAAAGCCGTCCGGGAGTTTATCCCTTTCATGGTACTCTTATGTGACGTTTCCACGGCTTAGCTGAATTTCCTGTTGTTGCTTTTGGAGGCCTTCGGTCGTTGAAGAAGTCTAAATCACTTGTCGCGTTTTTCTTCTTCTTGCTTGCATCTAGCGCGATCGCATTCGCTGCGCAAGCAGTCCCAGCAAATCCCGTGCCCGGTATGCCTGTTTTATTGACTTATGTGATCGACGGAAACGGCTCGTTCAACCCAGACCGGGTCCAGACGTTGACGGTGAATTTGGTCGATAAGGATGGTAAGGCCGCGCCCTCAGGATTTGACCTCCAAGGTTTCGATGCGCGTATGCCCGAGCATCAGCATGGCATGGCTACCAAAGCGGTCATTCAAAAAAAATCAAATGCCGAATACATCGTTAGCGGCGTTAAATTGCATATGCCGGGTAAATGGGTGCTCGAATTCAAGGTGTCAGACAAGGTATCGAAGGTTTCGTCCACCGTTTCAGTCAAAGTTCCAGTTGAGATAAAATAATTGATGAGCGTTCAAGCAACCGTTTCAGGGAAGTGAACATGAGAAGAAAAACCGGAATCGTACCTTCGACGTTGATGCGCATGATGTGCATGCTGCGCATGTGGGGCCTCGGAGCTGGCGCATGGCTAGTGTCGGGAGCAGCATGGGCCCAGAAGTCTTTCGATGATATGCCGTACAAGTTGGACGGTGGATTCGATAACCCGATGACAACGATCTCTGGCATCACCGAGTTGTCGCGCGACATCAACCGTCTCTATCTGACAACGACGATCATCGTGACCGGTGTCTTCTTTGCGGTGGCGATTCCGTTGATTTACACCTTGTATAAATTTAGAGCAAAAGAGGGTGATGATACGCCGCCCAAGCAGCTTCATGGCAACGTCATCCTTGAATTTTTATGGACGGTCATTCCGGTCGTGCTGTTGGTTTTTATCGCGATTCCGACCTGGCAGGTGATTTTCAAGCATGACGGTGTGCCCGCTCGTGCGGATGCAATCAAGGTTCACGTGATCGGCCATCAGTGGTGGTGGGAATTTCAGTACCCGGACTACGGAATCAAGACGGCCTTTGAACTTCATTTGCCGGAGAACACGCCAGTCGATCTTTCGATCACATCTGGGGACGTGTCGCATGCTTTCTGGATTCCAAAATTCGGCGGTAAAACTTCTGCCATCAACGGAAACATCAATCGGCTGTCTTGGGTGACTCCTCCTGCGAAGATGCCGGAAGTGGCTGGTGGTGATTACTACCAGGGCCAGTGTGCAGAGCTTTGCGGGTCTTCCCACGCCCTGATGCGGCACGTTGGTGTGGTCCACACAAAAGAAGGTTTCGAACGGTGGGTCAAGGCTCACAATCAGCCGCCAAAGGTCGAAACGGCTTCCCAGCGGGATGGCGAGCAAATCTTTGGTCGCTGTATTGCGTGCCATGCCATTGAAGGAACGGTGAGTGCGACGATACCGGGTGAAAAGATTGGTCCAAACCTTTCAAGCTTTGGTTCGCGTTCCCACCTTGGGGCTGGGACCCGAAAGAATACGGAAGAAAATTTGGCCATCTGGTTGCGCAATCCGGCTGACTTGAAGCCTGGCGCGCTGATGCCGAACCTTGGTTTGACCGAACCGGAAATCAAGTCCCTGACGTCATACTTGCGCCAATCGACTTACAAGAATTACTAAGCTTCGCGAAGGAAGAAGAATCATGTCAGCAAGCACACATAGCGCGGGCTATTCAAAAACCGGAATCTGGAGCTGGATCACCACTGTGGATCACAAACGGATTGGCATCCTTTATGCTATTTCTGCTTTGCTGTTCATGGTCATCGCGGGAATCGACGCCCTCCTGATGCGGACTCAGTTGGCGATGCCAAACAATGACATCATTTCTGCCGAGACCTACAACGGCCTGGTGACCATGCACGGCACGTCGATGATCTTTTTGTTCATCATGCCCCTGAGCGCTGCATTCTTTAACTACTTCACGCCGCTTCTGATCGGTGCCCCGGACGTTGCTTTTCCGCGCCTCAACGCCCTGAGCTTCTGGATTTTTCTGTTTGGCGGTCTGTTGCTCAATTCCTCCTACTTGATTGGCCAAGTCCCAGCGGTGGGCTGGTTTGCTTACGCCAACCTGACGCTGAAGCAGTACAATCCGACCCACTCCGTGGATTTCTGGGTGTGGGGAATTCAGATCCTTGGCCTTGCCTCGCTGATTGCTGCGATCAACTTTTTTACAACCATTTTGAACATGCGTGCTCCCGGCATGACCTTGCTGAAAATGCCGATCTTCGTTTGGACGACCCTCGTGACCCAGGTTTTGCTGATTCTGGCGCTGCCAGTGATCACCGTGGCCTGCGTCATGCTTTCGTTTGACCGTGCGTTTGGAACCGGGTTTTTTGATCCGGGTGCTGGTGGTTACGTTTTGATGTGGGAGCATTTATTTTGGGTTTTCGGCCACCCCGAAGTTTATATTTTGATTCTGCCGGCGATGGGCATCGTCTCTGAAATTCTAGCAACAATGAGCCGTAAGCCGCTGTTCGGATATACCGTGATGGTCTACTCCAGCTGCGCCATCGGATTTCTTGGCTTTGCGGTGTGGGCTCACCACATGTTTACGGTTGGTATGGGTCCCTGGGCGAATGCGCTATTCTCGGCTGCGACCATGCTTATTGCCGTGCCAACGGGTGTGAAGATTTTCAATTGGATATCAACCCTGTGGGGCGGAAAGATCCGCTTCACAACAGCCGCCCTTTACGCGATTAGCTTTGTCGCCATGTTCACCTTTGGTGGCCTCTCGGGCATCATGCACTCTTCGCCGCCCATCGACACGCAGCATCATGACAGCTATTTCGTTGTCGCCCACTTTCACTACGTCCTTTACGGCGGTGCGGTGATGGCCCTTTTCGGTGGCATCTACTACTGGTTCCCTAAAGTCACCGGCAGGATGATGAACGAGACATTGGGCAAGGTTCAGTTCTGGCTCTACATGATCGGTTTCAACGTGACCTTTTTCCCGATGCACTTCCTCGGGGTCCAAGGCATGCCGCGTCGGATTTACACCTACGCTCCCGACCAGGGTTGGAACCTTTGGAACCTGGTTTGTACGGGTGGTGCTTACCTGACGGCGTTGGGTGCGTTTCTGTTCGCTGTCAATTTTTTCTGGAGCCTTTGGAAGGGCAAGATTGCGGGTAATGACCCGTGGGATGGCCGTACTCTGGAATGGTCACTACCATCGCCTCCGCTTGAGCATAATTTTGACGTGATACCGACCGTGACGCACTTGGATGAATGGTGGCATCGGAAATACAGCGAAGACGGCAAGCGTAAGGTCATGGCTCCGTCGCCAAAGTTCGATCCGTCGACCATTCATCTGCCGAATCCGTCGTTCTGGCCAATCGTTTTGGCTTTTGGAATCTTGATGATCGGAACCGGATTCTTTTTGCCAGGGTTTGGTAATGCGATCGCCATTGGGACTAGCGTCACCGGTGCTCTTGTGGTCCTCGGATCTGGTTTTGCCTGGGCTTACGAGAAACCATGACGATGGCTACATGATGATGGCTACATGGTATTGGAACTTGCTAATGATCCCCACAGAGGAGATTGAACTGTGATGCTTGACTCTCACCATGCAGGATCGCCCGGAACGGCGCATGCGGAAGCCCATGAGGCTCACGCTCACCCGACCAACACCGGAGTCGACAATCGTAAATTTGCGATGTGGACGCTGATTGCTTCCGAATGCTTTCTTTTTGGAACGTTGATTGGAAATTACCTGATTCACAAAGACCGCGGAATCAGCGGGCCCAAGCCGCATGAGGTTTACCAGATCGATATCACGACCCTCAGCACGTTTGATCTGCTGATGAGTTCCGTGGCAATGGTACTCGCCCTTTATTATTGCAACGCGCGCCGCCTTCGTCTGTTTCAGTTCTGGACGGCAGTGGTTGCGGTTGGCGGCATAATTTTTCTTGGATTTCAGTATTACGAATTCAGCACCTTCGTTGTGCATGACAATCTTGGTCTTTCGACCAACATCTTTGCGTCAAGCTTTTATCTTCTGACGGGATGCCACGGGGCCCACGTCACGGTGGGTGTGATCTGGATGTTAGCCATCTTGATTACGTCTTTGATCAAGGGCGAAAAATGGTTCAATTCCACGATGGTCGAGGTTGCCGGACTTTACTGGCATTTTGTCGACGTGGTTTGGATTATTATTTTCACAGTTGTTTATCTGTTTGTTTACGTTTGAGGAGAGGAAGACCATGAACACCCAAGATGCGGCTCACGGACATGGTGAAAAGGCTCACGGTAGTGTGACCCTTTATATGGTTTTTGCCTTCGTCCTTTGTGCGATTACGTTTTTGGAATGGTGGATTTTTAAGCACCGGAATTCAATTGGTATTACCAATCATACGATGGTGTTCACGCTTCTTTCTTTATCGCTGGTGAAATTTGCGATGGTATGTGGTTGGTACATGCACTTGCGGTACGATCACAAATCTCTGATGAAGCTGCTGTTTGGCGGAATGTTGTTGGCGTCTGGTACCTTTTTGGCCCTCGGCATTATTGTTCACCCGAAGGAGTGTGACGCCCTCAAAGGTGAATGCTTTAAGATCCGAGATCCCGCGCCAGCAGCCGATACGACGGTTCCTGCAGAGGCGAAGCCAGGAGAGGCGGCGCCGACCGCGCCGTAAATTTGATGTTCTTCAGCAGCACTGCCTACGCCCACGATCTTTACGACCGCCTTCCGGCGAATTCGTTTGTTGTTAAGTGGGCTTGGGATCCTGCTTTGATTTTATTTTTGATTCTGGGTTGGCTTTACTGGCGTGGTCTAAGGGCATTCCGGGGGCCGTTGCCAGTAAAGAAATGGCAGATTCTCAGTTTTTATTTCGGCGTCTTGACACTGATCGTTGCGCTTTTGCCGCCGATTGACCCTCTGTCCGACCAATTGTTTTTCGTCCACATGATTCAGCATCTCATGATCACCAATATTGGTGTGCCTTTTATGATGCTCGGTGTGCCTTTCTTTATCGTCGTGCGTGGAATATCGCCGTGGACCCGTCGTCACCTTTACTTCCCTCTGGTTCGTCAAAAAGGGCTTCAGAGGGTATTTCAATTTATCAGTCGGCCTTTGCCCGCTCTGATTCTATTTCAAGTTAATTTTTTCTTTTGGCACGTGCCTTACTGGTACAATCTGGCCCTTCTTAATGATTACTACCACTTGATCCAGCATGGGACGTTTTCCCTGACCTCGATTCTGCTGTGGCGCAATATCATTGACCCCCACCCAATGAGGGCCCCATTGCCCCTTCCAGCCCGGATATTGTTTCTGGTCTCGATCATGGCGACCAGCATCGGCCTTTCCGTGGCCCTGACCTTTGCTGATAAGGTCTGGTACGCCTATGAAGGACGTCCTATTCCGGGATGGTGGACGTGGGGGCATCATATTGATCAGCACCTTGGTGGATTGATTATGTGGGTCCCGGCGGAATTTATGGATCTTATTGCTATGACTGCCGTTTTCTTTGTTTGGGTCCATCGGGAGCAAGTCCAAGAGAGGGTCAAACAAAAGTTAGAGGAAAAGAAGAACCCCCTGGCAATTATTAATTGACAGTCAGGACCTTGGACCTTTATATCTTTCCAAACGTGGGGGCGTAGTTAAGTTGGTTATAACGCCGGCCTGTCACGCCGGAGGCCGCGGGTTCGAGTCCCGTCGCTCCCGCCACTTTTAGATCAAGAAACCCGGCGCCTTACGGCACCGGGTTTTTTGTCGTTTTATGCCAGTTTCGCATCCAAGGTGATTTTGGCCTTAAACAGCTTCGATATCGGACAGCCTTCTTTAGCCTGCTTGGCGAGTTCCTGAAATTTGTCGTTGCTGATATTTGAAACCTTGCCAACCAGAGCCAATTTAATTTCGGTTACAGTCCAATGAACGCCTTCCTGTTCCATGATGACCGTTGCCTTTGTGTTCAATTCTTGCGGCGGAAACCCGGCCCCCGTCAGCATGAAGGACAGTGCCATATCGAAGCACCCGGCATGGGCTGCAGCGATAAGTTCTTCCGGATTTGTGCCTTTGCCATCTTCAAAGCGGGTATGAAAAGAATATGGCGTGTCTTTCAAAGTGCCGCTTTGGGTCGTCAGGACGCCTTTGCCTTCTTTGCCGGTTCCGCTCCAGATGGCGTGGGCTTCGCGCTTTAACATGGGATGCCTCCTTTGGTTTTTATGATCCCGGCATCTTATCAATTGTAGTGAAAGAATTTCACTGGCAAATGATCTTCCCCGCCTAATACGGACTCGCTGTTAAGCACATTTCGATAGCAGTTGCCGCTCATCGCATTCCGGTAAAAGCTGGGACAGCTCAAGATCAGCGAGGTGTCAACGCTCGACCGCCGTGTCTCCGTTTCCTTGCCCCCGATAACTTTTACGGAACCATTTTTTGACTTTGGGATGCACGCTGTCAGAGATGCTGTGACGCCCGCGATGAGACTGGCTGTGACAGACGCAGCGGTGAATGCAAGGCTGATCCTGCTGCCCGCGATCCCTGGTTTATACGATCCTGGCATCAGAACTCCCTGTTCAATGAATCAGTCAAACTCCAAGCCTAAGCCTAATTGCCACCAAGCACTTCGTTCAAGTATTTCGCCTGCCATGCGCGGTTGTATTTCCGCCAGAAGGACGGAAGTTGATTTGGCGCGAACGTGAAGTTGCGTGCCGCGCCCCGGCCATTTTTGCCAACTGAACTGAAAGTCGTCGGGTCGATCAAAGCCAGTTCGATGACTTTTCCGTCCGCCACCACCGAGAATTTCCCCGGTGCTTTTGCGGGATCCAGCGTACTGACACGGAATAAAATATTGCCCAAGTGGCCATCCGGATGGGAATCCAGCAACGAAGTGATTTTTCCGATCAGCTCAGACCTGGCGTTGTTGTTCAGGCTCACCGTCGCGTTCAATTGCCGGATTGAATTCCCGTCGCCGCCCCCAATCAGTCCCTGATTGGCCGCCTTGTCGAAAAAGAATTCCTGGACGATCGTGATTTTTGATTTGCCTCCGCCGATGTCTCTGAGTCCGGCACCAACAATTTTTGCCGTCATGCCGTTTTGTTCCCACCCAGTCGCGATGCCGAACCTTTCACCGAGGATTGCCAGTTCGTTGTTGTTGACGGTGATGGTCTTGGTTACGACCTGCTGGCCTTCTGCCGTCTGGTAAAGGTAGGCACCCTCGGCCTTGCCCCCAAGGCGCTTTCCGTTCGCCTGCGCCGCCTCGCCAAATTCGACCCATGCCTCCCTGCCTTTCTCACCGTAGTAGGGCTTCATGGTTGCTTCCAAATCCGCGATCGACCGGATCGTGCCACCGGCCGTGCCGATCCCTTGGGCCAACGTTCGCAGTTGCCGGTATTGTTCATACTGCGTTCTTGCGGCAGCCACTGTGGAAGCGATGTTAAATCCCCCGGACGCGCATTGCTTGACGGCTTCGGCGAGCCTTGCGTCCACGGCGGCGACGTCGGAATCGTTGCGCACGGATTGTGCGTCTTTCGCCGCCTCGGTCAGCAAATTGTTACAGGCAAGCAGCTCTTGCGACCCCGTCGCGAGTCCTTTCACTGTGAAGGCAAGTCCCGCAAGGGTATTTAGGGCCTGTATTCCATAAATCGTGCTGAGCTCACCGGCTTGTCCAAAGTAGCCGATCGCCGCGCCGCCAGACGTTGTGGCAACGGGCAGGGCGGCCAGGAACGGTGCCATCGTGAGCGCCCCGGCGCCTTGCATGACAAACTCCTCGCCCAACTTGCAGAAAAAGTTTCCACCGTTGAAGCCTTTGTCGATCGCGGCGTTCACCACAGACAGTCCGCTGCCAAAGGCAAAGGGCACCAGGGCCAGTGTTGCAGATGTTGCACCGGCGGTGGCGGCCGCAGTGGTTCCCGGAAGGACGGCTCCGGCAATGACGGGCGCACTGTAAATCACGAGGGGAACGAAGGGCGCCGCGTACGCCGCCGTTTCTGCGGCGCGAAGTTTGCCAAGGCCTGCCATGATATTTTTTTGCTCGATGTCATTTGCCGCCTGCATCATGTTGCGCAGTTCCTGGCGTAACTGAAAGGGGACACCGAGGCATTCCAGGTTGTTTCTGATTTTATTGGCGGCACTGTAGGCCGCGGCGACGCCTATGCTGCCCGGATTGTCCGCCACGGATCCTTCGCCCCGGATCCACGATGCGCTCCCTTCCATCAGGCTATAGTAAGAGGCAAGGTTGCCCGTCTGCTGCAGAAAGCTTTGCAATTCGCGACCAAAATTGGCGAGGTTTATTTTGACGTTGTTCTCCCAGTCCGCGCTTGCTTTGGGCGTGTAATTGGGACAGCTCTGAATCAACTCGTCGTTGACGGCGATCGCGTCAGCCGGGTGCCGGATGACGACGACAAAGAAATAATCGATCG
Source organism: Pseudobacteriovorax antillogorgiicola (assembly GCA_945898195.1). Classification (GTDB taxonomy): domain Bacteria; phylum Bdellovibrionota_B; class Oligoflexia; order Oligoflexales; family RGVZ01; genus RGVZ01. The sequence goes on along the minus strand of CAMDHM010000043.1, from coordinate 85 downwards.
CGTCACGCAGGCACGAACTCTCGGCCACAGCCTGGCTGGATACTTTGCTGCCAACGAAAGTGATCGTGCCATCGGCTTTCAGTGA
>CAMDHM010000042.1 GCA_945898195.1 Pseudobacteriovorax antillogorgiicola | reverse complement strand
CGCACCCGCAAAAAAGATTCTTTGAACACCGTAGACAAGAAACCGAGTTGATTTGAAAAACATAATACTCTCCTGGACCTTCAATGGTCGAATTGGGTTCGAGCTCCTCCAGAAGCAGCGATAGTGCCAAACGTTATCTCTGTAAAAATAGATACTTACAGACAGAAAATCCAGACCTGTTAGGCGTTAGCTATAAGAAAAACACAACACATGTAAAGAAAAAGTTACATTCCTCAAGGAGCGGATACGGGGAGCTTCTGCCCGGCAGGCTCCAACTTGTGGAACTTTTCCTGGAGCGCCGTTAAGGGCAGAGTTCACGCAGCTAGAGGTTTGGGGCGCGAAAACGTTGCCGGGAACGGCTGCGGGATAGATAATGAAGTGTGCTTGAATTTCCTACAATCCAACGGATATGCTCACTGATCTTGTCGGTGGAGCGTCCTATTTAAAGTACTCCCCGCTCCACAACCGATTGAGAAATGTTTGCCAATTTAGAATTTGAATGCCATCAATTTCTCGATCAAATTTATCGTTTGAAACGCAAATGAGGTGTTTAAATTTATTTTCTTCGGCAAGGCCTTTGAGGCCTTTTAAATCGGACTTTGTTACCTTCTGCGTCGCTCTAACTTCTACAGCTAAAATTTCATCAACAACAAAATCAACTTCTTGTCCATTCACGGAACGCCAGAATTGCAATTTGGTCTTAATACGCTGGTAGGAGATAAATGCGCGCAACTCCATGCCTATGAAATGTTCAAAACTCTCGCCCCATAAATTTGAGTTGCGCTCCAGGATTTTGGTTCCGGATAAAGCATGAGTAACGCCGGTATCAAAGAAATAAAATTTAGCGGTTTGAATGGCCTTGCGCTTTTTGGATCCTTGCCATGGCTCTACCAAAAACCCGACAAGCGTGTCGGACAGAATCGAATAGTATTCCCTTATGGTTGACGCCGGAATTCCGGTATCACTGGCTATTTCGTTGTAATTCATAAGCTTGGCATTTGTAAGCGCCGCGACTTTCAGGAAACGGGCGAACTGCGGAATTTTTCGGACAAGACCCTCCGCCTGAATTTCCTCTTGCAGGTACGTGTGCACATAGGCCGAAAGTTCTTCCTCCTGGTCATGACTGAGCCAAACCTGAGGCAGCCCCCCGAACCTAAGATATCTATCAAGGTCGAAATCATTTATTTCGGAAAATGTTAATGGCATCAGCTGGGCTTCCCACGCGCGACCGGCCAATAAGTTCGCCGCTCCGGCCCGAAGTTTGCGTGCGCTACTTCCAGTGAGTAAAAACCTGGCGTGATTGTTTTCAATCATCCGGTGGACCTGATCTAGCAGGGTCGGGATTTTTTGAATTTCATCGATAGCAATAATTTTGTGGTCGCGAATCGAGCGCGCGGCCATTTCTTCAAGCAAGCTCGGATCGGAGGACAATCTTAGAAATGTTTGACCATCAAGAAGATCGATCAGTTGCGCGCTGCCTGACAGTTGCTCTTTGATCAGAGTGCTTTTACCGGTCGAGCGGGGGCCAAATAGAAAAAAAGATTTTTTTTCCAATAGTTTTTGCAGGTTAAGTGTTCTTGGTATCCCCATTTTGAGTATTCCTAATGCTGAAAAATGTCTATTCTCAGCATTAGCATTGTTTAAAATGAGGGAATAGTCAAGGCGGCGCTGTAACGGCCCCTGCTTCTCCGCAATCCAACCTAATCATAAATGTTGGCAACGTTTTTGGATTCGTCCTGGACGGACTTTCCATTGCGCGACGACTGTAAAATCACCAGCACTTGAAAAATCCTTGCCGCCTGCATGTTGCGATTGTCTATGGCTGTGAGCCCTCTGCGCGCGGTTTTAACAATCTTAGCACCGGTGCAAACACTTCTCCCAGGCCTCAATTGCTATGTTGATTTCGCCACCTTGTGTGTGGAAACGGCGCTCTATTATTCGTTTGCAGCTGTCCGTTGCTTAAAGACTCCAGCGTTTACCATTTTCTTGACCTCAAGAGCGTTGATGAGCTGGCCAGTCACATATAGGTGAATAATATGGTTAACGAATGACGGCGAAACTTGAGTGATCCTGATTTTTACCAGTCTAATTCCGGGGTGCAGAGGAATCAAAGTGAGGCTGACACCAAACCTACAATTGCGCCAAAAATCACGTGTGCAACGAAATGAATTAGAGCGACTTTGACGCCCGCCTCGCGAAAGCGCTCGACTGGGTGATGTTCTGCGACAACGATGACCAGTCCGATGGAAACAACAAGGCCTTGAACAAAACCCATCATTGCCCCCAGGACAACGAGGCGCAGCGTCCGATCAGGACCCACAATGGCCGCTTCTGGCACCATTGAGAGCAGGAATACGTAGAGGGTACAGAATACGACCCCGGCAAAAAAATGTGTGATTAAGCCGGGAATAAGGGAGTTTTCCTCACGACGGGTTATCGTACTGCCAATTGCACGCACCATGTCGCCGTTGGCAAAGCCAGCCGCTTGACTCAAATACAGAAAAGTGGTCATCCCGAGAGTTGCCAGGACGCCTGTCAGGATTGTTGAAAATCCAACTTCGATTATTTGGTGGTCCATTGCAGTATCTCCATCAAAGCCTGATAAATACCAACGCAGAGTTGGTGGCACTCTATCTTTATCAACTCGCGACGTAAATCCGAAACTTTTAGGCAAATTGAATATGTCCGATCAAGGTCAGCAGGTGACCCGTATTGTTACAGCGTCGAATGATGCATCAATTTTGTTTAACGGAAAAGCCTACGCCTTGGCATCCCGCACCCAATCTTTGGACTGAATCTGAAGGATTAACATGACGGCAACCGAAAAAGAAAAGGCTGAGATTGCAACGAGATGATTGGCTGGCCTTTCCATATTCAGTGACAGCCTCAAAAGTATTGTCGAAATGATGAAACTTGCGTTTCTAAACACAGAGTAAAAAGATGAGTCAAATAGAAAGGACACGATGAGCAGCAGCACGTCAGCATAGACCATCGTATTAAAGAAGTCGTGGTAGAAAAAAGCGTTTGGATCAGGGAATTCGGAGTTGTTCAGAATGGATTGTGAGGCGTTAAAAGTCCAGAGAGACAGATTATAAATGCAGGTAAAAAACAGTACCACAATGAGAGCCACCGAGATTGCTTTCTTCAGATTGATAAATCGATGGAGGGCTTCCGGATCTTCAGGGTCGCGATGACGCGAGTGCAGACGGTGAAAAACGATCGTCAGAGCAAGCATAACGACGGACGCGACAAGATCGTATCCGAGCGAGAACAATTCTGGATCCCCGAGATGAATGGTTCCCTGCATGTTAATGCCAGACATGTCATGAAAAAAACTTCGTAATGTGATCAAAGCGATAATTTCGAATTGTTTTCCGATGAATTGAGTCATCGATTCCGGAAGGATCACGACGAGGAGCAAGACTTCGTACACGAGGATAAAACTAAAAGGGGTATAGACTGCTTTCAGGTAATTAAAGGAATGTCCGCGGTATAAAGCTGGGACATGATTAAACAAGAAAAGTATTGCCAGGTGGGCAAGAAAAAATGCGATGGCGAGGCGGATGATACACACCTCAATCCACCGTATGTTGCGCGGCGTGATGTACTTGTCAAATAACCGCCCAAAGGAACGGACGCTAAAGGCTTCCATGTTCAAGACCTTCTCCGACATAGTCGGGGCGATGCACAGGTTTCAACCACCTGTGTAATGTAAGAAAGTTCCCGGTAACGCTGGTCCAGATCCAAACCGTGTCAAGCCCGATAAAATCGACTTCCACCGGCAATGTAATTTGCCGGACAAGATCTGCCGTGAAACAGTTTGAGCATGGAATTGATCGAATCATTCAAACTCATTTGATTTCCAACATCAGGGGCTTCCGCGACAATAAAATCATCTGGTGCGTGAAAGGTAATGGACAGAATACCTTGAAACCTACCTAAGAGGTCAACCCTGACAGGCATGGGGTTTTTCGCATTCATCTGAAATGCCATTTTGCACTCCTTGCAGCCTGGATCGATACGGACTTCAGAGAGGACCGACCCTCTTGGTAAGACCCTCAAACCTTAATATAATTAAATCTTATCAAGTTATATTTTTAAAATATTAGCGAAATTATAATTGGAGCGTTATAACGAGCTCAGTTCGGGTGAGGATCAATAGCCCGTCTGGCACTTTTTGGGGGCATTTATGTCCAGTTTATCAGGTGAGAGCTATCGGAGTCCCGCACAGGTTTTGTCTCAGCCGCTCAGACTGGCAAGCGGCACGTTAATCCCAAATCGCCTGGTTAAATCAGCCATGAGCGAGGCATTGGGCACGCTGGACAACCGTCCGACCACGAGCCTGGGGACCCTCTACGGACAATGGGCGGACGGAGGGATAGGTTTGTCCATTACGGGAAATGTCATGATCGATCGCAGGGCGTTGGGTGAGCCTGGCAATATCGTAATCGAAGACGACAGCGATCTTGATCTCCTAAAAAAATGGGCCGCGGCAGGAGGTCGCAACGGGGCACAACTTTGGATGCAAATCAATCATCCGGGAAAGCAGGCGCCCAGGGGTCTTAATCGTGAAACAGTCGCTCCATCGGCCATACCGTTTCGTGCCGACATGCAGCGAATCTTTGCCCTTCCGCGTGAGCTCAAAAATGAGGAGATTGAAGACATCATTCTACGATTTGGACGGACCGCTTTCATCGCGAAAAAAGCAGGATTTGGCGGTATTCAAATTCACGGAGCCCACGGCTATTTAGTGAGCCAGTTTCTTTCCCAGCATCACAACCAAAGAACAGATCAATGGGGCGGAAGTGCGACCAATCGGCGTCGCTTTTTGCTGACAGTTGTGGGGGAAATTAGACGGCAAGTTGGCAGAGAATTTCCTATCGGAGTTAAATTAAATTCAGCTGATTTTCAACGTGGTGGGTTTACGGAAAGTGAGTCCATTGAGACGATTAAGGCTCTGGAACAAGACGGGATTGATTTGTTGGAGATCTCCGGAGGAACCTACGAAGCTCCCGTCATGAGCGGCTTCCAAAACATTCGAGAAAGGACACGCCAGCGAGAGGCTTACTTTCTGGAGTTTGCCGAGAAAGCTCGCCTTGCCGTTCGCGTTCCGTTAATCCTGACAGGCGGCTTCCGCACCCCTGAAGGAATGGCCGGCGCGATAGCTTCAGGTGCTGTTGATTTTGTTGGGCTTGCTCGTTCCCTCGCGGTTGAGCCAGATCTTCCTGCGCGAATCCTTCGGGGCCTCAAGCCAAGGTTCGAGATAAAACCAATTTCGACAGGAATCAGGGTTTTAGATAAAATTGGATTCTTTGAAGTCACTTGGTATACGTACCAGCTACGCCGTATGGGGTTGGGGCGTAATCCGATTCCCAATGCGTCGGCAACTTGGGTTTTTTTGGTGAACGTTTTAAATATGGGCTGGAAGGCTTTCAGGATGCGGCGCTTGAGGACTTAAAAAAATGTTGAGTCAAGTTACTTTCCGCCGTGCGCGGAATCAATCCCCTGGAAATAGTCGTTCTCATCGATTGCTTTTGGCCGATTGAAATGCCGCGACGGCATCATCAAACACGGCTTTGATGTCACTCAGTGCCGGTGCCAGCTTCGATTGGTCAGCGCCCGATTTAGTCACTGTATAGAGCATGCTAGAGTATGGCATCCGCAAATTTTTGTGGGTCAACTCTACTAGAGCTCCAGATTTAAGCTTGTCTAAAATATGCCCCGTGAGCAGCAGCCCTATTCCATGCCCTTGCATGGTTATTTCCAATCCTAAAACGAAACTATCAACACGGATCCGTTTGCTGCGGCCCAATTTTAGTTGTTCGATAAAAGAATCGATCAACAACTTTGTTCGATGTTTCCCCGTATCGGTTTGTTCATAGGCGATGCCGCCAGGAAGGTAGATGAGAGGGGCGTTTTGAAGCGATTGCAGTAATGCTGCATCCGTCGTCGGCAAAGTTTTCTTAAAAGATTTCGTCGAAAAAAGACTGAATGGAGATCTGGCGAGTTTTTGGTATTGGAAGCCTGGTATGGTCGGCGGGTCATCGACGATGGCGATGTCTATTTCATCTTTCTCCAAAGCGTCTAATAGCGCCAGATTCGATCCCTCGATTCGAAAAAGGATGTCAATGAAACTGTGCGTACTGCAAACGCTGCGCGCAATCATCTGAGTTATGATATCGTGGGCCCCAATCCGCATCCGCGAATGCTCGCCCTTCATCAACAGCGATAGCAGCTCCGCATCGTTGATCACCCGTTTGCTAAATCGGTAAAGGTTGTGACCCGCTTGCGTCAGTTCAACTCCTTTTTTCGACCTGGTGAACAGCTGGTATTCAACGGCTTCTTCAAGGGTTTTTAATTTCAATGACAACGCAGGTTGTGAAATGTGTAACGGTTTCGCAGCCCCTTGCAAACTACCCGTATCGGCAATGGTGATGAATGCATGAAGCTTGTCGAGGTGCTCGAGTAGGCGGCTCATATATAAGAAAACCCGATCAAGTTGTTTTATTCAATCCTACAGTATTTTTGAAGGGACGTCTAAAACCTGCATTAGCCCTGCTATAAACTAAGATTCGAGTAATCTAAGGATCCCAGAAATAGTTTTCAAAATGTCAGTAATTACGGGTGTTTTTACCTCAGAAAATATCTTCCTAATGCACGAAAGGTCGCTGCCGACCAACTCCACAGGTGTTAATTTTGGAAACCGTTTTTGTGCAAGGAGCAGATCATGGCGAAGCGTCCGAATCCCAACGAAAAAGGTTCTCCGGTTCAGTTTAAGTCGCGGTACGAGAATTTCATCGGGGGAGAGTGGGTTGCGCCAAAGTCCGGTAAATATTTTGAAAATGTGACGCCTGTGACCGGCAAGGTATTTTGTGAAATTCCCAGATCGGATCACCACGATATCGATCTGGCTTTAGATGCGGCTTATGCAGCAAAGGCGGCTTGGGGAAAAACTTCAACCACCGAGCGTAGCAATATCCTTTTGAAGGTTGCCGATCGGATGGAGCAGAATCTTGAAAAGCTCGCCACTGCGGAAACTTGGGATAATGGCAAGCCGATCCGCGAAACGATGGCGGCAGATCTTCCGCTGGCCATCGATCATTTCCGCTATTTTGCTGGGTGCATCCGTGCCCAAGAGGGTTCCATCGGCGAAATCGATCACGACACAATCTCGTATCAGTTCCATGAGCCGCTGGGTGTCGTTGGGCAGATCATTCCTTGGAACTTCCCGTTGCTCATGGCTGCCTGGAAACTTGCGCCTGCCCTTGCAGCAGGGAATTGTGTCGTGTTGAAACCGGCAGAACAGACGCCTGCGGGAATTTTGCTCTGGGCTGAGCTCGTGGGGGATCTTTTTCCGGGCGGGGTGTTGAACATCGTCAACGGATTTGGTTTGGAGGCTGGAAAGCCCCTTGCCAGTAGCAAGCGAATTGCAAAGATTGCCTTTACTGGTGAGACGACGACGGGGCGGCTCATTATGCAGTATGCGTCACAAAATCTCATTCCTGTGACGTTGGAGCTTGGTGGCAAATCGCCAAACATATTTTTTGCCGACGTTATGGAAAAGGATGATGATTTTTTTGACAAAGCCCTCGAAGGTTTCACTATGTTTGCGCTGAATCAGGGAGAAGTTTGCACTTGTCCATCGCGTGCCCTGATTCAGGAATCGATCTACAAGGATTTCATGCATCGTGCCATCGAGCGCGTGAAGAATGTCAAACAGGGCCATCCCATGGACGACTCAACGATGATTGGTGCCCAGGCATCGATGGAACAAGTCGAAAAAATTATGAGTTACATGGATATTGGGCGTCAGGAAGGGGCTGAATGCCTCACGGGCGGTCATCGGGCAAAGCTCGCGGGTGACCTAGCTGGCGGCTTCTACGTCGAGCCGACGGTGTTCAAGGGCCATAACAAAATGCGGATTTTCCAGGAGGAAATTTTTGGGCCGGTGGTCTCTGTGACTACGTTTAAGGATGCGGAGGAGGCATTAGCCATCGCTAACGATACGTTGTATGGACTTGGAGCAGGGGTTTGGACTCGTGATGTTAATACGGCATATCGTTTTGGTCGTGAGATTCAGGCGGGTCGTGTCTGGACAAATTGTTTCCACGCCTATCCAGCCCATGCAACGTTTGGCGGCTACAAGCAATCTGGGATCGGACGGGAAACCCATAAGATGATGTTGGATCATTACCAGCAGGTCAAAAATGTTCTCGTAAGTTACAGTCCTAAGAAGCTGGGGTTCTTCTAAAATGGGCGCGGGAAACATTAAACGAGTCCTTGCCACGCCGGCCGCTATTGATCTGATTGATCGGTTGCGTGTGAAGCATGGGCCGGTGATGTTCCATCAATCGGGGGGCTGCTGCGACGGCAGTTCCCCGATGTGTTATCCGGTGGGGGACTTTTTTCTTGGCCCTTCGGATGTGCGGTTGGGAGAGATTGGTGGCGCAGATTTTTATATGAGTGAATCACAATTTGAATATTGGAAGCACACTCAATTGATCATCGATGTCGTCCCTGGTAGAGGGGGGATGTTTTCTTTGGAGAATTCTGAAGGGATCAGATTTTTAACCAGATCGCGTCTTTTTGATGATGGCGAGCTTGACCATTTGGAGCCAGCCACTCCGGCTGCCTGAATATGCTATGATGTAATATGAACTTTGATTTTCCTCTAATGATCGTAGGGTTAATCTTTTCAAGCGTCGGCTATGTCTATTTTTCCTATGGCCGGCGGATGAAAAACACCAATCTGTTGTTCTGCGGCTTGGTGCTCATGATTTATCCTTATTTTGTCGACAAAATGGTCGTTAGTATCTTAATTGGCGCTGCTTTTAGTGGCATGCCATTTTTTCTCCGCTGGTGGTGACCTCGGCTCCTTCGATCACCGTCCTTCGCCATTACGTCGCCATTACTTCGCTGCTACTTCGGTAGGTGGCATTACCCCCCTGTGACGGATACCCCATCGACGAGCAGCCAAGGGGACGAAAACGAGCCGCCTAGCATTTCGGTTTCAAGGGATGCCGCTTCGATTTTTTTTGCAAACTCAAAGAAATTTCCGGCGATCATGGTCTCTGTAACTGCACCAGAGTCTTTGCCATCGATGTAGAGCCGGCTGGATTTGGCCACACCGCTGAAGTCGCCCTTGATGGCATCGGTATTGCCAGAGAAACGGTCGACAAGAAGGATTTCCCGGCGGGCATGAAGCAAATCTGCAAGCAGCGAACCACCTGGTGCAAGAGACATCCCAAATGGCCCACCCGACATGTGATTGGAATTCGTTTTACAACGCTTCGCTGAATAGCAGTCGTGAAGGTGCATGCATAATTTACCGCTGTCAAAAAGCACGTGATCACGGGTCGGCATTCCGTCCCCGTCAAAGGTTGTTACACCGGCAAAGGCTGGATTGTGGGGCTGGTCCCGCAGGGTGATCACCGGACTAACCACAGCTTTACCAACGTCATGTTCCCAACGGCTTTTGCCATCCATCACTGCGGATCCCGACGCATGGTAGAGCATGAATCCCGTTAAAAGTTCTTCGACGGCTCGTGGGCTGAATACCACAAGACCTTTATAAGAATTGGCCTTGCGTGGATGCAAATTGCCGGTGACTTTGGCGGCAAAGCTTTCGGCAGTTGCCATTAGGCGTGCAGCGGTGTCACTGGTCTTCCAGGAAAAACCTGAATCGTAATCAAATCCAGATACGGCATCGCCATCGATGCCCATGCCGAAAAACGACCAGCCGATCATCGTTTGCAATTCTGATTGGGCAACCCCCAAGGAATTATAGAGGGCGTGAAAGCTGGTTGATACGCTCATTTCAAATTTATCGATGGCAACCCGTTTGTCCTGAGTCGCCCTGGCCAAAGCCTGGCCCATTAACTCCTGAATTTCAGCAAGGCTCGTGTCGGCCGTCTGTTCATCAAACATGAAGTCGAGTGACTTAGCCTTTGGAGCAGCGCTCACATCTGGCATGTTGAGGGCCGGATCAGCGACGGAAAAGGAGGCTAAAGCTAAGGCGTCTTCGACCCCTTTGCGAATCGATTCAGGGCGTACGATATTTGTAGTGGCGCTGCCCTTTTTCTGGTCCTTGTGCACGAGAAGGCTAAACTTCTGGTCTTCAAGGCTGTTGGCCAGGGACACGGCCTTGTTTTCGACCACAAGGCGGCGTGTGATGCTGCCCGACGTCCCGACCTTGATTCGATCGGCGCCACTTTTGATCCCGTGTTCCAGAATTTCGTGGGCAAGGGTCTGCATTTCAGCGGCCGTTTTCCGCAGAGCGGCTGAGGTATCTCCATGCTGTGACTTCATCGATGGTGACTTCATCCTTGGCGTCCTCCGACGTTCATTTTGCAGCGGATATAAGGTCCACCGGCGTCCACTTTTGCGGGCTGACCTTTCCCGCAATATCCCGTGCCCAGATCCCAGCGAAATTCGCTGCTGACGGCATCAACCGTTTGAAGAACATCGAATGCGATTCCGGATAAACTTGCCTCACGGAGCAGGTCCGTCTTTTTTCCGTTTTTGATTTGCCAAACATAACCAGTGCCAAACATGAATTCGCCGTTGCTGTCTGCTTGGCCGCTGCCTGCGCCCTCGACCAAGTAGCCGTCGTCGATTTCACTGATCATATTTGCGAGCTTTGATGTTCCGGGGTGTAAAAAAGTATTACGCATTCGGATCAGGGGCTCGTCGTTGAACAGCCAGGCACGCGCATTGCCTGTGGGGGCGACGCCAAACTCAGCGGCGGATTCGCGGTTGTGCAAGTATGAAACGAGGATGCCATCCTTGATGATGGTTGTGGTTTCCGTTTCGACCCCCTCGTCGTCAAACGGTAGGTTTCCGACGGCGTAGCCAGCGATGGTCTCGCAGCCGGTGTCTGCCATCGTAACCAATTTTGATGCAACGCTGGTGCCAATTTTTCCCTGAGCAACAGACCCTGTTTTCACAAAATCAGCTTCTACCGTGTGGCCAATGGCTTCGTGGCAAAGAAGTCCCACGACGGCAGGCGCAAGGATGACGGTTTTTTTTCCGCCCTCCGGATATTTTGCGGAGAGTAAATCAACGGCAGTTCGAGCCGTCTCTTCGATCATATTATCTAAGGAAGGATGGCTGTACAGGCATGTCCAACCACCAGAGACACCGGCGCCGCGAGAACTTGTTGCGCGCTCGCCGTCTTTTTCGGCGATGGCCGACAAAGAAAATTCTGGAAGGGCCATGCGTGCGCTGGCGGCTGCTCCGTCGCTGGTCACAATAACTTTTTCTTCGAGAAGTTCATTATAACGGCAGCGCGCCGTATGCAATGCCTTCGAGGCTTTTGCCAACTGCCGTTCAAATTTGATGACGGCGCCAAGTTTGTCGGCAATGGGCATGGCCAGTAATTCCTCGAAGCCGGGCCCGGTCCAATCCAAGGTGGCAAGCTTGCCCTTCTGCAGATGCAGTACTTTTTTACCGCGTCCTGCAACGATCGTCAGGGCATTGCGACGTGCTTGTTCGATGGCGCGCAGGATAGATGCTTCGTCGACGCGCGCTGTGGCTGCAAATCCCCAGGCACCATCGATAAGGGCGCGCACGCCGATGCCTTCGACCAGGGAATGATTGGCAACATCCACACGGCCTCGCTGTGCCATGAAGGAATTAGATTGGCGCTTGTGGTAACGCAGTTCGACGTAGGAATTGTCCTGGGCGGCATTTTGCGCAACCAGTTTTTTGAGCATTTCTTTCACGAAGTCTCCCAAGGGTTTTGGGTTCATTGAAGTCAGTTCCTTATTATGGCACGTAGGCCGCGCCAGTGCGCCGGGCATTTTGTTCCATCTGGTCGCGGACGGTTTGATTGTTATGACGGCTCTGGCTGCTGGCAGCGGCTTTGAGCCAAAGGGCGTGGGCCATCGGATTTATTGCCGCAGGGGCATCGTTCTCTGCAAGTTCAGCCAGGGTTCGGTACCACTCAAAAGCAAAGGCAGGCTCGCGGGATAAGAGGGTTTCGTCTAGTTTTTTATTTATAAAATCAGTTAGTTGTAAATTTATTCCCGCTGGCAAGCCAATCCGGACCCAACTGCGGAGGCGTAAATAATCGAGCAACCAGGGTGAATTTCCGGGGGATTCCTTAGTGCCGATAGCGTCAGGTGGAAGGGCGGACCAACCCGCCAGATACCAACGCCACGATGCAGCCACAGAGGAAGGCAAAATTTGCCCGAGGCGTTCGCGAACTAATATTTGACGGGCCAGGTGCACGGGTAAGGGATGGGAATCGTGGAATGCGGCGAGGTCAGCCAAGTCAGGCTTGGCAGCAAATTTTGATTCACCAAACGCCAACAAATCAAGGGCCAAGATTCGCAATTCAATATCTTCTTCATTGCGCGGAGGCCAGGCGGCCTCTTGGTCGTTAGGGGGATTCAACTCATTGAGAATCTGTTGTCCAAGACCTGCTGCCGCAGCTCGATCCTTGGCGATAAACACAGCATGAGCCTTTTTCCGAAGCACCATCACGTGGTACCCAGGATCGCCCGAAACCCGAGCCATAAATTCCAAATAATTTTCATCCGGATTATTTGCCATCATGTCAGCAAACGAATGTGGACAGGCAGCTTTGGCGATTCCGCTGGAACGAAAGAGTGTACTAGCACGGATTTTTTTTCCAAGATTTTGCGCTTTGCCAGAAGGGGTGGCGGCAATTTCCTTTTGCCATTCCGCGATTAGGCTAGCTGACTCTTCTCCCGTTGACTCGTGCCAACTTTTTCCTGCATAGAGCTTGATGACCGTCGCCATTCCATGAAAGCGCGGGGACTTGGCAAGCCAACCAATCAATGATCCGGCAACGGTATAGGCTCGTGGTCCCGACTCTAGCCAGAATGTCCAAGGACTGAATAAGCGCTCTGGATTTGTAATGCGTCCCGATTCCAGAAGTTCAGCTGCGCCATCGTCCAACGACATCACGTTAAAAATATTGGCATCGGGAGCAAGGGCCACAGCGAGGCCCTCGGTGATGGCCATATTGGGGTGGAATCCTAGCCCGTGAAAGGCAATGCGGGACGCCAGCGCGTGCACAAGTTCATGCCTCAATGTCGGATGAGGAACGGGACGTGGGTTGGGGAGGGAGTTTCCGTGCGCGCTGCGGCGTCCCCCGACCGTAATATGAACCCCAGGTGTGACGACATCGGTCACATCCGTGGCACCCCCGCCAAACCATAGTTTTTTTGAATGCGCGTCGGGATAAGCGTAGATATCGACCGTTGGATAGTCGATAGGCCCCAAGATTTTTTTAAGGTCGCCGATGTGAAAGGCAGCTTCTGCAGCGAGGCGTGTGGCATCCAGGTCATCCATATCGTGAAAGAGATGCCACCCTGGGCTGTCGATACGTTTAGGAAATTGGCTCTGTAAAAGCCGGCTTCCGTGTCCGATGACGGGAGATTCCCAAATCAATATGGTTGTGATGATCCAACCGCAGCCGAGGCTTGCGATGAGAGTTCTGCTTGAAAGTTTTAAAGAGCCCTTGCGCCATGTGCATGTGGCAAGGCCGATTGCAGCAAACAGAAAAGCGTGTCCCGCGCGCGCCAGGAGGATATCGCGGTGGAGCCAGATGCGTTCGTCGTAAATTGGTCCGTGCAGGAAGCCAAGGAGGATGTGCACAGACCGTTTTTGAGGCATGAACCATAATGTCGCCGCGAGGGAGATCAATGATACGGCGACTGCGCCTAGCCATAACAGCGTGGGCCGCCAATGATAGTGGGCGTCTGTGCCGTGGCGTTTTGTTCGGAAATGCCTCTCACTCTTCCTATTCCTGTTGATCATGATAACGGCGATATTTCCTGCCGTCGCGGCGAGGAGGCATGAAGGGAAGGCCTGTACCAGAAGCCACTGACCATAACCAACTTCACTGCAGGGACATATTTTTGCAGCAAACATCACCAGCCCAGGCAGCGCGAGCCCACTAAATAGCCCTGCAACCGTTCCAACCCATTGGGCGGGTGAACTAATTCGTGATGGGCAAAGAATCGCCACAAGGGGCCAACAGATCGCGACGAGACCCGCCGCTAAAGTCACGTGTTCATATTCGAGGTTTCGCCCCGACGGGAAAAGTAAGGCGGCTGCCGCCGCTGCGATCCCAATAAAAAAAGCGTGAAGCATCATGGTTTTGTCAGAGTGATTGCAGGAACGACCAGGCACGCGAACCTTGGCGACTCATCGCCAACAAGTCGCGACGGTGGCGCGTGACCGCCGTGGAAATTCTGCGCGTTTGATCGGAGTTGGTTCCCTCGCTGCCGTGTGCTCGGGCGCCTGCGCGCATGGCTTCGACAACTACGGTCGCATCCAACAAGAGGCGCATGACTCGTAGGGTGACGGGACACTCGGGGGATTGTTGGAGATGATCGTCCGGCTTGGCAGCATCATACGTCGGTCGATCATCGTTATCCGCCGCGCGGTAGTCATTCACACACTCGGCGAGGGCGTCGTCTTTGAGGATGCGTCCGACAAATGCCAGATGGTCGACGCGTCGATGGATGGTATTGATCGCTTCATTTTTATAAACGCTGGCCCGATAGTACGCTGTCTGCTGTCGAATATCGTCCAGGATATCCGCCGCAAGATCCGCAATTTCGACCATGAAGTCGCCATAGCGCAGACGTGACATATCGTCCTCCTGCCTGGAATCACCAGGTCATTGTTACATCAGCATCCGGATTGGTAAATTGGACTTGCAACTGATTTGCGGCTGCCATCTCTGGACTATCCGTGGCTCGCGACGGCACATCGAAAACGACCATGTATTCGACGGACCAGCGATTGACCCCGGGAAAAAAGTTTTGCCAGCGATCTTTGTCAGCCAGGCGACGGATAAAGGCCGGACGTAGGGGTTTTTCTGATGAAATAAGCTGAATGGTCCAATGGTTCTGGTCGGAGAGATCATCGACCCGGGCGTCGGGTGAGAATAAGGTAACAAAGAAGGCACTCTTGCCAGAGGACTCTTCGAGGAATTGCATTTTATTTTTTGTGAAGCGTTCGGCCCTGCGGGCAAGAGCGGAGCGGAAGTCAGGAGATAGATAGGTGGCTTCAATGGTGTATTTGGTTTCGAAATCGCGAGTTACTGAGGTGGAGCGTGATGACTTGCGCAAGACTTTCTCGTAGGCATCGTCCTGCTCGATTGTCGGCAGCATTTCGACTTTGGTTTTGGCAGCGTTTCCCGTTACGCATCCTGCGGCAACAATTGGCAGCAGCGTCGCCACGGAAAAAATGAGGGTGGCGAGGTGCGTGTATTGGTTGCGTTTCAACGAATCTAGTTTCACTAGTCCCCCAGCATCAGATGGCAGATGTTACCCGGTTACGTCCGGCTTGTTTTGACTGGTAGAGTCTCTGGTCAGCAATCTCAAGAAAATCCGTCGCCAAAACATGACTGGCAGTGAGCTCCGCAACTCCAAGAGACAGGGTTTGCCTGTGCTGCAATTGCTGACCTTTTTCATTGGTCACCATGAA
Organism: Pseudobacteriovorax antillogorgiicola; assembly: GCA_945898195.1. Taxonomy (GTDB): domain Bacteria; phylum Bdellovibrionota_B; class Oligoflexia; order Oligoflexales; family RGVZ01; genus RGVZ01. The sequence continues at coordinate 3,934 of CAMDHM010000042.1, read as the reverse complement.
CGGGTGCGATTCGACTGCGGCCCGAATTCTCTCGGCAAGCTCTGTGGCTTTTCGGACCGGCGTATTAGGCAGAATAATGACGAATTCCTCGCCTCCAAAACGCCCGAAAATATCATCCTTGCGGACCACGTTTTTCACCACATTGGCGGTCTCTCGCAAAATATAATCGCCGGCATTGTGGCCATAGGTGTCGTTTACTTTTTTGAAGAAATCCAGATCGAATGAAATGAGCGAAAGGGTACGCGTGCTGCTTCGACTGAACTTTATTTCAGCGTCAAGATTATCGAGCAAATAGCGCTTGTTAAAAATCTGTGTCCCGGCATCAACTACCGATCGACTCCAACCTTCGTCCTCGCAGATTGTTTCGAGGTCTTCATATGCATTGAAGCGCATTAGAACATTACCAAACCGGACGTGATCACGGTGTTTGAGTGGTACTGCCTGACTCAGTTTTTGATCATTGACAAAGGTTCCGTTTGAACTGCCCAGGTCTTCAACTTCAGCCAATTCTCCACTAATGATAATTCGGGCGTGTTTGCGAGAAACGCTTGGTTCCTGGATGACAATGGTGCAGTCGGTTGCCCGACCAATCGTTGACTCGGCAGGTGTTAGTGGATGGCGCTTAAAAACATCTCCATGCAAGCGTGTAAGGCTTGCACGGTTCCGTTTTGGGGAATTAAAGATGTTCATCGAACCTGGCGTTGCGATGATTGTTTTGTCGTTCGTCATGATCCGCTTTCAGGCATTTTTTTTGCCTTGATTTTGGCTTCAACGTTCCAGAACTGTCTGATTTCTAAATGATATCACCGGATGGCCTTTGGCAGGATATCCTTCCCAAAACCCTTTCGAGGCGTTTTTATCGGGGGTCGGGCCCAAGTCCCAGAGAACTTGAGGAAAGTCCTTTCTTTTTGGGGGTTGCCTTAATACCATCTGACCGTGATTTAACTTTGGAGATGTCCCATGAAGTTGACCGTGGTGGGTTCTGGATACGTTGGCCTTGTGACCGGGGTTTGTTTTGCTGAGGTTGGACACGATGTGATTTGTGTTGATACCGACGCCTCAAAAATTGCGATGCTGCGTGATAACGTTCCGCCCATCTATGAGCCCGGACTGGAAGAACTTCTAAAACGTAACGCTGGCCATGAACGCCTGCAATTTACCACCAAACTTTCGGAAGCCCTTTTAGGATCTTCCGCAGTGTTTATCGCCGTAGGAACCCCTGAAGGTGAAGATGGTTCATCGGACCTGCGTTACGTTAAAGCGGTGGCGACTGAAATTGGAAAGCTGGTGGATGGTCCGCTGTTGGTTGTCGTGAAGTCTACGGTTCCCGTCTGCACGTGCGACATGGTTGAGGCCACGATTGAGGCTGAACTTTTCAAACGCTTTCCCCTCGGACTTGAATCCGCCAAGGCCAAGCCTTGGATCCGCGTTGCCTCGAATCCTGAATTTTTGAAAGAAGGTACCGCCATCGACGACTTTATGAAGCCGGACCGCATTGTCACTGGTGTTACGGATCCGGAATCGGCGGCAGTTTTCCAAGAAATGTATGCTCCGTTTGTTCAAGATGATCCATCGCGCCTGCAGGTGATGGAACGCCGGTCCAGTGAGATGACCAAATATGCAGCCAATGCGATGTTGGCCACGCGGATTAGTTTCATGAACGAGCTTTCTCGCCTTTGCGAAGAGGTGGGTTCCAATATTGACGATGTTCGTCGCGGAATTGGTTTTGATCCGCGGATCGGCAAAAAGTTTCTTTATGCTGGTCCTGGATACGGTGGTTCATGCTTTCCAAAGGACGTTGAAGCGCTGTTGAGCATGGCCCGTCAACGTGATTGCGAGCTGACGGTTCTTAAGGCTGTCAGCCACGCAAATAAAACCCAGAAGATGCATGTGGCACGCAAGATCCATAGCCATTTCGGGGGCGACCTCTCGGGACGAAAGATCGGCATTTGGGGGCTTGCCTTTAAACCTGGCACAGACGATGTGCGTGAAGCCCCTGCTTTAACCATTCTAAGTGCCTTGGTTCATTGGGGTGCTCGGATCGTGGTTCATGATCCTGTCGCTAAAAAAACGTTTGCCCGTGCTTGGGAACAAGCCGGGATGAAGGAATCACAAATATCCTACGTTGAGGATGCGTATGACGCCCTGGACGGAGCCGATGCCTTGGTTCTGCTGACAGAGTGGCCGGAGTATAAACGTCCGTCTTGGTCGCGCATTCGCAGCCTGCTGCGCAAGCCCGTCGTATTTGACTTTCGCAATCAATATGGCTTTAAGGCTTTGGCCGATGCGGGCTTTCATTACGAGTGTGTTGGTCGGCCTGATGCGCAAAGCGATTCGCGGCGGCAGGATCGTAAAGATGCTTGAGCACGTCCGGGCAACCATGGAAGAGGCCGCACGAGCACTTGATGCCTTGCGCAAAAACGATGCGACCTTGTCGGCGGTGGCTCATGCCGCAGAATTGATGGTGGCATCTTTGCGTCAGGGCGGATGCCTATATAGCTGCGGTAATGGCGGCTCCATGTGCGATGCTATGCATTTTGCGGAGGAGTTGACAGGACGATATCGTAAGGACCGTCCTGCGGTTCGTGCCATCAGTATTAGCGACGCTAGCCATATTTCATGTGTCGGCAATGACTACGGCTACGAGTTTATTTTTTCACGTTACATCGAGGCTCACGGTCGCCCGGGTGACGTTCTTCTTGCCATCAGCACGAGTGGCTCAAGCAAAAACGTCAAACGCGCGGTCGATGCGGCGCGGGAACGTGGCATGAAAATTGTTGCCTTGACCGGTAATCCAGGCAGCCTGATCGGCTCGCTTGCCGACGTCGATATTTGCACGCCTGGTGGCCGATATGCTGATCGTGTGCAGGAACTTCATATCAAGGTGATCCATACTTTTATGGAACTCATCGAACGAAATTTATTTCCAGAGCTGTACTAGGATCGGGCCAGGTCGCGATGATGCTCCTGCATTTCTAGGGCGAGTAAATATCCCCGCTGTTGTGATACAGGGACCCTTCTGCACCGCCCCAGAAATACGCCTGTTTGTTGATTGAGTCCCAGACACCAGTCGCCCAATCGCGCGCCCAACTTCCATTGCCCCATCCAATGGGTGACCATCGGTCCGTCGATGGGTTATAGGCGGATCCACTTTTCGTATATGTCGAATAGCCCCCACCGCCGTAAACGAGCATCTCAGTGCCGGTCCAAACGGTGGATTGCCCGGTGCGCGCCTCAGGCGCACCAGTATCGGAAATAGCGGTCCAACGGCCCGTGCTCAAATTGTATTTTCTGCCGTCGGTGTAGTAATCATTGCTTCCGGCACCGTAACGGCCCCCCCAGACGATAAAGTCCGTGCCGGTCCAAACGGCACTGGCCCAGGCGCGAGCAAATGGAGGCGTGCCGCCCATCGACGTCCAAGAATTCGCAGAAGGATCATAAATAGATCCATCATGGAAATATTCATTCACCGAGGAATCCGGGTTGTAGCCATACCCACCCCAGACGATTAATTTGCTGCCCGTCCAAACGTAAGACGCGCCCTCGCGCCCATTAAAATTTGCCGGTGGGGCCGGCATGGCAGTCCAACTATCCAGCGCCAGCGCCGGGTCGTAAAGGCCTCCGTCCGACAAATAGGCATAGGAAGTTGTTCCCACATCGTAACCATACCCGCCCCAAACGATGACCTTGCTGCCCGTCCAAACTGAAACATGATCCCGTCGAACAGAAGGCGCATTCGTATCAGACATTGCGGACCAGGTGTCCGTTGTTGAAAGGTAGCGACCCCCGTTGGCGAAATAGGTGGGCGACGCGGCGTAGTCCCATCCGCCAAACACAACCATCTGGCTACCGGTCCAGACCGCCGTATGATTGATGCGAGCCGATGGCACGTTGGTGCCGGTCGATGTTGGCGACCAAGTTCCCGTCGCAAAAT
>CAMDHM010000041.1 GCA_945898195.1 Pseudobacteriovorax antillogorgiicola | reverse complement strand
CGCCTCGCTTAATGAGCACCTAATGGGGCAAGTCGGCGAGCTGGATTTTGACGAAAACGAGAAAAAAATCGCCACCGTCGTCATCGGCAACATCGATGACAAGGGTTATCTGACCGTTTCGGTGGAAGAGATTTCGGCTCAAGAGGGTTTTTCTGCGGATGAGGTCGAAGGTATTCTCGATACCATTCAACGCTTTGATCCCCCAGGGGTCGGCGGGCGAAATCTGCGCGAGTGTTTGCTTTTGCAGTTACGGGCTGGCCATTTAAAAAATGGCATTGTTGAGAAGATTGTCGAGTCCCACCTGCACCACCTTGAGACCCGTAACTATACTGTGATTGCCAAGGCGCTTAAAATCTCGGTTGAAAAAGTGGTCGAGAATGCAGCCATCATCGGCGATTTAGAGCCGATTCCTGGGCGGCCATTTGGGGCGGAGTCTGCTCAATTCATTGTTCCCGACGTTTATGTTTTTAAGCTTGGCGAAGAGTGGGTTGTTTCCCTCAACGAGGAGGGCTTGCCGCGCCTTAAATTAAATAACTACTACAAAGGATTGCTCAGCAAGAAGGAGGCCCATGGGACCGACAAAACCTACCTCCAAGACAAGTACAAGGCGGCAATGTGGCTGATTAAAAGCATTCAACAACGGCAAAAAACTATTTTTCGCGTTGCCGAAAAGATCGTTGTTCGCCAGCGGGATTTTTTTGACCATGGTGTTGAGCGCCTCAAACCAATGGTGCTTCGCGACATCGCCGAAGATATCAGTATGCATGAATCGACCGTTAGCCGAGTGACCACCAATAAATATATTCACACCCCCCGTGGGATTTTCGAGCTGAAGTACTTTTTCAACAGTTCGGTTTCACGTTCGGATGGGGATTCCGTGGCGAGTGAGTCGGTCAAACGCATGATTTCCGACCTGGTCAAGGTAGAAGATGTAAAGCATCCCCTCTCCGACCAAAGGATTGTGGAGCTACTCGAACAAAAAGGTATTCAACTTGCCCGCCGGACCGTGGCAAAATATCGAGAACAGCTCAACATTCTGCCCTCAAGCAGGCGAAGAAAGTACTTTTGACGATGTCCGATAAGCATGCCCCAGAGCAACCCCTGCTAATTGTCGTTACCGGGTTGTCCGGAGCAGGCCTTTCGACCGCCCTTCGCGCGCTCCAAGACAGCGGTTTTTACTGCATCGATAATCTTCCCGTAGAACTTCTTGGGCAGACCCTTGATCTCATAGAATCAGGTTCCTATGCATCCCGTGGATTTGCATTTGGTATGGACATTCGTGATCAGAAGTTTGGCTCGGAATTTCCGGCGATCAAGGAAAAGCTTTCGCAAAGAATTCGTGTCGACATGCTTTACCTGACAGCCGATGAAAAAACCCTGCTGGCCAGATACGGCTCGACGAGGCGAAAACACCCCCTCGTGCCCCCTTCTGGCGGCTCTCTTTTAGAGGCCATTCGTCGCGAGGGCCAGATGTTGGCTCCTATAGAACGAGCTGCTGACGTGGCTTTTGACACCTCCACCTGGTCGCCACAGGCGTTGATGGCAGCCATTGAGGCTCGCTATCACATGGAACTTCAGCCGCGCAGACTGCATGTCACCATCTCTAGTTTTGGTTTCAAACATGGGCAACTTCGGCCAGCCGATATGATTTTTGATGCCAGATTTCTGCCGAATCCCTATTTCGACCTTAAACTCCGAGACCGCTCGGGCCTTGACCCGGAGATCAAAAAAACGATCTTACAAGACCAGCAGGGCCGCGAATTCTTCAATCGTCTTGAGGACATGTGCCACTTTCTCCTGCCGCAATTTTTCTCTGAAGGTAAGCACTACCTGCGCATCGGAATTGGCTGCACCGGGGGCTACCACCGCAGTGTTTGTCTGGTCGAGGCTCTTGGCGAGGCGCTAAAACGTAAAAAACTAGCAAATATCGAAATTGCAGTTGAGCACCGCGACCTGTTAACATTCCGCCCCTGAGGCGGTTGTTGTTTCGGCACCGTCCGATGAATTTTTCAGCGTAAGCGGAGGCCTTCTCATGGCATCATCTAGCCGTTTTGATTTTAAAGTGGCGTTGTCCGGGACCGATGAATTTTCTTCGCGCCATCTTGGCCCGTCCCGGGCCGAAGAAAAAGCGATGCTTGCCACCATCGGTTTTGATTCTCTTGCGCACCTAAGCGAATCCGCCGTACCGCAATCCATCAAGTTGTCCCGTCCGCTTCAAATGGATAGCGGCCGCACAGAGGTGGAGGCCCTTGAAGAATTGCGCGACATTTCTTTGGGCAACAAAGTCCTCAGGCCATTTATCGGGATGGGCTATTATGGCACGCTGACGCCACCGGTCATTCAACGCAACATTCTTGAAAATCCAGGTTGGTACACGCAGTACACGCCGTATCAGGCCGAGATCGCTCAAGGGCGCCTTGAAGCCTTGCTCAACTTCCAAACCATGGTGTCGGATTTGACCGGATTACCGGTGGCAAATGCGTCGCTTCTGGATGAGGGAACAGCAGCCGGCGAAGCCGTGACGATGGCTTACGGTTTGCGCACGGATGAGAGAGCTCGCGTGGCTTTTGTGTCGAAGCATTGTCACCCGCAAACGATCGAGCTGATCAAAACCAGGTCCGAACCACTTGGGATAGAGGTAGTGGTTGGCGATGAAGCTGGTGCCAAATTTGATGAAAGTGTTTTTACCGTTATCCTTCAATATCCGGCAAGCAATGGGGCAGTAGGCAATCCCGAGGGTGTCATTAAATCTGCAAAAGCGGTTGGAGCCATTGCCGTTGTGGCCACAGATCTTTTGGCTTTGACCATGATCAAGTCTCCCGGCGAAATCGGGGCAGATATTGCCATTGGAAGTACCCAACGGTTTGGTGTCCCATTGGGTTATGGTGGCCCACATGCGGCATTTATTTCAACGGTAGACGCCTATAAAAGAAAACTTCCAGGACGCCTGGTTGGCGTCTCCAAGGACCGCGAAGGACGCAGTGCCATTCGCCTTGCCCTGCAAACCCGCGAGCAACATATTCGGCGCGAGAAGGCCACCAGTAACATCTGCACGGCTCAAGTGTTGTTGGCTGTGATGGCCAGCATGTACGCTGTGTATCACGGCCCCCGAGGCTTGCGTCGCATCGCCAACCGCATCCACGGCTGGACCCAGGTTCTGGCGGGTGCACTGAAGTTGGCTGGCTTCCAACTTCAGTCGGAAAGCTACTTCGACACCATTACGGTCTCCCATGTAAAGGGGGCAGCGATTTTGCGGGCAGCCCTCGAACGCGGCATCAACCTGCGGTCTTATTGGGGTGACGACATTAACCTGGTTGGGGTTTCTTTAGATGAGACCGTCACCGAGCGCGATGTGACCGAAATTGTCGCAGCTTTTATTTCCGGCGTTGGAGCCGACGGCGAACGGACGGCGGCTTCGGCCCGTGCAACAGAGCTTGTTAATAGGGCTAAAGAGGATGCCGGAAAAAAAGGTGCCTACGCAGTTCCAGGGGAGATGCTTCGTGTGGAGGGGTCCTACCTGACTCATCCAGTTTTTTCTAAGCACCATTCAGAAACAGACATGCTGCGCTATATTCGCAGCCTCGAGGCAAAAGACTTGTCCTTGACGCATTCGATGATTCCCCTTGGCTCTTGCACGATGAAACTCAATGCGACGTCGGAATTAATGCCGGTGACGTGGCCTGCCTTCAATGCCATTCATCCTTTTGCTCCACTTGATCAGGCAAAGGGCTATTCAAAATTGTTTCATGACCTTGAATTTTGGCTTTCTGAGATCACGGGATTTGACGCGATTTCACTTCAGCCAAACTCGGGATCTCAGGGCGAATATGCTGGGCTCTTGGTCATTCGCGCCTGGCATCGTTCCAGGGGTGATGCGCATCGTGACGTTTGTATCATTCCCCAGTCGGCCCACGGTACTAACCCAGCCAGCGCCATACTTGCCGGGATGAAGGTGGTTGTCGTTGGTTGTGACAAGCAGGGTGACGTCGATCTTGAAGACTTGCGCAATAAGGCCGCCATCCACAGTAAAAACCTTGCGGCCTTGATGGTGACCTATCCCTCAACGCACGGTGTTTTTGAAGAACACATCAAGACGATCTGTACGATCATCCATGAGCACGGCGGCCAAGTTTATATGGACGGCGCCAACATGAATGCCCAAGTTGGACTTTGTCGTCCCGGGGATTTCGGTCCTGACGTTTGTCACTTAAATCTGCACAAGACCTTTTGTATTCCCCACGGCGGGGGAGGTCCTGGGATGGGGCCCATTGGAGTCAGAAAGCATCTGGCAGATTTTTTGCCAGGGCATCCAGTGGTGCCAATGGGCGGAGTTCATGCAATCGGACCAGTTTCAGCGGCGCCGTGGGGCAGTGCGAGCATTCTGCCGATTTCCTGGATGTATATTCGTATGATGGGCGCAGAGGGGCTGACCCGGGCAACGCAAACGGCCATTCTCAATGCCAACTACATGGCACGACGCCTCGCCCCGCATTATCCAATTTTGTATCAAGGCAAGCACGATTTGGTGGCTCACGAATGCATCATTGACCTTCGCGATCTGAAGGCTAAGGCCAACATCGAGGTCGAGGATGTCGCCAAACGGTTGATTGACTACGGCTTCCATGCGCCGACGGTTTCTTGGCCAGTGGCTGGAACGTTGATGATTGAACCAACGGAGAGTGAGTCAAAAGAAGAGCTCGACCGTTTTTGTGACGCCATGATTGCGATTCGCGAGGAAGTTGCGGAAATCGAGAAGGGATTGGCAGATAAGACAAGTAATGTGGTCAAAAATTCGCCTCACACGGCGCACCTCGTGGCCGGCGACCTTTGGCCGTATGCATACTCTCGGGAAAAGGCCGTTTATCCAAGCCCAGCAACCCGTGCCAGAAAGTTCTGGCCGGCGGTCGCACGGGTGGATAACGCCTTGGGCGACAGGAACTTGGTGTGTTCCTGCCCCCCGATCAGCGATTATTGACGGCGGCCTAGTGCCCGGCGACAAAGGTCTCGTAGTCCTTGGCGGACATGAGGCCCGTGGCTTCGCCGACGGGGCTGATTTGAATCAACCAGCCATTTTTGTACGGGTCCATCTGCAGTGATTCCGGGCTTTTTAAAACAGCCTGGTTCACTGCAATTATTTTTCCTGAAACCGGCATATAGAGGTCGGAAACTGTTTTAGTAGACTCGATTGTGCCAAATGAAGCGCCGTGTTTTAGCTCTTTTCCAACTTCCGGAAGCTCGATGTGCACGATGTCGCCAAGCTGCTCGATGGCGTAGGCGGTGACGCCAATTTTTGAGTCGGCCGAGGAGACCCACTCGTGGTCTTTGGTGTACTTAAATTCGCTTGGAAAATTCACTGCTTGGATCTCCCGTTACTTTGTTTTCGCAGAATATAGAGGCCTTTTCACAACCGTGGCAAGTTTTCTCTTGCCGCGAATGTCGACTTCCAACTCATCGTTTTCAACCACTCCAGAGGCCACCATGGCCATTCCGCCGGCACCGCCAACGGTTGGTAAAACAGAACCGCTCGTGACAAATCCAGCCGGCTCGCCGCGCCAATAAACGGTCATGCCATGCCGAGGAATCCCGTCTTCTTTCATTTTCAGGGCAACAATTTTCTGCTTAGTTCCATTGGCTTTTTGCTGAACCAAGGCTTCTTTGCCGATGAAACCTGGCTTGTTGAGTTTCACGGCCCAAGCTACACCGGCCTCGAGTGGTGTCGTTTCGTCATTCATATCATTGCCGTAAAGCAGGTAGCAGGCTTCAAGCCGCAGGGTATCGCGAGCACCCAGTCCAACCGGAACAATTCCCGATTTTGACGCCGTGCCAAGAAGGGCGAGCCAAAGTTTTTCGGCGTGATCGGCAGGCAAGTAAATTTCGTAGCCATGTTCACCGGTATAACCCGTGCGGGCTACGAGGCACTCACGTCCAGCCACCCTGGCCTTGGCAATGTTGGTATAGGGTAAGGCTTCAAGGGTCGAACGGTCGGCGGGATCGATGATGGCCAGCATGGCTTCAAGGCTTGTAGGTCCCTGAACGGCAAGTTGGGCCCAGCGGTCTGATTCGTTGGTCACTTCAATGTTGAATGATTTGGCGTGGCTTGAAATCCACTGAAAATCTTTGGCGCGGTTAGCGGCATTAATGCAGATGAAGAATTCGTCGACCCCAAGCCGGTAGACGATCAGGTCATCAATCATTCCCCCAGACTCGTTGAGCAGAGCGCTATACTGGCCTTGTCCTGGTTTGAGCTTTGCCGCATCGTTCATTGTAATGTGTTGAACAAAGGCCTCGGCCTGGGGGCCTTTTACTCGGACCTCGCCCATGTGGCTTACGTCAAAGACGCCGCATTTCTCGCGAACGGCCTTGTGCTCTGCAAGTACGCTCGTGTAGCTGACCGGCATCAGCCAACCGCCAAATTCAATAACCTTTGCGCCGCAGGCTTTATGCTGGTGGTAAAGCGGGGTCTTCAAGGACGTGTCGTTTGTGTCGGACATAGTTTCAAGGGTCCTCTTTTATGGGTTCACACCCGTCTATGGAGCAAAAGTAGTTGGCGTCGTTCTTACTCTGCTCAGGATGACGTTTTTTCATGAGGAACATTCTGCCATGGCTCGCTACATTTGTCCGTTCCGTTGTTTTGCTATAGGCGTGTTAGGATGTTTTTATGATTGATTTATCGGTGGTCATCATTGCTCTGAACGAAGAGTCCCGCCTGGGACGATGCCTGGCTAGTTTGCCTAAAGGTGTTGAGGTCGTGGTACTCGATTCCGGTTCAATAGACGGGACCTTACAGATTGCCGCGAACCACAATGCCCGCACGGCCATCCGTGCGTTTGATGATTATGCCAGCCAGAAAAATGCAGCCCTGGCCTTGGCAAGCCGAGCTTGGATATTTTCCTTGGATGCCGACGAGGTGTTGTCGCCAGAACTGTCTCGTGAACTCGTCCAGTTTGTCGAATCAGCCGAGGCCAAAAATTCCAAAGATGCCTTCAGGGTCAGGCGGCGCCTGAGTTTTATGGGGCGCATCATGCGCTTTGGTAAAACTTCAGATCGTCCAATAAGGCTTTTCCCCCGTGACGGTGGCCGATTTCATTCTAAAATTCACGAACAGTACCGTCCCGATTACGGCTCAATCAGGCCGGCCCAATTTCACGAGAGTGCTTACATTTTGCACTTCAGCTATGAAAACCTCACCGACTATTTTGATAAATTTAACCGTTATACCAGTCGAATTGCCGAACAGCACAAGCCTGGCGATTTAGATTCCATCAACTTTATGGCCCATGTGGTCCGCCCTTTTTTTGAATTCGGCACACGGTATGTCCTTCGCCTTGGATTTCTCGACGGCTACCCTGGATATTGCTACGCCATGCTTAGCTCTCTGTATGCCTTTGTGAAGTATGCGAAGGTTGCAGAGCGAACCTTGAAATGACCTTTCTGCCTGCCCATTCAGAAAATCTTACGTCGGGCCGCGCTCCGGTGATCGCGCACCTTTTGTCGAACCGTTGGAATTCGGCGATCACCGAATACGCGGTTCATGCAGCTCAGGCCCTACAAATTGCGGGCTTTTCGCAAATTATGGTGGCCCTTAAGGGTAGCGCCGGTGCTCGTCGTGCGTCGGCGGCAGGCATACCGGTGGTGGAGGTGGAACGTTTTTCAATGGTGCAATTGCCGGAGATTGCTCGCGCAATTCAAAGCCCGGCATTGCAAGCCCTTTTCGTTTACGGGGGACCAGAGACGTTTCTTGCAAAGTGGATCAAAGGGATGCGATCTGAAGTTAAGGTCATCCGTTTTCGTGGCGATGATCGTGACGCCACCACAAAGCTAAAAGGCGTCATTCAGCGAATAGCTCAAGGGCACATCGATGTTTTTTTAACGCCGTCAAACTTTATTGCGCAACGGCTGGATGCTCGGGCAAGAAAGGTGGAGCCAGGAATTGACCTTGAGCGAATTCACCGGATTAGAGGCGCGGATCCAGGTCCAGGTGGCAGGTCTACGTGTGTCATTCTCGGACGCCTGGATCCAATTAAAGGCCACGGACTTTTTTTTCGAATCTTTGCCCAAATGCTAGCCGCCAAGGGGCAGGAGCTCTATAGCCTGCACGTTGTTGGTGAACCCGAAAATATTTCGCAGGAGGCTTTGGAGCATCAGGCACGAGAGGCAGGATTGACGATTGGGCGCGATGTGATTTTCACCGCCGAACGGGTGGCCGATATCAACTTACTTTTGTCGTCGGCATGTGCCGGAATCATTTGCAGTACGGGATCCGAAATTATATGCCGCGTTGCCCAAGAGTTTTTAGTTTGCGGGACGCCACTGGTCATATCCGGGGTTGGATCGCTGCGTGAAATTCCCTTGGCCGGGGATGGGTTTAATTATGGTGGTCTCAGATCACCAGAAATCGAGGAGGCCCTTTGGGGTTTTCTCGAAAAATCACGCATTGAAACCAGGGAGCAACGCGAATCTCGCGCCCAATCTTCCGCAGAACGATTTGGCCTGCGGGCCATGTCGAAAGCCCTATGTGGTGTCCTTGCAGAACTTGGCATCATGCCGGTTTCATAAGGATAGCAGGGCCTTTTTTTGTGAGGTCCAAACCATTTGAGAATTTCCCGTCAAACTTGTTCCTCATATTAACGCGGATGATGTCGAAGAATCCTTGGTGGAACCAAGGAGGTCACTGGCATGAAGAGATTTATCAATTTTTTGATCACGCATGGCGTCATTGTTTTCGGAATGATTTTTATTCCGAGCTTGCCGGCCCTTGCTCAGGATGTTGAGGCGGGGCTGAAAACCATTTACCTCAGTTCCGACTATGCCCTCACCACACACAAGAGCAAGCTACTCGGATCAAACGACACGGGGACGTCTCTGCGTTACGCCCTTGGCTTTAATGTGGGTGACCGAAAGGAACTTGGCGTTGTTTTGCAGACGGAGTCTTCGGCGATTGCTTTTAAGTTGAATGAAACGTCGACGAAACTTCTTTTTCGCGACACGCGGATCACCTACCGCCTTGGGTATTTCTATCTTGGCGCGGTCTCTGCTTATGCCGAGGCTGCCGCCGTTGCTGCCGATGGCACAGACATGTTCTCGGGACGGGGTACGGGGTCGGGCTATACGGCAGGGGCATTTATCCCGCTTGGAGGGCGTTCCCTTCTGCAGATTGACGTCACGTCGGCCACGGTATCTAGTTTTCTAAATAAAGATGAGGCCGTAACGGTTTCACTTGGCTCAAGGCTCGACATTGATATTTCCGGGCACATTCCGATTTCTAAAAAAATTCTTACCTTGGATTTGGGCTACCGCCAAAGGACTTTGCCGATCGTTTACAACAGCACTTCCTACAGCGAAACGATGCAGAAGACATACATCGGGTTTACTGTAGGCAACGAAATTTAAGGCAGATCATGCAGCAGGTCCAAGCCAGCGCCGCGGTTTTGCTCCGTCGGCCTTTGCCACCAAGCCGCATCTTTCCATGTGTTCTACGATTCGAGCGGCCCGGTTGTAGCCGATTTTTAGGTGGCGTTGCAAAAATGACGCACTAACGACGCCGTGGCTTTGTGCGATCTGCATGGCATCGCTATATTTCGGATCGTCTTCGCTGTCGGTGTTAGAGACGCTGTCGTGCTCCCCTGCCCGGTCTTTTAGCAGCTCTTCATCAATCCAACTCATGATGGAATCGTCGTAGGCCACCGCGCTAGAAGCTTTGAGGGTGGCCACCAGCCCCAGAACCTCCTCATCTCCAACCAAAGCGCCTTGGATCCGCTCAAGGCGCCCCGAACCGGGCCGTTGAAAGAGCATGTCACCCCGTCCAAGAAGTTTTTCGGCACCGACCTGATCGAGGATTGTCCGGCTGTCATGCTTGGAGACAACCTGAAAGGAAAGCCGGCATGGGAGGTTGGCTTTGATCACCCCCGTAATGATGTCGACCGATGGGCGTTGCGTGGCCAAAACCATGTGTATGCCGCTGGCTCTGGCTTTTTGGGCCAGGCGCTGGATCGACGACTCTACGTCTTTTGGTGCGGTCATCATCAAATCCGCAAGCTCGTCGATGACCAGCAGAATGTAGGGTAGACGTTCCACATGATCGGCTCCCGAAACGACACGGATTTCTTCGCGGCGCGAGGGACTGGCCTGATCCAAAAACTGATTGAATCCCGCAATATTTCTGACCGAGGCAAATTGCATGAGCCGATAGCGGCGCTCCATTTCGGCGGCGGCCCACTTTAATGCATGAGAGGCACGATCTGGCTCGGTGATGACGGGCATCAAAAGATGTGGAATGCCTTCGTAAACGGAAAGCTCCAACATCTTTGGATCGACCAGAATCATCCTTACGTCGGCCGGAGACGACTTCATCACCACGCTACAAATGAGTGAGTTGATGGCGACACTTTTTCCGGCCCCGGTGGCGCCGGCCATCAACAGATGCGGCATCGACGTCAAGTCGGCGCAAACGGGTTGTCCGCTTAGGGACTTGCCCATCGCAAAGACCAAGGGACTTGGGCTGTTTTGAAAGGCTTCAGAGCTGATGATGTCTCCGAGGTAGACGGTTTCGCGGCGTGGGTTTGGAACCTGAACTCCAAGGGCTCTTTTGCCGGGGACGGGGTTGATGAAGATGGAATCCACTTTAAGTGAAAGGGCGAGGTCATCAATGAGGCTGAGCACGCGCGACTGTTTAACGCCTGCATCCGGTTGGAACTCAAAAACCGTGACGACGGGACCGGGTTGATAGCCAATGATCTTTCCGGCGACACCAAAGTCGGTAAATGTTTTGAGCAGTAAGGCCGCCGTCTGGTCGATGTCTTTTTGTGAGGGCAGCACAGCGGAGGGGTCGCGGGCTTTTGATGCGGACTGAAAAATATCGGCAGGTGGAATGTGGTAGGCGATGGGCTGGTGGTTTGTGCGGCGGACTTCTTTGGTATCCTTTGCCTTTGGCGCCTCGTCGGCGTCAAGGTCTGCGCCGCCGACAAAGTGTGGGTCTTCGTGGAATTCAAACTGAGCGGATGGCTCTCCTTCCCTGAGGGGCTCGGCCCGCTGGAAAAAGCCTTGGGCTGGCGGTTCCGGGGGATTAAGCGGCAGCCTTGGGCCGCGATGCAGAGAGGCCGACAAAATGCGCACGACCGGGCGGTTGGCAATCAAAATTAGCGACGTGATGCCAAGGATGGCCAAGGCCAAAAGGCTTCCCGCCCGACCAAGCAGACTTGCGGCCTTTGCCGAAAGGAGTTTTCCAATTAGTCCGCCGGCGGGCAAGGGCACGCCCCGCCAGTCGATCTCACCACGCAGGGTGTCAAGGGCGGCGCTGGCTACAATGAACAGGCAGAGGATGCCAAGGGCCTGTGTCCAGGAATTCGTTTGCAGATTATTTTCTTCGTGATTCGGCCGACTGTTTTTGGTTGCGGAATCGTCGTCTTGGCGACGTCGCCAACCACGCGTGGCAATGAGCACCACAGCAACTGGAGTTAAAAAAGAGGCGCACCCTAAGAAGAAGAAAGAAAAGGATGCCAGCCCCGCGCCGACGCTGCCCGCTAGATTTGACACCCTCGTTGCCGGAGGCCAAGTTGCGGCGAAATAGCTGTGGTCCGCAGGATTGA
The DNA here is from genome assembly GCA_945898195.1 of Pseudobacteriovorax antillogorgiicola. GTDB lineage: Bacteria > Bdellovibrionota_B > Oligoflexia > Oligoflexales > RGVZ01 > RGVZ01. Next base: position 8,406 of record CAMDHM010000041.1, on the reverse strand, counting down.
AGCTAGCAAAGGCCAGCCCAAGAAACAAAGCGAAGCCGATCAGGGTCAGAAATGACAGATCTCCGAAAACTGAGCTGCGGCTCGCACTACGAAAATCTGCAATAAAAGCCCTCTTGATGCGCAAGAAGGGCGAGGCGGACGAAGTTTCGAAGGTGGATGACATAGGCCACTCCTTTGGCCTTTAATTATAACTTAATCCAAGAAGAAAGGATTCTCCGCCACCGTCGGGGGGAGGCGGAGTCATGGCGACGGGTCAGTTTAAACTGCGCTTTAGGGCAGAACCCCAGAGCTCAAGGCCGCATTGATAGACTAAGAACAACGCAAGCTTTTCGTCTTGAGACAGCAAGTGGACGCGGCGGCGTATAATTTCTATGTTGTTGATTCTAAGGAGCTTGACGGCCCGGTCTTCGATCTCGCCGCCCAATTCAGTGGTCCAGTCGAGTTTACCTTGGGTCATGGCCTGACGAATCGAGGTAAGGTCGGAATCTTGAAACAAGATATGATTGCCGCGAATGCCCTCCTCGTAGATCACATGCCAGATTTGTGGCAGCCACTCAAAGCCGCGTGGAGTTGCCATCATTCTTTCAATTGCAGCCCGATAATCAGCCATCGTGTCACCCCTTCCAAGGATCAAGCTGACAGCAAATAATGCAAGTCGGCCGCCAGCCGGGCGGCACGCCTTAAGGGCATGTTTTTATTGTATTATTTTCGGCGTTTTAACGGCTGTTTTCAGTTCCGTGGGGGGAAGCTGACGATTTAAGTGACCTGGTGACTGCGCTTTAGACAGGCTCAGAAGAGGGTTGGCTGATCGTTTTGGAAAAGGGCTTTGACCTTCGGGCAAAGCGACTTCATTTCCTCGACGTAGCGTTTGGCGTAAGGGCCCGTGAAGTAAAGCTCCTTTGGTGCCACTGCGGCGATAACTTCGCGTAATTCGACGCCGTCACAGGCGTTGCTGAAATAGAAGCGCTCGATGCTTCGTTTAAGCGACGGTGCAAGCTGGCTGTCACCCGAAGATTGTTCAATTAAGAACACCGGACCTTCCGGCAATTGGGAACGGAAGTGCCCTGGCTTGGTCGGCGCAGGCCAGATGACTGGTTTGTTGCGGTGTGCGCCCCGCGCGGAATAGGGAGTGTATTTGCCAAGGGGTGAGCCACAGGCCTCATACACCTTGTGAATCCGATAAATGCTTGGATGCACGGCAACCGGAATTCCCTCATCACTCAAGATTTTGGTTAATTCCTGGGCGATGGCGGCTGGTCTGCACAAAATGGTTGGGCTTTGACCATTTTTCAGCGTCGATTTAACGGCCTCAATGAAGCGCTCGCGTTCCTTTTTGCGGTTCGGTAGCGCTTGATTTGGATCAGGGTGGTAGGCATTCAAAATAAGCGTGTGCGCTTTTTTAAGCTGCATTTGCCGTACGGTGCCACTTTTGTGAGTTTGCAAATACGGCGCGTAAAGAAGGCGTCCTTGCTCGGTCTCGACATATAAGGAAGCGCCGCCAAGAATCCCACCCGAGGGCAGTAGTTCCATTCGAAGCCTGCCGATGGAAAATGGTCGATTGTATTGGCAGACCAAAGCGTTGTGGGTTTGCGGCTCGTTTTTTTGTGCCGAAAGAATTTTAAGAGTTTCCTCGGTGGCAATGATTTGCGGAACCTTCACCCTCGTGGAGATTTCTGCAGAGGAGACAAACGACAATTGCCCGTTGACCTGTGAATCAAACCATAAAATTGAATTAGACAAATGAATCCCGTCATCCGTTGAGCGGATCGGAATGGAACCTGCTTTGGCAGGGGTAGATTGTCCTTTTAATGGCATCATAGCTGATGACTATAGCCATCAGCAGAAGGCTTGGTCAAGGGCGCAGGAAATATGGAAAACCCGCTAGTTCTCTTAGGTTGGAAGATGTTGGCTCAGCGCCGGTTTTCGACCGGAGCCGAGGTTGAATACTTGGAATAGTAGATAAAGTGCCAATAAAACTCATCAAAAAGTGCAACCCCTTCAAGGGAACCGGCATTCAATTCCCGGTAGAGGGCAATATAGTCCTTGTAACGTCTGGCGATGACGTCAAAAACAACCCTGCGATTTTCGTAAGTTATGCCCAAACCAGCCTCCTCTGGGGTATTATCGGATGTTTCCTGGAGAAACTGAACCTGGGCTCCTAAAGATGCATAAAAGTTGAGCCTTTTGCCCGTGACGAGTTAGATTGCTGCTATGAGCCTTGTGCTAGGTGCCATTGCCGCGGGGATTTTGATCGCATTGCTGGTCATGCTGACCGGTTTTGATCCGGTTTTTGGCCAATCCGGGCGTCGCCGCGCAACCGATTATCGAACCAAACGACGAAATATCCTTGAGCGGATGGAGGGGATTTCAGCTCGAATAAGGCTTCTGGCAGCAGCCGTTGCCGAGGGCTCGCCCGAGAATCTTGCAAGGCTGGAGCGCTTGGCGGCAAGCTTGGAACTAATCGTCGTGGCGTTTGCTCGACTTTCTCCCTTTGGCACGGATCCCAGTCAGCTCGATTCCGCACAATTTCTGGTTACCGATTGCGAGGAACGCGCCGCTGGGATGGAGGTTCGTTTGGGTCTACGCACCCAAGCGCCCATCACCAGGATGGCCAGCCTGATTCGCGGGGGGTTGGCGCGCGCCGCGGGTCGCGCGGCCAGCGGGGGGGGGACGCCAGACCGTGGATGTTACTTTTGCTCACGTCCCTTTCATCTTGATCTGGAAAACTTTGCTCAAGTGAAGGTCAAGTTGGATGGCGTGACGCGGGATGTTTTCTCGTGCGGTCCTTGTAAGGATAACCTTGAGGAGACCAAGAAAATCAAAGTATTGTATTTCCTTACTGACGGGCAGCCGACCCATTGGTCACAGGTGCCGGGTTATGTTCCTTTAGAAGCCTATTGGAACCTCAACCGGAACTTGGGTGATGTTTTCGAAGAAGCGCAAAGGTCCAAAGGCCAGTTGAAGCTCGTTGACACCAAACCGGACCGGTTTGAGTGATGTCCGGGGTATTTTAAACTATGAAATCATCAACAGCGGATGCAGAACAAGGAGCGTTGAAATGAGCAAGAAGCCAGTTCGGGTTGCAGTAACAGGCGCGGCGGGACAAATCGGATATAGCTTGTTGTTTCGGATTGCGTCGGGTGAAGTTTTCGGACCAGACACCCCCGTGGAACTAAATTTACTGGAGCTTCCGGTGGCCATCAAGGGTGCCGAGGGCACCGCCATGGAGCTCGAGGATTGCGGATTTTCAACCCTGACAAAAATCAATATCTATGATTCTGCCGATGCAGCATTTGAGGGCATCAACTGGGCTCTTCTCGTTGGCTCAAAACCACGCGGACCCGGCATGGAACGCAATGATTTGATTCGTGACAATGGTTCCATTTTTATCTCGCAAGGCAGGGCTCTTAACCGTGCAGCCAGTGATGTCCGCGCCGTGGTGGTGGGCAATCCATGCAACACCAATGCACTGATCGCTTTGCATAATTGCCGCGAAGTCCCGGCGACTCGTTTTTCTGCCATGACCATGCTCGATGAAAACCGCGCTAAAGCCATGATCGCCAAGAAGGCCGGTATCAATGTCGGCGAGATTCACAATCTGGCGATTTGGGGCAATCACTCAAGTACGATGTACCCCGACTTTGAACATGCCACGGCTGGCGAAAAATCTGTCGTGGATGCCGTCGGCGGGCGAGCTTGGTTGGAAGGTGACTTCATGGCGGGAGTTCAAAAACGCGGGGCGGCGATTATTGCGGCGCGCGGCAAGTCTTCTGCCGCATCGGCAGCATCGGCTTGTATCGACCACGTGAAACGTTTCATGGAGAAGACGCCGTCAGGCAAATGGTTCTCGGCGGCGGTGCCGAGTGACGGAAATTCCTACAATGTTCCAGCCGGTTTGATGTTCTCCTTCCCGGTGCGTTCCCTTGGCGAGGGCAAGTACGAGATCGTGCAGGGCGTAAATCTTTCGGAATATGCCCGCAAAAAAATTGAAGCCACCACCAAAGAACTTCTCGAAGAACGGGAAGTGGTCAAAGAATTGCTGCTGCGCTGAGCAAACAAAACGGGAGTTTAAATATGTTTTCCATGGTGAAGCGGTTTTTTCTATTTGCGGTCGTTAACATCCTGATCATTGTCACCATTTCTTTGGTGCTCAATCTCCTCGGTGTTCGACCGTATATGACGGCCTATGGAATTGATTACGATCAATTGGCCGTATTTTGTTTGGTATGGGGTGGCGGCGGGGCCCTGATCTCATTGGCTTTGAGTCGGATCATGGCCAAAATGATGATGGGCGTCAGGGTGGTTGACCCCAACACGCCAGATCCGGTTTTGCGCGACCTCGTTATGGCGGTCCATAAACTTGCCCGCGGAGCGAATCTTCCGGCCATGCCTCAAGTCGGTGTTTACGACAGTCCAGAAATCAATGCTTTTGCCACGGGACCAACCAAGAGTCGGGCGCTGGTGGCGGTTTCTTCTGGTCTGCTCCAGCGCATGGGCAAAGCCGAGGTTGAGGGAGTGCTGGCCCACGAAGTGGCCCATATTGCCAACGGTGACATGGTGACGATGACCTTGGTTCAAGGCATTGTGAACGCTTTCGTTATGTTTTTCGCTCGGGTGGTGGCATTTGCCCTGGCCAACGCCATGCGCAGCAACGATAACGAGCGTAGCGGTCCGAGTCCCATGATTCAGTTTGTGGCGACCATGGTTTTTGAAATTCTCTTTAGTCTATTGGGTATGGTGGTGGTGTCGTATTTTTCCAGGGCTCGAGAATTCCGTGCCGATCAAGGTGGCGCTGGCCTTGCCGGCCGCGATAAGATGATTGGGGCCTTAGAGGCTCTCCGGCGTGGGACTCAGTCGATTGATAATAGTCACCCGGCTTTGGCGACCCTGAAGATTTCAGGGCGGCCAGCGGGTTTTATGGCCCTTTTGGCCAGTCACCCTCCCTTGGAAGTCAGAATCGATCGCCTTCGCAGAATGGTTTAATGAATTGGTTTGACGAGACGGTTTGACCGTCTGGATTGCATTTGTTAAGTGAGAGGACGGAATTCTCTTTGGGATCCCGGGGAGGGATGGCCGAGTGGCTGATGGCGGCGGTCTTGAAAACCGTTATGCGCGAGAGCGTATCGGGGGTTCGAATCCCTCTCCCTCCGCTCCTGAAGTTTGTTTCGTGCGGCATTGTTCAAGCTGGAGAGATGGCCGAGTGGCTGAAGGCACCGCCTTGCTAAGGCGACATACGGGTAACTGTATCGAGGGTTCGAATCCCTCTCTCTCCGCCAGCTTCCCCCCCCTGGTGTTTGTATGCACAAGAATGTCATCTTAATTGTCCCTTGCTTCAATGAGGCAAAACGCATTGATTTGGCAGCTTTTGGCAAGGCTCCGTCAAATGTTGGTTTTATTTTTGTCGATGATGGCTCGAAAGATAATACTGCGGCAGTTGTTAAGGCCGGTATGCCGGCGGGTTCGATATTCCTGGGACTAGCGCGCAACTCCGGTAAGGCTGAGGCCGTTCGCCAAGGAATGCTTCATGTTCTCTCTAACCCGACGGCCTTTGAAGGCGTTGCTTGGGTTGGCTTTTGGGACGCAGATCTTGCAACTCCGCTGGATGAAATTCTTGGCCTGGTAGAAGTTCTTGCAAAATCCGGCGACGAACTCGAAGCGGTATTTGCATCGCGAATCAAACGTTTAGGTGCAAGGATCGAAAGGTCCTTGAAACGCCATCTTCTTGGGCGATTTTTCACGACGGTTTCAGATTTCCTGCTCAATCTTTCCGCCTATGACACCCAATGTGGTGCGAAGCTTTTTAAAAGGGCTGCACTGGCAAAGGCGTTTTCAGAGCCATTTGTGTCGCGTTGGGTATTTGACCTTGAGATATTGCTGCGCTTGGGATGTGACCGTGTGGTTGAGCATCCACTTTCTGTTTGGTGCGATGTGCGCGGCAGCAAGTTAAACATTCCCGCGGCATCGCTGCGAATTTTGAAAGACCTTTGGGTAATCAGGAGGCGCTACAGAAAATGAATGTCAATCCGTGGAGCGCATTGGTTCTTGCTGGTTTATTCGAAGTTGGGTTTACAACCTGCATGAAACTTTCATTGGGCTTTACCAAGTGGACGTTTGTTGCGGGTTTTGTTCTTTTTGCCGTGCTTAGCTTCACTTTTTTAGCTGAGGCGGCGAAAGTGATCCCGCTTGGCACATCCTACGCCGTGTGGACTGGTTTAGGCGCTGTTGGGACGGCCCTAGTCGGAGTTCTTTTCTTTAATGAGCCAGCCGGTTTTGCGAGGATTGTGCTTTTAACGATTTTAATTGGGTCTATTGTTGGATTGAAGTTTGTCTCTGACGTCGGACATTAAAAGGATTATTGGCATGAAACTGGCGATTATATCGGGCAGCCACCGGCAAAAAAGTCAGTCTCGCAAGGTCGCAGATTTTATGGCCGAGCGAATGATCCAGATGGAAGTAAAACCATGGGTGCTCGACCTTGCCGAAGCGAATTTCCCATTCTGGGATGAAGGCGTTTGGAGCGGCGAAGAAAAATGGAAAAAAATCTGGTCGCCGGTGGCGCAAGAGCTTTCTTCCTGCGACGGCTTTGTGGTGATTTCTCCAGAGTGGAGTGGCATGGCAACGCCCGCCCTTAAGAATTTTTTTCTGCTGGCCTCCAGCCGTGAGCTTGGTCACAAGCCCGGTTTGATCACGACGGTTTCATCTGGGATTGGTGGCAGCTTTCCAATCAACGAAATCAGGACGTCCAGTTATAAAAACACTCGCATCTGCTACCTGCCCGAGCACCTCGTGATTCGTAATGTCGAGAAGGTTCTCAATATTGTTCACGACACCGATGTCACACCAGAGGATCAGTACATCCGCGGCCGCATTGATTATGCGCTGCGGCTACTGATGGAATATGCAAAGGCTTTGAAAAGCGTCCGCGCAAGCGGCGTGGTCGATCACAAGGCATATCCCAACGGAATGTAACGCTCCGCGAGGGAGTTTGATTTAGCTGGGAGTCAGACCTCTGTTTACACGATCTGGCTCAGAGCTTGGAGATCACTCCCAACTTGATTTGAGTTAGGTTTCTTGAGCTTGTCATGGTCTCATCCACAGCATCTTGAAACTGACCTTGCGATGTCGCGACGGCAAAATAGGGCATAAACCTTTCGCCGTAGCTCATGCACCGCCCGCCAAGCGCAAGAGACGTGATGTTGTCATCGACGTCGGAGGCATCTTTCACGGTGGCCGAGTTTCCCTTCAAATTATGTTCGCCCTGTTTCACGTCAAACCACTGCCAACGCAAAAACGGCGTCCAGTCGACCAAGGCGTATTCAACCAATCCGTTGGCGTAGGACCGCTGATGAATCGTTTTTTCGCCATGTTTGATTTGTGCTTGAAGGTCGACTGCAGTTTGAATGTAGGTAAGCCAAGGGCCTTCTTTGTAGAGGCCACCCGCAGAAACAATGCGGGAGTGCCCGGCATCATAGGTGGCAAGTTGGAGCAACGGCTTCCAGGACGTTCCAGCCAAGGAATCAAGCTGTAATTGCAGGCTTGCGCCGGGCTGGGTTCCGTTAGAGAAGTATCCCCCACTCGTTCGAATACCCTTGTCGTCAGTAACTATTTTCACGTCATCAAAAAGCTGAACACGCCAATTCAAGTCGCCTTTGTGGGCTAGTTCAAACGTTTGTTTGCTGTAGCCACTAAGGACCGTAGTAGCCCCCATTGTAAAAGGAAAGGCGCTCGTGCCAACGTATTCGGCAAGTGATTGTGGCCATTCGTATCCAGAGATGTAGTTCCAGGTTTTTCCTGAGCCGATCGTCCAGTGATCGTTCAGTCGGAGTGTGAGCATCGCGTAATCAAGGGTTTGCTTGGCCGTCGGTTCAAATGCCAGACGAATAAAGAAGGAAACGTCGGGGGCGATATCACCCGTGAATTTTAATTTAGCGCGCTCAACACTCATGGTGGCGATGTTTTTTGGTTTGTCGCCATCAGTCGCGGCAGCAAATCCACGGTTGTCGTAATTTAGGCCAGATCGGAATTCGTGACCAACCTTGGGCCAGGCTGCTGGCTCGGAAACCTTAGCCAAGCCCTCGGCATAAAGGGTTGCCGCGTTACATCCCAATCCAAGAGCAAATATTTTGGAGGCAAATCTCATCCCATGCTCCTTGCAACGAGGTAGGCCACGCTTGCTGCGGCTCCACCGATGCATAATGTTTGAATTGCGCTGCGCCAAGCGTGCAGCGTCGTCATTTTACCTTTGAAGTATCCAAACGCGAGCAAGGCCATGGCCGTGACCAAGATGGATCCTTGCAGCGCCGTCCCAAGGTCTGCTGTGAGCATGTAGGGGGCAAGTGGAATAAATCCACCAACGAGGTAAGACGATCCAATCCACATGGCGCTTATGTGGGCTCGTCCGGGATC
>CAMDHM010000040.1 GCA_945898195.1 Pseudobacteriovorax antillogorgiicola | reverse complement strand
CGCCAGTTGCAGGGCAAAATAAACTCGAAACAGGTCGCCCATCTGGTAACAGAAATTCGAGAAAAGCACTTTATCAACGCCGGGCAACCAGTCAAATTTAAGGCTCATGGCAAGCGCTTCAAAACCCATAAATACTGCAAGGCCTAGTGATTCCGGCGAGGCGTCGACAAAAAGAAAAAGGGCCAACGCAAAAACGGCCATGATCATTCGCCCAACAAAACCAACGTAGTTACCGCGTCCGATGCGATCTGCCGCGGCGAATTCGCTCAATTCTTGGTATTCGCCGAAAGGCATGACGAGCACAGACTGTTCGGACTTCGATAGATCTAACAATCCTTTAGGCATCAATGGCGGCACGGCGGTCATTGAATTGGTTGCTTGGATTTCGACGTCGAGCATTCCCCCAACCACCCCGGCCCCATCCACGGGTAGCGGTAAGATAATTCGTTCACCTTCTAAAAACTGCCGGATGAAGCGACCGTTGATGGTGACGTCCGCCGTTTTAAAGGAAATGGTTGGCAGAACCAGCATCGGTGGTGACGCTGCTTCAGCAAGGGGCGTGGCCAGGCCTGCGGGGACTTGGATTTCTAGGGTTACATGCGCTGGGACCGACATGGTTGAGAGTTCGGCGCGCGAAACTTGGCCTTTTCCCTTGAGGCGCCAAACGAGGCTGCGTTCGTCGGGCGTTTTGATTAGAGGTCTGCTCGAGGTATATTTGTCAATTCCCTGGCGACTTTGTGCCAAGGCCATCAAAAAAATCATCAGTAAGGCAAACAAGCTAGCGGTCACGGCAAGGGTTGTGGAGTTACGATTTTCGTCGCTCGGGCGACCTTTGGCGCGAAGGGCGTACCAGCGGTCAAAGGTGGCCGCGGAGAGCCCTCCAAAGAGGACATTTTTCAGTTGTTTTAGATACTTCGCCATTACTACTCCGTGCAGTGGTGCATCGGAATAAACCAATGATGCCGTAGTAACGATCGTCAATCAGGGTGCAAGGGGCTATAATAACAGGAAAATATTTTAAGTTAGTTTGCTGAAGAGAAACGGGGGGAGAAACCATGGCAAAAAAAACGCTGGTAATGATCTACGGTGGACGTTCCACCGAACATAACGTTGCTTGCCGCAGTGCAGCCTTTGTCTACAGGTCGCTGGACCGAACGAAGTATGACCTTCACCTCGTTGCCATCGACAAGGGTGGAGACTGGTATCCCCAGACTGAAACGTCCGGTTGGGAGGCAGCACCTCTATCACTGCCGGTCGATTGTGACCGTCCGCGAAAGCTGGCATCTCATCAGCCGTTGAATCCTCGCGAGGCTTTGGCGGCACTGTGTGGTTTAGAAACAACAGCTCTTTCGGACTGCATTTTTTTCCCCATGATCCACGGGCTTTCTGGCGAGGATGGGACCCTACAAGGCTTATTTGAACTTGCCGGTGTGCCTTTTGTTGGCCCCGATACTCTAGGGTCTGCTGTTGGTATGGATAAGGTCGTTGCCAAGCGGCTGGCGGCTTCAGCGGGAATTCCGGTGGTTCCTTTTGTTGAAGTAAATGAAGAGATGTGGAGCGAAGGAAAAGACTCTATTTGCCGTCGGGCGGTGGATCTTCTGGGGCTTCCGCTGTTTGTGAAGCCAGCACGGCTTGGGAGTTCCGTGGGGATAAAAAAGGTAAAAACGGCAGACGAATTGCCAGCGGCAATTGAGCAGGCCTTGGCATTTGACGACAAGGTTCTAATTGAAATTGGACTTGAGGTCCGTGAAGTTGAATGTGCAATGCTCGGGACAACCCGGGCCAAGCCATCGGTTGTCGGAGAGGTGATCCTTAACGCAGAATTTTACTCGTACGAAGAAAAATACGCGAAGGATTCTCGCGCTTCGACACGCGTGCCGGCTGATTTAACGCCCGAGCTCACGACGGAAATTCAGAAACTTTCGATTCGTTTGTTTGAAGTCCTTTCGCTCTACGGTATGGCGCGTGTTGATTGGTTTCTTGAGAAAAAAACCGGGCAAATTTACTTCAATGAAGTGAACACAATTCCAGGCTTCACCGAGGTTTCTCATTATCCCTTATTTTGGTCAAAGTCTGGGAAGGATGCCGCCGGCCTGCTGTCGGATTTGATTGACCTCGCCATGCGTCGCGCCCAGGTCAAAGGAGCGCTAAAGCGTGAGGCTTAAATGGGTGGCGTCTCAAGCCACCGCCCCGAGACAACGTCAGCCAGGCTTTCGCACGTGAGCCTGGCACCGGAATCGCGCAAGATTTCTGCGGAATGCTGGCTGGTGATTCCGACGGGGAACATCCCTGCCCTTACCGCGGCGCGGACTCCGTGGACGCTGTCCTCAAAGACGATGGTACGTCCATGATTCAAGTGGGAGATGCCAAGGCGGGTCGCACAAAGTAGAAAAACGTCGGGCGCCGGTTTGGGCTTCCTCACATCTTCAACGGAAACAACCAACGGCACATCCAGCTTTAAGATCTGCAGCGTTTTTTTTATGAATGCCCGGTTGGCATTGCTGGCAATCCCCCACGGCAAATCGGTCGCGGCCAAAAGGGCGAACAACTCGATCGTGCCAGGAAGGGCAGCCACATCATATTTTTGCGATTCAAGGGCCTCTCTTTTAAGGCGAACCAGTTCAGGTGCCAGGCGGGGGCTTCCAGCCTCCTTGGCCAGCAGTGTGCCGATGGCGACGGTTGAATTTCCGATCAGCCTAGTTGGATCGAGTAAGGGCAGACCAAATAGGGCTGACATGGCCGTCTCCCAAGCTCGGAGGTGAGTCCCCAAACTGTCGACAACGACCCCGTCGAAATCAAAAATGAAACCTGCTGCTGGTTTTGCCAAGGCGTTCTCCCCGTCAGTCGTGTATGCTTTCATTTCCAGTGAAAGGCAAGAGCATGCAAAAGCGAATTTCAAGGTCATTGCTGTGGTTATTTTTAGTTGTACTCGGAAGCATCACGTTGGACCAGGCGTCTAAAGTGAATGCCGAACGGTCGCTTCGTGTTTGGGAAGATCCATCCGATCTTACAGCCTACCGTGGCAGACGGGTGCCTCTCGGCGCGATCGGTAACGAGCACGATTTGGCGGGGCAGGGATCGTACATTTCGTTGAATCTGAATTATGTGCGCAATCAAGGCGCGGCATGGGGCATGCTGTCTGATGCGAAAGACCATTTTCGGATTCCGTTTTTCTTTTTGGTCACGGCGGTTGCGCTGGTGGCGATCGGACTGTACTTTCGCGCAACACCGCCCCATCACAAACTTGCTCGCTATGCATTGGCGATGATTTTTTCGGGTGCGATTGGCAACTTTATCGACCGTTTGCGACTCGGGTACGTTATTGATTGGATTGACGTAAACTGGCGCATTTTTGGTTGGCAGTATTACTTTCCGAATTTCAATGTTGCTGACTCAGCCATCACGGTAGGGGTCACCCTCCTGCTCGTGGACACGATCTTGCTGGAACGCCAAAGGCAGCTCGAAGGCCGTTTGTAGGGGGATCGGTAGCAATGGCACAAATGCTTCTCAGAAATGCGACATCAAAGGTGGCTGAGGCGCTGCAGGGTGCCATCATGGAGCTGGTGAACCTGCAAAAATCAGTGGTCACAGCTGAGGTGCTGATCCTTGCCCTAATCGAGCAAAAAGATTCCATCGTCTTGAGAATTTTCGAAGAATTAAAACGTGACTCGGGGGCCTTGCGCCGCGAACTCTCGGACCGCATTCTAGCCCATGCCCAAACCTTGCCGGACATTCCATCTGGTAAGACGGGCAGCATGAGAATTTCCCAGGAACTGCAAAATCTTTTCGAAGCCGCCGACGTTCAAAGAAAAAAATTTGGTGACGATTACGTTTCGACGGGCGCTGTTTTTTTGGCGGGCTTCGATAAAACGGTAGTCGGGCTTCGGCAAATTCTTACCGATAGCAACCTCGATTATGAATCCAGTTACAAAGCCCTTTCAGCCATTCGCGGCAACCTAAAGATTGATCAAAAAGACGACGAATCTCGGCAGAGTATGATCGACAAATACACGACCGACATGACCGCCATCGCACGTCGCGGAGGCCTTGATCCGGTTATCGGCCGGGAGGCTGAGATTGAGCGGGTGATCGAGATCCTTTCGCGCCGGAAAAAAAATAATCCGGTCTTGATTGGAGAACCCGGGGTTGGAAAAACGGTGATCGTTGAAGGGTTGGCCCAAAGGATCGTGGCCGCTGACGTGCCAGAGCATCTGTTAAATAAAAGGGTGCTGTCTCTGGAGATGGGTTCGTTGATTGCCGGTGCAAAGATGCAGGGCGAGTTCGAAGAGCGTTTAAAAACGATCATCGATGAGGTGGTTTCATCTGCTGGTGAGATTATCGTTTTTATTGACGAACTTCATACGGTTGTCGGAACAGGTCGAACTGGCGGTGGGTTGGATGCCTCCAACATGCTGAAACCCGCCCTCGCCCGGGGAATGATGCAGTGCATTGGCGCGACGACCAACCGCGAGTACAAGCAGTACATTGAGTCGGACAAGGCCCTAGAGCGGCGCTTCCAACCGGTTCGCGTGCCACAGCCAACCGTCGCCCAGACCATCGAAATCCTTAAGGGCCTGCGACCAAAGTACGAGGCCCACCATCAAATCGAGTATACGGATGCGGCGTTGATTGCTGCAGCCGAGATGTCGGATCGCTATATTGCCGACAGACACTTGCCGGACAAGGCCATCGACTTGATGGATGAGGCAGGATCATCCAAACACCTTAAGGTCATTCATACGCCTTTGGCGTTGAGGGTGCTCGAGTCGGAGCGGCAAGCCCTCCATGAAAAAAAAGCGGAGGCCTTTAAGGCGCAGGATTTCGAACGGATGGCTAGCCACCAGATGGAACTGTCGCGCGTGGAGGCAAAAATCACCGGCGAACGTCAGAAATATCAATCGGCGACAAGTGAACAGGAAAGGCGTGTGGATGCCCGCGACATTGCAGCCGTGGTGCATCGACTGACTGGAATTCCCGTCGAAAAAATGTTGTCAGCCGAAGCCGAACGCCTGCGCAATCTTGAGTCCTACCTGCAACAGCGTGTGATTGGTCAAGCCCATGCGGTGCACTCCGTGGCAAATGCGATTCGTCGCAACCGTGCAGGACTTCGCAAGGCCGACGCACCCATCGCCTCATTTTTATTTCTTGGACCGACCGGAGTTGGCAAGACGGAGCTGGCCAAGGCCATCGCAGCAGAGCTGATGGGAGACGAGTCGAAGATCATTCGTATCGACATGTCGGAATTCATGGAAAAACACTCTGTTTCAAAAATGGTGGGATCGCCCCCCGGCTATGTTGGCTACGGCGAGGGTGGTCAATTGACCGAAAAAGTCAGGCAGCAACCCTATTCGGTGGTGCTCTTTGATGAGTTTGAAAAAGCCCATCCTGACATCTACAACCTTCTGCTTCAGGTTCTTGATGAGGGCTGGCTGACCGACAGTGAGGGGCAGCGCGTTAGCTTCCGTAACTGTGTCATCGTTGGCACGTCCAACATCGGCTCAGAGCATCTCCTCCCAAAAAGACGCCCCCTCGGCATCGCGTCGCAAGTAGAACCGGTGGATGAGGTGGCGGAAAAAAATTTAGTCTTGGGTGAGGTGAAAAACTATCTCCGCCCCGAATTTATCAACCGTCTTGATGAAATTATTGTGTTTCATAGGCTCGGAACTTTTGAGTTGGAGGCGATCCTTGAAATTCAAATTCAGGATCTTACCAGCAGGCTTGAGCGACTTGGTCTAAAGATCGATGTATCAAAGGCCGCGCGATCAGCCTTGCTTGAGGGGATTGATGCCTCTTCCTACGGCGCCAGACCATTACGAAGACGGATTGAACAGACGATTGAAAATGAAATTGCTAACCTCCTTGTCTCCCCCAACCCACCGGCCTCAGGGACCATCAAGGTGGACTTCCAAAACGGCGAATTTAAATTGACCGGGGTTGATCAGGGGCAATTGTGATGCGGTTTGGTTGGCATGCAAACGCTTCATTGAACCGATTGGTGTGGGCACTTTTTTTTAGCCTTTGCATCGTTTCCTCTTCGCCCTCGCGCGGCGCAGGGGAAGAGGCCATTTTAGGATCATTACGCCGGGCACAATCACAAGACTCTGCCAATCAGAGGGCCGTCGTCGAAACGCTAAAGAAAGCTTATCGAGAGGTGTCGGGTGCCTCGCGAAGTTTAGTTGCCTTGGGGCTTGGTGCGGCTTACGCCCGAGAGGCGCCCGCGACGGCTGCGCAGTATTTGTCTTTGGCACGGACCGGTTTGGCGAAGCACCCTGAATTTTCCCCGGTGATTGCCTATTACACGGCGTTGGCCCAAAGCCTTTTGGGATATCCGTCAGATAGTGCTGAAACGGTTCGCCGTGAGATTGCCAGTGGACGTCCTAAAGACGGTTGGAACCGCGCATTGCATTCCATCCTTTTGGTTAATCTGGCGGGGCAGCATCGGGACCGTGAATTTTTATCGACCTACGAAAATTTTGTGGCGCGCTTCCCAGCGACCAAGGGCTATCAGAGGTTAGCCCTGGGGTTTGCACGCGCGCTTGATCAACGGCCGATGCTCGACGCATTTCCCGTAGCCCTTGAATCCCTCTCCCTCTCCTATCCATATTCGCCAGAGGCTTCGTGGGCTTTTCAGAGGTTATTGGCACTGAAGTGTGATGAAGATTCCAAGGCAAAGGCATTTGCTCCTGATCGAGAGTTGCTGATTAACTTGGGTCGTAACGCCAGCCTTGATGAGGGTGCTCAAGAACTTGTGGGTATTCTTCTAGAGGGGCCGGTGCGAGAACGGCATCGCGGCGCTCGAAAACTTGACGTCGTTGAACTGATCGAATCGATGAATAGGGCAAAACTTGGCGACCAAGCATTAAACCTAGCTCTGGATGAATTAGAACGCGCGCGTTTGTGGCGCGACCAAAAAACGGTGCAGCGGATTTTACCGGTCATCGCGCGTGCGCATTATAACCGACAAGATTATCTTGCCGCAGACCGAATCTTATCAAACATCCGGGAGCAGTTTCCTGAGGTTTTCGATAGCACCAAGCTGCGCGAACTTCTTGCCGAGAATTACTCAAAGCTTGGTTCAAGTCGATTGGCGGCAGACGAGTATCGCCTGTTGTCGGACAGGCACCCTGGAAACCCTCAATACCCGTGGCTACACTTTTGGTCCCTTTACAGGGCAGGCCAATTTAAAGAGGCTGCTGGTCATCTTACCCGCCGAGCGGTGGGGGGATCTGTCGATCGCGAGGGGGGCGCCGATGTCGCCTTTTGGGCCGCGAAAATCCTGGGCCGTCAAGATCCTGCAGCCGGATTAGCTGCCATGCAGCGGATTTCAGAAGAACGTGGCGAAAGTTTTTACGGGATTATGGCCAACCTTGAATTACCGCATCCTGTCGTTCCGACGACTAATAGTTCTTTCAAGGTGGAAGGCAATCAGAAAAAAACAAAGCCCATTCAATTTGATCCTGCGGCGTCAATGGATGAATTGAAAATCGTTGAGTTGTTGCTCGATGTCCGCATGGTGGAAGCCGCGCGATTTCAGATGGCTGGAATATCTTGGGACGAGCAAGACGAAGAAAATAGCAGTGTCCTCGGGCAATTTGCGTTCTCCGTAGATAATTTCCGTGCGGGATTCAATGCTGCCAACCGCCTGCCAAAGGAGGCAGGAAACAGGCCTCGTTCCATGAAAGATTTAACGGCAGATCGCCCAGTAAGGCCTGTTTGGCGGTTGTTGTATCCCTTGGCATATAGCCAAATTGTTGAAGAGTTTGGTCGACAAGCCAGCATCGACAAGTTCTTTGTTCTTTCCATCATGAGGACAGAAAGCCATTACAATCCAGAGGCGCAGTCCAGTGTTGGGGCCCAAGGATTAATGCAGATTATGCCAGCGACAGCGGTTCGCATTGCCCGCCTTTTGGGGGATTCGACTTTCAACATTTCTGACCTGAAAGAACCGCGAGTGAGTATTGCTTATGGAGCTTATTACCTTCAAAAATTATTGCGCTATTATAGCGGAAATTACGGACTTGCCGCAGCCGCCTACAATGCCGGGCCAATGGCCGTGAATACGTGGGTGGAAGCTTGCCAGGGGTGCGACCTGAGCGAATTTGTCGAGTCGATTCCCTATCGCGAGACGCGTCGCTATGTGAAGAGCACAATTAAAAATCTTGTGACCTATAGGGCTATCTATGGGGGCCCTGGCCTAGTCACGAATGATCTGCTTATGCCTAGGCACCTGCCCGAAGGTGAGATTCTTTTTTAACCGCCGCGCGATGTAAGTCAGATGTCAAAATAATGACGCCTTGCGCGTTAATCGGTGCGTTGGTCTATCATGGTAGAAGGGCAAGGGCGTACCTTGAGCTGGGTGATGTCGAACACACCGGGGGCGAACCATGGAAGAAAAATGGATGTCGATTAACGATTACTCTAGATCGTTTTCCATTTCAGATATGACGGTGAGGCGGCGTATTCGAACAGGCCGGTTACAGGCCGTCTTGCGTGATGGAAAATATTTTATCAATGTGCCTAAAGGGCACATTGCCTATTCAGAGTCTGAAAATACGGCGATGACTACCCCCTCTGTTCCTGCCGTGGCAGCTCCTCATACGGCCACAACAGGGTATCGGCAACAGCAGCAGGGCGCATCTCACGCCGGACAAAACCCAATTGAATATCGCCATGTGCCGCCCCACCTGGCGGCCGGCATCGGAAGTCGCGATACCGTCACGGTGGCCAGTGTGGAGCTGCTGGCTTTTTGTGAGTCCGCGCTGCGGCGTTTCGCGGATTTTGAACGAAGAATAGTGGCCGAAAATCAAAGCAAAATTCAGGCGCTTCAGCAGGACCTAAATTTAAAGAACATTGAACTAAAGCAACTCCGGCAACAGGTGGAGGACCTTCAGGTTCTCGTTAACCTGATGGAAAGTCGCCGCTAATTTTCATGCGCGTTGCATGCCTAAGGCTTAGACAAAGGCCGACATGCAACATAATCACGCGTTCAAAAAAAGCAGGGTGCTATCGCCGTAACTGAAGAGGCGGTATTTATTTCTTATCGCAAGTGCATAAAGTGATTTCGCATTTTCCAAACCGATCAGGGCCGCAATCAACATGAATAAGGTTGATTTTGGTTGATGGAAATTTGTGAGGATCGCGTCGGCCACCATGGGATGAAAGCGTTCTTGGGCGGAATGTGGATAAATAAAAAGGGTGGTTTCATGCCACTGATCGGCAAGTTCTTCTGGGGGTACGCCGCGTTCCGAGGCGAGGCGCCACAAGCTCTCAATGGCACGAAATGAGGTCGTACCTACGCAGCAGATATTTAAGCCAGTTTTTTTTGCCGTCGTGATGGCAGAGATCGTTTCAAGGGGGACGATAAAAAACTCGGTGTGAATCGCGTGCTGAGATACATCCTCCTGGCGAACGGGAAGGAATGTTCCGCCGCCAACGTGAAGGGTCACCGAAGCCGTAGAAACACCGCTTTTACGAAGGTTTTCCAAGACATTTTTTGTGAAATGAAGTCCCGCCGTGGGTGCGGCAACAGAGCCTTTTACCTTGGCAAAAACCGTTTCATAGCGGGCGCGGTCTTTAGGGTCATGCAGGTGTAAATGATCACGGTGGATATAGGGAGGAAGGGGGGTTTCACCGACTTGGTCCAGCCACGAGAAAAAATCGAATGAGTCGCTTTGCCCCTTACACGTAAACTCGACTTCAATAGAGGGGACTTCCCCCTCGGCGACCACTTCAACGCTTCGAACGACGGCCTTAACGTAACGGTCACCACCGTGTGTGGAAGCCCTTTTTTCCGCGGCGAAAAGAATTTCGGTGCCTGGGCGTAGTTTTCTAAGAGGCTTAGCCATGGCCCGCCAGGTGAGGCCGGAAACTTGTTCGAGCAGAAATATTTCGACCCTCGCGCCGGTTGGCAGAAACCCATGCAGTCGGCTTTGTAGGACGCTGGTATCATTTAAAATGAGTAAGGTTTTTTCCGGGAGACACGACGGCAGTTCGTTAAAGATCCGATGGCCGATGGTTCCGTCAGCCCCCCGTACGAGCAATCGAGATTCATCGCGAACGTCGGTCGGACTTTGCGCAATTAGTTCGCTTGGGACATCATAGTCAAAGTCTGAAAGCGTTAAAGGAATGGTGGTCATTTGCAAAATAAATTCCCGTCCTTCTTATTGAGTCGACGTGCATCATATCGCATTGGGATTTGTTTGGCGGCCCTTTTGGGGGCAAATTTGGCCCGTGCGGGGTGTCCCTCTGCAATTTACGCTGGTGTTGTTGGTTTACCCAATCCACCGGCTTTGAAAAGGCAATTTTTTGCCGTGTCGCACTCTAAGTCTGGTTGGACGAGGGTTCCCTTTGACATGGTCCCGTTGAAGCATCAGCCGGTGGAATCTCAGGCCGGCCTGCTATTCTCGCCACAGCCACTGTCGGCGACGCATTTTATGGTGGATTTTCAGGAGGCGTGGTGGAAACGCCCGATGATTTCGGATGCGGACACCATCGTCGTTCCCGATTTTTTGGGTGGGCAAAGGGCTTCACCCCGCGAATTGCGAGACTATGCAAAGCGTTTTACTTGCGCCCGGACTTGGGAGTTGGAGCAAATAGGGATTGGATTTGCGGGGGAGTCGCAAAAAAGATTTTTATATTTATTGCAGTGTCCACGCCCCCCAGAAGGTCAAGGGAATGTATTGGCAGGAGAAGCAGCGCCGCTGTTTAACTCCAAAGCACTTACGGTGGAAAGTTCGAGCTTTCGGTATCAGATGAATCGGGGAAACCAAATGCTCTTTGATCGCCTTGAGGCGGTGGGTGAAAGCCGTGGCATGGAGGTTTTTCTCGAAGATGGAAATTTTGATATTCGGGCTGACTTTAAAAATTTTTTTGGAATGCACTTTACATCAGATAATGTCCGATCAAAAATCGTTGCCGATCGCACCGGCGTTGCCGCCGCCGTGGCCAGGCTTAACTTCGATTTGCAGGTGTTATTTCTGCAGCTTGACCTACAATTGAATACGGACCTGCTTTTTTTTCGTGACGCAGTGTTTTTACCGATGATCATGAGAATTCCTCGAGATGCCTGGCGCTATGTCCATCCCGGTTCGGGGGTCCTATATAGTTGGTTTCCGGCCCCTGGCACGACCATGCAGCAGGCGTGGGTTGACATGCCGCGGCGCAGGAAATTTAAGACAAAGGGTGACGTAAAGGTTGAGTCCGAGCAGGTGATTAAAAGGCATTGCCAGTCCGATGGGCGCTGCCGTTTTCGCGCAGCCGTTGGGCGGGGTCCGGATAGTCGCGTTGTTTTGATGGAGATTACCGTCAATCAAAGAATGGTTGAGTCCGGATTTTTTCCGCAATACGTTGCCGACGCCCGTTCTGAAGCAGCAGAGTTAGGTTGGAGTTGGAAGGGGTCTAAATCTGATAGGCCTCGTGAGGGTATTTACTTCGAACTTTCTCAGATGGCTAAAGGCGATCATGGATTTGAAATTTGGTTGCGCCTGTTGCCCTTCGACGGTGATCCCGCTGCGACGACCAATTGTCCGTCGGAAACAGCGGTGCGTGAGGTCGTCTTAAATTGAGGAAGAATCGTTGCGCTTAAAGTGGCCTTTTTCGTGATCACTGTAAAAGCGCGTCGCATTGCCGCTGGTCGTCGTTCTCGACTCATGAAATGGATATCGGATTAACGCTTCAAGTCCCGGGCGAAACTGGTTCCAATAAGAGTCCATTTTTGCTGGCTTGGTGGTTTCGAGTTCCAGGGTGATGGTGGGAATGCTGCGTTCGTTGCCAGCATAGTTGCCGAGAGATCCCGGATAAAACGAGTAGTCAACGATCCGGTAATTGCGCGAACTTTCAGAAATGGCGCGAACTAGTTTTTTGGCCTTGGCTTCGCTGTTGGTCAAGGCGCGCGGCAATTGGTCGCCAGGCCCATCGTAATCAAGGAATCCAAGGGGTGCATGGACCGACAAAATTTTGTCGGGATCAAACTCATCGATCAATTGAATCTGAAATACGGTCTCGATTTCTGAATTTGGAAAGTGCCCAGGAAAATGGCTTGGGCTTTTTTGGCGGCGTTCTTCCCACCAGTGCTTTGCGCGCGGATACCAATCGGTCGTAAAGAAGTTTCGGTTTAGGTCGACTCCCAATCGGTTGGTCCTTGTGGGCATCGCTTTTGGATTTCCTTTGATCCTGAGAAAGCCGTCGGGGTTTACGAGGGGCGCAATAACGACGTGGATGCCAAGATTTTCGTAAAGCTCAGGTTTTTCTTGGAGCAAACGTGCAAACCGGAATGCGATCGGAATGGGCGTTAGTTCGTCGGGATGGACACCACCAAGGATAAGGGTGGTTTCTTCGCCAGAACCAAATTCAGCGTAGATCAGTGGTCGGCCGTCGTTTGATTTCAGGCCAGCCTTCCATTTGACGGTTCCGCAAGGGTTTTTCTCCCAGTGAAAGCGTTTGAATGTCTCGCTGAGATCAGCGCACAAGCGCGTGATGTCGCTATTGCCCGTTTGACTGTCGAAGATGAAGTTCTTTAGTTGCCGAGCACTGATAATCGGGATTGGAGCAAAGGCCATGCCTACGGGGAGATCGATGGAATTTGATTCAGGTGTGGAGGCTTTCGCCGGTGGCGGAGGCAAGAGTTGATTCAGGATGACGGCGCTCAAGAGGGCGAGCAAAGAATTCTTTGCCCGTGTTCTCAAAGCAGTGGCCGCAGTAGATGGCATGCCGCAATCTTTCCCTTAAATACCAGCGGTTTTCGCAATTGGGACAACTGTAAATGTATTTCGCCTCAGGCGCCAGCCTTCTATGGATATGCACCGCCTGGTCCACGGGAAGGCCCGTTGCTCTGAACTCATTCATTTTGACATAAAATCTTCGAGTATGCCCAGGATCTAAAAGGCAGTCGTATAGCCAAATATGAACCAATTCATGAAACAGGGTGTAGGGAAGTAGGCGTGGGTCTTGGGAAAAATACTTCTGATTGAGCTTTATCTTTCGTTCAAAGAGATACGCTAAGCCAAGTTTTTGTTTCATCCTCGAATTGAAGTCGATTTGGACGCCGGGCAGAAGGCAGCCCTCCGTCTGATTGCGGAAAAAAGGCATAAAGCGGACGTAATAATCGTAGGCCAACGCCTCCAGCGAAGGGCGGTCGATCGTTCTCTCGCCGCGTGCTGTATCCAACATGGGGTGAAACCACTGGGGTTTCACCCTTTGAATGATTTCCGCGTCCATCGTCGTGACTCGAAAAAATAAGTCGTTTGGGATTTCTTTAGCGGGCCAAGCCTATCACGATGGCTGGAAAATAGGCTGACCAAAATGTAGGCCGTCCCACGTAGGCTGATTGGCCCGGCCAAGGGGCCTTAAATCCACGCCGGACAGTCCTGTTAGACCATCTAATTCAGGGGGAGCCGTCACCAATTTTATCTGTGGCCAGGCCTTTTGCCAGCGCGCAAGGGTGGTCATGAGCGGCGTGCCTGCGGCGATGGGACAGACTTTAATTTGCGGACCAAAAGTGGCCGGATCTTCATTGATGGCGACCTGTACCATTGGCATTCCGCGTCCCGTCCAGCGCATGTTGGGCTGGTCTAGGCTGCGCAGCAGCATGCCGGCCTGGTGGCGTGCAGGCAGGGCTTCGCCCCATGCGGACCACCACTGTTGTTGCACAGCCTTCTGGACCTCGTCGGCAAGGTCTGAGGCAGTTGTTTTTGGCGGTACAATGACGCCCAAAAGGCGACTAGACATGCAGCCGCGCTGCATCAAAGAGAAAGTATCGCAAAAGATTTTCGGCAGATTTTTGTCAAGATTCTGATGGTCGACGACACTGATGGCAATCGCCTCGCCGTGACCAATTATGCGTGTTGATTTTGGTACCGAAGAGCGGATTTCTGCGATGGTGGAGTCGTCGCCAAATATCACGACGGCATCCCAAATTAAATTCGACGACGACTCTGCCGTCCTCTGGTTTTCGCCGAGTCGAAATTCGGGTGGTAATAATTCAACCTGTATTCCGACGGCACGGAGGCGTCTGGTCAATCGGCAAATAAAGGATTCAGAGTGATTTTGTTCGCGAGTCAATCGGATTGAAGCGGCGCAGCCCGCTGTAAGGGCAATGGTCAGCGGATAGACTAAACCCAAGGGGTGGGTATTGGGCGGAATGAACAACAGGCGGCTGCCGGCGGCCTGCACGCCCGAGGAAACCAAGCAGCGCGCCCAAGCGTCACGACTCTGGGCGACCTTGGAGATACTTACGAGGAGGTCGCTCAACGCTATTTGGGCAGCTTTTTTTGATTCAATGGCGCGAGCCATGGAATCAAAGGCTTCCTCGCTTTTGACGAAGGCTTGGACCACTTCAAGGACAAAGCGGTGGGCAATCTGCTGCACCGGCGTTTTGTCGGTTCGACGGGTTGGCATTGCGTGGCGGTGGGTGGTTTTGGCGCCTCCATGTCCGCCACCATCAGCGAGCAGGGAGCAGCCTTTGAGGGGAGCCGTATGGGCGCGGCCAAGAAGTTCAAAGGTTCCGTCCGCCGCCAGTCGAACGACATCTTCAGTGATGATCGGAGCCGGAATGTCGATGCGGTTAAAATCAAAAACGCCAAGAAGGCCGGTTCCACTTCGTGACGCCGTCATGGCTAAGGGGGCGACGCCACGGGCTTGGGCATCGCCGTTCTGGGCGTGTTTTAGTCCGTCAACAACAAAGGGAACGACGTTTTCCTGAAAGCGCAGGGGGCGCTCTGGCCTGGGAAGGGTGTAGGCCGCTGATGCCAGCTCACTCATTCCATATTCTGAAATGATTTGGCGGGGCGAAATTTTGAAACCCTTCGCCAAGGACTCAATTAGCCAGGCTTCACCCACGTCTCGGACCCTACCCTTTGTTCCGCCCGTATAGAAAACCAAGCTGCCTTCTGGCAGGGCCGGCAAAAGCCCTCGGTCAATCAAGGGAACAAAGTGAAAGGCCGTTCCAAAAATCCAAAAAGGAGAATCAGATGAATTAAGTAAACGCCTGAAATCATTTAA
Source organism: Pseudobacteriovorax antillogorgiicola (assembly GCA_945898195.1). GTDB lineage: Bacteria > Bdellovibrionota_B > Oligoflexia > Oligoflexales > RGVZ01 > RGVZ01. The sequence goes on along the minus strand of CAMDHM010000040.1, from coordinate 5,682 downwards.
GAACTTCGCTTCTTTAGAGGCTTCTTCGGGGATCGTTAGATAGGCGACCGGGGCCTTTTCGCCGAGCCATTCCACCATGGCGGCAAGGCTGCTGTCGGGCCAATCTGCCGACGACGGAATTAGGCTGATCCCGCGCATTTTTGGATTAGCCCCGTATTGCCTCAAAACCTGGCTAAAGCCGCTGGTGATGGCCAATCGATAAGCGTCCAGGCCAGCCGCAGAAAAGCCTGATCGAGATTTTCCTTGGGCGCTGGTGCCGCTGGAACGAAAAACCCGAGTATTTAGAGCTCCTTCGCGGGCCTCCGAAGAAACATCTAAGTGCCTGAAAGCACTGATATTTAATGCTGAAATTGGGACGGGGTTCCCGGTCAGATTCAGGGCGGGAAAGTGGCCGATCCCCCCACCCGAACCATGTGCCCGCCAGCGGTCGAGGGCAACATCATGGCGTGCAATAAATTCCGCGGGGAGATAAAGTTTGTCGATATCGTTTATCAAGGTTATAAAAGCCGGATAATCATGAGCAGTGAATACTTTGTCAAACTCGATCATTTTGAGGGTCCGCTGGACCTTCTGCTGCACCTTATCCGGGTGCACGAAATCGATATTTTTGACATCGACATTTTCAAACTTTCCACCGAATACGTCGGCTACTTGCGCCTGATGAAATTTGATGACCTCTCCGACGCCGGGGCCTTCATTGAGATGGCTGCGACGCTGATCGAAATCAAGTCTCGGATGCTTCTACCCCAGGACGAGCGCAAGGTCATCAACGAGGACGGTGAAGAGGAAGATCCCGTTCAGGCTCTGCAACAACGCCTCATTCAGTACGAGGCCATCCGCAAGGCCGCGGCGGCCCTGGCCTTGTTGCCCCAAGTTGGGGTCGAGATTCAAACGAATTGGGAATGGCAGCGCCTGGAAGAAGTCTTCAAAGACGTCGAAACTCCGATCAAGGGCGATCCGGCCATGTTGGTCGTCATGTATGAGCAAATGCTGCAGTCGCTCGGCGAGCGCAAGGTCACCCGCGTTGAGGCGCAGCGCCACATGGTGAGCCTTGAGGAAACCATTGCCCGCATGTCGGCCGATGTCAACGTGCTGCGTTTTGCTTTGTTTCAGGGTTTTTACAACCGGTTTGAGTCGCGCTATGAACTGGTCGTGCACATCTTGGCCGTTTTGGAGCTTGCGCGGCAATTCAAAATGAAATTTTACCAACAAGATTTGATGGGTCCGCTGTGGATTTACCAAGCGGATTGCGATGTGGTGGACCTGCCTTTTCATGAATCCAAAAAGCAAATGATGGTGGAAGCATGAACGAAGAAGATGTTTTAAATCAGGAAGTTTCCGACGAGGAACTTGAGCAAATCAGCCTGCCCCTGGCAGAAGGTTTGCGCTTGGACGCCAAGATTGAAGCCGTGATTTTTGCGTCACAAAAACCCGTAAAGACCATGGAGATTTTCGATCTGGTCCAAGGCTCAGCGACGTTGAAGGACGTTCAAGATGCCTTGTCCCACCTTCTCGAATACTACCGCGACCGTGCGGGGGGATTTACCCTGCGTTACACCAAGGGGCTTGGCTATCAGTTTCAAACGGTGCCGGCGGCAGCCTCAATTTTGGAACACCAGTTTGCTCAGCGTCCCCGCCCGATTAGTCGCGCGGCTCTTGAGACTTTGGCGATCATAGCCTACCGTCAACCGGTGACCCGTGCCGAGGTCGAGTACATCCGCGGCGTCGACGCCGGTAGTATTGTGAAGAACTTGCTGGAACGAGACTTGATCGCCTGCACGGGCCGCAAGGAAATTGCCGGTCGTCCGATGGTATTTAGTACCACCCCGGAGTTTTTGAAGGTATTTCAGCTATCCCACGTGAAGGACCTGCCAACGCTTGAGTCCTTCCAGCCGTCTCACGAGGCCTTGCAAAAGGCTTTGGAGAAACTGGAGCAAGGCGAACAACTAGTTGATGTCGAGGATTATATCGGTGACCAGCCAGACGAAAATGCGGATCCAGAAATTTCTTTCTCAGCAGGAGATCTGCTCCCGCCGGGAGGCGGAGAGGTGGATCTCTGAGGGACGTATTGAGGTTAACGGTAAGGCCGTGACCAGTGCCACCTTGATGTTTGACCCGGCCTCCGACCGCATCAAAGTCGACGGCAAATCGATCAAAGTTATGCCAGCCGCCGCAAGTCGCGATGGCAGTCCAGCAACACCACTTGTCTACTGGTTGCTGCACAAGCCAGCAGGCTTGGTTTTGGAAAAAAATGCTGGGACAGACACAATCTATCAGCTTCCACGTTTGGCCCGACTCTCGTTCAAAGTGAAGGTTGCCAGCTCCCTTGGAAAGAATTCCGAAGGGCTTTGCCTTCTTACCAATGACGAGGAGTTTGCCTCCGCCTTTCGCGATTTGGACAATCTCGAACAAACCTTGCTGGTGATGACCGATCGTCGCCTTGAAGACGACGAGATCGCTCAACTGATGCCGGCAAAAACTACGGGCCGTCCCCTGATGAAAATGGAATACCGCCATAAGGCCAAGCTAGGTGCGACCTATGGCTTTTGGTATTTTGTTCAAGGCACTCTTTCGGGGATGAAGCGCAAGCTTGAGACCGGATTAAAGCGCCTTAAGGTCAGTCCCCACAAGTTTATCCAATTGTCCCTGGCCGGAGTCGATTTGCCAGAAGATCTGAAACCCGGCGACTATGTTCAGCTGCCGGCGGCAGACATCCGCAGATTAAAATCAATGACTCGTAAGAAATTGCCAAAGGCTCCAAGAAAACCGCGGAAGGAATAACCAACATGAAGTTTGCAACCCTTCGTGACGGCACGCGTGACGGCCAACTGGTCGTGGTCAGCCGTGACAACAAGCGCTGGATCGCCGCACCTTCAATTTGCAAAACCCTGCAGGCAGCCCTTGATGATTGGGACGCCGTGGCTCCGGCCCTAGAGGTCCTTTACCGCGACCTCAATAACAACGCCGCAAAGGGTGAGCCCTTTGATTCGAAAAAAGCACTGTCCCCATTACCCCGAGCCTATGAATGGGTCGATGGTTCGGCCTACATCAACCACATTGCTTTGGTGCGCAAGGCGCGAGGCGCAGAACTACCAAAAACCCTGCGCACGGACCCTCTTGTTTATCAAGGCGGTTCGGGAACATTTCTCGCACCAAATCAAGATATCCCCTTGGCCGATGAGTCGTGGGGCCTCGACTTTGAATCAGAAGTTTGCGTCGTGCTCGGTGACACACCCCCGGCGACAAAGGCCGGCGATGCTGCCAAGTACGTTCGCCTCGTCATGATTTGCAATGACGTGTCGCTTCGCAATTTGATTCCAGGCGAACTCGAAAAGGGGTTTGGTTTTTTCACGAGTAAGCCGTCAACCGCCTTTGCGCCGATCGCCGTCACGCCAGATGAACTCGGTGAATCCTGGACGGACGGCCGCGTTCATTTGCCCCTTCATACTTGGTATAATGGAAAACTATTTGGTGACCCGAACGCGGGTCCAGAAATGTTTTTCTCTTTTTCGGAATTGATCCAGCACATCACTAAGACCCGTGCCTATACGGCCGGTACGATTCTTGGTTCGGGCACGGTTTCCAATGAAGACCGGGCCCGTGGATCATCATGCCTTGCCGAGCGTCGGATGATCGAACAAATCGATGACGGTAAAATCACCACACCGTTTATGAAGCCGGGCGATCACGTTGCCATTGAAATGTTTGATAAGAATGGGGCCTCAATTTTTGGTCGCATCGATCAGAAGGTCATCCGGCCATGACGAAGTATTTTTACGGTGCCGCGACAGGACTGCTATTTGCATTGGCGCATTTTTCGGTTTTTTCGAGTGCGGCTGTCGCAGCACGGATTATTGCCGTGGAAAAAAGCCGTGTACAAGAGCCGCCTGCCGATTCTGGCTATACTTTAATGGACCGAGTGGAAGAGGCGGTAGAACCGCTGCGAGCTCTGGAATACACGGCGGCCCTCGGGTTTGGCAGCAGTGGTTTTCAGGGGGGATTAATGGTGGGTTATCTCATGGGTCCCTATGTCGTGATCGATACGACCGGATTTTATTCCCGTGAATCCGACGAAACGCGCGGGCATAACTCGCGCTCTGGAATGAATACCGATTTGACCCTGCGCATCGGTCGGCGCAATGGCGCCGTCGTGCCGTTTGGCGGAACAGGGCTTGGTTTTGAACGTTGGGATCAGACCCTTTCGGAGGGTGTCGACGAGGCCATTTCAAAACGTGACGATAACGCCACGGTCAGTCAGTTTGTTGGCCTTGCCATTCGCCTCACACCGAATACTCAGCTCAAGTTGACGTCGCGCTGGCTTACGTGGCTCGACAATCCACCGCTTGATTTGGCCACTCGCTTTGAGTCACGTTTAGCCCGCCGCGAGCGGCGCATGGACCTTGGTGTCGGCTTTATTTTCTGAGTGTTAGCGGCCTTTATTTAGTCAGCTGGGGCGTCCGAGCCCAATATTTTCAAGAATTTCATCGGGCTTGGACAGATCCATCGGCAAGATTAGCTCGGTGCGATTGGAGGCAAGCTTGCCGAGATTGCTGAGATACTTTTCCGACATATTAAGCCGAAGGGCCTCTTCGCCATTTTGTGAGACAATGGCAGCCGCCACCTTTTCAATCGAAATGGCGGTGGCCTCGGCTATGGCCTTGATTTCAGCTGCCAAACCTTCAGCTTCATTGATTCGTTTTTGGCGCTCGCCCTCAGACTTGTTGATCATTTCTTGTTTTCGCCCCTCGGAGCGGTTGATGCGGGCCTGGCGGTCGCCAAGGGATTTCGCCAAGATGGCCTGGCGGTCACGCTCGGCCGTCACTTGTTTTTCCATCGACTGCTGGACGGAGCTTGGCGGCTGAATATTTTTAATTTCATAGCGGTGGACATGGATCCCCCATGCTGTACCGACTTGTCCCAGAACCTCCACCACGCGGGCACTGATCATTTCACGTTCTTCAAAAGTCCGGTCCAATTCAATCTTCCCCAAAACCGACCTGGTGGTCGTTTGCGCCAATTGCACGGCGGCAAACTTGTAGTCGGTGACGCCATAAGAGGCCTTCACGGGGTCTAAAACACTGAGGTAAAGGACGCCGTCGACGACCACCTTAATTTCATCTTTGGTGAAGCACTCTTGCGGTGGGACATCGATGGTTTCTTCTTTTAGATCAACAATATTGGCAACCCGGTCGAAGAATGGAATCAGCGTGTGAAATCCGGCATCAAGGGTGACGTGGTAGCGACCCAGACGCTCAACAATATAGGCATAGCGCTGTGGCACCATTCGAATCGACTGAACGAGTTGAGATAATAAAATAAGTAGAAGAACAGTCCATACGCCAAAGTTGAATAAAGTTAAGAGATCCATAGTTATTGCGGGCCTTTCGTTGGTCTGGAATTATAATTTAAGCTTCCTGACAGTGCGCCAATACCTTCAAACACGCCCTTGATATTTGCCAGGCCCATGGGAACGATCTGCACATCCACACAGTCGAGAATTTTCCCAGACTCGGTGATGAATTGTTCTAGAATACGCATTTTCACGGCACGATTACCGCCTGGTTTAGAAATTGCCTCGGCCACTCGTTTGATGCTGAAGGCCGTGGCGTCCGCCAAAATACTGATTTGTTCTGCCTTGCCTTGAGCCTCGTTGATGCGCTTATTTTTTTCGCCCTCAGATAA
>CAMDHM010000039.1 GCA_945898195.1 Pseudobacteriovorax antillogorgiicola | reverse complement strand
GGCCAAGGGGAACTAAAAGCCGGCGGCCGGGACCCACTGTTTTCCCTGAACCACAGCTGCGCCATGGTGCGCGACAACGTGAAATGCCTGTCGCGGCGGACTTGGTGCACAACCAAGCGCGTGGACCGACTGCAGTGCCGCCTAGATCTTTACGTCGGCGCACACAATGTGATGATCGACCTCAAACGGGAAGCCGCGGTGCGGGCGCGATTCAAGGGACAAAAGCAAGGGACACAGAAAGTCTGGGCCCTCGGGGTGCTCGCCATTACGGCGCCAGGCGCAGCCATGTAGAGCAGTTTATGATTTTTTATCAGTATCCAGCCGTTTTATAAGTGTTTTTTTCGGGCTGTTGGAATTCCCTCAAGTATTCGAGAAAAAAACCGTTAAGCGTGCAGCAATTCGAGAATAAAGGAGCCTTTATGACGATTTCTGGAAAAACGTGGACCGTTTTTGCGGCAGTGGCCATTATTTTTCTTGGGATCGGCGGTTGTAAATCAACTAACAAACAGATTCGAGCAAATAGCAAACTTCGTGATTTATCCTACGACCCCAACGCCAAGAACGTAGCCGTCCTGTTTGGTGCGCCAAACGGACTTCCCGGAATCACTGAAGATCTAAATATGATGCAGAAAATTCTGGAGGCTCCGCAAACCGGCGCCTTTCAGGTGACTGTGGTAAACGAGGCCTCCCGCGATCAGATATTACAGGCAACTAAAGATGCCGCCATAGCGGCTGGCGAAAACGGCACAATCGTTTGGTATTTTTCGGGACATGGGTCCGCAGATGGTGGTTTGATGTCTACCAAGGGGAAGCTTCCCTTTCTCGATGTGACGGCCGCCATTCGTTCAGTTCGCAAGACGCCAGTTAAGCGGATGTTTGTATTTTTGGATTCGTGTTTCAGTGGCCAGCACGTGGATGGCACTGCAATTATTAAAAGCCTTCGAGCCAAGGATGCCAGCGATGAGATTACGGATGAAGAACTGAACGATCTCGCTCAAAATCAAGCTGATCTTGTTGCCGACACTTTTATTGATGACTCGTCCGAAGATGAATTGACGGTGAAATCTGGTGCTATAAAAGCTAGGCGTCCAGTGGTTAGGCGTCCAGTGCCATCACCTCGTGCAACGGATACCTATGCACAACTTCTCGTGCTGGCTTCATCAAGTAGGGAGGAAAGGTCCATTGCGGGGAAAAACGGCAGTGTTTTCACTGTGGCCTTGTTCGAAATGTTTTCTTGTATCGAGGCGAGCGGTGACAATCTAACGATCGGTAAGTTTGTTGACGGCGTAAAAAACGAGGTGGTGCAGACGAACGCAACAATGACGCCGGTCTTTCGTGCGATGCCGAACGATGGAATTTTGAATGACACTCTATTGCTAAAACCCCGTCAGGGCATCTTGCCGGAAACTCCAATGGAGATAGTGGATATTCAGTATTTGGCGATTCTTCAAAGATCGGGCGCCAGCGACTATATGTATGTGTATGCCAATAAGGCGGTGTCGGGCATTGAGGTGCGAGATACGGCGGGCGTGTGGCGGGCACTTGATTTGGTGAATAAGGCTCAAGTTGGCTGGCCAACGATTGGTTCCAGTCCGGTCAAATCCTATTGGAGGCAGTCTAATTCGCGCTCGGTTACGGTTCGTGCCGTGGTTGGGGGGCAGTACCGCGAAGCTACCATCATCTATCAAATACAATAGCCTTGTGGATTGCCTCGCAGTAATCCTCGATGTCCGTCAGATTTGACGTCAGGATGGACTGGAGAATTTTTACATCAAGTTTGACGTAGTCATGAATGGCAATGTTGCGAAAACCTGGCTTGATTTGGTCGGTCAGGGCTACGGGGTCCATCCCTGTCACATTCCTAATTGAAAACAGACAGTTACGGATGTTTGAAATTTTACCAAGGATCGCGTCGCGATTCTTCATGGTTTGGTTCCCCTGGTGCCAACGATCCGGCGGTCGACCAGGTGATCCTCCGCGGGTTTACGGCTGTATTTGAAATCAATATATTCCGAGATCTTGCGCGCAACAAACTGGTGGTAGTCATCCGACTGATCGGCGAAGGCGAGGCGCCCGTTTCGAATCACTTGCATGGCGATGATGGGATCACAAGTGCGCAAATTGATCAGGTCAATATCCCGATCCAGTTGATCCGCGAGGTCCTCGCAGAGTCTCGACATCCGGTCCACCGCCGTTCGGTCACGCATCCAGACGGCGAGGTCGATGTCGCTATCCTCTCGGAACCGCTCGTCCAGGACCGATCCGAAAATGCAGCCGAATAGTGCATCGTCGGAAAATACCTTCTCAAAGGCGTCCCTGACGATCGGGTAGGTTAAGGCTAAGGCTATGGATGCTCCCGGAAACAGCGGCGCCAGCAGACTAAGGGGCTCTGGGGAGGATAGATGATTCCGGTAGTCCGGGTAATGGCAGTGAATTCACTGGGAGGCGGTGCAAACCGGACTCAAAATCCGCGCGCGTAGTTGATGGCGCAGGAACCAATGGAGGACGTGTGATTGTTGTGGAGGTTGGCCACATTGGCTTCAACGCCAAGGCGTCCGTTAATCAGCTTGAAACCCGTTTCGGCCTTAAGGCTCGAGTCCGTATGCACGTAGTGGACGTCGATGGGGTACTGACCGAGGATTTCAGAAAAGCCGAACACGTTGAGGGCCGACGTTTTTGTGGCGATCATGCTGGAGTTTATTTGGCGCACGAGAACAAGGCCGCCGTAAACGGGAAGTCGCATTTCGTGCATCATCTGAGCCGTATGTGCGGCTCCGCCCGTTAACATCTCCATACGATATAAGCCCTGTGGCTGTTCAAAGCGCAGTCGAAAGCCGAGTTTTCCCGGGGAATCTGCCGCGAAATTGGGCTCCACTTTGCCACGCAAGCTGAAGTCGGGACGCATTCTAAAAATACCTTGAGCCTTGGTTGCAGGAGAAGCGTCGAGGGAGGCCGCACCGTCAATTTCCCGAAAGAGCAACGTGTCATTATTTTCTAAAAGAGGTCCGATCGTCCAATCGATCTGGGCTTTGTGTTTACTGGCAAGAACGCGCTCCAGATAACTGTCATCCATGGTCAAAGCTGCGACGTGGACACCCTGCCCCGACGGTCTCACCTGCTTCAAAACCAGGCCGTATTTGACTTGAGCGTTGGCAGCATTTTGGTTGCTGGTTGACGTCACACCGTGAGTGTCCAGATTAAACGCCAGGCCCTGCCCGAGAGAGCGCAGGAAGGGCGATTTGTCGCGAGTGTGTTCGCCCAGAGCTTTACCCAGCTGGGTCAGCAGGTAGCGAGACAGGTCGCGCTGTTCTCTAAACTCCGACTGCTTAATATCTTTGAGGGCCGCGACACGGAACCTTTGGTCTTGCTCGGAGACGATGCCTTGTCGATCGTAAAACCCTTTGAGGGCCTGATTTTGCCCGGATTGTGATTTAGTCATCCGGCTCATGACGTCGGTGGTGTGCCGTTCAGACCAAACCGACGCAGATTCCGTTTGTGTGGCTTTAAGGCTTTGGGGTGGCAGTAAATCTTCCATGCGCCAGACGCGGGACGAATCCAAAGGGGAGGCGCTGACGGACCTTGCCGGTTCGCCGCCGTAGGCGCCAGGCGCTAGTGCAACAACGGCAGCAACCATCGCCACGACGCCGCCTCGCAAGGTGACGCTGCGGGTTTGAATGAGGTCGTGTTTTCGGCTTTTGATCCGCATCTTAACCATCCAGCAGCAGCAAGAGAATCAGCTCAATATCAGCGCCTTAAGGGGCGACTCCGCGGCGGAACTTTGTTAAAACCGGGCGCGGAGCCCTGTGAGGCAAATTGCAATTGCCGGTCCAAGCGAGCTGTTCAACCTTAAGTGGCTAAAATTATTGGTTATTAATGCCTTTATTCGGCCCTCCTCAGCTGCCCAGAGATTTGACACGAGCAAGCCTTCGTCGCCAGGGCGGTATTTTATGATTTTTCTAATAGATTTTAAAAATTCTATTGGTTTGAGTATAATAGTTTTAGCCCACAGTTTGACGGGGGACAGCGATGAAGCCGGTCGGATCTGACGTGAATTTTCCCTTGATGGACCGCGAAGTTTTGGCGGCATGGGAATCTGAAAAAACCTTTCAAGCATCCATCGATCAGCGAAAGGCCGCCCCCGAGTTTTCGTTTTACGACGGCCCGCCCTTTGCAAATGGTTTGCCCCACTACGGCCACCTTTTGGCCAACACCATCAAAGACACGGTTCCCCGTTACTGGACCATGAGGGGCTACCGGGTTGACCGCCGATTTGGTTGGGATTGCCACGGTTTGCCCGTGGAATTTGAAATCGAAAAGCGCGACAAGCTTAAGGGCCGCAAAGACATCCTTGAAATGGGCATCGCAAAGTTTAACGAGGAATGCCGTGCTTCGGTTCTGCACTACACGGCGGAATGGCAAAAGACGATCACGCGCCTTGGGCGCTGGGTGGATTGGAGCAATCAGTACCGGACCATGGATAAATCCTTCATGGAGTCCGTGTGGTGGATTTTTGGTCAATTGTTTGACAAAGGCCTTGTCTACCGTGGCTATAAGGTTGTTCCCTACTCGCCGCGCATCACGGCCGTGCTTTCCAACTTTGAAGCCAACCAGAATTACAAGGACGTCCAAGATCCAGCGATCACAGTAAAATTTAAACTGCGCGGCGAAGATGCTTTTGTATTGGCGTGGACGACGACCCCGTGGACCTTAATTTCAAATCTGGCGCTGGCCGTCGGCCCTGAAATTGCCTACGTCAAAATTCGCGACAAGGCTTCTGGTGAGATACTTTATTTGGCCGAATCCCGCTTGCCGGCCTATTTTAAAAAGGCCAAGGGCGTCACCGAAGAGGCATTTGAAATTCTGGAGTCGATGACTGGAGAACAGCTCACGAAAAAAACTTATGAGCCGCTTTTCCCCTATTTTAAAGACCAGCCTGGCGCTTTTCGGATTTTCTCCGATGGTTATGTAACCACCGAGGACGGAACGGGAATCGTCCATCAGGCTCCGGCTTACGGTGAAGACGACTTCCGCGTTTGCCGCAAGGGCGGCATTGAACTCGTCGACCCACTGGACGAGGAAGCCTGCTTTCGTCCGGTGATTTCGGAATATGCCGGCATGTTTGTCAAGGACGCCGACAAGGAAATCATTAAGCGCCTCAAGGCCGAATCAAAACTTTACAAGCAAGACGTCATTGTTCACAGCTATCCCTTTTGCGAACGAACCGATACGCCGCTTATCTACCGTGCAATCCCCGCTTGGTATGTGGCCGTCGAGAAGCTCAACAAGGATCTTGTGGCCAACAATCAAAAGATCAATTGGGTTCCTGGTCATTTAAAAGACGGTCGAATGGGTAAGTGGTTAGAAAATGCGCGCGACTGGGCCATCAGTCGCAACCGTTTTTGGGGCACTCCCCTTCCGATCTGGGAGTGTCAAAACGATCAAAATCACGTGCGCATTTTTTCGTCCGTTGCGGATCTTGAAAAGGCTACGTCTAAAAAAATTGATGACTTGCACAAGCATTTTGTCGATGACCTTGAGGTTTCCTGTCCCAGTTGTGCGGGGAAAATGCGCCGCGTTCCCGAAGTTTTCGACTGTTGGTTTGAGTCGGGCTCGATGCCCTACGCTCAACTGCACTACCCGTTTGAAAACAAAGACCGTTTGGAGAAAATTTTTCCAGCAGATTTTATTGCCGAAGGCCTGGACCAAACTCGCGGTTGGTTTTACACGCTTTCGGTTTTATCGACGGCACTCTTCAACCGTCCCGCCTTTAAAAATGTCGTCGTCAACGGAATCATTTTGGACGAGACCGGGCGCAAGATGTCCAAGCGTCACCGGAATTATACGGCGCCGGAAGCCTTGCTTGAAAAATACGGTTCAGACAGCGTCCGCCTCTACATGCTCAATTCACCGATTTTGCGCGGAGAGGATCTTATCTTCTCTGACCGCGGCGTGCTTGAGACGATCCGTGCGGTTCTTCTGCCACTTTGGAACGCCCATAGCTTTTTGACGACCTACGCGGCGGCGGATGGTTGGAGGCCAGATGCGTCTTTGGCCAAAGGCATCGCACCAAAGGCGACCGACGAGATGGACTTGTGGCTTCTATCGCGCTTGCAGTCGCTTTTGGCCGGCGTGCAGCAGCAGATGGAGGACTACCACTTATATGCCGTTGTGCCTTTAGTGGTTGGTTTTATCGAAGATTTGACCAACTGGTATATCCGCCTCAGCCGCCGTCGTTTTTGGGGCGCGACTGGCGGGCAGGCTGCGGACGACGATGAAAGTCAGACGGATGGGGCTGGCGACGCAAGTGGTAACGCCATTTTGGATAAGGGCGATCCCATGGCCTATGCCACGCTCTTTCACGTGTTGTGTGAATTTTCAAAAGTCTTTGCACCATTTGCTCCGTTTATTTCAGAGCGGATTTATCATAATTTGACGGTCGGCCTTGCCGATGTTCCAACTTCGGTTCATTTGACCGATATGCCTTTGCCTAAGGAAGACCAGATCCGTTTGGACCTTGAAGAACGCATGGCCCTCGTTCGCCGCGTGACCAACCTTGGTCGTAGCCTTCGTGCCAAGCACCAAATCAAGACGCGCCAGGCGCTGCCGTCTCTTATGATCATCACCCGCCGCGAGTCCGACCGCGGAATCATTGAAGCCGGTGCTGCGACAATCCGGCAGGAACTCAATATTAAAAAGATTGAGTTTTCGACAGATGAAGCCCGCTTTGTTCGACTTGGCGTAAAGCCGAATTTGAGGACCCTGGGCAAGCGCCTTGGTGGCCAGCTTAATGTGGTCAGGACGAAATTGGAGCAGATCACCGCCAACCACGATGACGTCATCCGGCTTTTGGTGGAGTTGGAATCGGCTGGTAAAGTTGAGGTTGCTGGAGCCAGCTTGATGGAAGAAGATTTCTTGATTGAACGCGGACCGAAGGATGACCGTCTGATTGCCACCGAAAAAGGCGTCACGGTTTTATTGGATACCCATTTGACCGAAGATCTGTTGCGCGAAGGGATTGCACGCGAAGTGATCAACCGTGTTCAGCGGATGCGCAAAGATGCTGGCCTCAATGTCAGCGACCGGATTCGTTTGTCCATCAAGGCTTCTGGCCGGGCAGAATTGGCGCTGCAAGAGTTCAAGACTTACGTTGGCGATGAAACCCTCGCCGTTTCCGTGGACCACGCTGGTTCTGGTTTGTTTGATATTTCGGCCTCGGGGGTTCATCACCAGAAATTTCCATTGGAATCCGACGAGGTTGAAATCTGGTTGAGCAAGGCCTAATGTTTTGGACGATAATGTTGCGACAGGCGCGTTTTATTATTTTTGTCCTGCTCCTATCCGGCTTGGGTGGTTGCTACGTCAGCCGTCTTGCCTGGCATCAAGGAAAGCTTCTTAATTCGCGCCGCGACGTGGCCGAGGCCGTGGCAGACCCATCAACCCAATCCTCGGTGAGAGACCGCTTGGCGGACTTGCCGGGGATTCTTGATTTCGCAAAATCATGCGGACTTGAACCGGGGAATTCCTACCGACGCTACATCGACAACGGAGACCGTCCCTTGTCGTGGCTGGTTCACGCCGCAAAGGCCGACCGTTTGGAATCCGTTACATGGTGGTTTCCTTTCTCGGGACGGGTTCCTTACTTGGGTTTTTTTTCTAAAGAAGAGCGAGACGAAGAAGAGGCAAGCCTCAAGGCCAAGGGCTACGACACGGCAAAAGGCACGGCGACCGCGTTTTCCATGCTTGGCATCATTGACGATCCCATTTACCGGTCGATGACGCGACGGCCGCGCGACGAGTTTGCTCACGTTATTTTTCACGAATTGGTGCACCGGACGGTTTGGGTGAGGGGCAGCGTAGAATTCAACGAAAGGCTCGCCGAAACTTTTGCGCGACGGGTTACCCTTGCGTGGTTGGACAGCATTCATGATGAGCAAGGGAAACGCGAATTTCTTGCTGATATCGAAGATCGACGCAAATTTAGCGTGTGGCTGACGGCCTTGCGCGGCGACTTAGAGGTGCTCTATCAAGCCAGTTTTGACCGGAGCGAGATCCTGCGTCGCAAGGGCGCCCTCATCGCGGAGTTCACGGAAATGCGCCGACCAAAATTCAGTGGCGGCGATATCATTCGGGGTCGGACTTGGAATAATGCCGAAGTTCTGGCCGCCGGGCTTTACGATGGAAACGATTTTTTGTGCCAACCCGAGCCCGTTGAACCCGAGAAGGCCAAAGGGTTCATGACGTGGCTTCGAGCCAATAAGAATTCCGAGATCGCCACGACGGAAACCCTGCGTAAGGTTTGCCTCTAAGTCTTAGATTACAGTGCTTGCCAAATCCCCTTTCGGCTGGCACGACTGCGGGACCGCTTGGGCTTCCCATTTGGGTCCTGCGAAGTCCCTAATGATATTTGGTTTTTGGTCGAAAAAGACAGTGATGATGATGCCCTTTAACAGCGCCGGAGTGAAAGGCCACCAGGCCTTAACGCGAGACCAGTTCCAGTACGAACTGCGTTCTCGTCAGTTTCGGCATCTTCGTAACTATTGCCGGATGGCGGAACCTGCCGACATTGCAGAATCCGTCGACGGACTTTCTTCGGCAGAAGTGATTGTCTTGTTCCGGCTTTTGCCTAAACGCCGGCGCGCCGAGATATTTGCTTACCTTAGTTTTGATGTGCAAGAGCGTCTTCTGGAAGACCTTCCAGACAACGTTGTCAGCAACCTCATGAACGAGATGGAAGCCGACGACCGAACGAGGCTTCTTGAAGATCTGCCAGAAGAAATCCGCGGGCGCATTTTGCTCAAGCTTTCGCCCGAGGAACGCAAAACCGCCTGGCAGCTGCTAAGTTACCCTGAGGATTCTGTCGGACGCTTGATGAATCCAGAGTTCATCGCTCTGCGCGCCGACATGAAGGTGGCACAGGCCGTCGATTATTTGCGATGGAATACCGTATATCCGTCAGACCTTGCCGCAGAACTTTTTGTGACGGACGCCCAAGGCAGGCTCAAGGGTCAAGTGAGCTTGGCGGCACTCATCCTGGCCGACGCCCCTGGCAACACGATTGACTGGATGATGGAACGTTCCAATGTCACGCTCAAGCCGCAAGACATTGAAGAAGCTGCCGTCGATATTTTTCGAAAGTATGATCAATCGGTCATCCCCGTCGTGGACTCGGGTGGAGTTCTGCTTGGGATTGTAACGGCTGACGACGTTTTCGATGTTGCCGAAGAAGATGCTACGGAAGATATCCAGCAGTTCGGTGGTCAGGCGACCCTTGAGGATTCCTACTTTGAGACACCCCTGCGCACCCTCATCAGAAAGCGCGCGGGATGGCTCGCCGTGTTGTTTTTCGGAGAGATATTTACGGCGACCGCCCTGCGTCACTATGACGAGGCCATCGCATCCATGCGCTACCTTGTTTATTTTGTGCCGTTGATTATTTCCTCCGGAGGAAACTCTGGGTCCCAGGCGGCGTCTTTGGTGATTCGTGGTTTGGCGGTTAATGAAATGCGCCCCTCAGATTTCCGCCGGGTTTTTCGCCGCGAGCTTGTCGCGGGCTTTTTCCTTGGATTAATCCTTGGGGTCATTGGGTTTATGCGGGCCATTGCCTGGGGTCAGTCCCTTTGGGTGGCCACGGCTGTTGGCCTAACCCTGGTGGGCGTGGTGTTGTTTGGTGGAATTGTTGGATCCATGCTGCCGTTCTTGATGAAGTCGCTTCGATTAGACCCCGCCGTTAGTTCATCCCCCTTTATTGCTTCGCTGTCGGATGTCGCCGGCATTATCATTTATTTCAACGTCGCGTCGTGGATCATGCGGGCCTTTGGTGTCGGAGTTTAGCGTGTGGATCGATGATCAAATCCTAGAACAACACGCCAAACCACTGGCCATCGGAACATGGAGGCCTGACAGCACGGTGGTTGTTCTTGGCAGTAGCAACGATCCCAACATTGAGTGCCATGCCGAACGCTGCAGCGCGGAGGGCGTTCCAATTTTAAAACGCTACGGCGGCGGTGGGACGGTGGTTCTTTATTCCGGCTGTGTCATTGTCACGATTGGCTGCTGGGTCGCTGAACACTTTCAAAACGATCGCTATTTCAGACTTCTCAATTCTGCTGTGAATCATGTGCTACACGCCACTTTCAAATTTAATGCACCCCTCACTCAAGCTGGGATCAGTGATCTCGTGGCCGGTGAAAAAAAATTTGGTGGAACGTCGATGTTTCGCAGCCGTAATTATTTGCTTTATCAAGCATCGCTCATTGTGAATTGCGATTTTGAATTAATCGGCAAGTATCTAGCCCATCCCAGTCGCGAGCCCGAATACCGCTGCGGCCGCAAGCACAGCGATTTTTTAACCGGTTTGGCGGATCTAGCCCCCGGCATTACGGCTGACGAGATTTTAGGAAGTTTATCGTGTGGCCTTGCAGGACACGTTTTGAGTGTGCTTGGACGCGAGTCTGTTGCCCCAGCCGAGGATCAATTCCCTGCCCTTCAAGCTCGAATTGAAAGATCGCGTTTGGAATTGCGGAAGTGAACCTGCATGTATAGGGCGGCTGTTGCACCGGGCAAAAGAACAACGAGGGCCGTGATGGCAAGCGCCTGTAAAGTGTCCACCACAGCATAACCATACGTGAACGGCATTCCCGGCACTTGCGCTGAAATTCCGGGCGGCATGTGAGTGCCAAGCCAGTTTAGGGCCAAGCCCGCAAACCACTCCAAACCAAATTGAAGGCTAAAGAAAAGGCCTCCGAGTGTGACCAAAGATAGAAACGCAGACCAGCCTCCCATGGGGACCTGACGAGCGTAGCGCAGCGTGATGGACTGGGTAAGGCTACGAAGGGCACTCTTGTGCTCAGCAATCATCAACACAGGCGCCATGAGGGACAAGGCCCCCAAAAAGAGAGAGGTCAGGGCAAAGGCTTGGGTGGCAAAACTCATCGACAAGACGAGGGCGCCGAGAAGGACGCCGCGTCGCAGGACAAGGCGGGCCATGTTGCCTATGAGTTCTTTCAAGGAAAGGCGCGGAAAGCCCCAAGGGCGCATATGGTGCAGATTCAAGTAAATGAGTGAGGCGTAGGAGACGCCAAAAACGAACCAGCAGAGGACGCTGGTGATAAGAAAAGGTCCAAAGAATCTCGATACTTCCTCCATCATTGCCGGCAGGGTTTCGGGTGTGACCCCGGCGGTGGATTTCGTCGCCAGGGTGATCTTCCACAGCTCGGCAGCCGTGCGTCCCGCCGGAAGGGCAAGGATCCAAGTGGCTATTACCTGGGGCAAAAAGATGCCAAATGCGGCCAGGACAAGGGTTTCATGGCCGCCCGACTTGAAAGCTTGGGCGGCTTGGATTAGAAGCTCCGATAGCCCGATCACCTTTTGAGGCTGGGCGGTTTTCTTATCGAGGTCTTTCACCAAGGGTGCGCTCCAAAAAATGAGTCCCATAAGGATTACAGAGATTTACGCAAGCATTCAAGGCGAGGCTGCCTACAGTGGCTTTCCTTGTACCTTCATTCGCCTCACCGGATGCCCCCTTCGATGCAAGTGGTGTGACACCGTCTACGGGTTTGAGGGCGGCAAGGATTTTAGTCACGATGAGGTTTTGGCCAAGGTTGCTGAATTCGGTGTGCACCATGTGGAACTCACCGGCGGCGAGCCCCTGGCTCAAGCCGGCGCTATTCCCCTGATGCAAACTTTGGTGGAGCGCGGGTACCGGGTGATGATCGAAACCGGTGGATCGGAGCCCATCGAAAAAATTTCAGCGAATGTCCATATCATCATGGATATCAAATGTCCCGGCAGCGGCATGGTTGAAAAAAACCTCTGGTCCAATCTTGATTTCCTTAAATCCACCGACGAAATAAAATTTGTTCTCGCCCACCGCGAAGATTTTGATTGGGCATTGGAAGTCATCACAAAAAACAAACTTTCAGAGCGTTGCCAGATTATTTTTTCCTGCGCCTTTGGCCTTCTTCCGCCTAAAGACCTTGCCGACTGGATGGTAGCCGATAAAGCCCCCGGCCGGATGCAACTTCAAATGCATAAGTACATCTGGCATCCACGGGCAAAAGGCGTATGAACCAAGAGAATTCCAATGCAGCCTGGCTGGAACGCCTGATGGCCCTTGAGTGTCAGGATGCGACTTATCCCGTGGCTGCGCAAAATCATCCACTTGTGTTTGATTCGGCCAAGGGGTCAATCGTTCGTGATGTGGAAGGTCGTGACTACATCGACCTTTGCGCTGGGTTTGGCGCCCTTGTCCTGGGGCACAATGCTGAATGCGTGCAGCGTGTTTTTGCCAAACCTGGCGCAGGTGGTTTGTCGGCGCATTTCCCTCCGATCTTGCACGGCATGGGGGACGTCTATCCCTCTCGCGCCAAGATTGATTTGATGGAAACCCTTCGCTCGGTGATGCCGGCGCAGCTGGCCCGTATTTCTCTTGCGATTTCTGGCGGCCAGGCTGTCGAGGTCGCACTGAAAACGGCCATGCTTCACTCTGGGGCGGCCGGATTTATTTCTTTTCAAGACGGCTATCACGGCGTGGACCTCGGTGTTTTGCCGGTAACCTCGCGCAGCGATTTCAAATTGCCGTTTAAAAAATTCTTAAACGACCGCATTGCCATCGAACTCCCCTATGGCTGCGACATCGCCCTTGTTGGCGAGGCCATCAGGACTTTGCAATCGCTGCCGTGTGGATTTGCCGGGATTGTTGCCGAGCCTGTTTTGGGCCGCGGTGGTGTGATCAACCCGCCAGCGAACTGGCTAGATGGGATTGCCACGGCGGCGCATGCCCATGGCGGCGTTTTAATCCTCGATGAAATCCTTACGGGTTTAGGCCGCCGTGGAAAATGGACGGAAGCCGAAACGGTGGATGCCGATCTGGTTTGTTTTGGCAAGGCTCTGGGTGGCGGTATGCCCCTTTCCGCCTGCGTTGGAAAAGAGGCTGTGATGTCGGCTTGGCCCAAGAGCACGGGCGAGGCGATTCACACGGGAACCTTCTTTGGCCATCCCCTTTCGTGTGAGGTTGCAGCGGCATCACTGCGTGAGATGAAGCGGGTCGATATCTGCAAGATGGCTCGCGAAACCGGTGCCTGGTTGTTTGAAACACTCACGCAGCAGTTGATGGGCCGCCCTGATATCGAAGGCATCCGCTGGGGCGGCGGTCTGATGATTGCCATCAAGTACAATGAATCCGCTGGAGCAGCACCCGGTGCCGCGGCCATGGACCGCCTTCGTGGACTTGGAGTGATCGCCTTGGCCTCTGGCAGCGGCGGCACGTCTTTGTCCCTGACTCCGCCTCTCAACATTTCACGCGAACTTCTTGCGCGAGCCGCGGCGTTTTTTTGAACGTTTTAAACGGCTAAAGATATGTCACGAAATAGCCGATCCGCTTGCGTCAGGGCAGAGGAGCGGTCGGGTTCATAAATCAATTGAGGCCAAATGAATCATATAATGATTTCATGTAGTTGGCTCGTAATCCTGCTGATGGGATGTAGCCAAGTCTATCGGCCACATCTTGCCAAAGGTATTAAAAGCCCGGCAGCATCGCCCGGGTCAGATGTAACCGCTTCGGACGTGTCCACTGATACTTCAAGGGCAACCCCGACGAGCGGTTCGATCGATACCCTGGATTTTTTCATCACCAAGCATCCCGAAAAGGCGCTTCTTGCGGCGGACGGTACTGACGTCAACCAGATCATTGATGTCGATTTGAAACAACTCTATCTGATGAAGTGGGGACCTCGCTCTTTCATCAAATATCATTGGGATGAGAAATACATTTATTTCGACGAAGAGCACGAGATGGACTTCCCGACCGCGAAGCCGGAACGGGTCAACTACACGTTTACGCCGGGCTATTGGCTAAAGCGGCAAATGAAAGTGGGAGACAGCATCGACGGGACCAACGCTGGAAACGTCGGCACGATAATCACGCGCTTCGACACGCCGCATACCTGCAAGGTAAAGGATCAGGACCGCTACTTCATGAAGACGATCCTGGAATCGCATCAAACCAGCTATAACATCGGAGGTGATCTCGGCCCCCAAGACATCATCAACCTGCGGATCGAGCAGCTTACCTACTCAGAAAAAGAAATGTATTCGAGAGAATATGGTCTCGTCCAATGGCAGCGTTGTACCCTGGACGGTTCCAGCTGCGACAGAACGGTGACATGGAATAGGTTTTCGCCGAGACCCCCCAAAAAACTTCTGCGATCGGCTTCCTGCACTTGGGAAACTGGGCTTACCGACATTCAAAAGATTCGTAAACTTTCGATCGAATCTTTTGGAGTCCAGTCTAAAAACGACGAGGCAGTGAGAAATCAGCTCAATTATTTGGCTGATGGGGGTTCGATTGCGACCATCGAAGAGCATTTCCAGCTGATCCGTAATACGTGGATTGCCTATTTTGGCGCACCTCCACCCGAATATTCCTGGGTCGATGTCGGGATGAACTTTCTCACGTCCGGCGGCACACCGGAGCAATATCGGACCGTTGTGGAAGATGCTGTGAAAAAACTTAAATAAAGCACCACCCGCAACCAGATGATTTTTAGAGACTTTCTTAGCCTCTTTCCACCTTATTTGACTTTTTCCGAACGCGTTCGGAAAAAAACTTGACTTTTTCCGAACGCGGTCGGAAAATAACGTTATATGGAAAAACGCCAACTTTATCAGTCCACTATCGCGCCGTTTCTTGCCATGAAACAGATGCTGTTTATCGCTGGCCCTCGCCAGTGCGGCAAAACGACGCTTGCCAAGATGATCGCCGAAAGGTTCGAATCATCGCTTTATTTCAATTGGGATATTATTACCGACCGCAAGAAGCTCAGAACAAATCCATATTTTTACGAAGCCATGGATCGCAAATCATCAAAAACGCCGCTCGTTCTATTTGATGAGATTCACAAGTTCAACCAGTGGAAAAATTATCTTAAGGGGGCTTATGACCGAAGCCATGACGACTTTAAATTTATAATCACAGGAAGCGGCCGTCTGGATCTATTTCGTAAAGGAGGAGACTCCCTCGCGGGCCGGTACTTTCTAGTGCATGTCTGGCCTTTCACCCTGGGGGAACTCGCTCAGGTTGCTGGCAGTTTCGAAAAATTCTGGCGCAACCCCTGTTACGTTGAGTCATCATCCCCTTCCACATTGGAAATCTGGCGGCGGCTCGAAGCATATTCTGGCTTTCCAACCCCCTATCTATCGGCAAACCGCGAGGTTTATCGGGTGTGGAGTGACACTTATAGGAATCAATTAATCCGGGAAGATGTGAGAGATTTGTCCGGTATCGTTAAAATCGACTCGGTAGAGGCTATGGTTGACCTGCTCCCTGTCCGTGTTGGTAGTCCGTTATCCATCAATAACTTGGCTCGGGATATCGAGGTCTCATTTGATACGGCCAAGGCTTGGCTTGAAACCCTTGAGCGATTTTTTATTACTTTCCGTGTGGCCCCGTTTTCAAAAAAAATAGCTCGCGCCATCACCAAGGAACAAAAGCTTTACTTGTACGACTATGCCCAGATTGAAGACCCTGCCTCTCGTTTCGAGAACATGGTGGCAATGGAGTTGTCGCGCGCGGTCAAAAATTGGACGGAAAGAGGGCTCGGTCGTTTCGATCTGCGCTATGTACGGAGTAAAGATAAAGAAGAGTGTGATTTTCTAATCACCGAGAAACAGACGCCAAAACTTTTGATCGAGTGTAAACTTTCCGATCCGAATGTCTCAAAATCCCTGGTAAAATTCCAGGACGCGCTTAAAGTTCCGGCGATCCAGCTCGTGAATGAACCGGGTATCAATCGAATTATCCGCAATGGCACGCGAACCATCACGGTGGCCTCGGCCCACGATTGGCTGTGCACTTTGCCTTGATGGCGGCACACAGAAAATAAAAGCGCTCAACTTCCCTGATGAGCGCTGGGGTTATCCCTGCAGCGACGCCAGATTTTTTCTCAAACTTGAGAGCTGCGTCGCCATGTTGTCGAGTTGCGCTCGCGTTGTAACAATGACGTCCTCCGGTGCACGTGCCACAAAACTTTCATTCCCCAATTTGGCCTGCAGGCCGGCTACAATTTTTTCCACGCGGCCGACGTCGGATGAAAGGCGTTTCACCTCCTTGGCGACGTCCATGATGCCCTCTGCGGGAACGTAGGCCTCAAAGCCCTTGCCGACATAGACCAGGGCTGGACCCGTGCGGTCGCCATCGCCGGATTTTACGACGAGTGATTTGAGTCCAGCGAGACGACGAACGAGGCCGCCCTCGGTTTCAAATAAAGTTTTCAGCGATGCCGTCGACGTATGGACCTTGGCATCCAAGGCATCTTTGGGCGGAATCCCCGCCTGGCTGCGGATCGATCGAATACCAGTAACAAGGTCTTGGAAGCTGGCCCAATCAGCCGCCGCCTCGGGAAAGCGCATCAACTGCGCTGCGTCGGGATATTTTGTCACGACAAGGCTCGGCCCTCGGGCCCACTGCGGGTGGACCGGCAGATGATTCCAGATCTCTTCCGTGACAAAGGGCATCACTGGACTGGCCAGGCGCATGATGCCCTCGAGGACGTAAACCAAAACAGAAGTCGTTTGCTCACGGGCGGCTTCGTCGCTGCCGTTCAAGGTTTCTTTGGCCACTTCAAGGCCCCAATCGCAATACGAGCCCCAAATCAGGTGATACATCAGCTCAACGGCTTCATTGACGCGGTACTGTTCCAGGCAGCGGTTGATCTGCTCGGTTTTTGATGCGAGCTCTTCAAGCAGCCACTTTTCCGGCAACGTCAGTTTTTCCGCATCCAATTTTTTCAGCGGCTTTTTCGGATCGACATATTTCAAAAGAAAACGTGACGCGTTCCAAATTTTATTTACAAAACGAGCGCCCGATTCAAAATCGGTGACTTCCATCCGGATGCGACCGCCAAGCGGCGCCTGCGCCGTTCCCGTAAATCGCACGGCATCGGTGCCATGCTTTTCAATCACTTCCAACGGGTCAATTCCATTGCCGAGGGTCTTTGAAAATTTGCGCCCCTGCTTGTCGCAAACCGTTGCCGCAATGTAGACGTCCTTAAACGGGACTTCGCCGCGCGTCTTGAGGCCAACCACCACCATGCGGGCGACCCACAAGAAAATAATTTCCGACGCCGTGACCAGCACATCGGTCGGATAAAAATACTTCAGGTCTTCCGTTTCCTCCGGCCAGCCAAAAGGGCTGATCGGCCACAGCCAACTCGAAAACCACGTGTCGAGCACGTCGTCATCTTGTTTGATCTTGGTGCTGCCACAGTGCTCACACTTTGACGGGTCTTCCAGTCCCGTTGTGACCCCTTCGCAGTCGGCGCAGTACCAGATGGGAATCCGGTGGCCCCACCAAAGTTGACGTGAGATGCACCAGTCTTGAATGTTTTCCAGCCAGTGTAGGTAGGTTTTTTTCCATGCGTCTGGATAGAATTTCAGTTTCCCGGTTTGGGCGACTTCGATCGCAGGACCGGCGAGTTCCTGCATTTTGACAAACCACTGAAGCGACAGGCGCGGCTCAACCACCGCCTTGCTTCGTTCCGAATGGGGAACGGCGTGGCGCGTGGGCTCGTCCTTTTCGTAGAGGTCGAGTTCCTTAAGGGCTTTGACCACTTCCTTGCGCGCAACAAAGCGGTCCATTCCGCGGAAACGCTCGGGCACATTGTCTGCCATGGTGGCATCGGGATTCATGACATTGATGAATGGTAGCTTGTGCCTTTTGCCAATCTCAAAGTCATTTGGGTCGTGGGCGGGCGTGATTTTCACGGCACCCGTGCCAAATTCACTTTTTACATAATCGTCGGCAATGATCGGAATTTCCCGGCCAACGAGGGGCAATTTAATTTTTTTGCCGATCAGGTGCAGGTAGCGCTCATCTTCCGGATGCACGGCAACGGCCGTATCACCAAGCATGGTCTCCGGGCGGGTCGTGGCCACGGTGATGGTCGTCTCAGGATCATCGACCAGCGGATATTTGATGTGATAGAGGGCGCCTGTGATTTCCTTCATCTCAAGTTCGTCGTCGGAGATCGCCGTCTTCAACGCCGGATCCCAATTGACCAGACGTTCGCTGCGGTAGATGAGTCCGGCGCGGAATAGATCGACAAAAATCGCCCGGACCGCCTTGGAAAGTCCAGGATCCATGGTGAAGGCTTCCCGCTCCCAATCGCAGCTAAAACCCATGCGCCGGAACTGTTCGGTGATCATCCCACCGTATTTTTCTTTCCAAGCCCAAAGCCTTTTGTCGAATTCGGCCCGGCCAAGATCTTGGCGGGTCTTGCCCTCTTCCGCCAAAATGGCCTTCTCCACCATCATTTGAGTCGCAATGCCGGCATGGTCTGTCCCCGGCAGCCACAGGGCATTAAACCCCTGCATCCGGCGCCAGCGCACGAGAATGTCTTGGACGGTGTAAGATGTTCCATGGCCCATGTGAAGTTGTGACGTCACGTTGGGGGGCGGCATCAGGATGGTGAACGGCTTTTTGGATTTATCGACCGGCGCGTGGAAATAACCGCCCTTCATCCAGACGTTCCACCATTTGCTCTCGTATTTTTTTGGGTCGTACACGGGATCGAGTTCAATCATGACGGGCCTCTTAGCGACTTTGGATTGGTGATTGTGTTGTTTTTGGGCTTTGCCGGCAACGTTTTTCGCGTTTTATCGCCACCCTACTACAGGGAATTTTGGAGGTTTTTTGCCTGTGATCCGCACCCTTTCCCACGCAGCCAGAGAAAACCTTGTTTTTGCGGCGTTGGCAGCTATTTCTTTTGCCCTCCATTTCGTCTATTTGACGCATCCGCACCAGGTGGTTTTTGACGAATATCACTTCGGCAAATTTGTGAACGCCTACTGCTGTTCGCACGAGACCATTTTCGACATTCATCCCCCACACTCAAAACTGATCATGGCCTGGTTGGTGACCCTTTGGGGTTATGACGGCAGCGTTGGCTTTAAGACGATCGGTGAGTCTTTTGCTGGGGCCCCAGTTTTTGCATTTCGGCTATGGCCGGCATTGGTGGGATCTTTGCTTCCTCTGGTTGCCTTTAAATTGCTTCGTCGGTGGAGGGTTTCTTTGGCCTGGGCCTTCACCGGTGGTCTGGCCATCGCTATGGAAAATGGCATTCTGATCCAGACCCGGATCATGGCCCTCGATGGGCAGCTTCTTCTTGGCAGCCTGCTTGCCGTGTGGATGTGCGAGAAGATGCTCGGATCCCGCACCCCCCAACGTCAGATCTTATTTGGACTGTTGATGGGAATTAGCCTGGCGTTTTCAGTGAGCGCAAAATTTACCGGATTAGCAGTGATTGCTATACTTGGATTTCAGCTCACTCAGCACTTTATGCGTTCTGGGATGAAATTGAATTGGACGAAAACAGCAACCGTAACGTCCTTGGCGGCATGGATCGGTTTCTGGACGTTTTATTTGGCGGGATGGAAACTTCATTTTATGTGGCTAACAAAGCCGGGATCTGGGTCCGCGTTTTATGCCACGACGGGCGATTTTTTTTCCGATGTTATTGCCCTCCACAAAATCATGGTGACCGCCAATAACGGAATTACCACGGCTCACCCGTGGACCAGCATTTGGTGGGAGTGGCCGATCATGCAAAAACCAATTTATTATTGGGTGGATCAAGGCGCGATGATCTACTTTGTCGGTAATCCAGTTGTCTGGTGGGGCGTGCACTTGGTGTGTATTGCCTTGCTGGGATTTCGCCGCACGATGCAAACGAATCTTTTGGTGCTTGGGTGGCTTGCCTCTTTTATTCCGTATGCCTTCGTATCGCGCGGGCTTTTTCTCTATCACTACCTACCGCCGCTCATGTGGCTCATCTTGTTGGCGACAATTTTAATTTCGCAGCAGCCCAAGTCCAGCCCGATAAAACCATGGCATGCCATGGTTTTAATCGCCTGCGGCTTTGCAATCACGTTGCCGGTCACGTTTGGTTTCGTCGGCTGGAAGGAAATTCCCGTTCAGTTGCTCAAATTGCGTTGACTTAGTGGGCTGCGGTTTGGGTCGCGTCTATTTTGCTGAATTCAAGGACGGCTTCCAGGGCCTTATCCGCATCGCAAACGGCCCCTTCACATCCGTAAATTTTCTGAATCCGTTCAATGTCTCCAATCGATACATGTCGGTTGGTGAGTCCTTCACCAATATAGATATAAGGATTCATGATGGAGACGGCGTCGGCGTCACTACTGATGTGGCTCAAGCCCAGAAGGTGCCCCAGTTCATGGAGGGCTAAGGTCTGCATGTCGACTGGATCTTTAAATTGCCCGGAGGCTTCAACGTAGGTGCCTTTAATCGTGAGTGCGTCGCCCAAAACGTAATCTTGAACATTAAATCTTATGTCGGCCGTACTGATAGCAGCCGTGTCCTGACTAGAATTATTCCAAATGGTTGTTGCCAGAACCACGTCGGGCTTGCCGGTTTTCTTCCAATTCGAATCCAAATATTGCCCATTCACGGCATCTTTCAGCGAAGAGTAGAGATCCGGAAAACTATCGCCGTCGACCCCATCTTGAACTCCAACGAATTTAAACAGAGTTTTCCCCGTCGCAATTTCCCAGGTTTTCATTGCAGCCTGGAGTCCAGACTTCTGAACGGCATCCATCTTGTTACCGACCTTGAATTCAATCGGAAGTTTGACCCAGCCATGGGGCGAGTGCAGCCCAAAGGCCGGTGAGTTAGGATTAGTGGATTCCACGCTCACTTGAGCGGCGTTATGATCCTCGCTCATCGAAACACGGTACATCTGCGCCCCGCAGGCAATGAAATTACCGAAAATAAAGGCGACACATCCAACGGCAAACCCGTATCTCGCGGCAACGTTCATGAATCCCCCAAAGCCATTTAGACGTGAACGAATCTTGTACTAATCATCGTCCGTCACTGAATTAACTTTAGTTAAAATGCAAAATTAGTCGGTTTAGCCAATGATATTGGGTGCCCACTGGGGTTCCGGAACAGCGGCTGCTTTACGAGCTGCAGGATACGGCTCCCACCCTCTCATGTCGCCTCTACTGTCCATAAAATTAAAGATTAAATAACGGTATGTTATAATTTTTATCTAGATATAAATCGAATATTACACACTTTTTTACCACCATAATTATGGCTTATACTCACTTTTTAGCCACATGAGTGGCCTCATGAAAAGACTTATCGAAGCGGCATTTAAAAAATGGGCAGACGACTCGCGTCGCAAACCATTGCTCGTCTGGGGAGCGCGGCAAATTGGCAAAACGTTTGCCATCAGAGACTGGGCGCCGCGCCGATTCAAGAATCTAGTCGAAGTTAATTTTCAGGAGAAGCCATCGTGGAAGAAAGCCTTTGCTGGCGACTTGGATCCTGACACGATTCTTAGAAATATTGAAATTGCGCTTGATCGCTCCTGGGTGTGCGCCTGGCCGGTACATCATTTCCAGTGGGGAAAGTTGAAATTATTCACATGTATCCAATGTCTTTTGGCGAGTTTTTGCAGGCCGCATCCATGCCTCTATTCAACACATACACAGACGCGCTAGTCACGCCAAAATCTGTTTCATCAATCGCACATGAAAGGCTTTGGCGGTTTTTTAAAGATTATTTGACCACAGGTGGCCTGCCGGAAGTCGTCAGTGTATGGCTTGAAGGCGGGGCCCACCACGGGGGTCTGCGTGCTTTTGAGGCCGCTCGTGGAGAATGTAAATAATTTTGTGTAAACCGGCCCCGCCGGTTTAGTTGATGTGTTCCGGGATCCGTTCCGCAAACACGATTCGTAATTGCCCTAAGATCTGAGACCAGCCTTGTTTACATCGAAATGCCCCCTTTAAGTCAAGCGTTG
>CAMDHM010000038.1 GCA_945898195.1 Pseudobacteriovorax antillogorgiicola | reverse complement strand
CAAAGAGCTTCGAATCCGCATTCAAACTGTGTGGGGGTCTCATTGCAACGGGGGGCACTTACACCACGGCAAGTTTTCAATCTGTGGATCTTGCGATTAAGGAAATCGCACCCGCCTTGACTCCAACTCCAGGCAAACCAGCAGGGTTCGCGGCCAAGTCAGGATTACTTATCCTTGATGACGCGCGCGTGGCTAGGCATGCGGCCAAGGTGGCAAAATTAAATGGACTCACATCAATCACCCTGATGGGACACCATCGATGGCGCTCGGCTACCATCGTCGAACCATTTGACCCGTCCTTCGAACAGGCTTTTTTTGTCGATTACCTTGGGCTGAATCAATCTGCTGGGGGCAGTCTGCCCCAGTTTCCTGATCCTCAAGCCACGTGGCAGGCCATCTGGCTGGCTACGGGCCGACGCGCCGGTCAACTTGCATCGGCCACGTTCCAGGCCGGTTCTGGTTATCCGCGTAAAAACCTGCATCGGATCATGGCTACCATGCCAGCTCCACAAGATGGTTTCTTCGAATCCAGAACTTTTTTTGCGGCAAACCTCGAAGCCTGGTGGCCCGCCTTTGTCTTCACGATCACCCAAGGAAATCTGCAGGTAAATACAATGGCTCCGAGCGATGGCGTTTTGAATGCCGTTCCCAGAAGCAGTTCACCGCCGCAACACTAAAAATAGCTTTCCATGCGGACCAACACCGGGTTTTGAGGGTGCCCTCCGTTTGAACCAGACCTATCATCGTCTATTTGGGACAAGCGCAGGCTGTGGAATAGGTCATACTTGCAGCGTAGGTTTCCCAATTATGCCATCCACTTTTGTCTGCAAGTTTAGCCTGGGCCTGGCCATTGACCACAATACCTCCCGACGTCCATACCGAGGTCAAATTTCCGGTTTGAATAGATGTTGATGACGTCAAAGTTGCCGTCGCCGTGTTCGGTAATGCTGCCGTTACCGTTCCGGCCACCTTATATGCCCAGCCACAAAGAGAACCGGTGGCCGAACCATTACTTCCTGTTGCTGTAATTGACGCAGGAATAAAGGTCCCGGCATTACAACTGCCCGTTGCAGTTCCAGAAATATTAAGCCCCTTCAAAGCCCACGGAAGGGCTACCTTATCGGACGGAGCCTGACATATTCCGGCATTCACCGTCACCGTTCCGGTTACGGCCGCTGTCGTGCTGCAAGTCTCGGTCGCTGTGCTTGCGACGACGGTAGCCAACGGAACTCCTCCAACCGTTGGAGTTCCGTTCGAAGTTTCGTTCGAAGTTCCCTCTGGCAATTTACCTGCATTTAAATCACCAGGCGCGACGGCACCCCCAAGTCCACCAACGCTTTTCCCAGTCATATTATTTCCTTTGCAGCCCCACATAAGAGCCATAAGGATCGACCCAACGACCAGGTACCGCTGCGATAATTTAAAAGTAGTCATGAATATCCCCTGTGCCTCGATGGATAGGTAAGATCCGGTTCGGGAATAATTATACATGACAACGCCGAATTCCGCGCCCAACTGACCGTTAGCGAGGCAGCTCCAGAAGAGTCCTGAATCCGAAATGCTCCATCAGCGGTTTAAGCAGCCATGTGGAGGCATCTTTTTGGGTGACCCATGCCGTGCTGAGTTCAGGTGACGGCCCAACTTCTAAATTTAAGGTTGCGATTAGATGCTGCACGCGGGCGGCAATCGCGGAACCGGAATCGATCCACAGCACTGGCCAAGGCGATGCCGCCAACAGCTCCTCGCGCAGCAATGGAAAATGAGTGCACCCAAGAACCACCGCATCTAAACGCACCGACTTTTCATGATCAGAGAATTCGATAAACAGTGATTTGATTTCTTCGTGAACGAGATTCAGGGGAACCGTCTTGCCGCGGGCCTTGTCCTCTGCCAATTCAACCAGACGCGAGCTGCCCGCGCGGACCACGTGACGGTGGCTGGCAAAGCGCCGAATCAGCTCATCAACATAAGGACGTTTAATGGTTGCGGGTGTCGCCAAAAGACCAATGACACCTGTTGTTGATTTTTCAGCAGCTGGTTTTATCGCTGGCACAACACCAACGATGGGCAGCTTCAGGTGTGCACGCAATAAATCCAATCCCACGGTGCTGGCCGTATTGCATGCAATCACCAGCACATCAAGTTTCGCTGCGGCAACAAATCGCAAACAAACTTCGAGGAGGCGTTGGGCCACAGCCTCATCGGCCTTCGTCCCATATGGGTGAAACTCATTATCCGAACAATAAGAATAGTGAGCCGCCGGCAACAGCGATTTAATTGCCTGATACACCGTCAGACCACCCACGCCCGAATCGAATATGCCAATTCTTGCCATCAGTGCGCGCGGGCGAGGTGAACGTTATTTGGAGTAACTCGAGTAAGCGGCATGCTTTTTTTCTTGTGCGACGTGTATTCCAACATGGCTTTGATCCGCTGGCGCACTGCCATCGAATCCCTTGCTCCGGCAAACGCCTTGTGACGCAGTATAGTCACCGGCTTTTGCCCGCGTGGCAAATTCCCAGAGACTACAACTTCAATGCCGCCAGCCGGACGCCCCAAAATAAACCGGGATGCGTGGACGTAATCTAACTTGTGATTTTCATGGCGGTCCAGAAAAATGACGACATGATCAGGCAAAACAATTAGGTCTCCAGGACGCGCTGAGGCCAGATTGCGGCCGACAAATTCAAAGGATAAATCGCGTTTCTTGGAATTTCGAATGAGATATTGGCTGGTGATTAAACTGGAACCAAGTCCGGCCGCCCGCATGACCCGCGACACAAAACCAGAACAATCAACACCGCACTGCTGGCAAGCCGGGCATTGAGCCAGGCGGCGGTAAGGATTAACTTTCCTTTTTTCGATGCACCTCTGGCAGGCGGCACAGACGACTGGACTGCTGGTGGTGCGCCCGCCCCAAACATAAGCAATCTCATCGCGCCGACTGAGTGCTGTCACGGCATCAAGGAGGGCGATCAAATTTCGCTCTGGAGGGGTCGCTGAATCTTTGCGCACGACACGGGTAGTACCGAACTTGCTTGAATTCGCAGGCGCTGCAAAGCTGGTCTGAGGCATAGTGAAAGGGGCGACCGCGAACGCCGCAAAAATCACAAAAAATAAGGCGGCAAGGCACCTTGATTTAACCCAAAAAATTGACCTTACAGGAACGACAAACACTAAGAGCACCAAGGGTTTTAAGGATTCTTAAAGAGACGACCCCCTTGATATGCTAAAAGACTTTTTATGTCAAATTTCAATGAAATCGTTAAAAATATAAGAAGTCTCTTAATCGGACCGGCAATCTCCCGTTTTGCCCCAAGTCCGACTGGCTATTTACACGTCGGGCATGTTGTCTCGTGCCTCTATGTCTTCGGAATCACAAGGGAACTTGGCGGTCAAGTCCTCGTAAGGATTGAGGATCACGACCTCGTCCGCTCGCGCACGATCTACGATGAGGCGATCCGAGAAGACTTGGCCTGGCTGGGACTGATCCCAGACCGCTCGCCTTGGCCCGACCTAGGGGATTTCGTTCCGGAACTCCGCCAAAGCACTCGCGCCAAAATTCACGCCGAACGATTGGCTGACCTGACGACCAAGGGGCTGACCTATCGTTGCGATTGCTCCCGCAAAGGCATGGCCCAGAATTCGGATGGCGAGCTCTTTCACGATGGTAGGTGCAAAAATCGCCAAGTGACTCTCGAATCCCCACACGGAATTCGCGTCCTGATGCCAGACCGTGATTTTATTTTTGCCGACCTAGCCTTAAACACCCAACGCCAGAATCCACAAATCCAATTGGGTGACCTACTTGCCCGGGACCGCACGTGCCAATGGACCTACCAATTCGCTTGCACTGTGGACGACCTGGACCAGGGGATAAATCTAATCATCCGGGGGGAGGACCTGCTGTCATCGACCGGCCGCCAGCTCGCCCTACGTGAACTCCTCATTGATCACAAGGAAGCCAATTTCACCCCCGCTGCACCACACTTCTTTCATCATCCCCTAATCAAAGATGAGGCTGGCAAAAAACTTGGGAAGCGCTTTCTTTCAACATCAATCCGCCAAATGCGCCTTGACGGGCAAACACCTGAGGCCGTCTTGGGTCTGGCTACGTTTCTTGCAGGGAAACTGGACCGCCAGGTGCCATTGGATCTATCCTCGGCCCTGACACTCTTTGCGAGGAAATAACCCTTGTCCGAATGGCAATTCATCGACTGGCTCAGAAGTAAAACGGGTTCTCTAGGCAATATAGGGGACCCCATCGTGCTTGGCCCCGGTGATGACGCCGGCATTGTTCGCCTTGGACCAGAGACCATCGCGGCCGTGGATATGCTCATGGACGGAGTTCATTTCGACCTGAATAAAATTGAGGCGAGGCTTGCCGGTCGCAAAGCCCTCGCCGTAAATTTGAGTGATCTTGCGGCCATGGGTGCACGCCCCATCTGCGCTCTTGTGAGCCTGGCACTTCCAGAGAGCGGCGGATTGGCCATGGGTCGCGAAATTATGGAGGGTATTCTCGCCCTCGCCAAAGAATTCGATGTTCGCATTTTAGGCGGCGACACCAATTCCTGGTCCGGTAAGGCCGTGATTTCAGTCACCGTTTTGGGACAACCCCTGCCCAATCGGGCTCCATTGACCAGATCGGGCGCGAAGCCTGGGGATTGGGTTCTCGTCACCGGAAGCTTGGGCGGCAGCCTTGGACACGGCGATAAACTTGGCCAAGGCCGTCACCTGACCTTCATCCCACGAGTGCAAGTGGCCACACAACTGAACCTCAGCTTCGAAATAACCTCTATGATCGATCTGAGCGACGGCCTTGCCACGGATGCATCTCATATCGCACGAGAAAGTGGTCTGACCATCCGCTTGGATCAAGACCATATTCCGATGTCGTCAGATATCCCCGACGGCTCGCCCGAGGAAAGGCTGAAACATGCCATGACCGACGGCGAGGATTTTGAACTGATGTTCACTGCACATCCCGATATTGCACGAGAAATTCTTATTTCTGATGCCTTCGAGGGTGTGCCAGTGACGCACATTGGTGAGTGTCGGGCGGGAGACCCAGTCGTCCAATGGCTGGATGGAACCACCGTCATGGCCCACGGATACCAGCACCGGCTTGACTAAGGCAGGGCTAGACCTTCGGCGACTTTTCAAATATCTTGGCCTCAGAAACACAGGAATTTTTTAATCAATGACTGAGATATATGGTCCAACCAGCGGATTTGCGTCGCATCAGGAAAGCGTCCATGGCTTTCTTGCGATGAAACGCGACGATATCATCATTGAGCCCATTCAGGACGGTGAAGAGTGGTCCGCAGGCGACATCATCCGGCGGAACCTGCAAGGCTATGAAGAAGCAGGCTCAGTCTTGGCATCAAGTTTACGCCGCCTCGATAATTTTCACAGGGTCTACACAACAGCTGGAGCCCGCTATCTGGTTGCTAAAGATCAAATTCGCGAGGGGCTGTGCGTTGGCGGAGTCGGCGTCGGCCCACTACAAGGTTTGCCGCCAGAAGAAGGTGTGGGCGAGATTCGCGATTTGGTGCTCGAAGAAATATATCGCGGAAGAGGCATCGGCTCTCGTTTGCTGAAACGCGCCATCGAAGAAGCGCGAAAATTGGGGTACGGGCGCCTATACCTTGAGACGACCCCTCAAATGCACAATGCCAGACAGCTCTTTCTGCGCTTTGGCTTCCGTCCAGTAACCGGCGGCGACAAAGAAAAAGCAGACCTCATGGAGCGTCTGCCTTGCTACTTTGTTTTAGAAGAACTCAAGGTCTGATCCCCCTGCGGCCAGACCGCTGGGGGACCAAGCAGCCTATTAAAACTTGATCCGCGGTCCGATAATCAACTGTGGAATGTTAACACTCGCCACGCGGTTGACCCGGACGGTTGTCCTCGTACCGCCCTCGGTTTTTTCGGCTGGACTGACATCAAACTCGATATGACGCAACTCTGCGCCGACGTTGAATCCAAAGTGTTTGCTGAAATCGAAAGTCCAGGAATAACCAACCATGGCCGCCAATCCAACCAGGGTGCCGGACGATGCGATGGTATCGCCATTGTTTTGCACTCCGGAATAGCTGGCAAATACCGGACCCAGACCGAATTTCCAGGTGGAATAGGCGTGGTCGCCGACCGATGACCCCAAACCAAACTTCGCAAGCATCCCAAATTTAATCGGCAGCGATACCTTTTCGTCCCCATCGCTCGGGGCAAGCGTGTATCCAGCACGCCCAAAGAAAAACTCCGCCGAGGCTTCGATCCGGCTGAACCGCCCGGTTTGACTGGTGTAACCTGGTTCGATACCGGCCTGGAAGGCAAGCCCAGGGGTGCCACCAGATTGGCTCGGACGCGCCTGCCCCAAACCAAGACCAAAAGACAACGTCATCCCAGAATCACCTTCATGGCTGACGACATCTGGATCGTACTTCGAAGACACCGAGTCACGATATTCTTGGACATCTGGATCCCCGGCAACCGGAGCTGCTAAAGCCGAATTACTAATCCCAAGCGCGCCCCCCCCCAAAAACAAAGCCGAAGCCATCTTTACTAGCGGGTTCCGAAAGAAATTCGGCATTTCTACATGACGCATTGCAACACTCCCTGTTGAATTGCACTTGCCTTGGCAGGCCATTTCTAATATTTCCTGCCAGCTCAGGCATTTGTGACATTTTCAGGGAGCTTAACAAGCCATGGCATCCAAGACAACGAAACTGGTTAGGATCCGCGAACGAAAAGTTTCTAAAGCGGGCCTCAAGCGTAAAAATGTAATTCGCAGGGTTGGTTCCACCGCACCGGACTTGGTGCTGAACAAGCCGAACGCGAACGAACGCGCTCAGAAAAAGACCGCTGCCCTTTAGATGAAGGGAAAAATGAAGCACACCCCTCCTTCAAAAGGGTCTGCGTCCGGTCATCAGGCCGGATCCGACTTGGCGGTGAAGCTGCTGTCAGAGGCCCTTACGGGCGTCCAATTGGACGTCGTTGTAACTGGGTCTATTGGCGCTGTTGAATCCATACGCTTTGTCCGTGCATTGCGTCGCTTGGGCGCTAAAGTCACCCCGTGGTTGACGAGAGGCGGAGCCCAGTTCATCACGCCCCTCGCTTTGGGTTGGGCTGCTGCACGGGACTGCCGGACCGGTTTTGAGGCGGAAGCCTCACACCTCGCAGAAGGCCACGGCTGTATCGTCGCTCCGGCTTCGGCCAGTTTTATCGCTAAAATAGCCAACGGCATCACGGACTCGCCAGCCTCAGCTCTGGTAACTTCGTATATGGGGCTGAACCGCCCTGTGATCATTCTACCAAGCATGCACGACAGCCTCGCCAATGCTCCACAAGTGCGTGCAAATCTAGAAAAATTACGCCAATCAGGCGCGAATGTTTTCGTTTTGGGTTCCCGACTTGAAGAAGGCAAACACAAAGTCCCAGAACCGGCAATTCTCGCAGATCATTGCGCCCATGCTTACAACAGCCTGATCCTGAAAAATAAAAATGTGCAGACAAAAGTTCTATTGACGATGGGCGGCACACGCGCCTGGATCGACGATGTGCGTTACATTGGCAACTATTCTTCTGGACGCCTCGGTTCGCTCGTCACCGAAGAACTGCACCGCCTTGGCCTTGCTGTTGACGTTCTGACGGGTGCTGCTGAGCATCTTCCCAAGTGCCATCACACCCTTTTGCACTGCGCCACCAACGAAGACCTCACACGAGAATCCCATCGCTTAATGGCTGGCAACCCGCAAGCCATCATCCATGCCGCAGCGGTCCTAGACTTCGCCCCCGCGCAACGCATGCCCGGAAAAACGCCCTCATCGCTTGGCACGCAATCCATCGAACTGGTTTCAACACCAAAAATCCTTTCGAGTCTGAAAACCAATGGCCCGGCCAAAGTCGCATTCAAACTTGAGGCTGGTGCCGATGAAGCCAGCGCAATCAAGATTGCCCGAGAATACATTTCGAAACATCAATTAACCATGCTTGTGGTCAACAACCTCACGGATGTGAGTGCAGAGCGCCACCGTGCCTGGATTTTTGAGACACCGACAGCGGGGCAACCAACCGACCGGCCCTATGAAGCCACGACCAAAGAGGATGTAGCGAAGGCCGTAGCGCATCATGTTTGGGAAAGGTTGACGCACCATGTTTAAAAAACTGATTGCCGGAATTATTTTCTATCTGGCCATATTCTTCCTGACACTGCTTTGCTCGTTGTCCATCATCGCCTGGGAGTTGCTGTGTAAATTCCGGAAGAACACTTTGAGCAAGCAATCAAATGCCATGGTGGGCCTCTGGGGACGAAGCGTATTCAAAGTCGTTCCTGGATGGAAGGTTGAGGTGGAAGGCCGCGAAAACTTACCAAAACCAAACGATCCAGTGGTCATGATCGCCAACCATGAAAGCCTGGTTGACATACTGGTTATTTACTTTCTGAAAGTACAGTTCCGCTGGCTCAGCAAAGCAAGCATCATGCGCATCCCGATTTTGGGTGCTGCAATGCGAGCCTCCGGCCAAATCCCAGTGATTAGGGGCGACAAACGCAGTCATGAAGCAGCGCTTCAAGCCAGCGTTGAATCGCTC
Source organism: Pseudobacteriovorax antillogorgiicola (assembly GCA_945898195.1). Classification (GTDB taxonomy): domain Bacteria; phylum Bdellovibrionota_B; class Oligoflexia; order Oligoflexales; family RGVZ01; genus RGVZ01. The sequence continues at coordinate 15,093 of CAMDHM010000038.1, read as the reverse complement.
CACAAGGGAATCAGCATGTTTTACTTTCCAGAAGGCACCCGCTCCGAAATACCAGGACAAATGCGCCCATTTAAAATTGGCGCATTCAAACTTTCTGCAGAATGTGGTGTCGATATTCTTCCAATCGCTCTGAGCGGGGCGGGGAAACTTTGGCGCAAGGGCGGGGGTCTGCCAGATTCTGCTACCGTAAAAATAAAGGTTCTTCCGCGAACCAGGCGGCTCGAGGGCGAAACGTACGAGACCTACGCCTCCCGAGTCCGCTCGACGATCGAGTCAGCCCTCGTTGAGATGGCGTAGGTCTAATTAATTACTTTAGCGTTTAAGATTCAGCACTTCCTCAATCATCGTGTCGGTCGTCGTGATCGAACGTGAATTGGCCTGGAACGCACGTTGCGTCAAAATCATGTTCACAAATTCTTGGGCAATATCAACGTTCGACTCTTCCAGAGTCGAGGACCAGATCGAGCCGCGATTACTCGTCTGGGCCATCCCAACTTTAGCCGGCCCTGACTCAAGACTCTGGAAAAACATGTTCCGACCGCCCTTACGCATGCCATCGATATTTTCAAATGTCGCCAGCGCCACAGCGCCAAGGTTACGGTTCAGACCATTGGTATAAATACCGCGAACCACACCAGTTGGGTCGACACGCAGGGCCTTGATCATTCCAGACTCAAAACCATCCTGCGTATGATAGTTGGTTCCGCTTTTTGCGGCGAGACAGGTTGAACCGCCAACAGATTTTTTAAGCTCATCCGTTGGCTTTTTACCGAAGTCAAAATTAATCGCCTGAGCTAAAGCCGCGCCACCGGAGAAGTTGGCTTCAGACTTATCTGTCGTCTGCTCTGACAATTCGCCCTTTGCGTTGAATTTGAGTTCACCGCTCGCAATGGCATGTAGTTCACCGTCAGGATTGACGATCTCCTTGCCATCCGCCATGGCAAACCACTTCCACGATGAATCCTCACCGTCAGTCATACGCTTGAAAAACATTGAAACCTGGTGGGTGCGGCCGTGGCTATCAAAAACCGCGACGCTGGTTCCAAAGTTAGATGACGCATCTGGCTTGGTCGGATCAAATGCACCCTCAATAACCTTGTCCCGAGCGTCCAAATTCATGTCCACTCGAAGGTTCTCCGTCTGATGCGGCGGAATCGAGTTGGTGTTAATTCGGAAATCTCCGATGCGACTGGAAATCTGCCCCGTGCTAAGGGCCTCATAGCCCTGAACGCGAGCCCCGCTAACGTCAGCCATGTACCCTTCGCGATCGAAAATAAACGATCCAGCACGGGTAAACATGCGGCCCTCGGTGCTATCCGCGGCTGAATCGGGATTATTCAAGATGAACATACCCCCGCCTTGAATGGCGAGGTCCGTCAGATTGTCGGTAGTGGTCAAGTTGCCCTGACTATGGATGGTCCGGATATCCTTGATCTTTGCACCGCGACCGACTTTCTCCTGAAGTCGACCGACAGATCCATCGCTTTGGACCATGTCCTCGAATTCAGCGCGGTCACGCTTGAAGCCCTTCGCATTTGCGTTGGCTATGTTGTTGGCTACGACTCCCATACCATCTGACTGGCTGGAAAGTCCTGAGACACCTGTATGCAGAGTTTGTGTCAAACCCATGTGCAACGCCTCCGGCTTGAAATGGATCGCCCAGAGTCAAACGTAACACGTTGGCGAGCCCATGGAAGGCTTAGGGGGAAGTGTTGCAGGAATGCTAACTTTTCAGGCGCGAATCTTCACATCTGGACGTCCCTTGGCAGGTTCTGCCTGACCTTTTTTGCCTATATTGGAACCCTTCCCATCCTCCTGCGTCTGCTCTTCAAGATATTTCTGAAATTCCTCGGGCTGCATCCGCTGGGATGGAATGCCGTCGGCGCGCGGATTTTCAATAACGTCCCTCCACGCAGCGTGCAGCGTGATCAGGAGTTTCTCTACGGCTTCAAGGCACTCAATCTTATTATGGATGTTGGCTTCGATAAGCTTATCGATCATGAACACGTAAAGATTTTCTAGATCGACAGCAAGCTGTCCGCCCACTTTGAAGTCAAGGGTTGCCATCAATTCGCTGAGGATGGCCGTGGCCTTACTGATACAGCGGCCCTTCTCGGCAATCTTTTTCTCTTTCATTGCGGCGTTAGCCAGTTTTGTAAAACGAATGGCACCTTCATAAAGCATCAACAGAACTTTTTCACGGCTAGCCGTGATAACTTGCGTCTTTTGATACTGCTTATAGGGATTGTTCGTCATAGTCCGCCTTTATCCTCAACCGCCACCACCACCTTGGGGTGAGCCACCGCCACCAAACCTTGCCGAAAGAAAACTTCCCTGAGACTGCATATTGGCCATCTGAGTTTCGAGGGCCGAAAACTTTCTCCGGATCTGCTGTTCTTTCTGCTCCGTCATTCGCTGGCGCCGGTCGATTTCCTTATCCTGATTTTTAATCAGGGTTTCAAAGGTTCGTTGGCGCCCCTTCACCATACCGCTTCCAGGATCCCTGAATGCCTTAATGCTTTCGGCAATCTTGGTTGCGATACCCGCGCTGCCAGAGGTCTGTGCAAACAAACCAGCGACACCTGAATAGTCATCGGTCAAAGCCGTTTTCACTTTAGCGTCGTCAAGAGTTAGTTCCCCGCTTTTCGGGTTGGTGGTAATGCCGATGTCTGCAAGATTCTGGAACTTTCCGGCAGAACTTTCCAAATTTAAAAGTCCCCCTTGCAGAGTCCGCATAACCTGCCGCAGGGAGCTATCAGCTGACAGTTTTCCGGCCTTCTGGGTTTCTGGGTCCAGCTGAAACTGTTCATGCACAAACTTGGCAATACCGTTGTACTTCTCGACAAAAACCTTCACGCCCTCAATCGTGGCGTCGACGTCATAGGCGATGTTTACTTGAACGCGAGTTCCAGGCTCTGATCTCTTTACATTGAATGTGACTCCATCAATCAATTCATCGAGGGTATTCTGATCATTGGTCACCGGAACATCTTCGAAAAGAACATCGAGATTACGGCCGACGACTTGCTCTTTGAATTCAAGAAATGTCGTATCAGGATCGATATTTATTTTGGACTCCGCGCCAGATTTCTCACTGAGAACAAGAAGCCGGTATGAATCCGGATTGTATTTGGTGTTCACCACCATGGCCCGAAGTCCAGAGCCAAGATCATTGATCTGCTGCGCCACATCTTTCAGCGTTGCATCTGGCTGCACTTCGACTTCAAGGGGATCCCCATCTTCACGCTCAATCTGCATGAAGCCAAACCCAACCGGGGTCCTGTCTTTATCGGGAAATCCCATGGCCAATTCCTTCTCGGATCGAGCCATTGCACGGACCTCAAACTCATAAGATCCGGGCAGCGCCATTGCAGCTGCAACACCATCGATGATGTCTGGATTTGATGAGTCCACCTTGAGTCGATTGAAATCGCCCCGTGTCTTGAGTTTGTTTAAGGCGCCGTCAAGTTCCGTCAACGCCGTGTTGAACTTCTCATACTCCTTTTTTTCTTCGACAACGACTTCCCGCCGTTTTTTTGCGGTCTCAATTGGCATTTTTTCGACCTGAATCAGTTGCTCGATCATTTTGGGATCGACCCCGCTGACAAGGCCAGGCATCCGGACACCCATGGACTCCACTCCTCAGCACACATTTGTGCTAGCATTTGTCTTAACTTTGAACAGGTAAAACATTGATGTTCCCACAAGGGAAAACATTCTTGACTTCGATTATAGCCGATTGCGAGTTTTTTGAGCCAATCGCAGCCGTCCAACGAGATGCTCGCGACCGCCTGCTTGCGGAGCGGCTTCGCCCAGACCGTTCACGGGACTATTCAATCGCCTCGGAATACCCTCTTGTTCTGGGTTCAGAAGGCACCAGACACAGCATTTGTGTGGCTCCCAGAGATGACGCCTTGGAGGCTCGCGCCATCGTGGCACATGCCAATCTATGGCTGAGAACGATGATCTCAAATTCACATAGCGATGGAATGGGCCAGATAAAATTGGCCTTGGTTGGAAATGTGGCCACCGGAACGCAAGCTCAGGGCAAAGGCTGGATGCGGAAATTATTAACGGAGATAGAGCGTCGCGCGCGATCTCAAGGCGCTGATGCCATTGTGCTTTGGAGCGATCTTACCGATTTTTACCAAAAAATGGGATTCGTGCCGGCAGGTAACGAACTGCGAATCATGCTCTCCGTCCCAAAACTGAGTCAATTGGATCGTCCAACCGTTTGGACCCCAGAGGGATACCAGACGGGAAAATTACCTCATGATTTAATGCACCGGATGCTTGAATTGCGTGCCCTGGGCTTCAAGCAGCCTTTTTTTCAGCTCGAGCGTTCGATCCATGAATTTTCAGAATTATTGAAAATTCCAGATCTAGCGCTATTCGTCGGCCACAGTCCTGCTAAGAAGGGCATCGATGCCGCGATGGGACATCATGATAGATCCATTGATTTCTACTTCATCATTGGTAAGGGCGCAGATATGCAGGGCGTCATCCACGAGTGGGGCACAACGGACATGAATCTTTTACTTGGCGGAGCTGGTGCTATAGCGCAATGCGGCGGCCTTGAGGAAATCATGATTCTAGTTCCTCCGACCATCGAAGAGGCGAGGAGCACATTTCTGCATCAGGCCAGCACAAGCATTGAAGGGCACGCGATGGCCTGGGTAAAACCCCTGAGTCCTGAATCCAAACATCTCGTCGACCGCGCTTTGCTGAATGGATTTATCTGGGGACTTGATTCCATCTAATTGGAATCAATTAACTGGAGTTTGCAATGATTTTGAGTTTATTGGATTTTGAAAGTGACTTGATTTGAAACTCACGTTTTAGCGCAGAACTTTTGTCCCCTGCCGCCTCTGAATAGATCACCACAAGCGGGCCACGGCCACGCGTGTATTTGGATGCCGTCCCGAGATTGTGGGCCTTCAACCTTTTTACCAGATCGTTCGTGATCCCAGTGTAGAGGCTGCCATCAAAGCACTTCAGTATGTAGACGATGTAGGGCATCGCCCAAAAGCCTAAACCTTCTTATCCGTTTTGCAGCAGCGACAGCGCCATCTTTGGCACGCTGTTGGCCTGAGCCAACATGGCTGTACCGGCCTGCATAAGGATATTTTGCTTGGCCATTTCAGACGTTTCTTCCGCGATGTCGACGTCTTTAATTCGCGAACGAGCTGCCGAAAGGTTTTCAATTGAGATACTAGTATTTTTGATCGTTGATTCGAGGCGGTTCTCTATGGCACCGAGCTGACCACGCACAGACGACACCTTTTCTACGGCGGAATCGATGCTGGCTAAGCTACGCTGGGCATCGAACTTCGTGCTCACCGTGAGTTCTTCAAGGCCAAGCTTGTCCACATTGACGTCAAGCTTAAAGGCGTCAAAGGAGATCCGGTCAACACCAAGAAGGTTGTCACCGCCCGTGTTCACCTGAAAATCGAGAGATCCACCCGTACCGTCAAGAAGGTACGTTCCGTTAAACTCGGTTGAGTTAGCAATCCGGTCAATCTCTTCCTTGAGGGACTTGTATTCCTGATCAAGGTAACCACGTTCCTTAGCCCCAATCGTATCACTCGCCGACTGAACGCCGAGTTCCCGTAAACGGACCAAAATGTTTTGGATTTCATTCAAACCGCCTTCGGCAACCTGGATCAGCGAAACGCCGTCCGAGGCATTGCGCGATGCCTGAACAAGCCCGCGTGTCTTGGCACGCAGCTTTTCAGAAATAGCCAGACCGGCAGCATCGTCGCCAGAACGGTTGATTCGGTAACCACTAGACAAGCGCTCAAGGGAACGATCGAGCAATGCCCGCGTTTCCTTCAAGTGCCGTTGGGAGGTCAACGCCATTGTGTTGGTTTGTATTCTAAGGCCCATGCTTTACCTCGTCCTTGAGGGAAAAACCTGTCGGAGATCAATAACAGTTATAACACGCAATTTTTGTCAGTGTGAATAAGTCGGCAAAATTTGCCGATAAAATACCCAAAACGGGGTGTCTCTACCGGGCAGAATCGACCCTGGAGTCGACCGTCATGATCAAGGGTTCGCCGCTTTCCTGCATTTTCTTTGCAGACTCTTCGGCAAAATCACGCACCGGAACTCGCCCCTTAGCCCCACTCAGGGCCTCAATCCACTGTGGTGTGCCAAGATCGTGGGATCCATGATCCTTCGCCGTTTTGAATGCGGTATCGGGTTTTCCAAGCAACGCCCTATAAGAAGGGGTTGGCGTAATTAACGACTCATCAGCATCATTCACGCTATTTGCATCATTTTGAGGTGATTTGACGACAGAACGGGCGCCCCTACCGCGACGGTGGGTGGCAATCAAGCCACGACGCCCGGTTTTCACAACCTCGGCCTTAACTTCAGCCTCAGCCTTAACCTCTGCCACGCCAAGCCCACTGGGCCGGATTGGCAGCGCCTTCACCATGGCCTGCGCCACGGGAACTTCCGTCACCGCGGCAACTTTTATAGCTTTGCCGGAACCTTCATTAGCGATTGCTGGCTGCGCCAAATGGCTTGCCAGTGTAATAAACAAAATAAGGGCCAAAATGAGAGTAACCACAACAACTGGCTTGCGCATGAGCAGCCTCCTATAGCAACGGAGGTATATTAACATGATTTCATTAAAAATGAATACTTATTTTAATAAAATCTATAGAAAAAAATTCCGCTTGTTGCTTTTATCGGCAACCGGCTTCGCGGTGTATTTTTCAGTAAGATCCTGGAATTACAGCGATAATCACGAATCAAGCTGTCCCAAACCCTCCGCATCGCCTCCCACTAGGATCGTTTCGACATCCCTCGCCAGCGACGAACTGCTCGTACGAATTCTTAAAAAAGCGGGGGCCTTGGACCGCCTAGTCGCGGTCTCACGTTTTGCCGAGAACCCCACCTACAGCCACATCTCAACCGAAGTCGGCAACATCAACGCTCGGGTGGGTGACAATCTGGAAGCCTTAGCATCCCTTCGGCCTGATCTGGTGGTTTTCGCCAGTTTTAACCGTCCCGCCGTGACCAGCACACTAAAAGCCATTGCCGCGCAAACCTGCTGGTTGGATGCCTTTGAATCCCTCCACGACATTCGCAGCAACATCCTAAAACTTGGCGCGGCAGCCGGACTTTCAGAGGCCGCAACCCAGATCGCCCATCAGTTCGAATCAGATATCCAGACAGAGGTCCGAGCTACAACCGCCATGACCGATGCCATCAACCCTCACAGCAAACCTCGCGTCTTGAGCTTTGACGGTTCTGGAACGGTGATGGCAGGAAAAACTACCTTTGATGATCTCGTGCGCCTTGCCGGAGGGATCAACGCGGCATCGGCTGCCAGCCTCGCTGGATGGCCACGGATCAACGACGAGGCCCTTGCAGCCATGGCCCCTGAAATCATCGTCCTTTTGACTGACACGCACAGCGCGGAGGACCTCATCGCACAATTGCAAAGCACTCCGGGCTGGCGAGAAACACCGGCCGTCAAAAACAGTCGCTTCGTGACACCTTCATCAGCGGACCTTTTAGCCCTTTCTCCTGATGTGCTCCGTGTCGTCCCTGCCCTGCGCGCGAAATTCTATGCTCCATCCAATCAGGAACGCCTCCCATGATGCGCATAAACGGCATGGTCGGTCTGATCGCCTTACTTGCCCTCACCTTTGCCTTGAGCCTTGCCACCGGATTTTCCGGAAACTTTCTTGACTCAAGCGTGGATGCCATCATTAATTTCCGATTGCCCAGAAGCACACTGGCCATGCTATCTGGTGGATTTCTTGGCGTTGCCGGGGCCCTGACTCAAAACTTATTTCGCAACCCCCTTGCTTCGCCATCCATCCTCGGTATTGAAGCCGGCGGTAGCCTGGCCGTTACTGCCTTGCTCGTAACGGGCCTTTCGCAACAATTCGCTCCGTTTGCCGCATTGTCTGGATGCCTGTTAGCCCTCATTCTGATTATGGCCTTTCGTTCAAATTTAATTCTAAGTGGACTAGCCATTTCCACGGCTGCCGGTTCCGTAGGGAGCCTTCTTTTGTCCATCGCATTGAATGATCCTGGACGCGCCGTATCGGTCCTGCAATGGCTGCTCGGCAGTTTGTCTGGCCGAGGCTGGGCGGATCTATTGCGAGCCCTTCCGTTTGCTGCGACGGGGCTCATCATGAGCTGGCGGCTTGGCCCCGCCCTGGACACCATGATTTTAGGACCGCAAATTGCGACCACAGTCGGCATCAACGTCGAACGAAAAAAAATCCTGGTTGTGACGGCCGTTGCATTGCTCACCGCTGCGGCAATCACGGGCGGTGGACTGTTGCCGTTTGTCGGACTGATTGCACCCCATGTTGCCCGCGGCTTGGGCCTGAATAAACCTGGTCATTTAAAGTCGAATGCCGTTGCCGCAAAAAGCTTCTGTCTCGGGGCGATTTTAGTCATTCTTTCTGACTTGGTTGCGCGCACGGCTGCTGGTGCTCGCGAGCTTGAAACCGGCGTAATCACCGGCGTGATTGGCGGCCCTTTTTTCCTGTGGTGCCTGTGGCGCCAACAGAACCGTAGGACGCAAGCATGAGCCACCCGCAACCAATCCCGCAATTACCGTTTATCCATTTGACCAATGGCGCCCGATTGCACGCCTCTAACCTTCGCCTGACGGGTCGCGGAATCCTTCTTGAACAGGGATTTTCTGCCGCATTTGTGCCTGGCGAAATTTATTACATCACGGCGCCCAATGGGGCCGGTAAAAGCTCTGTCCTCGCTTGCCTAGCCGGTTTGTTGCATCCCGATTCTGGAACCGTTGAAATTCGGCAGGAAAATCATCCACTTTCGACGACCAAAAAATCCGCCCTGATATCCTGGTTGCCGCCCGAAGACGATTTCGTGATCCCTCAAAGCGCAATCGATATTGTTTTGGCAGGTCGTTGGCGATTCCACTTGGGCAGACCATCGCAACAAGATCGCAAAATAGCCCTGCAATGCCTGGAAATGTTAGAAGTCGAAACTATTTTCAACAAGAACTCTACAACTTTGAGTTCTGGCCAAAAACGACGTGTAAATTTGGCGCGAGTGATCGCTCAAGATGCCGCAATTATCCTGCTCGACGAGCCTTTTCGCGGCCTTGATGTTCAGGCACGTCGGTTATGCCAGAGAGCTTTTGTTGCACTGAAATCTCTCGGACGCACCATCATCATTGCCGATCCAAATCCACCACTGGAGTGATTTTTTTGGAACTCCCTGCGACGCTTACTTGTGTTTGAACGTCTTGACGCCATCCCAGGCATCATCCAAATTCATGCCTTTGAGCTCCGCGATCCGCTCCATATAGATTCCAACTGATTTGTCCTCGGGCCGAATCATCATGCACTGCATGAAAGATTTTTGTGCGTTTTGCCAATCCCGCTTCAGATAATGCACGCGCGCAGCATTGAAATTCCCCGTAAACTCGCGCAACAAGGACTCTTTGCCAACGCCAAAAGTATCTGGGCGCATAAGTTCGTGCACTCGCACAGGTTCAAGCTTGCCTTTGACCCTGATGGTATCAAGATCTCGCGTGTGTAAGTCTGTCCTGGAAATCTTTTTAAAGGTCCGATCGCTCAGCAAAATTTTGACCCCGTATTCCTTTGTCAACCCCTCAAGGCGGGAACCTAGATTCACGTTGTCACCCATCACTGTATAGGTAAAACGCTCGTCCGAACCCATGTTACCGACCGACATTGGGCCCGTGTTAAGACCAATCCCAATATCAACAATCGGCAATCCCATTTTGGGAAAATCAACCCGAAGTCGGTCCAAAACATACAGCATGTTGATGGATGCCTCGCAGGCAACATCCGCGCTATTTGGAACCTCAAGGGGAGCGCCCCAAAAGGCCATGATTGCATCCCCGATAAATTTATCCAAAACCCCCTTTGAATCGAGAACTATCTTCGTCATCGGGGTAAAATAAAGATTCATCAATTCGCATAATTTTTCCGGTGTCATCGACTCGGACATTGTCGTGAAATCTCGTACATCACTGAAAAATACCGTCAGTTCTTTCTTCTCGCCCCCCAACTTCAGCGACTCTGGATTTGCCAGAACCTGATCAATTACATCTGAACTCAAATAGAGTGAGAACGCACCCTTCACCTTTTTCTTCTCCCGCTCTTCCGTCAAATAGCGGTAAGTCGTCACCATCAGGTACACTGATCCCACGGTAAACAATGGCGCCGCAGCTGCGACCCATAAACCATTTCCGAACCAAAAAAATCGATCAATCAGAAATATTGCTAGCAACAAAATAGTCGTCGCAATTGCCGATGCACTGGCAGGCAAAAAACTGACGAACCCAGTGGTCACGAAACCAAGGGCCATGATCCCCAAAAACTCCATCTTGAAAATGGCAGCCGGGCGTCGCATAAAATTACCGGTGAACACATTATCCATGAATGCCGCATGATTTTCGACGCCATCGATGGTCGCGTCAAATGAATTGGCCCGAATATCATTGATCCCCGTCGCCGTTGGACCAGCAAGAAGCACTGCGCCTTGTAGTTTTTTACGCTCATCATCCGTAAATGAGTTATTGATCGCGTCGACAAAACTAAAGTGCTGGACCATTTGACGCCCTCCAAGATGATTGATCATCGCTCGACCCGTTCCCACTGGATCCACGGGGATTTTGATCAGATCCTGGTCGTCTTTTGGATTCATCAAAACAATGTCTTCAATCCCGTGTCCGTCAAAAAACACCACGGGATCACGCCCCATCGCACTGGCCACGGTTTTGAGCGCCAGACTTGGCATCAGCCTTCCGTCAAGATTCCGCACAAGATTGATCCACCGGACAACTCCGTCATCATCCGGGTCATTGTTAAAGAAGCCATGAAATGCAGATGCCTGATTAATCATTGGAATGTTTGAGGCAATCCCATAGGCATTGATAAGTGGGTAAGCCGACAGATCCTTTCCGTCGGGAAGGATCACATTCTGTATTGCCGAAGCCTCCATCCGGTTAAGCCCTTCGAATGGTGCGGAGCCAACGGCCTCCGCAGCGGCTGGACTTGGGTAGTAAAAATAGCCGAGAACGACATTCGCAAATGATTTTACCCCACGGGCCAAACTCTGATCCCCTGGACTGGCCTGCCCACGAGCCGCCTGAAGGCGTCTCAAATCGTCGGACGTGATGGCCACGTGCCCGGCCCCCTCCGGCAGGACGTCCTCAAGGAGCGTCCTCTCTGGCTCACTCCAGGTGATGTCCATTCCAACCCATGCGACGCCGGCGGCCTTTAAATTTGCAAAGGCTTTTTCATAGACGCTCCGTGGAAACGGCCAACGCCCAATGGATCGGACGGATTTTTCGTCCACGGCCAGCACACCCACCTTGGATTCTGGCTTGATCGGTCCACGAAATCGAAAGCGAATATCAAGAAGCTTGGCCTCGGCTGTCTTGAGCACATCCACCAGGGCCGATCTGCGCTCCGTGACCAAACCAAATTGGGTCCAAAGGGTCCCCACCGTCAACGCCGTACCCATAGCAATTGGTACGGCAGACCGGCGTAAGTTTGCGGAATAACGGGCCCAATGGGATTTGGCCTCTTGTTTATGTTGGGTCACAGCAAGAACCTCCAAGGAGGGAGATCGGCGAAATCCTTGAAAAATTCAGGAACAAAGTTGCAGGGGCAGCCCCGGATGCGGTATCCAAGCCATTGTAAGACTTTCCCAAATTGCAATGTTTTAGAGGTTGCTAAAAGTGTTTGGATCGCTTTTCGGAAAGAAAAATTCAGTTGGCCAGGAGTCCCACCCTCTCGCTTCGGTGAACGAGGGAGTCCTCCTTTCGAAAGAATACTCCCCTCAAGAACCGCTTTCGGAGCTCGATGGACTTTCCATTGAAGACTACGCGCACCGTCAAACAATGACGACCGACGAAGTCTGGAGTAAATTGCGCCGCGGCCAATTGGTTGGGCGCACATCTCGGGGCAAGGTGCTGGTTTACGAGTCCATAAGCGCGGCCGCACTAGCCGTCCCGGGACTGACCTCCACTGCGACATCAGCAGGTGGGTCGTCAAGACACTCAGCCGATGGCGATCTGCCGCCACTAGAATTTGGCGCCTCTGGCCTTCTCGTGGATCGCGGCTCCGCAACTTCAAGCGCGATGGTCACCATGGACAACATGCAAGGCCCCCAATCGACAGAACTTGCGCTCCTGCTCGACCATCTGAGCCTCGCTAAGGAAGAAAATCGGGAAATCATTCGATTAACCCAAGACACTCTGACGAAATTGTCCTCCATGACCGATGCCGTCGTCCAAATGAAGGACGAGGTAATCAAAACCAAGGACATGCAATTGGCAGAATTTCAGCACGCACTCAAAGAAAAAGACCGCAATATCTCTCAATTGCGCCAGGAAAAAGAGGACCTTGAGATCCTGAACAAGACCTTAGGAAACGCCCTAGGAAATAGTTTGTGACCTGCTGCGAGACGGACGCAGGAGTGCTATAATCTCAAGAACACACAAGACCAAAGTGTTCCTGAGAGGTCCTTTTCGAATGATGAAACTCTATTCGCTCATCTTCGGCGGCATTGCGTGTGCGGCGCCACACGCCTTTGCTCAGGAAATCCCTGAGCACTATCTCCCTGCCGGTCCAGCTGGATCGGGGGGCGCCGGAGTCGCCTCGGCCAATGACGACGATGCCATATGGACCAACCCAGCGGGTATCGCCCGAGTGCGAAAGGCACGCTCCAAAACTGGTACCAGGACCAAAATCCCGAATCTCATCCTCGGCGCAAATTCCAACAGCAAGACTTTTTACGGCAGCATCCAGGGCGCCGGTGAAAGCACCATAGAAGACTTGGCAGCTAATGCAGATGGCCTTGGTGATAAACCATTCTGGGTCCGTGCCGCCATGTTTCCCGTCACCCTGGTGAGCCTCAGCCCGTCGTCACCGGCAGCCTTCGGCATATATATGAACTCTGTCACCAGCGCTTACATCGACAGCGCAGCCCCATCCGACGCCCAAATTACCGCTATTTCTGACATCGGCGGGGTTATCACGCTAGGCCAAACAAATAGCTCAAACCGCCTAAGCTCAGCGATCCAAATCCGTCCGATTTACCGCTATTCCCTGGAAAACACGATCCCCTCTGACGACCTATCGAACAAATCTGCATTGCAGCATCACTTCACATCGATGGCCAACAAGGCAACCGCCCTGGCAATCGATGTTGGCCTACTTTACACGATGGCAGATTATTGGTTTCCAACCTTCGGACTCGCCCTACTGAACGTCCCTCTGCAATGTAAATCGGATTACTTGAACCCATTTTCGGAAAAAAGACAGAAAATCTGCGGCACAAAGTTTAGCGGAAATTTTGGTAGCCCTGACGCGATGTCGACCGTGGATCCGGCAGACCTCCGGGCCGGCTTCGCGATCACACCAAGATTTGGTCGCGATGTCACCGCGCGGATTTCTATCGATATTCACCACTATGCCGTGGCATCTGGTAGCACCTACTACGGACTACCAGGAATCGAGGCCGGCAAGTTGTTCCATGCGGGCGTCGAAATTTTCAAGGGATCTCCTCTGGAACCGCCACCCTATAGTTTGCGCCTTGGAACAAGTCAGGGCTTTTTTACTTATGGCGTTGAAGGCCGAATTGGATACATGAGCATCGCATTTACATCATACGGTCAGGACATCTCCGCCAGGACTAGCCGGACAGAAGATCGCCGTGCCCTGTTGTCGCTTTCGGGTGAATTTTAATTTCAAGATCCCTGTCTCGGGAAAGGAATCGTCGTGCTGAAGAACCGGACATCACGCCAAACTTCGCTATCGGCCATTACGGTCGCCATCTCATCCATAGCCCTACTGAGCATCACCGGATGCGTAACCCCAAACGATAATTTGCCGCGCCGCAATCCCGTCCAAAAGACACCTTTGGTAGCCCCCGCTGCCCCAGGCAAGGAAACCAGTCGCCCCGCTGCAGGCATAGCCCCCTTTGTTCTCGCACCGGTACCAGATTCTCAGATTGCTGATTTTGCGAGTCGCCATGCCCTTTCCGTCGCAGGCCTGAGCGAGGCTGATGAGCAGCTTTTAAATCGAATGCCGAATCAGCCACCGCCAGCCTCCATCCAGGAAGCTGCCATGGCACTGGGCATCGTCAAAACATTCAACCCGGTCAACACAGACTCCACGACATTCAGTGAACATGAACTGAATTCAGAGAAAAAGAATGAGGATGAAAAGCCTAAGAAATTAGAGAATACGGGCCTCGGCTTAGAAAAAGCTGCCCTAGCCCGCGGACTCGACCTGCCAGGAGCACTCGAAATAAATCCATTCCTGCAGAGCGCTTCGGTTGTCAGACTGATCAATCTTGCGGCGGAAAAGGGCGGCAATTCCGAAGCATTTATGAAACGCCTTCGCGCTGCGATGGTAAAACAGGCCGGTGAATGGCGAATCTTATCGGATCGCTATGGGCCAGATTTAGCGGTCGCTCCGAAACCCGCTCCATCAGTCACACCCATTTCAATTGAGACCGCTGCGCCGACAGGCGATGCCGCGCGGGCCATCATCGAAGGCACGGGCCGCGTAAGTGACTTGCACTCCAGCGATCTCGTCATCAACAATGCCGCACAAAAAGCCGATGAAGGGCAATTCGACAAGGCTATCGAAACACTAAAACGTGTTGAGAAAGACAGTCCTCTTTATAAACTGTCTCAAGAAAAAACTCAGGAATTTTCAAATGCGGCTGTGCGCGACATGCGCCGTAAGGCAGCTCAAGCCTTTTCCGCCGCAAACCAAGCCAACGATTCAGGGACCAAAGGATCTTATTTGGAAAAGGCGAAATTGATCCTAGAAGACGCTTTAAAAAAATACCCAGATGCAGACCAGCTGGGAACGGTCCGGGAAAACTTGACGGTTATCAATCGGGATCTGGACCGCTTGCACGGCTCATCCGCGCAGCGGCGTTGAAACCTTTATAAACTGCTCTACATGGCTGCGCCTGACATCAGATGCCACTTCAAGCCATGCCCTCCGGGCATTCACATTGACCTCCATAAAGGAGGTGCACATGGGTTGCCCGAATTGCCAGAACTCTCTGTTGGTCATCAAAAAGGGGTATTTT
>CAMDHM010000037.1 GCA_945898195.1 Pseudobacteriovorax antillogorgiicola | reverse complement strand
TAAAGTGCTTCGAACAGAAGCACTCTCTGAGGAATTAGTGCGAACCTTACAAGACATCGTAAGACTAGATACCGCGAGTAACGCAGCAGCAGTGCGACCGAAATTTGGAAACCTATGGCCAGATGGCAAACGCGAGGGGCGACATAATTCTTTATCAGCAATTGGGTTCTGCATACCGTCACCTATTTGGAAAATAAATTTTCTTACGAAAAATCATCAGCAGGTTGTTAGCGGTCATCTAATCAGAAACTTGAGAGGCAAAGCTCAGGAGGATTAAGTCGGTGAACTTAAGTTAGTGTAAATATGCGGTTAAGTGACCTCCCTCGCCTACAACGCAATCTGGCACAAATCCATTGCGCTTAACGCTTAGCGATTGCCTGGGACAAAAAGTCAGAAATGATTATTCTTTTGCGCCCTCTCGAGCAAAGCCGTCAATGGCCTTTGCGGTGGCTTTTTCTAGGGCATCATGAGCAGCTTCATTAATTTTTGAGTCTCCTGTGGCCTCGCGGAGCTGTTTTTCCAAGTCGCTTTTGCGGATCGAGACCTTGACGGCACAGCGTAGTTTTAGGACCCGGTCTCCATTTTCGATGCTTTCAACTCGTTTTTCCCAGTAGCGATCTATGGTTTTAATTCCACTGAGCCTGCCCGTGGCAAAAAAAATTGTGAGACTTTCGTAGCTTGGATCAGCCGACGCAGATGCTTCGTTCACTTGACCACTGGTTGTTATCATTGATTTGATGTGTTTAAGAATTCCCGCGTGAGCATCAAGTTCTGCCGCTTTCATGCAGGCCTCGGTCCGAGCATTTCCTGCCATCGAAATCTGGCTGATGAAGATACAATCATTACCCTCGACGAAAGTTGTCTTCACGCCGCTGGCCCATTCGGGACTCTCACTTTTGTTGCTAATTCTTTCCAAGACTTCGGCTTTTTGGAAGGTTGGGCCGGCGGTGCTACAGCCAGCCATTAGATTGACTGCAGCGCAGGCCATAATATTTTGCAGGAGTTGTCTCGCCATCAAAACACCATGCCGAATCCAAAAATGAAAAACATAGTCAAATTTTTGAGGTGAACCGGACTTGAATAGTCCAAGTCTGCATCCTGAATCTTTGCGAATTCGAACAAACTAATCCTGGCATGTCCCGCGACGAAATCCATGACACTAAACTCGCCCAGGATCTTCTGGGATCCCTTGCCATTCCACTTAGTTCCCGAATCCTTATTGGTGACTGTGAAATTGAGTCCGCTTATTGCGGAGAGACTCAAAGTAAGCCACCGCGTGTAGGATGGTAATGAAGACTCGTTGGCGTTAATGTTCGTGTAAACGGTGTAGTGAATTCCGGCAGTTAGTCCTGAGAGGTTCACTTTATTGGTGCTTAAAATTTCGCGGTACGTTTTGCTCTCAAAGGAACTATGGCAAACTTGATATTCAGCCCTAAGTAGGCCAAGGCTGAGTCCGAAGTTGTTGGATAGGTTTTTGGCCAGCCTGATTCTCAATGCGCTTCCCATATCAGGGTCAGCGCTGCCGCATTGCTTGAAATCATAGATGTCGTTGGTTTTACTGTCGACAAACGTTTGGTCGCTCATTTCGCCGATGCTTGCGCTAAAAGTAAAACTACGCAGGCTTGATTTTAACTGTTTTACCGATTCTGACTCGATGGGCGTGAGGCTTTTTGATAATTGTGTGACGCTGCTTTTATTGACCGAAACAGTGTCTTCCCAAGCTTCGTCTTGATAGACAAGGCGGACCCTTCGGGAACCAGCCCGGACATCAAAAACGCCGGGGGTATTGCCAACGGATGTGCCGTCAATCTCGACGGTTGCCTTGACCGGTTGTCCAGCGGAATCGCGAGTTGATATTTCTAGCCCACCCATCTTCGGTTTCATTTCGCATAGGACGTGGATTGTTTCCCCCACCTTTACGAACACTGTTTTGTTAGTCTTGAAGTACTCGGGATGCTCAAATTCAAGAACGTAGCTGCCGGGAGACAATTTCATCTGGCCATTTGACGTCAGGCCAACTCTATTGCCATCAAAAAGTACGGTGGTGCCGGCAGGGCAGTTTTGATAGTCGATCCGACCGATGTTTTCTTTCAGTTCGAAAGGAAATGAGTCCCGTGTTCCGTCCACCATAATCGTGCCGCTTTGGCGGCTAAAGTCTGGTTTCCAGAGCGAAACCGTGTGAAGCCCAAACAAGACCTCAAGCTTACAAGGTGTTTGACAGGCGCCCTCGAGACCGTCAAAGGCAACCGTGGCGCCACTCGGTTCTGAGACTAGTTTGATGATTTCTTTTTTAATGAGGTTCGAATGCCAAACCTCCTGAACCTCCTTGGTCACCGGGATTATTTTCTTTAAATTAGCCTCGGACAGCGCCTTCAAGTTGGCGTTTACATCGCTGATGGACCACCGATACAAATTTGTCGCCGTATCCTTGCGGAGTCCCCGCCAGTCAATGAGTGAGCTTTTGGCCTCAAGGTTGGTTTCCTGCTTGAAATCAACATCTTGATTTCCCTCTTTGACGCTCTGCTTCAGGGAGATCTCGGCAAAAAAACAAAGTAATGCTTTTTTTTTCGCTTCAAGCAGGTCTGTGGCTGGAATGTAGTAATCTTCGCCTTTATCGTAACAGTCGGCATCCATTGATAGGGCCTGGTCGCTTATAGCGAGGGTCGTGATCACAGCAATTAGCATGGTTATCTTGGTCATGGCTACCAGAGGCGTCCTAATGCAAAAGAAACGGTCTTGCTTCGTGCATTTTCAATGTGGATCGGACGACCGAGGAAAATCTAAAGTTTGGCCGATATGGTGGAGTCGGCTGATCAGGAACGGGGAGGATGGACGAATCGATAAAAGAGGACAAATTTTTTTTAATGACAGTATGTTTGGCCCGTTTGCGATGGGGATGCGGAAATCTAGCGGGGTTTTTTTGGCGTAAACGCCATCCCCGCCACTAGATCTTTGCCCAACTCAGTGATGAATTGGAATCTCATGTCCTGAAATCAGGCCCTCTTTAGATTTTTGCAGAGTTACTTTCAAAACGCCGTTTTTGAAAATTGCCTCGCACTTAGCCTTCTCAACAGAACTAGGTAGGGGAATCGTTCGGGTGAAGGACCCGTAGGAACGTTCGACGTAATGTCGCTCAGCATCGCCAACCTCTTTTTCAGTTCTTTTTTCTCCTTTAATGGTCAGCCGATCGTCATTCAACATGACGTGAATGTCTTTTTCTTCCATTCCGGGAAGTTCCGCCGTTACGTGGATTTCTTTTTTGCTGTCGTGCACATCCACACGTGGTGAAAATTCACTGTCGGCCCGAAGGTATGGACGTCCTGTGTAGGTCAGCTCGTCCACAAAGTCAGAAAAAACACGATCTAAAATATTCGTATTGCGCCACGGAATTAAGCTTCTCATAGGAATTCCTCCTTGTTACTTTGGAGATAAGCAATAATCTTGCCATCAACCAATTCGGAGCCGAGGCCTGATGAAACGCTATTTGGATATTTCACAACCGGGGATCCGGGCGTCACTGTGCATGGCGGGCGCGACGTTTTTTCTCTTGGGCGGCTACGAATTCATTCGCAGCTCTTCAACGTCTCTGTTTATTGCGGCTTATGGCAAAAGCGCGGTTCCCGTGGCGACGTTGTTCATGCCGTTGGCTGTCGTTTCTTTTTTATATATCTACGGAATTTTACTGGGGCGCTTTGGAGCTAAGTGGACCTTAGTGGCGACCACCCTGGGTTCCGGTTCGCTGATCTTGGCGGGATTTGGGTTGCATCGGGCTGGATTTAAAATTGCCTCGGCGATGCTGTATATTCTGCGTGAGGCTTATGTTGTTTTAATCGTCGAACAATATTGGTCCTACATTAATAGTAAGGTTTCTGTTGAGCACGCCCGTAAATTGAATGGGCCTATTTGTGGTATTTCATCCCTCGGTGCGATTGCAGGGGGGATGACCACGGCGGCATGTGTTGGCAGGCTGGGGACCGAAAGTTTGCTGCTTTTTGCGGCATTTGCCTGTATCCCGGCGGCCTTTTTTTCCGTTCTTGCTTTTAAAATTGGTGGTAATCCTCGCGGTCAAAACGATCATGCGCAGCCGGTGGGACATATTGGAAAAGCCAATTGGCGAGACGTCGTAGGCCTGTCGCTGATGAGGCGGGAGCCAATATTAGCCTGGATTCTGACGATTGTGTTGACCACGCAAATGGTGGCCGCGATGACCGACTTTGCCTTTCAAGGATCTTTGGCTGACGCCATTCCGGATACCGACACCCGAACGGCGTACTTAGGAAGCTTTTTTGCCCGCTTAAATATGGTGGCCCTGGTTCTTCAATTTGTCGGTGCACCAATATTGCTCTCGTGGATGCGTTACGATTGGCTAAACCTAGTGATTCCTATGGTGCAAGTTGGGACTTGTACGTGGGCGGTTTTGGAGCCATCTCTGATGAGCACGGGTGCTGCCTTTATGACCTTCAAAGCGATTGATTACTCATTGTTTCGCGCGGCCAAGGAGATCCTTTACATTCCTCTCAGTTTCGATGCACGCTATCGATCGAAGGAGCTGATTGATGTTTTTGGTTATCGTTTTGGAAAAGGTGGCGCATCCCTGGCAGTGACCGCTGCTGCAGCCCAAGGGGTGGTGTTCACAGCTGGCCGTTATGCCGTACTGGCTCTCGGTGGCGTGTTTGTTTGGCTTGCCTTGGTGATTCCAGCCATAGGCTTGCTGCGGCGTCATCATCGAGACCATAAGTAAACTAAGGTTGTCTAACGCGTTTGTCATAGAGGGGGTTTTTATGTTGTATCAGTGTGCTTTCCGGATTCTGGCGTCGGTTCCACGTTCTGCTTTTTTAGCCTTGGGTTTGCTTGCGGCATCTAATGCTCAAGCGGCGGACCCAACCGTTCGAATCACCACCAATATGGGTGTGATAGAGGCGCGGTTGTTTGCATCAAAGGCACCAAAAACGGTTTCTAATTTCGTTGAGCTGGCTCGCAAGGGTTTTTATAACGGCATTATTTTTCATCGTGTGATTCCAGATTTCATGTTGCAAACTGGCGACCCGAAGGGCGATGGCACGGGCGGTCCAGGTTATAATTTTGCTGATGAATTTGTTGCTGATTTGAAGCACGACAAGGCGGGGATCCTGTCCATGGCCAATTCTGGGCCAGATACCAATGGCTCCCAGTTTTTCATCACGGTTAAGGCGACTCCGCATTTGGATGGTCGACACACGGTTTTTGGCGAAGTGACCAAAGGGCTTGAGAATGTCATGGCCATTTCCAAGGTGAAGACAGTCAATGACCGGCCCGAAAAGACTGTGAAGATGGAAAAGGTCGAGATCATCGGTGATTTTAAACCTGTGGCGGTCGAGAAGGCCAAGGAAATGTCTGAGGAGGAGCTGCGCAAGATTGCCCAAGCCCCAGTGGACAAGCTCTTAAAGAAAATAGGCGAAGCTCAGGGCCTTGGATCTTTCAAAAAGAGCACCATCAAGAATTCACGGAGCAAGGGTAGCAAGGCTCAAATCGAATTTTCAGCTGAATTTGAAAAGGCGCCGAAGGCAATGATCGTGGTCTTCGGTGAAGTAAAGGATAAAGCCATTGACGTCATGCAGTTCTCGTTTTCAAAGGCTCGCTAAAGCTGGTTAAAGCCCGCCAGAGCATAGCTCCTACGGATTTTATGGTAAGATTCTGTGGTTAGGTCCGGATGCCGGCATCCGGACCGCCACAGGTCATTCCTCGGAGGTCCCAGTGATGCCAAGAAGCCGCATTCGTTTTCTTCCTGCAATTCTTTCCCTGCCTTTTGCCATCGTTGACCTTAATCAAGGGGCTAAATCAGCGGCGCTGATGCAAGAGATCAAAGACCGCGTTGTGCATCTTGAGGCCGGTCATGCCGTGGTCAAGCAACAAGCAAATGTGAAAGAGGTTCCGGGAATAGCTTGGTATGTGGTGAATACTTCTAAGTGGAAGGATATCCCAGCCTTCATCCGCGGAAGCGGAGCTATGAGCGATTACGTTCCTGGCAAGTTTGCACTTATGCAGCTGGCTGATTCCGCGGCAGAGAATTTATCTGCAGAACTTCATGCCTCCGGCATGGCTTGCGGAGTTTTAGCGCGCCTTACTAATGCAACCGTTAGCCAGGAAACCATCGCCACTCCGGTGCCCTTGCGTCCGGTGGATCAAGAAATTGCCGCTGTTACCGCCATGACCAAGGCGATCGATGCCGATAAGATCAAGGCTACGATTGATGAATTGAGCAAAATTACGACCCGTTACTACACGACTCCTACCGGGATTAATGTCTCGGATTGGCTGGTGGGACGGTATCGGGATCTGGCTGGCGAACGTAGCGATATTGAAATTTCAAAGTACGATCATACGGCGATGAATTCACGGCAAGCCAGTGTTGTGGTTAAAATTCGCGGAACGAAAAAGCCAGATGAAATCCTGATCCTGGGCAGCCATATCGACAGCGTAAATTGGGAGGATGGTACAAAGGAGAGATCGCCAGGGGCGGATGATAATGCCAGCGGAACCGCCACCAATCTGGACATATTCCGGGTCCTCATGGCCAATGGAGCGAAGTTCGACCGAACCGTGGAAATACACGGTTACGCAGCCGAAGAAATTGGTTTGGTGGGCAGCCTTCACATATCTAACGATTATAAAGTCGCCAACAAACGCGTCATCGCAATGGTTCAGCAAGATATGAATCTTTATAAGGAGCCAGGATCACCGGACAAGATTTGGTTTGTAGAGGAAAACACCGATGATGGTTTCAACAGCCTTCTCGGAAAATTAGTGGATAAATACGCGAAAGTTGCCTGGGCCAAAGGTTCTTTGACGGCTGGGTCGAGCGATCATGCGTCCTGGAAGCGTCGCGGATATGCAGCGGCATTTCCCTTCGAGCATCCGCAAGACCACAATCCACATATTCATAGTGCAGATGACACAACGGTGAATGCTAACGCATTTTCCCAGACGGCAGCCTTCGGGAAATTGGGCCTGGCTTATGTGGCTCACTTTGCTGGTCTTAACTGAGGATAGTTGCGGAAAGAGAAGGGATAATCATGCTGAACCTCCATCATTGGATGACCGGGATTGTTGCAGGACTTTGGTTGTCCATAGCCCCCCTTGCTGGGGCGCAATCGAATTCGCTTGTGACGTCAATTCAGGGCGAAATCGAAGGTGAAGCCAACGGTATTGCTCGAGCATATTTCATTCACTTGGGCGAGAAGGTTGCACCTCAAGACATTGGTTTTCGGGCCGAGGTTTTCTTAAAGGACGGTCCAGCCGGTGCTCAGGAGTTGGAACGTATCCTGATGACGGCCTACATTCCAGAATCCTATCCGGACGGTATGATCATTGATTTCCGGGGCAGCTTTCGAAAGCATTTTGAGGAACAAGGTTACGCCGTCGTTTTCGGCCCCGATCCAGTTCCTTCAATTGCAACAGCACCGCTTTTTGATTTGCGAGTGCGTCGTCTAAATCCTCCTGGGACTCTGGAGAATGTAAGCGCCCTTGCTGCAGCTCATCAACCACCGCCAGCTTTGATCCAAATATTAGGTGGGAAATTAAATTTTAATGGAATGAAGGCCATCGTTACACCCATCTGGAGTCAGATGATTGGAATGCTGGGTCGGATCGGAAAATCAGAGTTTTCAGTGATTGCAGGCGCTGGTGCCGCAATGGCTATTGTACTGATTGTGATGATCGCGCTTGCACCACTCCGCATTCTACGCCGGCGTCAGCAGTCACAGATGCGCTACCGCCAGTATCCCGCGCAACGTGTCCGCGTCTCACTTCCGGCGCCTGGCGAGCCACCCCTTTTTAATTCTGGGTATCGCGAAGCACACTCGAATGGTGTTGATCCCGAAGTGGAGCGAATCAGGGCGACCATGGCGCAAATGGGGATTAAGGAAGTTCTGGAGATATTAAGAAACCTGGACCCGCAATATCGGGACCAGGTTCTGGCGGGACTTAATGTTCACAAATCGATCAAGTCACGTATTGAAAAAGCTCTTAATCAAGGCGCATAGCTCCTGGTTACATTCCTAACCAGGCAAGAACAACTTCATGGGCCGACTTGATAAATGGTGCGAACACCAGGCTCAAGATGGCCATTAATTTCATCAAGATGTTCAATGAAGGGCCAGAGGTATCCTTGAATGGATCGCCGACGGTATCGCCTACAACAGCAGCCTTGTGGGCATCGCTGCCTTTGCCACCATGAACACCGCTCTCGATGTATTTCTTGGCGTTGTCCCATCCACCGCCCGAATTTGAGGCAGATAGGGCCATCATGACACCGCAGACCAGTGAACCAGCCAGGAGTCCCGCTAAGGCTTCGATGCCAAAGAACACACCAACAACCAGTGGTGACGCAATCACAAGGGCTGCTGGAGCAATCATTTCACGAAGTGCGCCTTTGGTCGAAATGGCGACGCAGGTCTTGTAGTCAGGGCGCGCCGTTCCTTCAAGCAAACCGGGTATGGTTCGGAATTGACGGCGGACTTCTTCGATCATAGCAAAGGCAGCCTTGCCAACAGCAAGCATGGTCTGGGCCGTGAATAGAAACGGCAGAACGCCACCGATAAGAACCCCGGCAAAGACTTTTGGCGAGAGCAAGTTCAGCGTCTCAACGCCTGAGCGGGTCAGAAACGCGGCAAATAAAGCCAGGGCTGTAAGGACGGCAGAGCCGATCGCAAAGCCTTTGCCAATGGCGGCCGTGGTGTTCCCCGCGGCATCCAAGGTGTCGGTGCGTCGACGAATCTCAGGTCCAAGCTGCGCCATTTCGGCGATTCCGCCCGCATTGTCGCTGACTGGCCCATAGGCGTCGATAGTTAGGCCGATTGCGATGGTTGAAATCATACCGATGGCTGCCAGGGCGATGCCATACATACCCGCCAGACTCCAAGAGATGTAGGTCGTCGCCGCGAGGGCAAGGACCGGAACGACGGTCGACTCATACCCAAGGCTTAGTCCGTAAATAATGTTAGTCGCGGCGCCGGTTTTCGAAGCATCTGCAACGCGGCGTACCGGTCCGTAAGAGTGCGACGTGTAATACTCAGTGACGTAACCGATGAGCAGGCCAGACCAAAGGCCGGCAAGGACCGAAGTCAAGACGCCGTTGCGGGTTACGGTCATGGACCCAAGGGTGAAGCTGTCAATCATGGCGATGTTCGTGATGCCAATGATCGCGAACGTCATGAGGATCGTGGAGATTAGCAATTGCCCTTTAAGAACTCGTTCAGGTGAGGTGGCATCGGGTTTCATCTTGGCGAATAGCGCCGTGAATAAACAGACGGGAATGCCAATCGCAGTCAATAGAATTGGATAGAGGCGTGCGGTTTCGTTCTCCGCGATACCGGCCGCTGTTGCGCCGATCACGAGAGCGGCACAGGTGGCTTCTGCACATGAGCCAAATAGGTCAGCCCCCATTCCAGCAATGTCGCCGACGTTGTCGCCGACGTTGTCTGCAATAACTGCCGGGTTGCGTGGGTCGTCTTCAGGAATGCCTTGCTCGAGTTTACCGACAAGGTCGGCGCCCACGTCAGCAGCCTTCGTATAAATGCCGCCGCCCACGCGCCCAAAGAGTGCAACGGTGGAGCCGCCAAGACCAAAGCCAGCGACCATCTCCATCGTTAAATGAATGTTACCGATCATGTTGGTATAAACCAAGGTCAAGGATAGCAAACCGAAGATCGCCAAGCCCACCAAGCCGAAACCCATCACTGCGCCGGACTGAAATGCCACGCGAAATGCGTCGCTGATGCTCTTGCGCGCCATTACCGTCGTGCGGACATTGCCCATTGTCGCGATTTTCATGCCAAGAAAAGCGCATAAACTCGAGATTGACGCGCCAATGATGAAGGCGACAGCGCTGTAGGCCCCCTCATTGATGTCTGGGGTGGAGGAATTATCCAGCGCCAAATAAATGACACCAGCGAAAGCGATGCTGAACAGACCAACGTACAAATATTCTTGGGCGAGGAAGGCCATAGCGCCTTCGGCGATAGCGTCGGCAATTTCTTTGAAACGCGCAACTTCTTGAGGCGTTCCACCAGCATCGAGAGACACGGCGCGGACGCGCATGGCATAAACCACAGCAGCGATCATCGCTAACAGGGCGCAGGCATAAATTACAACGACAGCATTCACGGCTCGACTCTCCTTGACCAAAAAAGACAGTTCCACAGCTATTTAGAGAGCCTAGGTTATGCCTCTGGGAAGGCGGGGCCGGCAAGGAAAAAAAAAGCCACGATCCGTCCTGGATCGTGGCTCGAATCGTGGCTTGTAGGGCAGATAACTGCCCGCCCCAATTACTTTTTCTTGCGGCGAACGGCCTTCTTGGCCTTTTTCTTAGTTGCCTTCTTCTTGGTCGCTTTTTTGGCGGCCTTCTTCTTGCCTTTTTTGGCAGTCTTCTTTTTGCCTTTCTTGGCAGCAGGCTTTTTGCCTTTCTTGGCAGCAGGCTTTTTGCCTTTCTTGGCAGCAGTCTTCTTCGTGGCCTTCTTAGCGGCCTTTTTCTTCTTCTTCTTCTTAACGGGTGCAGCCGCCTCTACCACATGATGAACGTCATGATTACCTAACATGGACCTTCCTCCTTGAAATGATCCGCTCAGTTTTAGATACCGATTAAAAAATAATAACACACGATTCGAGAAATCGAAACTCATTACTTGCGTGTGTTCGTCAATGCAGCGAGTGCCTGACGAGCCTTTGTATTTAAAAGTGGGTGTTCGGATGATGGACGCGTTGCTGTTGGACGAACTTCAATGGATCTACCCGAGCCACGATTATGCATCTCACGAGCAAGTTCCGCGTCCGCGCAAAGGATCAGCAACAGGGAGCCAGATCCCTGCTCCTGAATGAAACGAATGAAGTCTTCTCGTTCTTCCTTATTCGATGAAGTGATCCGCCAGTTGTAAATGTGAACTGGTTTACCTTGTGCGAATTCCTGCGCGGCGTCATCCAGTGCTCGGTCGCTCAAAGCCTTGCGGGACAGGGCACACGCGGAATCAAAGTCGGCGATTACCAGGTTCATTGTTTGCAGCCTCTTTGCTGCGGCGAGTGCTTCGGTCCAACGCGGGTCGGTCGTAGTGACGGCTGGTAGCCTCAGGTCTTTCAGGGTTTTATCCCAGGCTGTATTCAGGAGGCTCGCACGTTCATCTAGGTGGGCCAATTTTTGAGCCATTGATTTGCTGCGCTCTCGCACCTGGGACAGGCGTGTGACCACCCGCTGTTTTTCATCTCGGTAACGGATTATCGAACGTGCTTCGCCCAAGATAATTCCAGGATGAGATAAATCTGCGGCCTTTTGGCTGTTGGTCAGTTGGCGCCATTCGATAATCAGACGTTCCAAAGTTTCGAAGCGCGCTAGGCGGTCGCGCATTTTTTCCCGTAGCGACTCTTTTTCCTCTTCGAGTTTGATTAGTTCAATCCGGTTGAGCAGGAGGTCAACAAGTTGTTCCACTCGAAAGTCTGCGCCTTCCGCTCCAAGGCCCGTCAAATGAGCCATTTCAAGCCATTCAGTGCGCGCCGAAGCGCATTCTTCCTCGAGGCGTGCCATGGCGCTCGCCAGTCCGTCCCGCTGGGCGTCGATATCAGAGCGGATTGCAGCCACGTGATTCTGCATAACTTCTAAGCGTTTTGTGGTGGACTCCAAAGTGGCTTCTGTGGTCTCCAGCATTTCAACAAAAATCCGAGGTGGAAATTCCGGTGCCCGAACCTGAGGTTGGGGCGGTGGGGTCTGTGGACCGCCGTGAATTGAGTCTTTGAGTTTTTCAAACCAAGTTTGGGATGTTTGCTCGCGAATAATCTGTGCGTGGACCGGAGAATGATATTGCATCATCGATGATGGAATAGGTGACATCTTCAGTCGCAACATCTGGATGCTGGCTTCAAGTTCACCGGAAAGTTCGTCGTCACGACGAATCGACTGGTCAATCGAATGAATGTGCTCCGCGATGAGTGGATCTAATTCATCCCGTGTGGTTCCCAATAATACGCTCCACTGGTCGTGCAGCGATTTGGTGGCATGGTAGCGGGCCAGGCAGCCTAGGGCTTTGCGCCATTCACGGTTCAAAAGGGCGTGCAACAGGTTTGGCGATTTTTGCACGCCAAAGCTCGACAGTCGAAGCGTCAGTTCGTGGTCAATTGCGCGCAGGCGGTCTTGGATTGCACTGATGCCCTCCGCTGGATCGAGTAAAGGCAACGCCAGGGCCTTGATTTTGTCGATGAGTTCGATCTCGGGGACCAGATTTTCAAGGCGACGTTGCTCGTCGCGAGAGAACGATCCCGGCGTCTCAAGAATCTTCAGTTGTTCTTGGATGGCACTGGCTTCCCTGGTGAGGGGTTCCACCTCATCGATTAGCCTTTGAAGTACCGACGGATCTTCAGCCGCGAGATCAATAATTGCCGCACCAAGAACCGAAGCAATTTTTGAGCTAGCTTCCTTCAATGAGCCTTCAACAAATTCTTTGAATTCCGGTTGTGACTTAGTGGATGACGGTTTGTTGGGCGTGGGACTGTTGCCATGATCGCTGGTCGATGCTGGTGCCAGACATGGACGCCCATTTGGACCGCGCCGGACGTCCATAATTGCGGCAATATGTTCCCCGTCTGGGTTATCGCTGATGCCTGCCGCGAGATCCAAATCTAGCAGTGCTGAGATCAGTGAAGTCCGGATTTGCTCACGATTCAGGCTTTCACCGTTTTTGGAAACGGAAAACCCCTGCGTGCCACGGGTCATGACCCAAGTGTCGCCGGCGCTGTCGGCGATT
Source organism: Pseudobacteriovorax antillogorgiicola (assembly GCA_945898195.1). Lineage (GTDB taxonomy): Bacteria > Bdellovibrionota_B > Oligoflexia > Oligoflexales > RGVZ01 > RGVZ01. Next base: position 11,605 of record CAMDHM010000037.1, on the reverse strand, counting down.
TGAATCGCGGCATCCGAAATTAGGGATGATGGTGTTCCGTTTAGGACCATTGCCAGGGCCGCATTGGCTTTTTCCTTGGCTCCGTCGCTGGCCGTCTGGAAGCAGACTGCATGGCGCAGGCCAGCAGTTCCTCCCGAGAAGCGGAAGACTTCGGGGTCCTGATTTCCATTTGAGCGGTATTTGATCGCAGTGATGATCAAGGTAGATCTCCGCTGGTCGGGTTTGTGACTTTCATAAAATATTCGGCGTAGAATCATCATACACGTTCCTTGGAGTAATTGCGCAGATTGAGGGCCTACGGATGAACGATCCGGTAAAAAAACAATGGCGGCATTCCGGGGCAGGGCTGTTTCGACTGCTGCCGCCCGAATTGTCCCGTCGGGCCGGTCTATCGGCCATGATGGTTGCTTCTGGTTTTGCCGATTCTTTTGAATCGTCTTCTAAATTGCTGGATCATGACCTCAACGTGGTGCTTCCCGGGTTTGGAAAACTCGCTCATCCGATTGGTCTTGGGGCTGGGTTTGAGCGCGATGGAACCCACCTGCGGGCGTTGAACCCCATGGGATTGGCGTTTGCTGAAGTCGGATCAGTTCACTTGACCGATGAACGCCTTGGAATTGCCGCCGTTGGGGACCGCCCAGGCCGCGGGATCGTTTTAGGCGGCATCGAAGCGCGTCATGTTGCTTTGGCTTCGTGGCCGTCCGGCGGCGCTTCGTTGGACCTTGTTGGCGGTCGCTTGATGTCTGCTGTGGGGGGAAGTCCTCTGGCGATAAATCTTGAGGTGCCATTGCAAGACGGCCCAATCCGGGCGGTGGCCCGTGTGTTGGGGGCATTGCAGCGTCTCAAGCGTCTTCCTGATTCGAAGCAGGTCGGCCAAATCGGGCGTCCCCGTTCGATGGGGGTTGTGGTCCTTTCGTGGGGGCTTCCGCGCGCAGAGCAGGCCAGTGCGGCTCAGGCATCGGTGATTGTGGCGATTCTTGAGGCGTTGGCATCAGAGGCGGCCCTTTTGCAAGGGCTACCCATTTGGATCAAGTTGGCGCCTGGGCCTGGCCGCCATGTTTTCCAAAACATGGTCGAAACCGTCGCGGAGTTGGGATATCAGGGGATCGTTGCTGGTTCTTCGCGGAATGTATCGTGGCCCGATTCAGCGGTAGTTTCGGGAGCGCAGGCACTGTCGGCGACCAACCAATTACTTGAATGGGCGTGGGCTGTTCATAAGGGTGCGCTGCCAATGATTGGATCGGGTGGAGTTACCAATGGCGAAGAGGCCTTTCAAAAGATTTTGCGGGGTGCGACGGCGGTGGAAATTTTGACTGCGCTTTGGTTGCGCGGTCCAACCGCGGCAAGAGCAATCCGGACCGAATTGCACGCCGAGATGAGGCGCTTCGGGGCGACGTGCATCAGCGAATGTATTGGGGCCTTTTACGCTGCCTGAGGGGGGTTATCGCCAAGTGTCTATCCAACTTCCAATTGTTCGTCGGATCCGCGAGAACGTTCACGGAACGATTGATGTTTCTGAGCTTGAAGATCGCGTTCTCTCTCATCCTTATGTGCAACGATTGCGGCGTATTAAACAACTCGCTTTTTTGCAGTACGTTTTCCCGGGAGCATCCCATTCACGGTTTGAACATTCGTTAGGTGTGATGCATCTGGCGGGTGTGGCATGGGAAAAGCTTAGGGCTAATCAGAAACGCCTAGCGTCTGGGGCCCGACAATTCAGCGATTATCATGATCGCGAGATCCGCGGCAACGGCGGCCATGGACTGCTTTCGCCAACATTCGACATGGTCGACGAGTTTTTTGAGTCAACCTATACGCTGCAGGCGCTTCGATTGGCTGCGCTATTACACGATCTTGGGCACCCCCCGTTTTCTCATTCTGGCGAGGCGTTTTTAGCCTCATGGAAAACGGTGCAAGAAGTTGCCAAACCGCGACCGCTATGGCTGGACCACTGGTTGAATCAAAAGGTCGACGCCAGTGTCAAGGCCGGCAAGGATCCGGCACAGCAGCCTGTACGCCACGAAGTTTTTACGCTGCTTTTGCTGGATCGTCTCTTTAGCGACGTATATGCCGAGAATCCAGATGTCATGCGGATTGAGCCACAGGACATTGCTTCGATCATGTCTCCCGATATTCCGCCGGTGGAGGGGTCGCCCCTTTGGCGATTCGGGGCTTATCGTTTTTGTCACGAATTGATTTCCGGCGAATTTGATGTCGATCGCATGGACTACTTGTTGCGCGATTCCCGTGAATGCGGGGTGGTTTATGGGATTTTTGATGAGAGTCGAATTCTGAATTCTCTAGGTATGTATTTTGATCCGAAGGAGCAAGCGGTCCATTTGGCAATCCAATTTTCCGGGATGGCGGCATTTGAGGATTACCTGCGCGCACGCCATTCGATGTACCTGCAGCTTTATTTTCATAAAACGGCCGTTGCAGCCGAGGCTATGATTAAAAATTTGTCGCGCTACATTCCTGGATGGACACTGCCGGCGGAACCCGAGCTTTACGCCAAGATTGACGAGCATAATATTTATGGGGCCTTGCTCGATGCAGCAAAATCTCGACTTGTCGGTCAATCAGGGCAAATTGCGGAGTTTATGACGACCCTGGATGATTTGCTGCTCAACCGTCGAATTTGGAAACGCGTTTTTGAAATTAGCGGTCAGGATGACCTGTCGGCTGGTGAGGGGATGATCGTGCAAGCCGAGAACATCATTGCTAAATCTGGCTGCCCCGTGGAACGTATTTCCAGCGCAAATTCGCTGACGAGTTTCCGACCGCGCGGTTCAAAGGACGAGCCGTCACGTTTCAAATTGCGATTGATTAAAAAAGATGACCGGCAGGTACCGCGGGTTTATCCGATTGAAGATTTTTTCACACTGAATACTGGGGATGCCGGGGCCGTGCGAGCTCAGATCACCAGGCTTTATGTGCCGTCAGGAAAGGCAAAAGATGGGGCCTCGTGGCCTGATCTCATTCGCGCTCGTTTACGTGCGGAGCTTCCCTAACAAATGATTCCCCGCCCCCCCTTAGAACGGTGAGGCGGGGAATCATTTGATGGATTTACTTGGCTTTTTGCTTCAGGTCGGTGCCTGGGCGGAAAACTGGAACCGTGCGTGCTGGGATTTTAATGGCTTCGCCAGTCTGAGGATTGCGGCCGGTGCGGGCTTTGCGTTTGGAAACCGTGAAGGTTCCGAAACCAATCAGCTTCACGCCGTCGGTTTTTTTGATGTTTTGTTCAACAGTGCCGACGAATGCACTCAACCATGCTTCGCAAGAGCTTTTCGTCAGTTTCGTTTCGGTCGCCATCGATTCGATCAGTTCAGCGCGATTCATCCTGTACTACCCCTCAAATTTGGTTCAAGAAACTTCAACAAAACACTCAACCGATTATTAAGGTCAGGTGTTTTAAAGCAGTGATTATGAAAATCAATCCTGAGGTTGAATCTAGCGATCTGGTCGCTTGTCGGCAACCAGATTCTGATGGTACCCCCAAAGGCGGATCTACAGAAGTTCCATGTCAGTAATTGGCTGGCTATGGAAAGTATCGGAATATTGGAAGTCAGACGTGGGGACCACGTCATTCTTTATTCCCGTGCTTTTGAAGGTGCTCTGGTAGATATCGCATTCGATGTAATCAAAGACCTTCGGGAATGGAAAGTGATGGCACACCTGATCGATCAAGCTTTTCATTTTCAGGCCGCAGCGGTCCTGAAATTCGATCGATTTGCCGTCCGCGGCGACCTTGCCGTGGCGAACATGATGAGGGCAGCGCTTACAAAGCATCGAAGCATCCTTTCCTTGGATACGTTCATTGGGCCTGTCTAAATGACCAGGTCATGCCAAAAAGCTGTTTCTAATTGATTACTTAACTAGGCAGTGTACCAACTGTTTAGCGTTGTGCAAGCCCCAAAAAGTCTTGCCATGGCGGATTGACCTAAGGGCAAGACTTTTGCTAGCGTGTGGCAACTTCTTTTCGGAAGTGCGGAGGTTTCTGCGATGGCTTGGTTGAATCGTGAAAAGGCGCCGTTGGCGAAAAGCCTCAAAAAAGATCCGCCCAGCGGCCTTTGGGAAAAATGTTCGGAATGTGAAGAGATTATTTTCCGTAAGGACTTCGTGGCGAATCTCAACGTCTGCCCGAAATGCAATCATCATTTTTATTTGTCGGCGGAAGACCGCGTTCGCTTGTTTCTCGATGCGGATACTTTCGAGGAGGCAGATGTCTCCCTCTGTAGCCCCGATCCTCTCGAATTTAAAGATTCTAAGCCATATCGTCAGCGCTTGCGTGACATGCACAGCCGGACGGGCCGTTATGACGCGATCATCACGGGACGTGGAATGTTGGCGGGACGCCCAGTCCATCTCGGGGTTTTTGATTTTGAATTTATGGGCGGCAGTATGGGGTCTGTGGTTGGTGAAAAGCTGGCGCGGTTATTTCTGCGTGCAGCACAAATTCGCGAGCCTGCGATCGTCGTGACGTCATCCGGTGGCGCGAGAATGCAGGAAGGTATTTTGAGCCTAATGCAAATGGCGAAGACCTGCGCCGCCTTGGCGAAAATGCGTGATGCTGGAGTTCCGTTCATATCTGTACTGACACATCCAACGACCGGTGGCGTTGCCGCAAGCTTTGCCATGTTGGGGGACATCAACATTGCGGAGCCAAAAGCGCTCATTGGTTTTGCGGGTCCGCGGGTCATTCAGCAAACCATCAGGGCCAAATTGCCTGAGGGCTTTCAGCGGTCGGAGTTTTTGCTCGAGCATGGAATGGTGGACATGATTTGCCATCGTGATTCTCTGCGGGTCACCATCACTCAGATTTTGAATATTCTTTTGCCCTCGATTAGCCACCGGCACTAAAAACTTGAGTCCCCTAATTCCCTTGCGGTTCGAAGGCCTCTTTGCCAAGCGTTTGTCCCGGATTAAACCGGGATTGGCTCGCGTGCAACAGGCCAATGAGCAGTTGGGGTGGATTTCACGTAGAACTCCCTCCATTCTTATTGCAGGTACGAATGGCAAGGGCACGGCATCGGCCTTTTTATGGCGGCTACTAGGTCATAGCGGGCTCCGCTGCGGCTTGTTTACTTCTCCTCATCTTGTTTCCTTTGCGGAAAGAATTCAGATATCGGACCAACAGATCACAGAACGCGACCTGGGGGCTGCGATTCCACAGCTTGTGGCTCAGATGGATCCCGAGTTGTGGGAGGAACTTTCGTTTTTTGAAGCCTCCTTATTGTTGGCATTTCTGGTTTGGCGCGACCGTCAGACTGATTTGAATGTTCTTGAGGTGGGGTTAGGTGGCCGTCTTGATGCCACAAACATTGCCAATCCTGAAGCGTGTATTATTACGAGCATCGGCATTGACCATACCGAATACTTGGGCGGCAGCATTCGAGAGATTGCCTTTGAAAAGGCAGGAATCATGCGGCCTGGGCGTCCAGTTTTCGTTGGTTTTTCAGCGAGAGATCGCGATAGCGAAAAGGCCTGTCAAGTTATCGCTGCGAATGCGGCGTCGCTAGGCGCCAAACTCTACGTTGCGGGGCGAGATTTTGGAGTCGAGGGTGGTCAGTTTTACTTTAAACCCGAGGCTGGTATCCAGCTTACCGCCGAGCTTCCGGTTTTTTTTGATGGGGCTGCACCCTATTTGGTCGAAAACTTCGCCGTTGCTGCTGCTGCAGCATTTTGGTTTTTCTGGTTACGGGGTCGCAGATCGGGCGTCCCGTGGGGCAGTGCCAACGAAGTGGCGCAAGCCTTTGATCGGTTTTCAAAACCGGATGGACCGTGGGCACCAGTCCTTTGCGGTAGGTTTCACCAATTAAACGCAACGTTTTTAGATGGTTTTAAAGGGAGTCCTCAGGGCTTTTTATTTGACGTTTGCCACAACCCCCACGGTGCAAAAAGATTTGTTGAGGCTCTTGATCAAAAATTTGGGACCGGCTCCAAGCTGCCAGGAATCGTCTCAATTCTGAGAGACAAGGATATTGGTGGGATACTTGATGTTTTGTCGAGAAAGCTTGACCCCATTGTGCTATTTAAAATTGCAAATGACCGTGGCTTAAATCGGGACACCATTCCCAACCGTTATCGTGAACTGCCTCTTGCCGAAGATTTTGCTGCGGCAGGGGCAATCATGCTGGAATTAGAGGCTGCGACAAAATTAGTGAGCCATTTCCCATGGGTGGTATGTGGTTCAGTTATGGCTGTGGGAGAGGTTCTTGGCCGGATTGAAATTCCTAATGCCGGAGCGCACACCGAGACCATACGTGAAATGGCGATGGCCACGGCTTTGCGCAGGTGTCTGGCTATGCGCGACCACGATGATCACGATGATCGTGATTTCAAGCCAGGGTCTCGCAGAAGTCAAAGGTGACGAGATATCCCACCTAACGGGTCCCTTTGAGGGCTTGCCGGAAGTCTTTTTTGACGCGCGATCCTCGAGCTTCACCAGCGATGGCAAGCAACAAATCTTTGAAGGCGACGTAATCGCATTGGGTTCTGGCAACGTGATCTCTGCCGATAAGATTGCGTTTGATCAGGCGGCAGGGACGCTAGAGGGTGATGGTCATATTGTGATCATCAGTGGCCGCCAGGTTTTTGTTGGTGAACGCTTGCGCTTTTTTGTCAGCACCGGCGACTTTCGGTTGGACGGCGCAATGATGACGGCCAATGACCCCGAACACGCGAATCAAATTTCCCATGCAATTCTTGGATTTTCTCTGGCCGAGATTGATTTTGAAGTTGCCAGGAAAAATCGGTTGCAATCCATTAACGATGCGCGGGCACAGCTCCGAGAGGCATCCCGAATGGCGGCCGCTGCGGGCGAAAAACTTTCAGATGACTTGATTGATCGCTATGCTTTGTTGCTCGAACAAGACGATTTGGTTCGGGCCCAAGAAAACCCTGCTTTAGCCCGGCTTGGCAACGATCGTCGTCTTGCCTACCAACGCCGCCGGCTTTATTGGGATAAAAATCGAGAGGAATTGTTTCGTCAATTCGGCGGCTCAGGTGCTTCAGTGGCCTATTTCAAAATGGGTGGCCAAGTTATAGAACGCAAGAGCGGCAATGATTTTACGATCCAAGATTCATTATTCACATCTTGCCGTTGCGATCCTGGAGACAGTCCGGCGTGGGCTGTGCGATCCCAGCATAGTCACGCTCAAATTGGTGGATATGCTGACTTCAAGAATGCCGTGATCGAGATTGGCGGCGTTCCGATTTTTTATCTGCCGTATTTCCGGCTACCGATTAAAGATATCAGGCAGTCAGGATTTCTGTTGCCGGTTTTTAGCCACGATCCAATGTCGGGCACAGTGTTTTCTCAGCCCATTTTTTTTGAACTTGGACCCTCATTTGATGCGACCGTTGCGACAGAGTTTTTTGAGCAGCGCGGCACCAGGATTTCGCTGGATGCCCGCCAGCAAAGTAGAAAGAGTGAGGGTTGGTCTCTGAATATCGAAGGTATGCGCGATCAGATTTGGTTGCGTGATGTTCGACGTCGTCAGATGCTATCGGGAGTTTTTACCAAGGGACTTGAGATTGCCCGGAAAAATTCTGAAACCGGTATTATGGCTGCAGATTCTGTTGGGATTGAACCGATTTCCGATCAAAATGCCCTGGTAGATCGTTTCTCGACTCCCGCTTATTGGAATTCTGTCAATCAAGACTGCCTTTCCACGGACCCAGCTCGACAGAAAGCCTGTGACCTTGACCTTCGCCGGCAATTATCTGTTCCGACGAACCTTTGGCGTGGAAATGCCACATGGGATGGACTCAAGTTTTTGACCCCTCGGCTTTCGCTGGTTTCTTCTGGAATGATGAAGACCGATCACAGGTACGATTACGATCTTTATTTGCCCGATGATTTTCAGTCAGCGGTGTTGCGAGGGCGCGTGTATCCAGCGTTCTACCATTCTGGGGTTATGCTTCATTATGATTCCCCGGTCGTGTATGCCGGCGTTGCCAGTCAATTTGCCGATAACATCCGGTCTGCTGGTCATTTTGATGGGGAACAGCTGCCTGGGGCGCTGTCTCTTCAGAGCCGTCTTTTCCGTTTGACTCCTGACGATCAAATTCAAATTCCCGTGTATGGGAATCTGCGTTATCGACACTATGAAATACGTGACTACGGCCAGGCTGACAGCTTTGCAGAATCGTCAATCGATTCACTTGGAGATGGACGTTGGCAAAGCATTGAACTGCGCTTGCTCGCGCCAGTTAGTAGTCAATCGGCCGTGAAGGTGGACCAGTTTCTAGATGCGGAGGCAAGGCTTATCTCCGCTAACGGATATGGTGATCGATTGAGCCAAGAATCGAGTTGGCGCCTTGGCATAAGATTTCAATTGCCACTGGATGGCATTGCCGACGTTTCCGGTCTTTTTCCTGTTCGAGATGCCTCGCTATCGGACTCTCACCGATTGATTCAGCATCTGATGAATTGGTCCGTGACCTTCGCAACGCGTCCGGTTGTGATCAGGACTGGTCCGTATGGCAGCGAGACACTGAAAAACGGTGGAATCCCAACCTACTTTCAATCTGATCGTGCAGAACCGCGCACTGATAGCACTGATTCAGATTTGCCTGAAGACGAGCAACTGCGTTCCTATCAGACCGTGGGCTTTTCAACCAACCATCGATGGCGGATTTTTAACCGGGGATGGCGGATGATTCCTGCCGATACATTGGATGTACAACAATCGAAATCCAAGCTGACACCCCAGGTACGCTCCTCAAAGGACATTCAGGACGTAGCACGGCGGGAACTTTTGTTTGCACTTGATCGCCCCCTTAAGGGGCATGACGATATGTTCGGAAGTGACGGAAAGGGTCGGTTTTTCAACCGTTATGCTCTTGTGGATAATGGCTTTTCTGACCTCCTAACCCTGAACAGCGGCATCACCTATGATTTTAGGAAGGCTCGTGAGCGAGCCGCTGCGGAAAACCTTAGTCGTGAATCTCGTCCTTGGAGCGAGCCATACCTCGATATGAGTACTCAGCTTGGGGATTGGGGGCTCTCTTCGCTGGTGAACTACGACATTTATGATCGTTTGGCCACCAAGATGAAAATCAACCTGGCACCACCCTCCATCATGAAAACGTCGGTATCACTCGCATATTCCCTGGATAAAGAAGTTGATATCAGTGGGGGAGGGATCGCGTCCTATCGTTTGGTGACAACGCGGACCGCAAATATCGTTTCTTCCATTGTTCCTTGGTTCAATATTTTTGCATCCCTTGGGCGTCGGACAAAGGATGATGCAGCGGTGGCGAGCGCATATGAAACTCGTTTGGGGGCATCTTTTGACGCACCTTCAACCTGCTGGGGCGTGCGTTTTCTGAGGACAAAAGAATTTGATGTTCCTGAGGAATCAGCAGTCTATCTATTACAACTTGCCGTGACCTTTCTTGGTCAAACCAGATCCCTTCCCAACATGTCTGGCGCCGTTCTTTCAAGGCTGCCTGAATCTCCCGCCTTTTGAACCAGCCTAACGCGAGCAGGGTATGAATTTTAAGATGATTTTATTAAGAGGTCGGAGATGACCTTTTCCGAAATGGCTTTTGCCATGCGGCCAAAGTCGGCTCGAAAGGCCTCATTTTCCCGCAAATAATTGTTTCTAGGAGATGTTGAGGGACGCACGGAAAGGAAACTTTCTGACTGCACGTAAGATTTTTCAAACAAGAGTTTTCGGCTTTCCATGTGCCAAAGTTGCACCTCCACTTCGATTACTATTGCTGTTGACGGCATCAGCTCGGCAGCTTCAGTTAAGGTTCGAAATTCCCGGTAGCTTGGTTTCGAGTCCTGGGCCGCGGAAATTGTCGGTGGGTCTTTAATCATCGCCTGCGGTTTGACGACAGTTCCGGTCGGTGAGAGGCGTGCACTTTTGATTTGCAGTCGCAGCAGGGCATCTGCCTTCGACGACGGGGCTAGTATCAAATGCCCTTCGGCGGCGATGGTGCGCTGCATTTCTTCCCATAAAAGTTCATGAGGCAGGATTTCACGACTGGTATCGTAAACCGATTCAACGGCAATGGTCCGGATTCCTTCCGGCGCCGAGACGTGCAGATTGGTAAAGCGGTAAACACAACCGTAAAGGCCAAGAGATGCAGCTATTGGCAGTCCAAAGGTCAGTCGGAATTTTAACTTTTGCGGCTGGTGTCTGGTCATGGCGAGAATTCATTCCGTTAGTGGATCTGTTCGTCAGAGGGTTTGCAGGCCTCGAACGAGAATCATAGCTGATGTACAATGGGAGCAAGCCCTAAAAACATTGAGTACGCCAAATTATGCAAGAATCTACCGTATTCGATTTAATTCCCGATCGCGATGGCTTGGTATGGCGGGTAATCCTGAGCAAACACTTGGCACCAGCGCAAAAACGAGTGGATAAGCTGGTTTGGCAGGTCCGAATGCATGCCGAGGCCAAGGTCAGCGGTGCGCTTTTAGCAGACACTGGGACTTTGAACCGGGTTCAGGATGCCAGACTTCTTGAAATTTTGGGTAATGAGCCCATTTTGTTGCGGTCGGGTGCCGTCCGATTCGAGGCAGCTGAAGAAAAACAAATCCCCGGAAGTGCCGTAGAAGCGGTGCTTGGAATCAAGAAAATCCTTTTGTCTCAGGGGGTTAAGGACATAAAGGTGCGCATAGTGACCGAGCAGGTAGACCGCCTTTGTTCCTTTTACTAAGCGGAAAAGCATTGACCCCCCTCCCGCTCCTTGCATATCCATATGATTCTGACGCGAGATCAATGTTTACTTATGTCCATGCAGTGGAAGTGGAGTATTTTTACCGCCATGCTTGAACTGATTCCTGAAAAAATAAACGAAGCTGTGATCCTTAATGTTGGTAAGTCGTGTCCGCACAACGCGACGGATTGCAGTGCCTGCCAGGATCTGGCCGTTGGACTGCACAACTGGCTTGTGGCCCATGAATTCCGTTACCTGGTTCTCGACTTCCAAGACGAGAAAGAAATCTGTCCAGGCTTCATCGAAGAAGTCCTGCAGCTTTGGAAACGGATGAGGGTGCCATTCCTATTTTCTGGCGTGATGCAAAGGCCACGCAAAATTTTAGAAAGCTACAACTACCATATCCGGTATCCGTTCTTTCTTACCCCGGAAGAGGCCGTCCGTTCGCTGGTGAGTTCTAAAACGGACCTGTCTGCCAAGATGGAAGGCGTCGAGTTCGGCGTATCGATTCCAATGAGCCGCTTGCGTCCAGCAACTCGCGCTGATGGCGAAGGGGACTCCGCAGCAGCAGACGAAGAAGTCGATGTAGAGGCTGAGTCCGGGGACGCTGAAGACGAATAAAATTTTTTGAACTGCTCTACATGGCTGCGCCTGGCGCCGTAATCGCGAGCACCCCGAGGGCCCAGACTTTCTGGGCCCCTTGCCTTTGTCCCTTGAATCGCGCCCGCGCCGCGCTTTCCCGTTTCAGATCAATCATCACATTGTGTGCGCCGACGTAGAGATCTAGGCGGCACTGCAGTCGGTCCACGCGCTTGGTTGTGCACCAAGTCCGCCGCGACAGGCATTTCACGTTGTCGCGCACCATGGCGCAGCTGTGGTTCAGGGAAAACAGTGGGTCCCGGCCGCCGGCTTTTAGTTCCCCTTGGCC
>CAMDHM010000036.1 GCA_945898195.1 Pseudobacteriovorax antillogorgiicola | reverse complement strand
GCAACAGACGTGATGAGTAAGCTAGCGGGGTGGTTTGAAGATTACAACGAACGAGCCCCGCACAAAGGACTTGGCATGAAGTCGCCAAGGGAATACATCAGCTCAATAACCGCTGGCTAGACTGTCCGGTTTGACGGGGGCTACTCCACACCGAACCTCTACCTTTCGTTAAGCAAATGGCATCCGCAAATTTGTCGTTATCCCCCTGATAGCTCAGCTGAAGGGTATAAATATGGACCAAATTGGACCTGGCTTCGGCCTGCCTAGCCTTAGACTGGAACAGTTGAAATCTTGGAATAGCCAATGCCGCAAGGATTCCAATAATTGCCACGACAATCATCAGTTCCACAAGACTGAAGCCAGCCTTGCGCCGAGCGAACCCAGTCTGACGCCGACATAAGGGAGGGCAGTGGGCGTGGGGAGGGTTAGAGTTTGGAAAAAATTGGTCGTTTCTTTCGGCCCTGCAAGGCAGTTCGACCGCCGCGCTCATAATCTCGGGAGTTTCCCAGCGCCGCGCCGCGAAACTGTGTTCAACAACGCAAATCACCGTGGCACGAAAGCTGGTTCGAATGGCGAAATTCGCACAGATTGCCCACGAGGCGCGCCTGGCCGGGATGAAAAAATCGGTGAAAACGGCGATTTTTGACGAAATGGAGGCTTTCGAACACAGCAAATGCAAGCCGGCGGCCGGGACCCACTATTTTCCCTGAACCACACCTGCGCCATGGTGCGTGACAACGTGAAATGCCTGTCGCGGCGGACGTGGTGCACAACCAAGCGCATGGACCGACTGCAGTGCCGCCTAGATCTCTACGTCGGCGCACACAATGTGATGATCGACCTCAAACGGGAAGGCGCGGCGCGATTCAAGAGACAAAGGCAAGGGGCCCAGAAAGTCTGGGCCCTCGGGGTGCTCGCGATTACGGCGCCAGGCGCAGCCATGTAGAGCAGTTTAAGCCACTTACCGGCTGGGAACTGTCCGGATTGGCAAATTGAGCATAGAAGCGTGATCTAATCCCGTGTTCAGCAATCCAGTTCCTGCAGCACCGAACTGATTGTCTCCAAAACAGATGAATTGCTCATTCTCAAATAGAACGCAGGTATGGTCGTAGCTCGACGTTGCCACCGAGACCGCCTTCATATTTCTTGGCAGGGCTTCTGGCATGATAACATCTAGCGCGTTTGAGGCCGAATTATGCGGCAAGGCCCCTTGGTTTTCCCTTGGAAGCTCCGTGGTTCCCAGGTCGTTTTCAATGCCATTCCGACCGATGCCAAGGCCTCCCCCCAAACTGGACTGGTCGTATCGGTTTAGCCCATAGCAGCGCACCCCTGCGCCACCGGCTAAAATCCCACACATTCTCCCCCAAGACAGAGCTAATTGGCTCGCGCTGCGTCCCGCCCCCCAGTTTGTCGCACGCAGTGAATCCCCCATTTCGGATTCCAGTTCAGAGCCCTCGTTGATACGGATGCCATCACCGATGATGTCGTACCACATGCTGTCGTCGGTCTCGCTGCTGGCATATGAGCCAAGTCCATAAAGCCCGTAAGTTGCTTCACCCCAGCACTTTGAAGATCCTTTATCAGTGATAATACACATGTGCCCACCGGCGCCGAAAATATCAGCGACACCGCTTGGTTCGTTGCCGTTTCGACCGAAATCAACGTAGGGGATGATGTCACCCATCGTTGCTGCATCCTCGCCCACGGCTGTCGGAATCACAGAGTCGCGACCAAGCTGTCCCCACCGGTTGCTTCCCCAACATTTCACACGTTTGGCCTTGCTCAGCGCACATGTTGCCGCAAGTCCAGACGCGACTTTAATGGCAAAGAAATCGGAGCCTAGGTTGACCGCTGCTAGATTATCGCCCATTTCACCGGACGCATCGCCGATTATTCCACCGTTGATGACCACCGATCCGCGCCCAAGAATTCCTGGGCCAAGTGAATCGCCGGTTTCCAATTTCGGGTTGTCTTGCCCCCAACAGACGACGCTACCGCTGTCTAACGCTGCGCAGGAAAAAGTATTACCAAGTGAAAGATGGACGGCCTTATGGTCATTTGGAAATGCCACAAAGGAAAGGGCATTCCCCATTTGATTTGGACGATTACCATGATTTTCTGTCTCGCCTAGTCCAAGCTGCCCGCGATCATTCAAACCCCAGCACTTCACGTTCCCACTCAGATTGATGACGCAATTATGATTCGGGCCGACAAACAATTTTGTTGCTATAAAATCAGGCCCAAAATCCAGCGGAATTAGATTCTCTAAGTCGTGAACACCGGTACCAATATTTTCGGGTCGGGCGCTGCCAAGCTGGCCGGTCGAATTATCGCCCCAACAAAAAACTTTACCGCGTGACGATAAGACACACGTATGGCGATTGCCTGCGCCAATCGTGGGCGACATCTTTAATGGTGCGGGGGGCACAGAACCCGTCGGCGCCGGGGTGGAAGGTATTTCCACCGGGTAAGCTGGCCCCTCCCCATTGCCTTGGTCTCCGATGGCATCTTCTTTCCCTGAGTTCGAGGAACATCTCAACAAGCCCAGAAAAAGCAGCAAACCAAGCACAGAAATCCGGACACTTAGAAGGACGCCCCCCTGATTTGCTCCCTTTTTATTATTCATCGAAATTCATCCTCTTCTTTAGAATCATATTTTTGTCATCGGATGAATTGCATCGCCCTGTAATTTTATAAATAGCCCCACAGAAACTTGTTTATGATTACTTAACGAAGTGCCGGATACTTTAGAAAACATAATCAACTAAATTATTTCTCGATAATTTTTTGTATCGGCTTCCCCTTTTGCGGATTTTGGGAAAAAATCATAGACGCGTCTGAAGATCCGACGGTCGAATCAAAAACAAAGGCCCACGATGAGATCCGGTGCAAAAACCAAACACTCAATTTTTTTCTTCAGTGACATGGATGGACAGGAGATAAAAAAAATCGGCTTCCGGCAATCTAAGTGTACGGCCGTGATCTCCTCCAACCACAAGACATTGTCCGTTGATATCAGGAACCATAAGCCCGGCGCTTTAGTGATTGACATGGACTTTTGCCGTCGCAAGTCTTTAAAGGTCAGACCGTTTTTGCACAGCATTAAAAAAGAAATGATGAATCTACTGATTTTTTTAACAAAATCCGCGCAAATCGAATTCGAAGATTTAATCGCCACTGGAATTATTTATTCTGTGAGCATAGAAATTCCGGAAGCGGAAAAACTATTTGATTCTGTTGAGGCTTTTCACGATCAATCGACAAAACCTAAGGATCAACCCGAAATCCGACGCGAGGTATCGTTTCCCTGCCTTCTAAAAAAAATCGGATGTTCTGGATTGGTCAGTGCCACCATTGTTGATCTAAGTTCTGGCGGCATGAAGGTAAAAATCGAAGGCTCGATTGAACACTGGGAAACCGGGGATGAGATTCGATATTCAATCATCAAAAATCCGACTGACACTTCAAGTCATGTGCATGGCTTAGCTAAAGTCCGCTGGAGAAAAGCACATACTGAAAACGAATCGGCGATCCACCTTGGTCTAATGTTTCACGGGGTTCCCCCAAACGCCATCACCGAAAAATCGACTTTAGACGGTGCGAAAACAGAACTCGCAAGTTAACGGGAGCCGATTAAATCCGGTTCACGTCAAACGAGAAATCACTTCCGCAATGGGGATGCCGCGGGCTTCTTCTCCGGTGGTCATGTCTTTGAGGTTCGCCGTCCGTGCAGCCATTTCTGAACCGCCCACGGTAACGGTGTGGGCGTAGCCAAGCCGGCTCGCATACTTAAACTGGTTGGCGACCTTCCCTTCCGTGACACCGATGTCGGCGTTAACACCGGCATTGCGCAACAGGGAAACAACATCGAAAGCGTACGGCAGGGCATCCTGCGAGGCCACAGCCACCATCACGCCACCTGCAGCCGTTGCCTCAGCCAGACCAAGCTCTTCAATTCCAGCAACCAAGCGATCCAAGCCGATGGAACCACCGACACCAGGAAGCTCGCGGTTGCTAAATCGTGACGCCAAATCGTTATAACGACCGCCAGAGCTGACCGAACCAAACCCCGGCAGTCGATCCAACGTCGTTTCGAACACGACCCCCGTGTAATAACCAAGGCCACGGGCAATGCTGAGGTCCAACTTAAAAGTAACGCCGGAGGGAGGCGTCGCGCGTTTTAGTAGTTCCAGGATTGTGCTCACCCGGCCCAAATGGGGTTCGAGTCCTATTAGAGCTGCAGGATTATCCAAGTTCACAAGTTCCCGCAGCCGATTCAGATCGGAATTACCATCAGCTGCTTTTGCGGAAATGGCCTTGAAGACAAATCCTGCCGCCTCTTCGGAAGTTCTGCCGTGTGCAGGAATAACCGAGAGCAGGCGAAGGACTTCGTCCCCCCCCGCTTTTGCTAACTTATCGATCGCAATGAGGGCCTTCGTTTCATCGGCCGCAGAAATCTCACTGCCATATGCGGCCGCTAGGATCCCCGAAAGCAAACCACGGTGGTTGATGTGCATCGTGACACCGCCGCATGGTATGCGACTCAAGACGGTGGCCAAGGCCAGCATGACTTCAACATCTGCCGCGATGGAGTCGATTCCGATAATATCGAAATCACACTGACCGAATTCGCGGTATCGCCCTTTTTGGGTGTTTTCCCCACGCCAGACATCGCCAATTTGAAGCTTTTTAAATGGAAAAACGAGCTCGCCCTGATGTTCTGCGACAAATCGAGCAAAGGGAATGGTCAGATCAAATCGAAGGGCAACACGGCGGCCACCATGATCCTCGAAACGGTAAACCTGTTTGTCCGTTTCCTCTCCGCCTTGGCCCAGCAGAGTCTCCTCGTATTCAAGGGCTGGCGTCGCGATTTCTTGGAAAGCAGCCCGGCGGGCAACGGCCCGGATTTCTGTCAGAACAAGCTGGCGCAAGCGCATCGGAGCCGGGAGGTAATCCCTGAAGCCTTTGAGCTTGCGCGGGTCAATCCGCGGTCGGACTGTCTTGGGCGGCGTCCCGGCGGACGGATCGTTGGACTGATTTGAGGGGCTTGACGCCGCCTGATTTTTGTTTTGATTCAGAGGGTTCTTCTCCACTAGCCGATGACTCCACCTTCAACTTTGTTCCGTTTACCCCAGCCCCGTAAAGCTGTCCAATGGCCTTGGGGTCCTTATCAATCGTCGGGCGCGGCGGAAACCAGCTAGACTTGCTGTCAAAAGCCCACAGGGGCTCGCCAGTGCTCATGCGGTCCAAGATCCCACGATTATGGTCCAGACGTCGCTTGGCTTTTTTGTCGTCAATGTCTTGAGTCATCGAATTACCCCATATGCTGCACTGAAAAGTCTTACCAAAAAGACTACCAGAACTGTGCCAAAGTCGTCAGGCCTCGTCAGATTATCACCTTCCAACCCCACAAGAAAAAGCGCACTGAAGGGGTCCAGTTATCATAAGATCGCGGAAACGAAACCTTCGAAATCCGGCAGGCTTCAAAAAGCCCATCCCGCACGCCGCCAGAGGCGTCGATAACCGTGCTGGTCATGGCACTCGCCCGCTCGACCAAAGCCGCCAGATTCATCTGGCAAGACGCCGGGGCAAATGTTGTCGTGGTCAGGGCGTAAGCCCCAAAATCCGCCTGATTCCCGACGGTTTCAGTGCGATTTCGGTCCGACTTGAAGGCATCCCAAGTGAAATAGCGCGGCAAAACACTGGTCCCGGCGGCTTTCGATTGGGATTGGAAATAGTCCCGTGGACCTGACACGACGAATTCGACGCGCGATCCACCGTTAGCCATCGAAACAAGACCCATCCAACGGGCCATAAATTGCGCCTCAAGCTCCGCCTCTACGACTTCATGAAATCCATGGGTCCAGACACGGTCGACATGAAGGACTTTGAAATCGCCTATCGAAACCCGATTTATGGAAAAACTTGCATGGTAGGCGCCGCCAACAAAGGCCTGATCAAATTCATAATCCAGCAGGATGCCGTCCAGGGACGAGCTATACCAATTGTACTTCTGCCGCTGGGCGTAAGGCGTCGAGGTGGAAAGGGCGGTGGTCATGTCCTCTGTTGTTTTAGTTCGACTGCCGTCATCAAGGTTAAAGCCATAATTTCCCGATGTAACAAAAAAAGTATCAGCCGTGCCGTCCGAACGCCGTCCTTGGACCTTGGCAACCCAATAATTTTTCGAATTAGGAAGGTCAAAGCTCCGCCTATCCAGACATTTTTGGCGCGCACCATCGTAATTCAAGCACTCCGATGGACCGCCAGTCTGATTAGAATTAAGTGAGCCCTCGACAGCGACTGGAAACAGATCAAACTGGCGAGGGAACCGAATGACGTCCCCGCGGGCGGGACTGGAAAAGTTAAGTAAGCTGGGATCCAAAATCCCTTCAAAAATTGCGATATTGTCCTGTAGGACGGTCAATCGGTCGCAACTTGTTCCCATGGCTCTTGTGGTTTCAATCGTGAACTGAAAGGTCCCGACTTCAGCGGTTCCACCTTGGCGGTACTGGTCCGTGGCAAAATCACCAGCCAAACAATGCATGGAGGCGGTCATTCGGGACGAATCAGGAAGCATCGGGGCACTAGAAGTTGCAGGCGACGAACTGCCCTCATGGGGCTTGAACACCACGTCCACCGTTGCCACAAAGCTGTCTCCCCCCATTCGAGAGTAAAGCTTATAGAGCGTGAGGGACAGCTTGCGGGTCTTGTCGGCTTCCATCACGCGGCCCTTGTTGGATCCATAAAGGAGCCCGACAGCCTGCTCTGCCGGCTTGGACAGCCATTTAAATAACGATGCGGATTCAGGGGCGATTTCTGCTCGAACCTCGAGCGCACAAGCATCGCCGTCTTGAATACCTTCACCCGGAAAGGAGACCCGATTGCCTGCAGCACTCCCCACCCCAGGCTGTGCCGCTACCGCCGGCCGGCCAACAACGGTTGTTCCACGGTCGCAAATCAGCTTGTAAGAAAGCCCCGGTAAAGTCAGATCCGTTGGGTCAACTCCGTCAATTGACGCCAAAATGCTGCGAGCACCGTTTCCAAGTTGAGAGGTGGTCCGGCATGCGTTGATGCCAACAATAATTGCAACGGCAGTTGCCGATGTAGCGAGAACGCGCATGGTCACTCCGAAAAGCTTGTTTCCTGTATTGTCGCCCCCGCAGGCCATTTTGACAATTTTCTGTGGGTGGTTATGCTCACAAGAGCACTGGAGGACTTGCCGTTGCCCCTCGTCCATCATCAAAATGAAGCTAGAAAGTCACTACGCGACCTTCTAGGGCTGAAACCCGCAGCGCGACTTTTGGGCAATAACTCAGCACTGAGCTCAAAATTTGGTTATGGTTACTTGATGTTAAGATGCGCCCACTTTCGCGACCAAGGTATTGATTTCCACTGCGTGCTTGCGGGAGACGGCCCTTTACGGGATGAACTCGAAAGGCAACGAATCATCCTTCGTCTCGACGATCACGTCAGCTTCCTGGGCAGCATTGTCGAGGAGGCTGAGTTTCTTGCCGCTCTGGATGTCGTTATATCGGACATGGACGACCTGGCGCAGATTGCGGGATGTTTTAGGAAGCTACTTGGTCAAACATAACTTGGTTATGGTGAGTCGCTTTGGCTGTCTTGAGCTAGAAAATGAACTAAAAAAGCCCCTCGACTGAGGGGCTTTTTTAAAAAGAAAAAGAAATAGCCCCCTCACTCCGTCACCGGAAACGAAGGGGCTTTCTTTTAGTAGCGATAATGCTCCGGCTTATATGGACCTTCGGCATTTATCCCTAGGTACTCCGACTGAGCCTCCGACAGTTTGCTTAGTTTCACGCCAAGCTTGTCAAGGTGCAGGCGGGCCACTTTTTCATCCAAAAGTTTTGGCAAAACATGCACGCCGAGGGGATATTTTTCGCCCTCAGTCCACAAAGCAATCTGAGCCAAAACCTGATTGGTAAACGAAGTCGACATCACAAAGCTCGGGTGACCTGTTGCACAACCGAGGTTGACCAAACGTCCGCGAGCCAGAACCACAAGGGCGCGGCCATTGGGTAACACAAACTTGTCGACTTGAGGCTTAATGTTAATTTCTTTGATGCCGGGCGATTTCTCGAGCCAAGCGATTTTGATCTCGCTGTCAAAGTGCCCGATGTTGCACAGAATCGCCTCGTCCTTCATCAGCACGAAGTGCTTTTCCGTGATGATGTCCATACAGCCTGTCGCCGTAACAAAAATATCTGCAACTGGTGCCGCAAGCTCCATCGTGGTCACTTCAAAACCTTCCATTGCCGCCTGAAGGGCGCAAATCGGATCGATCTCAGTGATCAAAACGCGCGCGCCGAGGCTGCGCATGCTGTGGGCCGAGCCCTTGCCAACATCGCCGTAACCGGCAACCACCACAACTTTCCCTGCAATCATGACGTCCGTAGCACGTTTAATACCATCCGCCAGGGATTCACGGCAGCCGTACAAATTATCAAATTTGGCCTTGGTCACCGAATCGTTGACGTTGATCGCTGGAATTTTAAGGGTTCCGGCTTCGAACATCTGAACCAAACGATGAACGCCCGTCGTCGTCTCTTCCGAAATCCCTTTGATACCCTTGAGCAGTTCAGGCTGGTCATGAACCAACTTGGTCAAGTCGCCACCGTCGTCAAGGATCATGTTAAGCGGTTTGTCACCGAACATGATGGTTTCGCGAATACACCATTCGTATTCTTCTTCCGTTTCACCCTTCCAGGCGAATACCGGAATGCCTGCAGCAGCAATAGCCGCCGCGGCGTGATCCTGCGTCGAAAAAATATTGCAGCTGGACCAGCGAACTTCAGCACCAAGTTCGATCAATGTTTCAATTAGGACAGCGGTTTGAATCGTCATATGGAGGCAACCCGCAATGCGGGTTCCCTTGAGGATCTTCTTCGGGCCGAATTCAGCGCGAAGGGCCATTAGACCCGGCATTTCCTTTTCCGCGATCTCAATTTCCTTACGCCCCCAATCGGCAAGGCTGATGTCTTTAACTTTGAAGTCATTTTTTGCAGATTTTGTGCCCATTTGGTCTCCGTTGCCCTGATTAGAACCGGAAAATTCATCCTTCAACATCGAATCACCCCTCTGGAGTTGTGGATCAGACGCCTCTGGAATACCATGCGGAACGATTTGGTCAAACCTTAAAACCAGCGGGACCACTGATGGAATCTCTTGATTTGATGACGAAAATCGTCTCCCTGTGCAAACGCCGGGGTTTTATCTTCCAAAGCAGCGAAATCTACGGCGGTCTAAAGTCCTGCTACGACTACGGCCCCTTAGGGGTCGAATTGAAGCGCAATATTGCCGCCGAATGGTGGCGCAGCATGGTTTATAAGCGAGAAGACGTGGTCGGAATTGATGCCTCGATCATGATGCATCCGAAAGTATGGCAAACCTCGGGACACCTTTCGGGCTTCTCAGACCCCCTTGTCGACTGCCTCAATTGCAAAGAGCGTTTCCGGGCTGACAAGGCCCCCCAAATTGCCGCTGGGACTTCCGTAGCCTTTAAAAAGGGTGGCAAGGCCAATGGCGAGGCCCTCACCGGACTCGTCACTGCCCATGGTTACATCTGTCCCGTTTGTGGATCCCCGCTGCTCAGCGACGAGCGTCAGTTCAACTTGATGTTCCGAACCAACATGGGCCCGGTCGATCCTCTCAGTGAATTCGTGCGCGATGCACATGGGAAAGACCTAACGCGGGAAGAATTCCGCAATAAGTTGGATGAAGCGGTCCGCAGCACTGCAGTCTACTTGAGGCCGGAAACGGCGCAGGCCATGTTCGTGCAGTTTCTCAATGTCCAGCAAAGCCAATCCATGAAAATTCCATTCGGGATCGCCCAAACAGGGAAATCCTTCCGCAATGAAATCGTCACGGAACACTTTATTTTTCGATCCTGCGAATTTGAACAAATGGAGATGGAATTCTTTATCGAGCCAGGCACGCAGAACGAATGGCTAAAATACTGGTGCGCGGAACGCATGAACTGGTACGCAAGTTTTGCCAACAAAAAAGAAGACTTCATTCTACGCCGTCACGACAGCAACGAGTTGGCCCACTATTCAGACGACTGCTACGACATCGAATACCGATATCCATGGGGTTGGGGCGAACTCGAAGGCGTCGCCTCGCGCACCGACTATGACCTGTCGCGTCATGCCGAGGCTTCTGGCGTCAAACTCAGCTATTTTGACCAGCAAAAGGTCGACCCAAGCACTGGCAAAACCGGCTGGCGCTACACGCCCTATGTGATCGAACCTGCCGCTGGCCTGACCAGGACGGTTCTCTGCTTCCTTTTGGACGCCTACTCTGAAGAAAAAGGCGTGGACCATGAGGGCAAGGAAAAAATTCGCGTGGTGTTGAAATTGCATCCGCGCCTGGCTCCAATTAAAGCCGCCGTTTTGCCTCTGGTAAAAAAAGACGGCCAACCCGAAAAAGCACGGGCCATTGTCGCGGAACTACGTCGCCACGGCCTCAACGTCAGCTATGACGAACAGCAATCGATCGGAAAAAGGTACGCCAAACACGATGAGATCGGGACACCCTTTTGCATCACCATTGACAGCGAGACGATCACATCAGATACGGTGACAATCCGAGACCGCGATTCGGCCACACAGGTGCGTGTTCCGACGGCAAAGGCCATTGAAATCGTCCGCGAACGACTCGAATCATTGGCTTGATGGAGGCAAACGCGCCATGTCTGAATTTCTGATTGCACGCCGTGAATACAAACCAAGGGGGCCTGCCACTCTGATGGACCTTTATGGCAGCGGCGTATCCGAGGTTGCTGGAGTTGAAAGCCTTGAATTGCGCATTGCCGATTTGTTCCCGAAAACAGCACATCAAGGCCTTCTGCGAGTCGAGGTTGGTGGCACGAATGACCTGGCAAAAGCGGATCCACTTCGAGTCGGCGCCGTATTTTCAGGTGGCCAAGCCCCAGGTGGACACAACGTTGTCGGTGGGTTGTTCGAAGGAATCCGAAAACTTCACCCAGATTCAACCCTGACTGGATTTACTGGCGGGCCTTCCGGAATTCTCAAAAACCAATCGCTTCCAGTGACTCAAGAGCTGATGGATGGGTACCGCAATACCGGTGGTTTCGACCTCTTTGGCACTGGACGGACCAAGCTCGAAAGCAAAGAGGACTTTGCGACCTGCGCAAGAATCTTTGACCACCACGATCTCGATGCTTTTGTTGTCATTGGAGGCGATGACTCCAATACCAACGCAGCATTTCTTGCGGAATATTTGCTTGAGCACGGTTCGAAAACCAGAATCGTCGGTGTTCCAAAAACCATCGATAGTGACTTGCGTGGGCCATTCACTGAGACTTCATTTGGTTTTGACACTGCCGTCCGCGTCTATGCAGAACTGATCGCCAACATCGCGAAAGATGCCTTAAGCGGCAGAAAATATTACCACTTCATTCGTCTTATGGGGCGAAGCGCCAGCCACATAACATTGGAAGCGGCAATGCAAACGCGTCCCAACGTGGCCCTGATTTCCGAGGAAATGGCACGCGATGGCAAGACCATGCGTGGCATCGTGGACCTTCTTGCCAAAGTCGTCGTGGAGCGCGCTGCCGCAGGCAAAAACTACGGTGTTGTTTTGGTCCCCGAGGGCCTTATCGAATTCATTCCAGAAATGAGTTCACTGATTGCTGACTTGAATGAAATTATTGCCGCCCACAAAGATTACATTGAGTCCCTTCGGGGGTTCACGGCACAAATTGAGTACCTCGCCGGCCGATTACCGCGAGAATCAGCCGCAACCCTGGCAGGCCTACCGATCGATATTCAACGCCAGCTCATCATGGACCGAGACCCACACGGCAATGTTGCTTTGTCACGAATCGAAACGGAAAAACTTCTTTTGGAGCTCTTGTCCAGCCAACTTGGTGAATTAAAATCCGAGGGGCATTATCATGGCAAATTTTCCTTCCAGACCCACTTTTTAGGGTACGAAGGGCGCTGTGCCGCACCAACCAACTTTGATGCAAATTATGCCTGGAGCCTGGGCCTCACAGCGGCGGCCTTGGCATCCAGCGGCCATACTGGGTATTTAGCGGCCGTCCATGGCTTGACCCTGCCGCCGGACCAATGGCAGGCCTGGGGCGTTCCCTTAGTGTCGATGCTAACGATGGAGCGGCGCAAGGGGCAAGACAAGGCCGTCATCCGCAAAACACTTGTGGACCTAGCAGGCCCAGCATTTCGTTGGTTTGCAGAATCCCGAGATGCCTGGTC
The DNA here is from genome assembly GCA_945898195.1 of Pseudobacteriovorax antillogorgiicola. Classification (GTDB taxonomy): domain Bacteria; phylum Bdellovibrionota_B; class Oligoflexia; order Oligoflexales; family RGVZ01; genus RGVZ01. Next base: position 12,414 of record CAMDHM010000036.1, on the reverse strand, counting down.
CATTGGCGATGATTACCGGTTTGCTGGTCCTATCCAATACTTCGGCCCAGCTGGCTTGGTCGACCGCATTCCTGTCAGCCTCACAGTGCAGTAGAATAGAATCCAAAGGAAACGTTTGATGCAAAACAGCAAAAAATCTGGTGGCAACAATGAACGACCGAACCGCAGTGGCAGCGGCAACGGCCAACCAAGCCGCAGTGGCGGCAACGGCCAACCAAGCCGCGGTGGCAGCAGCGGCCAACCAAGCCGCAGTGGCGGCAGCGGCCAACCAAGCCGCGGTGGCGGCAACATAACGCGGCGAGACCGCCCGAACCAAGGCCGCCAGCCAGGAAAGACGGTGCCAGCGGTCCAACCGCAGTCGCCATCACGATCCACTTTGATTGAGGGGCCCATCAAAGTTATTTCCGATAAGGCAAATGCGGTGCCCCCAGTCTCACTGAGACTCCCCCAACGCAAATACGGAATTGTGTTTTTTGAGACTCTCGCGGCAGCAAAAAATGATTTGATACGCCTACAGGAAATGGCTCGTGGATACGACCAGTTGAATATTGTGATTCGCGCCGAAGCCTCGATGGATGATGCCGATCTGGCTGCCATCGGAAAAGTTTTTGCCGGTGCCGCCTGGGCTTTGATTCACGACCGTCGCGTTGCAGATGGGTGGTACAATGAAAGTCATTAAATCGATTTTGATGGCCAGCGTCGTTAGCGCGATTGCTTTTTCTGGTTCAGCCTCAGCTTCTGAAAAAAAAACGCTCCCTAAAAGTTCCAGTGAACCACTAGCCAACGATAAAACTAGCTCCGTCCATGGGACCGACCCAGATGCCGAAGCTAAAACCGGAAAGCACCCTGCCCGAAAAAAGAAGGCGGGCTCAAAGATTCGCATTGGTGGACTCGGATTCATCGCAATGGGGATGAAGGATGCTCCTAGCCCCGGTGTCTACGGATTTGGCGGCAGCGCCGGGTACCGCATCCTACGCAACATTGAACTTGAAGCTTCGTTAACCTCATTTGGATATGTATTGGATTACGCCGACGTAAACACAACGCTCACAATTTCTGACATGGCGATCAACGGAGACGGAATATATCGTCTGCCACTTTCTTCCTTGATTGCCCTTCGTGTCCGAGGTGGCGCCGGAATGAACATAATCAAGGTCGTAACGACGGGCGACCTTGCCACCGATCCCTCGTTTGCAGCTGGTTCTGTAAACAGCTTTGCCATTAATCTTGGCGGCGGACTAGAAATGAATTTCGGTCGTTTTTTCATTGCTGCAGAGGTTCGCAAACCAACCCTGCTAACAAAAGTTGCGACCATGGGTGGAATTTCGATGCTCTTGTGCGGCGAAGCCGGCATGCGCTTCTGAGGGGACTTAATGTTTTGCAATATCACTAAATCAACGCTGTTCCGGAGCCTTCTAGCAATTTCGCTGCTGATGATTTTATTTGATGGAAGTGCCAACGCAGCACCAAAACGTAAAAAACAAAAGGAATCGGTTCCCCTGTTTCCGAATTCTCGTAGGGAACCAACTCCGGAATCCCATAGCGTCCCAATCGCTACAACAGATACGCAGAAAGGCCAGCCGCCGCAGAGTTATGTCCGCGGACTTTTCGGACTTGTTTCCGGCCTTGGCCATGTCAGCTCTGCCGTATTTATTTTTGGCGGAGACTACGTTCGTGCACTTCGTCCAAATATTGATGTCACGGCCGGGATTTCGCGATGGAGCAACGTCTACAGTGATTCGACCTACAGCATCGATATGGCCGTGACCACCATCGATGCCGGCGGCGAGTACAAGTTTTCACTGCTAGAAAACATTGCTTTCAAGGGCAGTGGACGTCTCGGGTTAAGCCTCTCTTCGGCGGCGACCCAGGACGTTGAAATCGGCCTACCCATCAGCGATAGCCGAACAGTAACTGCTTTAGAGGCGACATTTGGCGGATCGCTGGTCTACACCACAGGGAAGCTCCAAATTGGAGCTGAACTTCGCAAACCTTTCTTCTTTGCCAAACTTCAAGACGAAGGTACCCATGTGTACCTTATGGCGACTGGAACCTACGCCCTTTAAAACGAAGTTCACCCCCGTTAGCTCCAAGCTCCAAGAAGCTCCTTCAGACGCTCGCGACCGAGCTCTTTAATAAAAGCGGGCAATCTTGGACCCTGATCCCGACCTATCAATTTCTGATAAATCCCCTTGAATGCCTCTTTGGGATCACACCCGGTTCCGTGGACGACCTTATCGTAAATCAACTGGTTAAGATCTTTGGGTTCCACAAATTCCAAGTCCACTTCATTAACTAAATGGACGAGAGCATCCAGTGCTCCCAGTTGCACATCCGTAAAATCAGACTTTTTACGTCGCCCGGCCTCAAGAGAATATCGAAACTCTTCCGGAGCAAAACCCTGCAACCAATTCCATGCACGTGCCGCGCGGTCGATAAAGGCCTCACGGTCAAAATCATCTTTGACGAATCCGCTGTAATAGCGGTCCATCGTTCTCTTGGCATCGCCACTGCAAATCTGAAGGCGCCCGCACAGTTCCCTGAAAGGCGCGCGGTACGGGGCTTTAGCGGGCACAGATCCGTCGACCGTTGACAGTTCGTAAACCCGTCGCGTCATGGGCCATTTCTTGTCTGTGCCAGCCTGCTCGGGGTCCAACGCCACAGCCTCTGCACGGTCAAACTCGTCGTAGGTTTTGATCACATCAGCGTCAAAAGCGAGGGAGAAATCATGATTTGGCCGATGGCCGGCAAAGATCCAACGCAAAACTTGAGGTGGATAAACTTCCAGCGCCTGCGCTACGGTAAACAATTCGCCACTCGACGACGACATCTTCCCCGTGCCACCCTTAATCATAACAAAATCGTATTGCTGGTATACCGGCGGCTCGCGCCCCCAGATTTCCTTGACGATTTTCTTTCCGGTATCAAAAGACCCACCTTCGCTGGAATGGTCTTTTCCTCCCGGTTCAAAATCAACCTTTTCAAAAGCCCAGCGCATCGGCCAATCGGTTCGCCAATTTAGCTTGAGATTGTGCGTTTTTCGAATATCCGTGATCGCCTCGTGATGGCAGGTAGAACACTTGTATGCATAGTCCCATCCACCGGGATATCGCTCGTATTCCATCGTGTCGCGATCACATTTTTCGCAGTAAATTGCAGTCGGAAGCCATGTTGGGAGCAAGGGCTCGCTGCGATGCTCATTTAAAATCGCTACGATTTTCTCGCGGTTTTCCAAAACAAATTTTATTTGATCAGCATAAACCCCGCTGGAATAGCGTTCATGCTGGTAGATGAATTCTGGAACAATCCCAACAGCCGCCAGCTCTTTTTCGAACGCCATGATGCCAAAGCCAGCATAACTTTTGGCAATCCCTCGCGGATCCGGCACGCGACTAATCGGCCGCCGCAATTGTTCGGTCAGCATTTCTTGATTTGGCAGATTTTTTGGAACTTTCCGGAACGTATCAAAGTCGTCCCAGCTATAGATAAAGCGAACGTTATGGCCAAGTCCCCGCAGGGCACGTGCGACCACATCCACAGTGATCACTTCCCGAAAGTTACCGATGTGGACTGTTCCACTGGGGGTGATGCCACTGGCAACGGTGTAACTATCTCGCGCCCCCCAAAATGCGACAACCCGTCTGGCAGCATGGTCCGCCCAGTGCGGCGATGATTCAAGGGCGATGTGGGATTTAAAACTGCGCATGTCTGCCATGATCCTGTTCCTTTTGCCAATTACGGCCTAACTTTGAGCGGTACCATACAGCCGCAGTTTTGCGGCGGTCATTCTATTTGTCAAACATTGCATTAGCTTCACAAACTTCAAGTAAACGTGACTTGGCTTGGGTCGAGAGCCAACCGCTCCAATGACGTTCTCTGGCTTTTGCAACCCGAGCCGCAATCTGCCTCGACACCCTCCCCCAGCCGGCTTTTAATGGAGCAGAAGATGCCGGCATATCCGGTGCGGACACCCACAAGGCAGACCCGGCCCTCTGGCACCAACTGATCCACTGCTCCATGACCTCGGCTGTCCCCTGCTCCCATGCCTTTCCGTCAAGGTGCACAAAAACAAGGTGTGGCGCACCCGGCGGATTCGCAGCCGAAACTTCATCACTTGCCAAAAAAACTCCGGCCTTGGCTCCAAAAATCCAAGCCGCCCTGGCGGCGAGGGCGACCGGAGGTAGGTTAATCGAAAATGATGCGCCAGTCCGATTAACGATCGATTTATGGAGGCGGTCTATCAGGGCAGGTGAAAGACTGACCGACGAAGCCTTTTGTAAAACGGACGATGGATTGTCGGGATTCAATGCCATCAAAACATTTTTAAGCCGTGCCATCCTGGTTGATATCGGGCAGGGAGCCATCGACCTAGTTGCACGGTTTTCAACGGCGCAACTACCGGCGCACAGGGCGCATGATTCAGGCGGCATTGTAATACGAATTTGTGAACCACGATCATCGTGTTCGATGTTGGCACCAAGCAAAGCAAAAACGTACTGCAGGCGCTGCGGGTCTTCTGCCATGCAACCATGAGATTCCGTCGCCTGACGAATCACCCGCGCGCCCCACGCCTGCGAAAGTCGTCACCCGTAACTTCTGTAAATTCCATTGTCTCACGCAAGCGCGAGAAAACCCGACTGCCCAATCGTGACTCAAGGGATCCGAATACTTCAGGGCTAAAATCACTGCGGGTTGAAATAGACCGTTCAAGGTCAATGTTGAAGCTGACAGCGTGACCTGAATCCGCCGTCAATCCATAATTGGTTGAAGCTACAACCGGACGTTTTTGGTTGTACCGTCCAGCGATCAGAGTGTCGGCGATTGTTTTTTCCCACTCCGTGTTTCGACCTTTACCAAGTTCGTCAATAAAGAGCACATCGCATGACATCAAAGGTGCCATCATCTGCGGATCTGCCTTGCCATCACTGTAACCTGCCTTCAATTCACTAAGGAGCTGAAAAAAATCCGCAAAGCAAACCGAAAATCCCCGAGCAGCCAAGGCCTTGGCTAAGGCCACCAGCAAAAACGTCTTACCGACTCCCACCGTGCCACCGATCAGAAGGCCTGATGACACATTTGGTGAAAAAGTCTGCGCCCATTTCTGCATTCGTGCCGCAACCTGCCGACCGTTGCCACTATGGTTGGCAAAAGAATCGAATCCGGCATTCAAATATCGCGCTGGTAATTCCGCATTCGTCATGATGCCAGCGATCTTGCGCGGCGATGGCTCAACACAGGAACGAGCTGTCCCGTCGATAACCATCCTAGTTTGCCCGTGGCACACAGCGCACTTCATCACACAATCGCAGACGCGGGCAGAAACCGTCGGGCCATCGGAAAAAAGGACATACCCAGTGCCACCGCAACAGGCCTGCGGAAATTTCATCTGGCAGGCACCTGACTTAGATAGTCCATTGGTCGATCCGTCTGCCCCAGCGTTGCCAGTGGGCAGGTTCGAAAACCGGTCGATTAAGCGGCTGACGCGATGCTTTGAATTGGCTTGCGAATCCCGGACCATAAAGGCCTCCCGAGGAACTTAGACGGCAATACAGAAACCCTGTAAGGAACTAACTGGATCGAGGAAAAAAATCACCTGACAAAAACAAGTTGACCACTCGGCCAGTTTTATGGTGATCTCTCCAATAACAAAGTTTCCGTTAATTTTTTCAAAAAGTTAGACGCATCTCAAGCAAGGATCGCTTGAGGTCTGGACAATTAGCCAAACTGGCAATTTCGCCAGTTTCTGGATGGAAGGGAACAACCATGGCCAGCATCATTTCAAGGACGAAGACCATTTTCAGCGGCAGGTTCAGAACTATCTTTGCGGCGGCTATCCTCACCGGTATCATTGGAATGGATCCAATAGCCTTGGCAAATCCGGACTCCGACATCATCTCTGAGCCAGCGAATATGCCCGCTTGGTTCTTTGAACGACGCATTGTCGGGGAAAATAACCTCGAAAAAATTGAAGCCGCAAAAACCTCCAAGTACTACGATATGACACGTCCTATCGCGATCCTTAAAGACACAACCGGCCAAGGGTTTTGCACCGGTTGGCGCGTTGCCGAAGATCTCTTTGTGACCAACTTTCACTGCTGGGAATTCGCAGGATGTGATGTGGTTTTCGAACTTAACTATGAAACGGCACGCTCATCCGAAAAACATGAGAAATTCAGCTGTGTGGAAGCCTTGGCACACAATGAAAAGTACGATTACGCACTATATCAAGTAAAGCCCGTAAAAGACGTTCCAAAAACCCGCAAGGCGGAACTTGACTCCAGCAGCGGCGTCATCACCATGTGGGGCGGTGCCATCACCGTCGGGCAGCCCCTGATCGTCGCCGGTCATCCCCAAGCACGAACGAAAGAGATCGACCGCTCCAAAGACTGCAAACTGTTCTCCATCGTCCCCGAAGAAAATGGCGGACGAATGACGATCCGTCACACCTGTGACACCGAGGGCGGTTCAAGCGGCTCACCAGTCCTTGATCGTAAAACTGGCTTTGCTGTAGCACTGCATTGGGGCGGAGAAGAAGGCTACAATATGGCAATTCCGATGAACCTCGTTCTTGATGATCTTGAAAAAAGCGTCGATGCCAAGACCTTTGGAAAACTGACGATTGCTGGCAGAAAGTAATTAAGGACTTCGTGGAAACACGAACTTCTGATGGATTGTTTATTCAAGCGGCCGGTTTACCGGCCGCTTTTTCTTTCATCATTATTAGCGCTTGCCTCCCCAGAAATACGGCCAAAATCAGGTTGAAATCAGTTAATTCTCCTTTATTTTTAGATAGTTACTTCCTTATCCGGCATACTTAGAGGGAGCCATTTATAATCGTTATGGATTGGCACAGCATTCCTGTATAGTCCTCGGCCATGAAGATACCGAACCGACTACTTCCGCTAATCCAAGCCGACCTCATTGATGAGGTCGTGGGCCAGCTTCAAAGCGGCAAAGAAGCCGAGGTGTACCTTGTCCGCGCCGAGGGTGAGATTTGTTGCGCCAAGGTCTACAAGGAAGCCAACAACCGGACATTTAAACAAAAAACACAGTACACCGAAGGCCGCAAAATTCGAAATAGCCGCAAAGCCAGGGCTATGGAAGGCAACAGCAAATACGGCCGTAAGGAACGAGAGTTCGAATGGCAAAACACTGAAGTTGAAACCCTTTATCTCCTAGCCGCTGCCGGCGTGCAGGTACCAAAGCCGTTGGGCTTCTATGAAGGTGTTCTGCTGCTTGAAATGGCAGCCGATCAAGATGGCCACCCAGCCCCCAGGCTGAGCGACGTCAATATAACCGCTGATCAAGCACGATCTTTCTTTCAAGTCATGATTAAGCAGTCTGTGCTGATGCTCTGTGCAGGAATCGTCCACGGCGATTTGTCGGAGTTCAATATTCTCTTGTCCCACAAAGGCCTCGTGATCATTGATCTTCCCCAGGCCGTGCAAGCGACGGCAAACAATGCCTTCGGTATCTTTGAACGCGATCTGTTGCAGTTGGTGGCATTTTTTGGGCGCGTCGCCCCCGAGATCAAAGCGACAAATTATGCCAAAGAAATCTGGAAACTTTACCGAGATGGCAAACTACGTCCCGACACAGAGTTAACGGGACGATTCACTGAAAATGCGAAAAAAGCCAACGTCAGTGAAGTGCTGGCTGAGATTGACGAAGCACGAGAAGAAGCCATTGCACGCCGCCGCCCATCGTCTGACTAAATTTAGACCGCTCTACATATAAACTGCTTAGGGATTTATGAGGGCCCTGGACACCTTGCGCGCAGTGTCGAATGTGGTCCTATAATTCTTGAATTGCTCGGCTTCAGCCCAAGGATGTGACTTTGGGTCGGTTTCGTCCGCATACCGAGGAATCACATGCCAATGCAGGTGCTCAACCACGTTGCCTAGTGATGCATAATTAATTTTTAGGGGACGATAAGCTTCCGCCACGGAACGACCGAGGCGCATCACATCGCCAAATATGGCCTGTTGAACTTCGCCGGACAGATCATGCATTTCCCGAACATGATCCCGTGCCACGACCATGCAATAGCCACTGAAAAATTGGTGCTCTCCGACCAGGTAGATCGAATGCTGGTTGACGGAAATGAGGCGTTCGTGGGTGCCTTCGATGGCTGCCCTTACATCACGGCATAGGGGACACGTTGCAAGATGATCCATGAATGGAGCGTCCTTTTTTTACCATCCGAATTGCTGGCACCAGTATGGCCCATTCGAACTGACCATACTAACACCGATCGACTTGAAACCAGGGCGCAAGATGTTGGCTCTGTGTCCTGGAGAATTCATCCAAGCTTTCACCACTTCCTCGGGGCCTGACTGGTTCCAAGCGACGTTTTCGCCGCCAAAGTCCATGCTGCTATGATACATGCTGCGACGCGAAGCCATATTTCCGGCCCATTGCCTGGAATTACTGAGTAAGTGAGGATTGACCGTCAAAATTGAAAAGCCGCGTTTTTGGCGTTCTGCATTAGTTAGTTCAATGACGCGGCGCTCAAAATCCTTCATGGCTGCATTTTGTGGATTCGGGGCCAAGGCCGTACTAGCTGTTTCGGGATTTTGTGGTGCAATTTGCGGTGGCTGAGTTTGATCTGCATCACTTACAGCATCAGGGATCCGCACCGGCTCATCGCCTGGATCTGGATAGGAAACGGCGGCTTCGCCCACCGAGGACGGCTCGGCCAGAGAATCCATACGCCGACAACCCGCCGCCATCAATGATGCGACGGCCAACATCGACGTAATCTTGCCTTTTAGCTTCCATTTAGCGTTATGACGCATCGTGGTTTTCCTTGTATCCAGATTTGTTTTCTGGATTCTGCAAGGATAAAGCCAACCTAAAAATACCTATAAGCCAATGAAAACAAAGTTGATTTTTAAAAAACGACCTCAGCAAAAGCGACCAAAAATCAGGCACTGCCAAGAAAATAGCAATTCTGTCTGATTTCTTTGATGCCCCCTTCGCCCACTTTGTTAATGGCTGCGAAGGGCGGTCAAAACCGCATCAATGCTTTTCTTGGCATCCCCAAAAAGCATGCTCGTGTTGCTGTTGTAAAAAAGCGGATTATCAACGCCAGCATAGCCCGAAGCCATCCCGCGCTTCAGCACCACACAGGTTTTGGCTTTCCATACTTCAAGCACAGGCATTCCGTAAATCGGACTGGATTCATCGGTCTGAGCCGCCGGATTCACGACATCGTTTGCGCCAACCACGATCACGACATCGGTCGCAGGAAAGTCTTCGTTGACCTCGTCCATTTCAAAAACAATGTCATACGGCACGTTCGCCTCGGCCAGAAGGACGTTCATGTGGCCAGGCAATCGACCAGCAACTGGATGGATGGCAAACCGCACCTTCACACCACTTTTTCGCAAGATGTCTGTGATTTCGCGTATTGGATGTTGGGCCTGTGCCACAGCCATACCGTATCCGGGGACAAAAATCACACTTTTGGCCGACGACAACATTTCCGCAACTTCGACGGCCTCAACGGAAACCACTTCACCTGCTGGGGCTTTTGCTGCTCCCGGCGCGGCAGCCTTGCCGCCACCGGTGCCAAACCCACCAAGAATCACACTGATGAAACTTCGGTTCATGGCTCGACACATGATGTAGCTAAGGATCGCGCCGCTGCTGCCAACCAACGCACCAGTCACAATGAGCAAATCGTTTGCCAGCATGAAACCTGCCGCCGCTGCCGCCCATCCAGAATAGCTGTTGAGCATAGACACCACGACGGGCATGTCTGCGCCACCAATGGCCATCACCAGATGGACACCAATGGCAATCGCAATTGCCGTCATGACCAAAAGCGGAATTAGCCCCGGTGCAACGCCATTGGCGAACATATCGGCAAAAGGATCAACACCCGTGGAGGCTGACTGAACAAAGAGAAATCCAAGCCACAAAGTGGCTACCATCATACTTAGATTGAGCCAATGCCGCCCGGGGAGCATCAGCGGGTTTCCGGAGATGGAGCCGCGTAATTTCCCAAAAGCCATAATCGACCCACTTAAGGTCACGGCACCGATAAACACTCCGACAAAAATCTCAACGTCATGAATCACCGTCATTGCACCGGCTGCAATCTCATGAGAGCCACCGACCCCGTGAGGCGCCTGCAAAAAGTTACCGATACCAACCAAGACTGCCGCCAGGCCAACAAAGCTGTGCAGCACAGCAACAAGCTCCGGCATTGACGTCATAGCCACCCTTGCTGCTAGCATCGCACCGATGATCGTGCCAACGACAACCGCCGGCATGAGCAGGGAAAAGTCCTTCACAACGGGGCTAAAGGAGGTAACGATGACGGCGATCAAAATTCCGATGGCGCCGTAAAGGTTTCCGCGGCGCGCCGTTTCCTGCGTCGACAACCCGCCAAGGCTCAAAATAAAGAGCATGCTGGCAAGGAGATAGCTGACCGTTAAAATGGTTTGGGGCACAAATTTTCTCCCTTAGCGTCTGAACTAATTTTTTTTTAAAATTATCTTCTGAACATCTTGAGCATGCGCTGCGTAACCAAAAATCCACCGCTGATATTGATTGTTGCAACGAGAACGGCGACTGCCGCGAGCCATGTGCTGATGTGATCCACCGGGCCCGAGATCTGCAACATTGCGCCGACGACAATAATTCCGCTGATGGCGTTGGTAACACTCATCAACGGTGTGTGCAGGGCCGGCGTTACATTCCACACCACTTGCCAACCCACGAAGCACGCCAAAACAAACACCGTCAGGTGGTTCAAAAATTCTGCCGGGGCCACCGTGCCAAGCCACCACAAAATTCCGCTGGCAATCAGCCAAAAAACGGCAACTTTGCTGCCTTTGGCCGGACCTGATTTTGCGCCATGTCCCGATTTAGGCTTTGCCGCTTGGGTTGCAGGTATCGCCGCCGCTGTTTTGGGTGCAGGATTTACGATTCCGGGCGGCACCGTTTTTTTTGGGGGAGGCCAAGTCACATCGCTGCCATGAGTGACGAGAGCCGGGCGAACGATGTCGTCCTCAAGGTCAATATGAAACGCTTTGACCTCGTTCTTGCCCTTGCCGCACATCGACTCGATCAAATTGAACATGTTGTTGCCAAGGAGCTGGCTGGCCTGGGACGCCATGCGAGACGCCAAATCGGTAAACCCGATGATCGACACACCGTGGACGATGGCCACTTGACCGGGGCGGGTCAACTCACAATTCCCCCCCTGCTCTGCCGCCATGTCAACAATCACGCTGCCGCGGCGCATCGACTCCACCATCGCGGCAGTGATTAAAACCGGCGCCTTGATGCCCGGAATCAGCGCTGTCGTGATGATGATGTCGACTTCCTTGGCCTGATTGGCGAAGAGTTCCATTTCGGCCTTGATGAATTCCGGCGACATGACTTTGGCATAGCCACCTTCACCGGTGCCATCTTCGTGGAAGTTGAGCTCCAAAAATTCAGCGCCCATGCTGGTGATCTGGTCTTTGACTTCTGGGCGCGTATCAAAGGCCCGAACGATCGCCCCAAGAGCACGCCCTGCACCGATAGCTGCCAAACCGGCGACTCCTGCTCCAATGATCATGATTTTCGCCGGCGGCATTTTTCCAGCCGCCGTGATTTGGCCCGTGAACGGCCGGCTAAATGCCGCTGCGGCTTCGACCACCGCGCGATATCCCGCCAGATTGGCCATGGAACTCAAAACGTCCATCTTCTGTGCGCGCGTCGTCCGCGGGATCGCATCCAAAGCCAACGTCGAAACCTTTGCCCCAGCCAGTTGCTTCAGGAGTTCTGGGTTTTGCGCTGGCATGACAAAGCTGACCAAAAAAGCCCCGGCCTTCAGCATGGCAATTTCGCCCGGCGACGGCGCGCGAACTTTCAAGACGACATCGGCAGACGACAGCAAAGCCCTCGCCTCAGGGACGATCAGGGCGCCTGCTTTGACGTATTCTGCGTCATCGAAGCCAGCAGCCAGTCCGGCCTCGCTCTGCACGGCGACTTCAAAACCAAGTTTCTTGAATTTTTCAACGTTGCCCGGCGTGATCGCAACGCGGCGTTCCCCGGGAAATACTTCCCGCGGAATTCCCAATCGCAAATTTGTCGGGGGATTGCTTGTTTTTTCGCCCGGCTTTTCGCCTGGCTTGTCACCCGCAGGTGCGCCGACCGTCTCGTGCATGACATCGTCCCCAAAAAAAGTGGGAATCAATAATGGATTCAGCCGTTAAGAGTACGTGTTAATTGCACAAAACGGAATATCTGTTCGCAACCGGATTTCTCTAATGCGCGTTTAACGCTAAAAATGCTCTGCTTCATCCAAGAGGCGCGGTATTTCCGAGCACATGTAAAACGGAACGGACAAAATGCCGTCGTGCAGCGACAAGCCGTGCTGGGAAATTCTCACTGCCAGCCGTCGACCTTTCTCTT
>CAMDHM010000035.1 GCA_945898195.1 Pseudobacteriovorax antillogorgiicola | reverse complement strand
ACTGGAAAAAGGGCCCTTGGTGCGAGGTGTGGGATGGGCTGTACTGGAAATTCGTTTCCGAAAAGTTCCAGTACCTGCAAAAAAACCCACGCCTGTCGATGATGGTCGCGATGTGGAACAAGAAGACTCCCGCACAGCAGAAGGCGCTTTTGGCTGCTGCCGACGCGTTCATCAGTAAGGTGACCCAGTAAACTCCAGCTAAGGATCCTTTTCTTTAATTTCAACGATCCCCGAAGCGTCACCCGATCCCATCAGATGTCCGCGTTGCTGTCACGGATTAGGAGGCTGTTGGCGACAAGAAAGGCCCGACGCTTCGGGGGTCGAGTTGGGCGCGGCTTTTGTCTCGCGTCTTCAAGGTTGACGTCGGACGTTGCCAGTGTGGCGGCGGGATAGATAGTGAAAGGTGCTTGAATTTCCTACAATCTGACTTTCTGGACCTCAACTTCCTACCACCTTGCATTGAAACATGAGACCATCGGGCAACCAATCATTCGCGGGGTCCTCTATCATGCGTCGCCTTTCAGCTCTTGCATTCAGCCTTGCCATATCGGGATTGTTTTCGGCCTGCGCCACGGTTTACAACACCGCAACGAACGTGATTCCAATCAACACAATCAATGTTGCTCAATTGCAAAAAGCAAAAAAGGGGGAGGCGTGCATCAGCAGCGTCTTCTTCGTTTTCATGTGGGGTACCAATAATATTTCCGAGGCAGCAAAGGCTGGCGGAATCACGCAAATTGGCTTTGTCGAGCAAAAGTTGGAGTCTTACTTCATCTTCAATAAATTATGTACGGTCGTCTACGGCACGACCGCTGGCGCTGCACCGGCCGCGGGACACGCACAGAAAGGCTGATTTTCCTTCGTGGTTTTCAGACTTCAGGTCGCGGCTGTCAGTTGATGATAGCCGCGACCATGGCATCAAGCCGCGACATCAGATTGTATGAAATTCAAGCACAGTTCACGATCTATCCCGCAGCCGTTTCCGGCAACGTTTTTGCGTCACAAACACCCAGCAGCGGGAATTCTGGCCCCTAAAACAGACCAAAATCTCAACTACCGCCCCACTTGACCAAATGGGCGCGAGGCGGCGGGACAATGGCTGCGATTTTTTCAAGAAACTCACTCGGCGTCAGCACCAGGTGCGAAGTCCCGTCGTGCCGCGAGCCATGCACTCCACAAGCTTTCGAAGGCTGTTGCGAGAGGGGTTTCTTCGTAGTAGCCAAAACCAGAAAGGTCTTGCCCCGCGACTTGGGAGTTGAAGTCAATTAATGATTGAAATCCGTTCAAAAAATATGTAGTTTCCGTGCGAATAGTGGAGAGTTCCATGGAATTTGAGTTCGACCCAGCTAAAAGCGAGATAAACAACTCTAAACACGGCATTGACCTCATCGAAGCGCAACAGCTGTGGCTTGATCCGCATGTCATCGAAGGTCCTGGGCAGTCCACAACTGAGCTACGCTGGCTAGCTGTCGGCGTCATAAACGCCGTGCATTGGACGGCATGTTTCACACACCGCGGTGACCGCATCCGCCTAATTGAATGCCGCCGTGCGCGGCGCGAGGAAAGGAACGTATATGAACTCGGAAAATAAACAAGCCATCACCGCCGAAGAGTTTGACAGCAAATTCAGCGCTGGTGAGGACATGACGAAGCATGTCGATTGGTCGAAGGCCATCAAACGCGTGAGTCTTGATCTTCCCGTATGGTCGATTAAAGAGTTGGATAAAGAAGCGGAACGCCGCGGGATCACAAGGCAGTCGCTCATTAAAACGTGGATTATTGATCGGCTTGATGCAGCAAAACTTGCGCAACGTGCTGTGTAACAGGTTCACCTCGCAAATTATAGAAGTAGGATAATTGCCAGTATCCAAAAATAATCATAGCTGATCGTGTCACATTCAATCCTGACACGTAATCGCTTTGAATTGAGGTGAATGCTGATTGCTCATCCTATTACAATCAAGTGAACCCATATTTTTCATATTGGAACGAACAGCCAAATAGATCCTACTGCCATTTTATCGGTGCAGGACTTGATTTGGCTTCCGTTGAACCATCGCCTAGCTTCCCGTCTGAGTTGTCAAACTCCAGCATCACGGATCCATACCTGGGTGGGGCGCGAGGCGGCGGGATAATAGCAGCGAGTTTTTCAAGAAACTCACTCGGCGTCAGCACAAGGTGCGAAGTCCCGTCGTGCCGCGAGCCATGCACTCCACAAGCTTTCGAAGGCTGTCGCGAGAGGGGTTTCTTCGTAGTAGCCAAAACCTGAGCGACTCAAATTTTAAGTTTGAAAAGTTGCTTGCGCATGGCCTCGCCAATGCCCTGAAGAGGCTTGATTTCATTGGCCGCGCCAGCGTCAATCACTGCCTTCGGCATGCCAAACACGACGGAGGTCTTCTCGTCCTGTGCCACAACCCAGCCTCCGGCTTCGCGGATTGCAACGGCACCTTCTGAGCCGTCTCGTCCCATTCCAGTCAGCACCGCTGCAACACAGCGTTTTCCGCCAACACGGGCCAGCGACCGGAACAAGTGGTCTACCGCCGGCCGAACACCATGGAGCGTCGGCTGCTGGTTCAAGGTAACAGAGAAGTGACCGTTCCCCCCTTTGACTTCCATGTGAAAATCCCCTGGTGCGATCAAGATCCGGCCGGGCTTCAGCACATCGCCGTCTTTGGCTTCGACAACCTCAAATGGAAGGCACTTTCCAAGGTTCATGGCGAAGACTTTCGTAAATACAGGTGGCATATGCTGTACGATGACAACTGCAGGAATCGGTGGCTGCAAAGATTCGAGGACACACCTGATGGCTTCAGTTCCCCCGGTTGAGGCGCCGATTGCTAAAATCGCATAGTCGACGATGCGTTCGGGAAGCTGGGTTTGTGACTCGCGGCGGGGCTGGGTCGGGGTCATCTTCCGGGCCGCAGTTCCGGTCTTGCCCCTCGAAGCTACGCCGCGCAGTCTTGCAATCAAATCTGACTTGAAAATCTCAATGGCACCGGGGCGATCCATGACAGGTTTTGGCATCGCGTCGAGTGCGCCCGCATCAATAGCCGAAATCGCCGCTTCGGAACCGCCGTGCGCAAGGCTGCTTATGACTATGGTCGGGATGGGATGGTGAGCCATCACCTTTCTCAGAAATGTGATTCCGTCGAGTTTCGGCATCTCGATATCGAGGGTCATCACGTCTGGATTAAACTGTATGATTTTGTCACGGGCATCGAACGCATCAACCGCCGTGGCGATTACTTCAAATCCCGGGCTACTGCTGATGACTTTTGAAAGCAGTGTCCGGATTACCGGATCGTCATCGACAATGAGGACTTTCAGTGAGACTTCCATCATGAATCCTTGCGGTAAACCGCATTGGCAACGGCCTTCATATTATCGGGACGAATCACTCCAGCTTCTGAGTGTCCAAGAAACAGGAATCCCCCGGGGCGAAGATGCCGGGCCATTTCGGCCACAACCTTCTGACTTGTCGGACGATCGAAGTAAATAAGGACGTTACGACAAAAAATGACATCGAACAAATGTTTGAAGGGATAAGGTGTATCGAATAGATTCAGCGGAGCGAAAGTGATGCTGTCGCGCAGAGCCGCGTTCGCCAAAAAACGTGGATTTTCATCCGAAGGACTGGCAAGCGGCCTGAACC
Source organism: Pseudobacteriovorax antillogorgiicola (assembly GCA_945898195.1). Classification (GTDB taxonomy): domain Bacteria; phylum Bdellovibrionota_B; class Oligoflexia; order Oligoflexales; family RGVZ01; genus RGVZ01. The sequence goes on along the minus strand of CAMDHM010000035.1, from coordinate 22,674 downwards.
ACTTCCGCTGAAATTCTGACGGGAGCGAACGGACCTCTGACTGCGAATAAATCCCTCTTGAAGCGTGATCGAGCATGCTGCGGTCAATATCTGTTGCCAGGAACTTGATCTCCGGGAACTGCCTGATGATTTCAAGCTCCGCCAAAAGGCTCATCAGGATCGTATAAGGTTCCTGACCCGAGCTGGCCGCGGCGCACCAAATCCGGATTTCGCTTTTGTCGGCGAGTCGATCCTGGTTGAACTGTTGAGGTCCGCGACCACCGGTGAGGTCACGCAAAATATCGAAATGGGCTGACTCACGAAAAAACTCTGTCGTATTGGTCGTCATGCACTCGACAAATTCGTTGATCCCTGTCTGACCCGCACGGCTTATCCAAATCAGATACTGTCCGTAGGTCTGACATCCGTGCGATCGCATCGTGCTCATTGTGCGCGAAGCAATCAGGCCAAGATTTTTTTGGTTTTCCGGCAGGTTGATGTCGCGACGACAGACTCGGTGGACTCATGCAGAGGAAGCGTTTCGTCCGTGATTGCTTGATTGGTGGAAGGCGCCTTGCCCCCAAGACGCACGGTCGTCGCCTGCAAGGCATCCACAACTTCCGCCACACCACTTGGCTCGGTGAACCCAGCCCCATCGTTTTTCAACCCCTCGACCCAGGCCTTCATGATGTCGAGGGCCTGAAGAAGAACAGATACGACGTCTTTCGCGAGGAGTTCTGGTTTGTTTCTGAGGATCGACAGGCAGTCTTCGGTCTTGTGGGCGAAGGCAGCAAGGGCGATAAAACCTACCGATGCTGCGGAGCCTTTCATGGAGTGCGCCGCCCGGAAAATGCTGGCAAGTGTCTCCTTGGTGTCTGCATCGCCTTCGAGGGCGAGGAGCTTTGCCTCGAATTCCTCAATAATGCCGGGGACGCCTTCCATGAAAATGGATTGCAGCTCCGCTTGCAGTAATTCTTCTTCAGTTGCCATATCTCCTAGTTTAGCGGTCGACTGGACAAATAAGAAGCCCGCCAGAGATCCGGCATTCGCGGGATCTTCGAGCGGGCAGCTAAGTCGACGAGATAACGGAAGTGCTCGTTAGCCCTGCACATCTTTCTCAACTCTGTTGAGTTCGCCAACGAGGGCCTGCTGAAGGTTCAGGCGCGCCCCGATGAGGAAAGCTGAAAATTAAAAGGCTGAACAAGCCTCCGGACTAATCCGCAACTCATAGTCATCAAACAAAAACTTTAAGCGCTCCCCGGCGCGGACTTCGACATTTGCCTCGGCATATAGCGTTGCGCAGTAGTTTCCTTCGGTAGCGCCTGGCACGGCTTTTTGAGCGACCTCCGCCGCTGCTTCGGAAGACTTGATACGGTAACGGATGAGTTTCTGCACGCGCACGCTGTAGGCACCCTCCGGTAGACGGTGAAGCAAAAAGCCTCCCGTCGCCAACGCATCGGCTGATCGCGCCGATTCGCCCTTCACGTAAATTTGAAAGCCTTTGTGGAACGCACGATTATCGATTCGTGTCTGAAATTCAATCTGACCGCCTTGGTTGATCAAATCCACTTGAGATGCCGGAGCAGCATCCTTCAAAAGAACTTCAAACTGCGAGGACAGGTCATTTGCATCAAAAAAAGATTTACCATTGACCGTAACTTCGGGGGCGGCTGGGATCGACGCCTCAATGCAACCGGTTAACATATCATAGTGACAGTTCAATCCGTTGTTGCGGTTTATTGCCGTTCCGTCTGTAGAACTGTCGCCCGCACGCTTGGTGGCCTCCGTGTCAATCAGGCAACCCTGGATCAGCACCATGGGAAATAATACCGAAGCTGAGACAACCAACATCCGTGTCTTGCGTAAAATCATAACGCCTCCGTTGCTTATTTTCTAATCATTAATCTTTCGCCATTCATCGGCTCCGGTCAATGCTAAAAACCAAGGCCCCCTTAGATAAGGATGCCTTGGAGCAGAAAAGCAAAACCCCAGCCAACTAATTGGCCAGGGTCGTTATGAGCGAGAAAAAAATCAGCCAAGCCTACAACCAGATGCTGAACCCAGTTCCGATGGTCGTTGTATCATTGCGGATGCGCTCGAAGGTGGTATTGCCACTGCCCTTCACGAGGTTTTCCTGGACGGTCTTAATGGAGCCGAAGATCGACACCTGACTCGACAAAAAGTAGTTCATTCCCATGGAGTAGTACATACCGCTGCCGAAATAGTCGGCGCGTTTGATCTCCTGAACCAGGTCCATCCGGGAGGCAAGAATACCGCCCCCAAGCTCAAGGTTGGCCACTGGTGCCATAAAAACAAAGCGGGCACCGGCGTTGAGTCGCGACCCACTTAAAGTCTGCAGGCCATCATCATTGCGGCGCAAAGATACAAACGTATGACCACCGGTGAATTGGATAAATTTCATAACTTCGAGGCCGAAGTTGGTCCCGATCCCAAACCCGCGCCATGAATCGCTAGAGGGAGCAAGGCCACCAACGCTCGAAATGGCGTCTGCATTATTTTTACTGGATCCCGTGCCCGAAAACTTTCCGAACTCACCGTCAACAGACTGTGAGATAAAAGTATGGCTAACGTTTGAGGATCGCATCGTGTTCACAAAATTGTGACTACCTGAAGCAACCGCTTGGGCCATGGCCAGATGGCTGCCCATCAATCCAAGGAATGTCGCCGCGACAGCTCCTGCTACATCAACTTTTAATCTGTAGAATCCCATTTCGGCCTCCCCGACCTCAACTACCGCTTTGAACAACAGCGATCTGATTTTGTCAGAGATACTTCAAGTCCTGTGCCAGTCGCGACGGGACATGATTAAATGGGGTAGGATTAAAATTAATCAATAATTACGGATAGTTGAAATTAAAGGCATGCGCCCTCTCGGGCGTAATTTAAGGTCCGATCGACTAACGAGCCGGGGAAGTGACCAACGGTTTGACACCAGCCGGTGGATCCAAACGAGAAACTTTACCGGAAACATAATCCCCGGACTGTCCACCATTAACCTGTATCTCCGCCATCAGATCGCCACTGCGCCCCGTAAACCGGGCACCTGCCTTGCCCATAAAGCCGTATAAGCCGGGCTCGATGCGGGTTAATCCCCCTTGCACGTTGAGATCCCCGACATGCTCTTCGAGCTCGTGGCCATCACCATAGGTACGGCTCAAACTAAGCTTCATGATGACTTCACCCATGGCAGTCTTGCCCATTGGGGTGGTCTCGATATGCCAATCGCCAAAATAAAAATGATTAAGGCGGTCCAATCGAGCCTTCAAATTGAATTGCTGTGGGCGACGAGCCACAATCACGTCCCTGGTATCCTTGGACGCTGCCCCCGTAGAAACCGCCGGGACACGTTCGAAACCCTTGAGGCTCAATGGAATCCGGATTCGCATGGCATTGGATTGATCCGCCAGATCTACATCCGCAGATTGGCTGCTGGGCGCCTCTCGCTCAAAGGCGCTCCAATCGTCAGGTTGAAAAGGGGCCGCAAATAGCTTTGCATGTGCAACGGACAAGCTACCTACGCAAATGGCCCCGCCAAAAAACCGCAAAAGAATTGGTCTGCTGCGCATCGCTTGGTTGCCTCGTGACTCATTGATTGGATAGTCTTTAGCTTCATTATAGACCGACAAGGTAGTAAATGGGCAACGCCGCTCCTCGAAGCAAACCACAAAAAGATCCATGCAACCGATTGGTCAACTGGTCGATTGCAGGACTAATCCTGACCAACATACTGTTTCTTGGTCAGAAAATTCCCGTTCCTTCGTGGATTGCCAAACCTGTAATTCAGGCCCAATTACGCACAATAGAAAACGTCCTGGAATCGTGGCTTCAGCAAAATGGCCACTATCCAGAGACCCTTGGCGAGATGATGGCGTCGCCAGCGGTCCGCGCGATGAGGCCTTCTTTCTACGATATCGCAGGCAACCGCCTGCAATACATCCGCCTCGGCCTTGATGCATTTATACTGCGTAGTTTTGGCAGCGACTCGATACCGGCATCGAGCAGCGGGGATCATGATGATGTAATCCTTGAAAGCACCACGTCCCGTAATTCAGGCGGCATGATCCTTAGCGCACCAACTCATCTTGCACCCGCAGGTTTAAAAGCACCTGAAGATTTCGTCGAATTCGCGACCTGGCCTCCAGCGGCGACCGATGGACTCTGGTCGCCTGATGGCAAATGGATCGCCCGGATAGCCACGAATCCGAATACTGGCGAACACCGAATCATTGTCTTAAAAGACGATCACAGTCGTATGCTGGTTTCACCGCACGAGCGGGTTGAAGAATTCTTCTGGGAGACAGGTCCAGAGCTTTCACTTATTTTTTCTGCCACAGGCAGCGATTTATATGACGACGGAATTTTTCGCTGGCGCCTATCCGCATCCGAACTAGGTGATTCACCGCAAATGGAAAATCTACTTGGTGAAGTTACCAGAGAGACGCTACCCGGCCGACTTGAAACCAAAAAAATTGACGGTCAAAAACCACGCTGGGTGATCGCGCTCCTTCAAGGCAACAACGGAGTTTCGATTCGAAATGGGTTTGCCGCAATCGCAGTGCAAGAGGCTGACCTCATCGCCCCTGGCAGCAACAAAAAGCTTCTTGATCCCAATAACCTTTGGTTCTGCCCAGGGGATTCCGGCCATTGCTCCCGCGAAAAAAGCCCGCGCGGCAAAAGGGTAACGTTTCGCTTAGCCCTCGACCAATCCCACAAAATCCGTGGCCGCGTTACCCCAGCGCAAGAACTATGGAACCGCCTTCCCGTGCGAGGCAGCTCTCAAGAGCTGCTTGAGTCGTGGTTTGCCGCAGCATCCTCGCCCACCCTTAGGCCCCTGCAACCCTATGTCCTTTTTTATGCGATCCTACTACAAGACCAAGTTCGGGCATCCGACCTGGGAAAGGGTCATCCGGCGACGGAGCGCAAACTTGCTGAATGGACAAACGGCATGACGGAAAAGCTTGTGCAGAGCCAGGAAACACCACGCTATTTGCAAGCTTTAATCGTGGGCTCCGATCGCGCCTCCCTGAAAAGCAAAGGCAACGATTCGCATTCGGTTTTCGAATTAACGGATATTGATTTGATGGAGACCACTAGAAATGTCGAAACTAAAAAAAAACAATCCGGTCCAAAAACTCGCCAGTGATCTCTCCGTCTACGGCGTCGTCCTCGCCGGTGGCAGTGGCACCAGATTCTGGCCAAAATCACGATTAAAAACACCCAAGCAATTGTGTGCGCTTGGCGGACAGGAACAAGCGATGCTGTCGGTCACACTTGATCGCTTTGCGCCCCTGGTGGCTCCAAAACGTCGAATGATCGTAACCCATCGGGAACAGCTGACGGCGACCAAAAAAATTGCCGGTGCGAAATGCCCCCTCGTTCTTCCTGAGCCGCAGGCGAAAAACACTGCCCCTGCGATCGCATTGGCCGCACTAGCAATTGAACGGTTGGCCGAGGGCACAGACCCCGTCATGATTTCGATGCATGCCGACCATGTCATCACAGACCTGAACGAATTCAACGCCGTCGTCACCCGCGCAGTAGCCACCGCACGAAGCGGATGGCTAACCCTCCTGGGCGTGGTGCCCACCTATCCGGAAACCGGGTACGGCTACATTGAGCGGGGGCAAGCCCTTCACCTACAACCCTTTGATGGCACAAACTCACCCTACGAAGTCGCCGGATTTCGCGAAAAACCGGACCTTGCCACAGCGCAACGTTATGTCGAGAGCGGGCGTTTTTTATGGAATTCTGGCTTATTTGTTTTTCCAGTCAAAACTCTATTGGCTGAACTTGAACAGCGCCTACCCAAAGATATGAAGGCACTCCGTTCCTGCCTCAAAAAATCAGTGGGTCCTGGAAAAAATCCTTTTGACGAAGCCAAACTGGCAAAGGTTTATCCGCGCCTGACCAAAATTTCCATCGACGAGGCCGTTCTTGAAAAAAGCCAAAAAATCGCCGTCATTGATGCCGATTTTGGATGGCAGGATGTCGGCTCATGGGACGCTCTGGCAAAAGCATTTCCGGCAACCGATGAAAGCGGAAATCTTATTTACGGGAAAGCAGTGACAATCGACACGTCAAACACGATCATCGATACCGACGGCCCTCTTGTTGCCACCATCGGATTGCACGATATGGTCGTGGTGCATCACAAGGGCGCAATTCTTGTATGCCCAAAGAGTCGTGCACAAGATGTCAAAAAGATCGTCGAGGCCCTTCAGGCCGGAAAACGGAAGGACCTACTGTAGAGAAAAACGAAACTAGAGCCGATAACCGTAGACGTTGCCGAGCCCCGTCACAAAATAGATTCCGTCCTGCAGAAACATCGGTTGTGCCGTGATTCCATAGGCAAGAAAATCGTGCCACTGAATTGCGCCCGTTTGAATATCAAAGGAAAACACTCGCCCATCAGACCCGGCTGAAACAAGTTTTGTTTCAGCCGCCGTTACGGTTGAAATCGGCGACCCAGTGTTACCCCGCCAAACTTGACGCCCCTGATTCCCCTCATCCAACTCGATGACATCGCCATTCACACAGCCAATGAACATTTTGCCATTACGGTGAGTCGAGGTTGCGATGGCCGGATATTTTTCCTGCCAAACTAACCTGGCATCCGATGATTTTGTGTCCAGAGCCGCCACCAACCCATCAAATCGGGTCAGGTAAAGCAAATTGTCTTTTACGTGCATCTCCCCGACGACGTCGGTGAAGCGTGATTCACTCACGGACGGGTTTGTCCGCCAGGATTGTTTTCCGCTCTGCAATCCAATCGCGACAACCTCACCAGAGGCCAAACCTGCAACCACGGTATCACCGAAGACCACCGGTGCAGCCCCGCCTGCAACTGCTAAACCATCTGGAAATCCAGCATCAAATAGCCAAAGGCTTTTTCCCGTTTGATAGTCGATCGCATAAATTACCTGAGCCGAGGTTTGAATAAGCAGCGTATTGCCTGCAAGAACGGGCTTGCGATCCGTGAAAGAATCAAGCGAAGCCTCCCACGCCCGTTTGCCAGTGGCGATATCCACCTTAAAAACCTTGCCCTCACGAATTCCAAATACGACAAAACCGCCCAAATTCGACACTGGGCTTGTCACTTCACCGCCCGCATTGAACCACCAGTTGAACTTGTCACCAGTGAAAACCCGCGATCCCACCCAGCCTTCGCCAAAATCGCCAACGACCGAATCACCATGGCTGGCGAATCCCGATCGAAAGTCGCGCCCAATAGGCTTTTCACGATCTATGGCCGGCGCCATTTTAAAAGTCCGCAACCTAAATGGACGGGACTCCAAATCTGCAGCCGCCAACATAGTAGGCATTGCCATCATCAATAAAAGAAACGTCGTTAACCGTTTTATTTGCATAAGAGCCTTCAAATGGTTGCCATCAATGCGCGGGCTTTCGTAGCCTCATCCGAAGAACCATGCTTTTCCAAAATCAGGTTCAGAGTTGCCTTCGCGTCATCACGAGCACTTTTCGCTATTTCAATCCGAGCCTTACCTAAAAGAATACGGGGTTTCAGCTCATCATTGACCGTGCCAAGCAGCGTGGCAGCCTGTTTCAAAGCATCGTCGTAACGCTTGAGGTCTTCAAGAATGGCCATAGCCATTAGACGGCTCATACTTTGATGGAAGGACGAAGCCGACGACTTGGCAATCACTGGCTCAACAATATTTAAAGCTGCCTCGAGATCCCCTGAAAGAACTTGATCTTTGTCCAAAGTGATATTGGTCGCGCGCAGGCCAGCCAACCAGCCTTCCTCATTACCTGAGTTTGCTTTGTTGAACTGAAGGTATGCCGCCAAAGATGCCGTATGGTCTGGTTTTATCTTCCCGGAAGCCTGGGCTGCCGGGTCGGCTTTTTTATAGGCCGATTCCGTCTCAGAACTGTATTGGTCTTCGATCCGCGCCAGCTCCTTCAAACGACTATCCTTGATCTTGCCGATGATCGCCTGCCAGACAAACCCACCAGCGGCTACCAAGACCAGCGGTAGCAACACAAGGCCAACCTGTTTCTTGTTCAGCAGCATCCAGTTCGTAACCCTAAACATACGGGCCTGAAATGCGTCTGGTCCCTTGATTTCTGATTTTTTGAGTTCTGACATCTTGTCGCGCTCCAAAAGTAAAAGGCCAACCGCGAGGCCTGGATCCGTAAAGGTCCCTCATCTTAGAAGCTGTGGTAGCATAAAACCAAGACAAATTTTTCGCTTTCGCCAACCCGGACACTGGAGGCCGCAATGTCCACAAAATTGGGCCATCTTCTGGTGGCTGAAGGGCTGCTTTCTGAGCAGGACCGGAAGACCATCCATGAGGCCTCCGGCAGCACGGCCGGCGCGTTTGCCAAGGGAATCCTTGCGCTCGGGCTTCTTGACGAAGATGAACTGGCGGCGTTCATCGCCGACCGGACCCATTTTCGTGTCGCCGCCAAAGATATTTTTTCTGAGGTCGATGATCGGGCCCTCGGGGCCATCGACACACCGCTCCTACGCCAGCTCGAGGTCATTCCGCTGCGCCTGGATGCCAACGTCTTAGCTGTCGGCATGATCGATCCCCTCGATCGGGCCACATTGCATCAAATTGAATTCTTCACCGGCTGTAAAGTTAAGCCCCTCATCGCGACCCTAAAACAGGTCCGATCCGGACTGGCCCGTCTGATCCCCGGCTACCAGCCGACCCCATCTGCATTCGAAGTTTTCATGACAACCCACATGGGGACCCTGCGGAACGGGCTTTCGAAAAAGAGCAAAGCCCAAGAGCTGGTTGCGCGCCTGCAGGCTCCAGAACCCGTTCAAAAATCATTCTCAATGCCCATTTCCGAGCCGGCTACGATCGAGAAATCGGTGGTCGAACCCCAGATTGATCCGATGGTTGATCCCGTTGTTGATCCGGCAGCGGCGGCGCCACCATCCGTTGCGGAGCCGTCTGTTGACGCCGACCCCGCTCCAGCCGCAGAGGAAATCCAAACGGCAGAGGACGCTGAGCCACCTACCCCGGAAAAATTCAAACCTAATTTCGCAATGCCGCCGGCCGTGGCGGGCAATGAGGTCATCGCCAACAAAGCCCTCCTCGAATTGAACAAGCAAGTTATGGATATTTCCCTGCAAACCGACGCTCCATCTTCACTTAAATCCTTGGTCGCAGGGCTGTTTAAGGCGGGGATTGAAGCTGGATGCATTGCCATTAATAATCATTCCGGAGAAGCGTCCACAGGGGCTCTTTGGTCCGGTGCGGACTCTGCCCCAAACGCGACCCTTGGCGAACTACGAGGGGACCTCACAGAGGCGCTGATCAACGCAATTGTGACCTATGCGCCCGATACCATGGAGTCTGATGGCTGGATTCAGATTTCGGCAGACGATGCGCCAGCGGTAAATGCCGCCCTTGATTTGATCGAGCCTGGCGACGCGCGCGCCGTGACGGAAAACGCGCTCAAAACGATGGAAAGTGTGCTTTTAATGCGAGCCTTCAAGCTGCAGACAAAATTGAGCGACCTCGTGGCCATTCTCATCTGGCCAAATGCCAGTGCGGGCCACGATGCTCTGCGGGCTTCGGTTTCAAATGCATTGAGGGCTTACGCCCAGAAGATGGATAAGAGCTAGTCGGCTGTTTTTGGAAGATCAAAGGGAGTTTCAACGGGGTCAGCAACAAACGCAGCATCAACGGGATCACCGGGGTTTAAATCCAGGTGAAGGTGGTCAGCCGACCAGCTCTTGTAAATCCATAGAGCAGTGAATGTGCCAGACGCCGCATCCGCTAAAACTTCAGTTACGACGGGAACTTGAACCATGCGCATTCAGGCTATAACCCAACCTTTTTGCCTCCTACGCGAACATGCGACCAAACTCTGAACAATCAAACCCCAAAGACGCCCGTCGAAACCTTCATTTAACTGCCGAGGAACGGCGCGTCGTCGGCCTGTTGGCTTTTGTGCAATTCGTCAACATCCTTGATTTCATGATGGTCATGCCCCTTGGACCAGATTTCAGTGCAGAGTTGGGAATCCCGACCTCCAATTTGGGGATTATCGGCGGTAGTTACACCCTTTCTGCCGCGGTCACGGGCCTTCTTTCGGCATTTCTCCTTGATCGCTTTCCTCGGAAAACAGCCCTGATGACCGTGATCGCAGGGCTCGCATTGTCGACCGCAGCAGGGGCATTTTCGACCGGACTAGCCTCTTTGCTCGCCGCCCGAATCGTTGCCGGAGCATTCGGAGGCCCCGCCTCAGCCCTTGCCCTAGCTATCGTTGCCGACTCAATCCCTGTCCGCAAAAGGGGGCGCGCTCTCGCGGTGGTCATGGGGGCCTTTTCTTTCGCCTCCATCGCCGGAGTCCCAGCAGGCCTTGAAATGGCGCGCCATGGCGGCTGGCGGGCCCCTTTTATCGGGGTTGGATGCATGGCACTTCTCGCCTTGCTCGGCACCTATTTCTTTATGCAAGAACCGTCCGCGCACTCTAAATCCCCTGCGCTCAAATGGCGAAAGTTGATCGCCCACTTGAGCAATCGTGACACAGCAACGGCATTGGCTTTGGCTGCTAGCGTCATGTTTTCAGGCTTCATTGTGATCCCGAACATTGCCGCATTCGTCCAAAAAAATCTGGACTTTCCGCGCGATCAGATGGGCATGATGTATTTTGTAGGAGGCATTGCCAGTCTGGTATCAATGCAAATTGCCGGACGGACTACGGATCGCCTTGGCTCCACGCTGACCACATGGATCGGGACAGGATGCGTTCTCGCCGCATTAATCTTCGGATTTGCACTTCACGAACCGGGATTCACTCCGATCGTAATCACTGCCTTATTCATGGCTGGAACTTCGATTCGGGCAATCTCTTTCAACACCCTCAACAGTCGTGTACCAACCCCAAATGAACGGGGAGCCTTCATGTCCTTGCAGTCGACCGTGCAACATCTTGCGTCCGCATCAGGGGCTTTTGTCTCTTCAAGATTGCTTACATCGAACGCCAATGGCAGGCTAATCGGCTTCGAGAACGTTGCCACCATTTCAGTGATCGTGTCCCTTTTTGTTCCTTTCCTGGTTCGAGCGCTGGAACGACGCTTGGCGACTCGAAATTAGAAATTCCCCCTCAAGGCACATGAAAAAGGGAACCCTTGAAAAAGAAAAATCTGACCCTTTGGCTCATTGTTGCCCTCGTCGCAGGAATTCTGACGGGCATTACCTTTGGTCCGTCCGCTGGGTTTCTTGGCGACATCGGCAAACCAATCATCAACATCATCAAAACGGTTGCAACCCCTTTGGTGTTTTTTGCCATTGTGGATGCGGTCGTGACTACCCATGTTCGCGGACTGAGCTTTCTGCGCCTGTTTGCCCTAACCACCTTCAACGGCTGCATTGCTTTGGCCATCGGGCTTAGCCTGCATGCTTTATTTCAGCCAGGCGAGGCCCTGCGTGTGCTTGCCGGAATGCCGGTTGGATCCATCGATGGCCTTCAAGCAGCGGGAAATATAACCACTCCTCCGATTCAGCCGGCCATGATGCTAGACTTGCAAAAAATCCTTGATGGACTCGTTCCAAAAAGCATCGTCGACCCGTTTATCAACGCGAATATTGCAGGAATCGTCCTGCTAGCCTTGCTCGCTGGATTTGGCCTCCGCGCCCATGCCGCAACATCTCGTGAGGCCCAAGAGTCTGTCGACCGCCTAGCCGCCATCAATCACACTTTGCTGAAGGGCGTCGAACACTGCATCAAATGGGTGGTCTGGCTCGTGCCACTTGCCGTTTTCGGTGTTTCGGCCAAGGCAGCCGGTGAGCGTGGCCTACAGGCCTTTACGGGCCTGGGCTATTACGTCGCTGTGGTACTTGGTGGATTCGTCATCCACGTCGGAATCGTCTATTCCGCGTGGATCAAATTTTACTGTCGTCAATCCTTGCGCGCTTTCTGGCGGGAAGCCAAAAAACCTGTTTTTTACGCGTTCGGCTGCAATTCAAGCCTGGCGACACTGCCCCTGACCTTGACCACACTGGACAAACTTAAAGTCTCGCGACGGTCCTCCACCCTAGCCGCCTGTGTGGGAACGAACCTGAACAATGATGGGATTATCCTGTACGAGGTCGTCACTGCGCTGGCCGTGGCCTCGGCAAGCGGCATTGACCTGCCACTGATGCAGCAAATTACTTTGGCTGGTTTGTGCCTGATTGCAGCAATGGGAGTGGCCGGTGTCCCTGAGGCGGGATTTGTTTCTTTATCCTTGGTCCTGACGACACTTCACCTGCCGACAGCAGCTTTGCCCCTTTTGCTCAGCGTTGACTGGTTGCTTGCCCGTGCGCGATCCGCCGTTAACACCACGAGCGACCTCGTGTGCTCCTCAGTCCTGGACCGCTTGGACGGCAGCCGGCAACCCCACGAAATATCACCCCGTTTATAGTTATTTCCGGCCATAACAATGTCCAGTTACTTGTGTCAGTTTAGCGGCTCACGTAACCGTACTCGGATATTGGATAACGGAGAATTATAAATGGACTCCCCTACGGTTTTCCTCATCGATGATGACGAAGCCTTCTTGAAAGTCGTTACCAGCTTACTCAGCTCAGTTCGGCTAAACGTTGAGCCCTATGCTTCTCCGAAAAAATTCCTTGATGCCTTCGATGTGCAAGTCGAAAAAATCAAAAATGGTTGTGTATTGCTTGATATACGCCTTCCAGAAATCAGCGGCTTGGACGTGCTGGAGCGAATCAAACAAAATCCACTATGCCCACCTGTGATCATGATCACAGCGCATGCCGAGGTGCCAACCGCGGTGAGAGCGATGAAAGCTGGCGCCTTTGACTTTATCGAAAAGCCTTTCACGGGGCAGTCACTGATTGATATCGTTCAAAGGGGCATTGAATCCGACCGACAAAAACGCGGGACCACCCGTCAAAATCGAACGTTACTGATCCGCTTGGCATCTCTTTCAAAGCGTGAACGGGAGGTTCTTAATCTGGTGGTGGCAGGAAAAGCCAGTAAGCAAATCGCCGATATCCTTAGCATCAGCATTCATACCGTCGACAACCATCGGGCTCACATCATGACTAAAATGAGAACGGACTCACTGGCCGATCTTGTCCGGGCGACAGTTTCCACAATGAATAAAGTTTTCTAGTAATACCCAAGGCTGAATCTGTGGCCGTTTAGATCCGCTATTTTATTTTTAGTTCGAGCCTTTAGGGCGCTGAAAATTTAGCCTTTCGTTCGGCCAGGACAGCTCCGGAAATGTCCTGGGCGACGCAGCGGTAAACCTTTCCCGATTCTGGCTTGAACGCGCTGCTGATGCGATAAATCCTGCGGGACCCCGAATTTTTAACGTCTTTTATTTCCTTGCAGCTACTATCCCCGGCACCATCACAGAAAAAAAGTTTGTCCGTCTCTCTGGTTGCACTGGCATCAAGGGCATTTGCTCCCTGCCCGGCCGGCCCAGTCACAGGTTGAAGGCTCAGATAGACAGACCGCATCTGTTTCTGCAATTCGACCAATTCAGAATTGTTCGCAGCAACAATCGAATCATCCATCACGATCACACTCGGACTGGCAGGATCTTCAGCCAAAGGGATCCGCGCGCCGGCAAGGACCGCACGCTTCATGGTTGCAAGCGATGCAGCTGAACTCAAATCAACATGCCCCGAAGCTGAATAATCAACCATCCAAGAGGTCACTCCCGCAATCCCACCATTGATAAAAATTGGGCTACCGGAATCACCGGGGCCAACACTGACATCAACCCCGGAATCTCTCTGACGCGACGATCTGGAGGATTCGATCACCCCTGAGTCAATCGCCGTAACGGTGTTCATCCCCTTGCGCTTCGTACCAGCATCATCTCCTTGAAAGCTTTGCCCATAGCCAACCATGACCGCGCGGTCTCCCGTCTTGGGCTTCTTAAGGTACATCGGTGAAATTGCCGGCGCCGTATTATCAGGAAATATTGCCACGGCAAGATCCGCCCCCCCAATACTGTGAACTCCGGGCGTTGCAACCACTTTGATGGCCTTTGCATTGACGCGCCGCTTCAACGTAACGGAGGCTCCCTCACCATCCACAGTCACCGGATCCACGCAGTGGCGGGCCGTCAAAAAAGCGTTATCGCTGACAAATGTCCCGGTGCAGCGACCAATCCAAAAAACGGAAGGATATTCCTCCTCATCGATGATTTTTCCATTAACTAGTTTCTCAACCTGGTCTGCTGACTTGATGCTGGCCGAGGTCCGGCAAGAACTTGTCAATCCAGCAGATCCCGCAAGAACTAGCAAAGTAATAAAAATTCTTATTCTCATCGGCGGATTACTCCTCAATTGGCGAAGATTTTCCGGGCAAAAAACTATAAAAACAAGGAACCACTAAGAGCGTCAAAAACGTCGAAACCATAACCCCGCCAATGACCGCAATTGCCATCGGTGTGCGACTTTCAGCGCCAGGACCAAAAGTAAACGCCGCTGGCAGTGCCGCAACAATCGTGGCAAATGAAGTCATCAAAATGGGACGCAATCGTGTCGGACAAGCCTCCACCAAAGCCTCTCGAACACCCAGTCCGCCTTCGCGTCGCTGATTGGTAAAGTCCACCAAAAGGATCGAGTTTTTCTTAACGATACCCATCAGCAAGATTACGCCGATCGCGCTATAAATATTTATGCTTTGGTCACCGATGTACAAAGCCACAAGAGCACCCGTGATGGAGAAAGGTAAGGCCAGCAATACCGTCAGTGGATGCACGAAACTATTGAACTGTGAACCGAGGACCATGTATGCCACAACGACCCCAAGGATAAGGGCGAACAGCAACCCACTGAAGGCTTCTTTAAAGGACTCGGAGCTGCCCCCCGGCACGAGGCGATAACCCTCCGGCAAAATCGCCCCAATATCGGTCTGCAACTTTGATATGGCATCCGCCTGAGAAACTTTAGGGGCAAGGTTGGCAAAGATCGAAACCGCACGCTCACGATCCTGGCGGGAAATTGACGTTAACCCCTTTTCGACTTTGACTGCGGCCACGTCGCTAAGGAGAACTAACTCACCGCGGTTGTTCCGCAACATCACTTTGCTAATATTGGCGGGATCGCCGCGCTCACCAGCATTCAAACGGACTCGAACATCGTAGCGATGCCCGCTCCCAGAAAAAGACCCGGCTAGCGAACCGCCAAACAATGCGCCAACCGTTTCTCCGATATCGGCAACACTGACCCCTCGCGCTGCAGCCTTGATGCGATCCGGAACAATGTGCACCTCATCAACCAACCCGCGAAAGTCACTATCAACATCCACCACCAATCCCGATGCCTCCATGGTCTCCTTCACCTTAGAGATTGCCTCCATCAAGCCTTTCCAATCAGGACCACGCAAATTAAATTCCACCGGAAATCCGCGTTTCCCGCCGAACCCGCTGAGGGACAAATCCTGAACAACAGATTTAATACCCTGCACTTTGCCAAGATCTTTGCGCAGAATCGTCGCGTAATCCTGTTGGCTGCGACGGCGTTTAAGGTCAGGATCCCACACCCGTTCTCGAACCGGTTTTAACGTCACAAACAGACTTGCAGAATTGACGTCACCCCCGCCGAAACCACCAACGGATCCGAAGTAACGAGAAATATCTGGAATTGCCGACAACTTGGCCTCTATCTCCGCCATCTTGCGATCGGTGTAATCCAATGACGACCCTTCTGGAGCTTTCAGACGGAGCAACAGCGATCCTTGGTCCTGGGCCGGGACGAACTCCTTACGCAGCGGTTTAAATAGAAAAAGACTGCATCCGAACATGGCAAGAGACAAACCCAACGTCCAAAGCCGTCGCTCCAAAATCCAAGGCAACATCCTGGCATAACCGGCTGCCAAACTGATAAAGGCTTTTTCTACACCACGACCGATTTTGGTCGCGCGCGGCCCTACATGTAAAAATTGGGAACACCGCATTGGAGCCAGAGTCAATGCCTCCAAAAGCGAAAGCAATACCGCCACCGAAATCGTCACACCAAACTGAAAGAAGTAGCGGCCAATCAAACCTTTCATGAAGGCCACCGGCAAAAATATTGCCACCACGGCAATCGTTGCCGCCAGCGCCGCAAAACCTATCTCCCGAGAACCGTCAATTGCCGCGCGAATTTTGCCCTTTTTCATTTCACGGTGGCGGACAATATTTTCTAAAACCATGATCGCATCATCGACAACAATACCAATCGCGAGGGACAGACCAAGCAATGTAAAAATATTCAGGGTAAAACCAAATGCCTTAAGGACGATAAAACTTCCGATAACTGAGGTTGGAATCGCAAGAATGACATTGATCGTCGCGGACCACGAACCAAGAAACAACCAACAAACAAGGGCGGTCAAAATGGCTGACAGGATTAAGGTGAAATTCAATTCATTGATGCTGTCTTCGATAAAAATAGTGGAATCAAAATTGACGCCAATTGCCATTCCTAACGGCAGAGTTTTCTGAATATCGGCGAGGCGTTTCTTAATCGCCTTGCCAACCGCCACGGCATTCGATCCCCGCTGTTTTTTAATTCCAAGACCAACCGCGACGGCACCCATGGCACGGCTGCGTCGGCGTGCGTCGGCAAGGCCATCTTCCACGTGAGCCACATCACGAAGTCTAATATTACTGAAGACGGGCCCACCACCGCGACGTGAAATAGGAAGCGATGCGAGTTCATCGGCCGACGACGCTTCACCGAGGGTGCGTATTGCCAACTCCTTGTTGGTGTTTTCAATGCTACCAGCAGGCACCTCGATGTGTTCCGCTTTGATGGCTCCAACAACGTCTGAAACCGTCATGGCATACTTGGAAAGTTTATCATTGGCGACATCAACACGCATGGTTGGATCGATCAATCCACCAAGTGATACGTCGGCAACTCCGGGAACAGTAAGAAATTGGGCGCGCAGCTGATCTCGAACGAACGCCATGAGATCTCGCTTTGGCATCACCTTCGATGACACTGCCAGCCAAAGGATTGGTTGATCCTCTGGATTTGATTTTGAAACACTTGGAACGTCGGTATCGCGTGGGAGGCGGCGCTGAATCTGAGCAAGTTTAGTTTGGATCTCCTGAACAGCAGTATCCAAATCGATGCTTAAATCAAACTCCAGACTAATATTAGCCGACCCTGGTCGCATGGTACTTGACATGCCAGTGATGCCTTGAACTGAAATCACTGCATTCTCGATTAAATCAACGACGTCCGCTTCCATAACCTCGGGAGAGGCACCAGCCAATGAAGTTGAAATATTTACCACAGGAAAATCAACATCAGGAAGCTGGCTGATCCCCATTTCACGAAAACCAAGCCAACCGAAAAGGATCAGGCTGATCATCAGCATCCATGCAAACACGGGACGCCGAATCGAGATTTCAGAAATATTCATATTGCACTTCCAATTGTCAAAAGCAGTGTGCGCCAGGTCTGCCCCAACTGAATTCGCGACTTCACGGCAGCGCGACGACTGTCAATCGCAGAATTTAAGGCTTGAAGTGTCTCAAGGCTCGTGGCCAGACCAAGGCGCTCATCTTTCGCAACATGGCGGTAATAGGCATCGGACTTCGTGGCCGATTCGTCAAGGAGCTGGTTTTGCTTTCGGCTCGCCGAATAGCGTTCCCACAAATCATAGGCCTCATCGATTGCATCTTTCTCGGCCAATTGCCGGCGTAACACCTGCTGCATTTCAATGGCCTTGGCCTCTCGAACCGCAGCATTAACTCCCCCACCCGAGTACAGCGGCAGAGAGGCATTTAATGTAACGTCCCAATTGCCAGCCGAAGAACGCGAGTCAGCACGCTTTAGGTAAAAATTACCGGAGGCATCCAAGGTGGGCATATGACCTGCTCGTGCCGCCTCTACATTCTCGGCTGCAATTTTGACCGCAATTTGTTCCGCAATTAGATCAGGCCTCGCCATCACCTTCAGTCGAACATCCTCCCAACGGGCAACCGGCAAGTGCCCGGGAGAGACTTCGCAAACGGTATTTACCTCGGTTCTCGTCGCGGAACTCAATGCCCGACGAGTTGAATCAAATTGAACCTTGGCCGCGTCGACTTGAGCACGGGCACTGGATACCTGCGCCTCTGCCCCTAAACCGTCGGTCGCCCTGGAACGGCCAATGGCCACACGGCTTTTAATTTCTGAATGGCGGCGTTCCGACAAATTCTGCAAATCAGTCAGGGCAGCTAATTCGGCTTGGGCACCAAGGGCATTAAAAAAAAGGTTTGTCATGGTCCGTGCCGCCCTAATTCTTGTCGCCTCAACATTGGCATTGCCAGACTCTACCTGAGCATTCGCAGCCCGCAATAAGGCGTACTCACGGCCCCCCTGATATATAGGTTGGGTGAGGACGATTTTTGATGCTGTTTGAAATGCAGCGCTTGAAGAGTTTGCCTCGGAGGAAGCGCTAGATCTAAAATCTTGTTTGACGATTGCGCCAGACAGAGAAAGCTTTGGCATGACGCCTGCTTGTATCGAATCCAGCTGGGCCTTTGCGCCATCGACGACGGCATTTTGAATTTGTACGGCTTCCGAGGCGGCGACACCAGAACGAATTGCAACCTCAAGATCCAGACAAGAACCTTGCGCAACGCACTCTATCCCCAAAACAATCAAGGGGAACATCCAAATGACAAAACGAATCCGATGAATTTGGTGTGAATCAAGCATGGGGCACCAGTCGAAATTATGGGACCTAAATCTGCAGCAGATAATACCATAGTTCCGCCACAGACCGCTTCGCAGGCACATGATTTGCTTATCTGGCCCAAGCAATGATTTCGAGCCGATATCGGTTGCTAAAGGAGAGCTCTTGGAAAATCGCGCTAAAAGTCCGCAGCCTATCCAATTTATCCAGGAAGTCACGGAGGACCTCTCCATTCTGACTCGCTTGACCGTGGCCAACGGGGCAGTCCGGATTCGCGAAATCCTTGATGAAGAGCGCAGGCGACTTTCCCGCGCCGTGATACGTGCCCTAATTTCCCTACCCGTCATTATGATGGCGACGCTCTTTGCCGGGGCCGCTGCCATTGAATGGATGGCCAATCTGTTCCCTTTTCCATTGGCTGCTGTCTATGCCGTGGCAGCGGTTTGCTTCGCCCTCTTGGCAATCCTCATTCTGGTATGGCCAAAGAGGCCCGCAGCAAAATGAGCCCCAACCAATCAGCCCCGGGAATATCCGAATTGCGTCGCGCCGCCCATGCCAAGCAGCGCCTTTTGGGCAACCTCAAAAGGCTAGAAGACCTGACCACCACGGCAGCAGTGCCTGCCTTGCTAACAACCATCACGGTTCGCAAGGTCGTTCAGGCGACGCCTATTTTGACGGCTGTCGCCGCTTGTGCCGCCGGATATCTAGCCGGGCGAAGGCCACCGCGCCCACGTAGTTATCGCCACCAAGAAGCCCAAGAGCCACCCACCATGAGCTTTACGCAACGAAACCCAATCTGGGCTGGACTTGCAGGGGCAGGACTTCAATTAATTGTTGATCGTTTGACAGGCTGGGCCCAGGCAGATAGATTCAGCCCTCACGAATGAGGCCAGGGCAAAGTGTCATCAACTCTGATCATTATCCCAACCTACAATGAGTGCGATAACATCTCGCTCCTAATGAACGGAATTGAAGCCCAAGCACCCTCCTGTTCCGTATTGTTCGTCGACGATAATTCAAGCGATAGCACCCAAGAAGAAATTCAACGCTTCATCGATGCCAAACCAGATCAGGTCTTCATCGAAAAGAGATCTGGAAAGCTTGGGCTTGGAACAGCCTATATCCACGGATTCAAGTGGGCTTTAAACCGAGGATTCGATCAAGTTATCCAAATGGACGCTGATCTTTCGCATGATCCAAAGTACCTACCAAAAATGATTGCGGCCTTGAAGGCTGCGCCCCTGGTCATTGGCAGCCGCTACGTGGCTGGAGGCGGCACTAAAAACTGGTCGGCCATTCGCAAAGTGATCAGCCGTTTCGGAAGCATTTATGCTCGCATCATCCTGCAACTGCCAGTCAAGGATTTTACTGGTGGGTTCAACGGCTGGCAGGCAGCGACCCTAAAGTCGCTGCCCTTGGATGAAATCAAAAGCAATGGGTACGTATTTCAAATCGAAATGAAAGCACGGGCTCTACGCGCTGGCTTTAACTTTCACGAATACCCAATCATCTTTGTTGACCGACAAATCGGCCAATCAAAAATGTCTTCGGGAATTGTCTACGAAGCCATCTGGCGCGTATTGACCCTGCGCCTAAAACTTGCCGCTGTGCAGGGCAAGAAAATCACCGGCCGGCGCGTCGGGCTATAAACAGCCCTAAAATAAAACCCACAGCCATCGACGCCAGGGGGCGCTCCCGAACAATCTGGCGCAACCGCGCCGCGCCAGACTCAAGAGCCCGATTCACATCAACTTCCTCGAGCCATACTCTGGCTTTTTGAACTTCTGTAGTGCTCATGCTGCAGTGTATCCTCTACTTTTAGAATCTTTCTCAAGAAGGCCAAGAACATGACGCTTCACTTCTAGAATGTGCCGAGAATCCTCCTCGATGAGGCGATTCAGCAAATTGACACAGCATTCTGATTTTTCCAATTTGGCATCAGTAAGGTAGCGTTTGTATGCATACACCCCATCTGACTTGCACTTTAAAATATTAATCCAATCATACATTAGATCATTCACTTCATTCTGCACTGCCATGCTTTTCTCCTTTGAGTCTGGCTCAGTAATCCCAACATGAGACGGCAAAGCAATCGGCGTGCCTGAACCCTTAATCAGACGCTGAATTCGAGAAATATTATAAGAAAAGTTTTTCATGTACGAAGTTCCTCCTTCAGGCATTCCCGAGTCATTCCATACTTAACCATCAGTCGATAAATATCGGCACGATACCTTCCGCAAATCCTTGCCGCTTCCGATATATTTCCGCGAGATGCTTTCAATAGCTCCCGGAGGTAATATTTTTCAAAATTTTCCTTAGCTTCAGACAGCGGCATAGCCAGGTAACTCGCAAACGGAAGCGGACTTTCAACGGCCGAAACGACATCCCCAGCTTCAACGAATCGGTGGTCTTCGACCATGTGCTCAAGATGCAACTTCTGATCGCGGGATAGGACCACGCCACGTTCAATTGCATTTTGCAGTTCTCTAATATTTCCGGGCCAAGACCGTGCCGATAGGCGGGCCATTATCTCTTGAGACGGACCAACAATGGCCTTTCCAAACCGCACATTAAAGAGGCTTAAAAAATAATTGACCAGCAGCGGAATATCGGACCGACGATCACGCAGCGGGGGAAGATGAATTTTGAGGACTGAAAGGCGATAAAAAAGATCTTCACGAAAGGTTCCTTTGCGAACCTCCTCCTCAAGACTTCTATTAGTGGCAGCAATGACCCGGGTATTAACTTTAATCGACTGATTTGACCCAACCGGTGTCACGCGACTTTCTTGCAATACCCGCAGCAGCTTCACTTGAAGCTGAAGGGGCATCTCTCCGATTTCATCCAAAAACAAGGTCCCCTCGGAACATGTTTCAAAGAAGCCTTTGTGGTCCGACTTAGCGTCGGTAAATGCACCACGCTTGTGGCCAAATAGTTCAGACTCCAAAAGATTCTCCGGAATCGCTGCGCAATTGATCGCTTCAAATCTCTTCGCAGATCGTTTGCTTGTCGTGTGCAGGGCTTTCGCCACAACCTCCTTGCCCGTGCCGCTCTCCCCTGTAATTAAAACCCTAGAATCAACATCACGCAGAATATCGACGTAATCCAACACCCGTTGAAGGGGCTTGCTTTCGCCAATCAAGCCAAAATCAGAGGCCCGAATAACGGACCCAGCGGGATTGTCAAAAGAACCACCTGTATATTCGGCGCCGCCAATTCGGGCCAAAAGGCTTCCAACCAAGGCACTTGGATCACCGGTTTTCACCATAAATGACGTCGCGCCTTTTTCCATGGCATCGACGGCCACTTCAATGCTGCCCTTCGCGGTCATGACAAAAACACGCGTGGAGGGAGACTCTCGAAGAATCAGAGGCAATGCATCTAAACCATCCTCTTCGCCTAGATGAACATCCAAGAGGATCGCGTCATAATAGTTTCGCCGAAGCATCTCAGCCGTCTCGGCAAGGCACTCGGCCGTATCAGACTCAACACCACCGGACCGAAACTTTGCAGAAAGAAGTTCCAGTAAACATGGATCGTCATCCACCACAAGAACCCTCATGAAATACTCCCACGCGGCAAGCTCGCCACACCCGCCAGAACACCGGCCGCAAGGCGCTGCAATTCGTCGGCATCACGCCCGATACCAAAAGGATCGCGAATAGACCCGGCCTGCAGTTCAATGCGACCAGCGACATCAGCAATGCCACCATATCCATAGCTTCCGGCAGCGCCACGAATCACATGGGCCAGACGCACAACCTCTGCAAAATCGCCGGCAGCAATCGATGCCTTCAAAAGGGCCAGGCGCTTCTGCAGAACAACAGCAAACCCAGGCAACAATTGCCTTACAACGGGATCATCCATGTAAATCGACCAAAGCGGACTCACCCCATCAAACTCTCCACGTCCAAATCGCGCTCGATTTTTCACGACAACCTCCATCCGCTAAAAATGAATATCCGCACATAAAAATAAATTTAAGCAACGACAGTGCCATGTCGTTTCAAGCGGATGATTCGCACATTAAGAAACAAGGTGCAAGCAAGG
>CAMDHM010000034.1 GCA_945898195.1 Pseudobacteriovorax antillogorgiicola | reverse complement strand
ACTACTAAAACCACCCCACACAATCATTTTGGAGCCAGTCCAAACCGCTGTGGCGTATGCACGCTTCAATGGCGCACTTGTCGTCGCGGTGGATGCCCACAAGTCATCCACCGGATCGTATCTGCCACCGGTATTGTAGTAATCTGAAGTGATCGATCCACCCCAAACGACCATTTTGGAACCGGTCCAAATTGCCGTTGGAGCATAGCGTCCCGCCGGAACATTAGCTCCGACTGAAGTGCTGGTCCACGCGTCTCCGTCGGGATCATATTGGCCACCGGTGTTTAAATAACCGGCTCCAATTCCACCCCAAATAATCATTTTGGATCCGGTCCAAACTGCCACATGGAAGTAACGCTCTCCCGGAGCGTTCTCGATTTTGGTTTCACTCCAAATATTTGCCACTGGATCATATCGCCCACCAGTATTGACGGCAGCGCTTCCATTGAATCCGCCCCAGACAATCATCTTTGATCCGGTCCAAACAGCACTATGCTGATACCTTCCTGGCGGAGTATCAAGCGTTCCCGTTACCGTTACCGTTGCTGTCCATTTTTCAGGCGTATAAGTAAAGCCATTCACCAAACTGCCCGACTGCGTGTCGGTATTTGTCACGCTCACAGTTACTGCACCGGCGGCATGGCTCGGTGTTGTACACGTGATTGATGTTGCGGAAGAAACGGAAACACTCGTACAGGCACTGCCACCGATACTGACGGCTGCACCACTTAAAAATCCTGTTCCCGTGATGGTGATCGCCGTGCCTCCGGCAAGAACCCCCGATGTGGGTGAAAGGCTAGAGACCACAGGAGCCGCCTGATACGTAAATCCGCTGGCCAGACTGCCCGACTGCGTGTCGGTATTTGTCACACTCACGGTCACAGCACCTGCGCCATGAGACGGAGTCGTGCAAGTGATTTGCGATGCACTCAGGACGCTGATTGACGTGCAGGCGTTACCGCCGATGCTGACCAATGCGCCGCTTAAAAATCCTGTTCCCGTGATGGTAATCGCCGTGCCTCCGGCAAGAACCCCCGATGTGGGTGAAAGGCTAGACACCCTAGGAGAACTGCTCGATGGCGTAACGGTGGTGATCTTCGAGCAAGAAGATATATTTCCCGCGAGATCAGTTCCCATGGCATAAATATCTGCAACCACCCCAGCCACCAATGTATTTGTCGTAATCCCAGAACTCTCAAAAACCGCGCTAGAAGCAGCCGCAGAAATCGGTGAACTGCAGAGCGCATCGCTATACAGGGTCACAATGGCAGATTCTGTTGCGGTTCCTTGTATGCTCGGGGTTTGAGATGACCCATTCACCGTAGAGGTAAAAATCAACGTTGGAACAGTAAAATCAACAATGAAGTTGTTGCTTGAAATAATATTTTTTGTGCCACTGTTGGTGATAACTCTGATGCAAACCTTCCACGTACCATCAGAAGTCAAATAAGTGGTGCTCGCCATCGGTGGATCAGCTGAGAATGGAAGAGAGTCATCACAGGTCAAATCAGATTTTACGGCAACGTATTCCACGGAGCGTACGTTTTCAGTTGGCGTGAAAACGACAAGTTGCCTTGTCGCATCCATGCTCAATCGATTCAGAATGATATCGTCGGCATTGAATGTCGTTTCAACTTCGTATTCAGTGGTACCGCCAGAGACAAGGCTTGCTTTGACTTTGGCTGATGTACACGCAGGAGACGACAATGCCAGCGCCAGCAATAGCGTGATCATGCACTTGAGGTTTTTGATGGTGTCAGGGTCGATCTGGATATCCCCCTTGTCCACACCCGTCATCGGCTTAATCCAGCGCATCTTGATTATAAAATCAGTAAGTGATGACCTGGCTTGCGCCGTAGACGATAAAGGCACGATGTCCGCGCTTCGAATCCGTGTGTCCCCACCACTTCATATCTTCGTAAGTATCCAGAGTTAATTGACAATATCGACTTGCCTTGAATCCTTCAAATTACCTTAAAGAAAAATGCGCAGATCCCGATAACCTTTTTATGAACGTAAATGATTTAAAAATCCCACTTGTTACCGCAGTCCTGAGTCTCGCCGTGATGGCTGGATGCTCGGACAATTCTTTTCGGGGCAAGGCGGCAAAATCTTCGAGCGGATCGGGCGCCGCGTCCGGGACATACGGTCTACCAGCAGGATGCCGCAACGTCCCCACAGAAGTTCCACGGGATACGGTCACCACCTTGCGCTGCACCGATACTGCCAACGCAAGTGCGCTATATCCGCCATTAGTTGCCGTGGTCGGTTCTTGCCCTGCCGGTAAGGTTTCTGTCGGCGAGATTACCTTTTTACGCAACAGCACACAGCCGATTTACCACGTCAATCTTGGGCCACGGAAAAATTTTCCGAATCGGGGATTCATCTTCGTAACGGTGCTTGGCGTGCCAGAAATACTTGGTGACGACGAGACTCCACTGAGTCTGGGAACCTACAAGGTGACCTATGACGAACTCATCAAGGAGCTTGGGATTTCCCAAACGATCCAGGGCTCCGAAGTTGTCTGCAACTGAGCTGAGATTCAACCCCGCAATCAACTTTGTGTGCCAAAACAGGTTACAGACTCAAATAGCTCTAATTCTTAATGGTTACGGAAAGATATGATCTAGCTTGTATACACCCTGAAATTCGGATATAATTTATGGGCATGTACAAAAGACTACCTAAATTATTGAAATCAAATAGCTTTTTTCTCTTTGGCGCAAGGGGGACGGGCAAAAGCTTTCTTTTAAAAAGCGAATTTCAGGATCCCTCGCCGCTTTGGATTGATCTTCTTGACCCTGAAACCGAGTCGCTCTACATAGCATCGCCTTCCAGGCTATCCGAGCAAATTTCCCAAAGATCGCTGCTGCCAGAGTGGGTTGTCATCGATGAAGTTCAAAAAGCACCAAAGCTTCTTGATGTTGTCCATTTGGAAATCGAAAAGCGCAAAATCAAATTTGCTCTTACTGGATCGAGCGCTCGCAAGCTTAAACGAGGGGGCGCAAACCTGCTCGCAGGTCGCGCGTTTTTAAACCACTTATACCCGTTAACTCATCGTGAGATTGGTCCAAAATTTGATTTGGAATCAGCCCTGTCTTGGGGAACTCTGCCGAAGATTTTTCAGCTGGACACACCAGAAGAAAAATCAGAATTCTTGAAAGCATACGTTAATATCTATTTGAAAGAAGAGATTCTGCAAGAACAGCTTGTTCGAAATACTGAGGCATTTCGAAAGTTTTTGCCCATTGCAGCGCAGATGAATGGAAAAATCATCAATTTCAATTCAATTGCCAAAGATCTTAAGATTGATTGGACCACTGTAAAAACCTACTTTGAAATTCTCGAAGACACGTGGCTTGGATTTTTCTTACCGCCATTTTCTCGTTCACTGCGTAAGCAGCAATTGAAATCCAGTAAATTTTATTTGTTTGATATCGGTGTCCAGCGAGCTTTGGAACAAATGCTCACAGTTCCTCCAACAACAGGACAAATGATTGGTCCTCTTTTTGAGCAATTCATTATTTTAGAGATCTATCGTCTCAATGATTATCTCCGTAAAGATTATCGTTTTTCGTATTTGGCGACTCAGAGCGGTCTCGAAGTAGATCTGGTGGTCGAGCGTCCAGGACAACGCACATGCTTGGTCGAAATAAAGTCCTCGACAGATGTGCGAAACGAGCACCTTCGCTCGTTGCGAGATCTAAGTAGCGAATTTCCCGAGTTTGATGCGATCTGCATTTGCCGCGAATCAATTGCGCGAAAAGTCGGTAATCTATCGATACTCCCATGGCAGAAGGGTATTGAAGCTCTAGGACTATAAACTTGGTCTGGATCCATGAAATAAGTGGTTCTCGCTTCGCATCACCCAATACAGTTGGCGATTTTGACGTCGTCCTCGTGATCCTTCCCCGCGGAAGACACCCAGTAAGTCGATTTCTAGAAAATTGAATGATTATCGATTCTTGCAGTTTACCTTTTGATCTTTCTTAAGGTTTATCCCCGTTTTCAATCACTTGGGTTTTTCCCTTAAGTTTCCGACGATCACGCCGATCATCTTCAGATGATGAGATTGCTATTTTTTGCCAAAATTCGGCATTTTGTTGGGCAACTCGGTCTCCGGGTTTTGCCAGTGGCAATTATTTGTCTCCATAATGCTAGCTGCGAGATGCCAAAAGCTAAAGTGAGTGCCACGATCGTGGGTTCACACGTCGGAGCCTGCGCCACTTTAGATTGCGAAATTAGCTTCGACAGTGATGCAGGCTTGGCGCCCACCGCTGTGGATGCTGCCGGTGTCTTTCAGGTTTCCGAAGGCAAGAGCACCGCTAATGCTGTGTTTATCTCGGAGAATTCCACGCTCGTCATCAAGGGCTATGCGATCGTCGCCTCAACCGCAACCTGCCTGGCCCAAGAACCAGTCTTCACCATGAAGCCACCAGCAATCAAAGATGTTTACGCTATGGGTGAAGGACGATGGAACATCTGCGTTGCGGTAGTGCGCAACGGCAGCAGTCAACTCCTGCGTTCCCCTGAGATCCTTGTGGACCTCACTGCCCCACTGTTCGCCGGCGCAATCTCTGTCGCTGGCAACAACACTCTGACCCCCTCTTTGTCGTGGCCCACGGCATCTGACAATTATGCAACGGCATCTGAAATCAAGTATCAGGTTCGGGCCTCAGAAAGCCAATTGGGCACTATCACCGACGCCCTTACGTTTGGCGAGTTCCGCGAAGTTCAGCCCGATTCCACAGCCGTTCAGATGTCGGATTTGATTGCGGGCAAGACCTACTACGCCGTCGTGATTGCCACCGATCGCGCTGGCAATGCCAAGATGATGTCACAAACTTCTTTTTTAACGGGACCTGCGGTGGTCGGGACACCATCGTTTAGTGTTGTGGCACCTGGTACCTACGGAATAATCAAGTTCGTGACGATCACGACGTCAACGGATGGCGCAGCGATCTACTATACCGTTGACGGTTTAACCACGCCGTCTTCTTCAACCCTTTTGTACACAGGGCCTGTTTCTGTTTCCTCAACGCTGATGATCAAAGCGATCGCAATCAAAGCCGGATACACGGAATCGGGTATCTTGAGCGGCACCTTCACTATCGACACCACGGCGCCCTCTGCGCCAGTCATCACAAGTGCTTCGGGTAACACCAGTACCGGCAGTACGATTTACACAAAGAGTCTTGTGCCCGCAGTTGCAGGCACGGCGGAAGCCAATTCAACCATCATCATTTATAACGGCGGCGTGAGCCTCGGTACCGCTACTGCCAACGGATCCGGTGCCTGGACTTACACGCCGGGAAGTAATTTAACGGCTGGCAATTACACCCTCACCGCCAAAGCCACCGATGCCGCGGCGAATCAAAGCCTTGCCAGCAATGCAGTCGCACTCACAATCGATGCGACAGCACCTTCCGCTCCTGTGATAAGCACCATCGGAACCAGGTCGGCAGAGTATGTTTTTACCGTTAACACCATCTTTTTACGTGTTCCGCCCCAATCATTTGTCGCTTGAGGCGTGCAACGAATTATGCAGAAAAAAAAACACCAAGCGTTCGCTGATATCACGTACGTTTGGACCGCGAAAGCTGGCTCTATCTGGCAGCTGACATCGATCCAGGCACCCGCAAATTGGGACTGGCCGACTATTTGCAGTTGGTTCCCCAGCGGTGGCCTTCGGCTAGGTCTGATGGAGACAAGAAAAAACTATGAAATTCCTGATGCTATCGCATAAGAAAAAGCGCCCGATTGGCCTGCTCATACTCAACTTTTTCGCCCTGACATTTGCAGTTCTATACTTTGCCAACGGCCATGCTTTGGCTGCAGACTGCTCAAGTGGTTGGGAGGTTTTTTCCTCCCAGCCATACCAACAGCTGGCTATGCCTGACACAAATGTAAAATATTGGCGCTACCGATTTAGGGTTAAAGGGCAGCAGCAGTTCTACCTTAAAGTGAGCGGCCATTTCCCCCACGGCCGTTACATGAATTTTAGCACCTACGATCAAAGAACACTGAATAGCACAGGCTCGCTTAGCGATTTTATCATCAAACCAGACCCTGGATTCGCCAACCCATTCGCCGAACCATTGACCCCCTCAATAGGAGAGCAAAAGTATCGTATCGCTTTAGCCCAAAAAGGTGCCCCACAACCGCTCTGGTCAAATGGCAACACGATGGAAATGCCAACCCCCCGCGACGCTGACGAGGAAAGGGCTGTGGAACTCTGGTATCGCATATACCTACCTGCGCCCGAACGGCAACAAGCACCCACTGAATCGCAGAACATTAGGTTGCCAAGGATTGAGTCGGTCGACAAAAATCAAAACGGTGTAGATTGCCCGGACGGAATAAAAATACTTCCGAAATTATGGGGGGCGCTGAAAAACATGCCTCCATCCGACGTTGAAGGACAAATCGTTTTTTATGCGCCATCGGCAAAACGATTGTATTCAAATCCGGACACGCAATATCTAGCTGCGCCATTAGATTTCAACAAAGGTGAATTGGCCATCATCCGCTTTCGAGCGCCAAAAACATTTACCTCAGCAAGAACGGATGACAGATCAACGAAAAAAAATGAAGTTCGATATTGGTCCGTCTGCATCAGCGGACTAGACACCAGAACGTCAGAATGCCTGGCCGATCAAAGTGCGACCCGTGATCAATATGGATTTATCAATCTCGTGATTGGCCCAGAATCGCTCCGATCACAAATACAAACCATGGGACTAAACTTCTTGGCAAAAGGACGTTTCATGACCCCCCTGGTCATCTACCGCAACCTACTCCCTGAGGATGGGTATGCCGGAAATTTCAAACTAATTCCGACGATGGTGAGAGACTCACCCGAAATAGATTTATATTTTCGCATGCAAGCCGCAAAAAATTACATTGGTGACTATGCGCCATCAGGCCAGATCTGTAATCAGGTAGAATTTTTTCTAAATTACTGTGAAATGAATCTCACCTCCTATTAACGAAAGGGAAATGGATTATAAAATGAAGTTACTTCAGATTTTCTCCTGCGCCATACTACTAACGTGGACATCCATGTCACTGGCCCAAGGAGATTCAGAAACCTTTCGAGCATCGCTATCGTCTGACCTCCTGACACACCTACTTCAAATCGATGTAAACGAAGATCGGCTTATCTCGAAAATTGTGAGGGGGTTTTTAATTTCAGGAACTCAAACCACCAAAGGACCAGCTCGCGTGGCCTTTGTCGAAAATGATCATTCGGCACAGATTAAATTAGATTTCGCACTACACTCAATTTCGAGACAGCATGGAAGATCTCATTTGGAACACGGAGTTGACGTAGACATCGACACGACATCCCAAACACAAACAATAGCCAATAAGATTTTTTTTCTTGACCCTCTAGCACTTACGGCAGATTCAACCCAGTGCGTATCGGCGACAACGCTAAATTTAAATTCGGTTAGCGCAAACGCTAGCGGACTTACGAGGCTTGGTCGCGCCCTCAAATCAAAAATAGCCGTTAACCGAGTAACACGAAGGTTCCAAGAGAACAGAAGGGCGCAGGA
The DNA here is from genome assembly GCA_945898195.1 of Pseudobacteriovorax antillogorgiicola. Lineage (GTDB taxonomy): Bacteria > Bdellovibrionota_B > Oligoflexia > Oligoflexales > RGVZ01 > RGVZ01. The sequence continues at coordinate 23,217 of CAMDHM010000034.1, read as the reverse complement.
AGCCGACATCTCCCGCGACACGGAGAGCCAGACCTGCCAACTCGTCGATGAAAAAGCAACAGAATTTCTGGTCGCAGCAAACGAAGATTATCGACAAATTTTCTTTGAACCTTTGTTTGAAGCTAATTCAATGCAAGACGCTCTGAGATTCAGAACCAGCAGCAACCACCTATACGCCAGTGTCATCAGCGATCCAGGAGCCCTTGCAACATTGGCTCCGCCGACCCCAATTGACAGTCTACTTTCTATTCGACTTCATCAGAGTTTAATTAATAAACTCTTGTCCAAAGAACTATCAGGCATAACTCTTGATGAGATCGAGCTGAAAGATTTATTCCGAAACAGCGGACTTTATATTCACGATTCTCACGAAGCCTTCACTGCAGACAATCTCGTCTTAAGGTTCTGCGATCAGACACCGATCCACTTTGGTTTTGACAAAAATAAAATTCAGGTGGAGTTCTGCGCCAGATCACTACGCCTTCGCGGTAAAAACTTAGGAAGTGCGATATTATCAGCCCACTATGATCTAGTGCCCCTGCCAAATGGCGCCTTGGAACTAAACCAAACCGAACAATTTAGGGTAGAATTCTCGTCAGATACAACCGCATCTGACATGGACCGTCAAACGATCACGCAACGCTATGGACGAATTTTCCCAAAAAAGATGGCAACAGGCCCCATCGCCATCGCAACAAAAAAAAATCCTGGCGCTGAATTGAAATTGATACACACGATGGCATCAACTGGCTGGTTAAGTTTTGATTGGTTGTTAAATTAGCTAAACCACAGTCTGGTGGCCACTATCAGCATGAATACGGCGAACGCGCGACGCGCCACCAGCGGGTCTAACGTAATGCCGATTCTCGATCCAAATAAGCCACCCACGAGCATCCCAGCGGCGATGACAAGTCCTGCAAAAACATGTTCTTCTGAGATTTTTCCAGCCTGCCAATAGGTCCAAACCGCAAGGGCTCCAACCGGAAACAGCAGTGCGACCAGGGACGTCGCACTAGCAGTCTGCTGCTCAAAGCCAAGAATTAATGCCAGAGCTGGAACAATGATCAGACCGCCACCAATCCCAAAAAGCCCAGACAAAACCCCGGCCAGCAAACCGATTCCAATAAAAATTGCCCACTGCATCGCGACCTCAACCGGTTGGGAAACTTCGCCGCCTCAAGGAGGACGCTATTCGACTTCAGGTGGTGAGAAGGCGTCGTCATCAGACATTTCCGGCAACTCGCCCAAATCAAAATCCTGATCCGCGCGCTGAAAGCCTAACCGTGAATTCTCGCTCTGCTTCTCTTTGCTCGCGCGAACTTCAGCTTTTGACCTGTAAAGGACCCGAAGCGGACCATTGCCATAACCAAGCATCTCACGGAACCGTTTGGTGATGTAGCGTTTGTAGGATTCCTGAATTTCATTCGCCACGTTGCAGAACACCACGATAGTCGGCGGCCGGGAACGTACTTGAGTCGCAAAGTAGAACTTTGGACGCTTACTATACTTCCGAATCAGAGCTGGCGTGTGCTCGTAGACGATTGTCCGCAGAGCGTCGTTGAGTTTGCGCGTTTCGACGCGCCGATCATAATCAACAGCCAGAGATTCCACCACATTCATGATCTGATGAACACGTTGGTTTGCCAGACATGAGATAAAAAGCACGGGGACGTGCTGCAACAGCTTTAACTTTAATTTCAAATCAATTTCGTAATCGCGGGTGGAGTTCGAGTTTTTATCTGGAACCAAATCCCATTTGTTGACGATGATCGCAATCGGCTTGTACTGAGATGCGGCGAGGTCCGCCAGGCGGGCATCCTGATCCGTCAAATTTTCTTTTGCATCGATAACAATCAGAACGATGTCGGCACGTTCAATTGAAAGAAGGCTGTGCATGACACTCAAGCCTTCGACCTTGTCATGGATCTTGGAGCGCCGGCGAATTCCTGCCGTATCCACAATCACGTAATCCGTCTTATTGAAGCTCAAAGGCGTGTCGGTGGCATCCCGGGTCGTACCAGGAATTTCACTGACAACCGAACGCTCTTCTCCCGTCAAACGGTTCAGGATCGAAGATTTTCCAGCATTTGGACGCCCAATCAGGGCGATTCGTGGTGCACCAGGAGAAAAACGCGAATCACTCTTAGGCGCAATCGCAGCAAGACGCTCTTCGATGGTCTCCAACAAGACATCGATTTGACGGCCATGGGCGGCAGAGACCGTTAAAATATCGGTAACACCAAGTTCATAAAATTCAAATGACGCCGTCCGGTGCTCCGGACCGTCGATTTTATTTGCAACATAAATGACCTCCTTACCAAGCCGGACCAAGTAACGAGCAAGCTCATGGTCATGCTGGTGGACGCCGCTTTTACCGTCGAGAAGCAAAACCACGACGTGGGCTTCTTTGATCGCGGTCTCTGTTTGAGTCCAAACGATATTTTCACTGAACGGCTGATAGTAAACGCCTTTCGTTTCAAATCCACCGGTGTCAATCAGGGTAAACCCGTTTTCACGATCGTCATCCAGGTAGACCAGCCCATAGAGACGGTCGCGCGTGACCCCAGGACGATCATCGACGATTGCTGTTCTGGTGCGCGTCAGTCGGTTGAACAGGGTTGATTTGCCGACGTTTGGACGCCCGACAATGGCAACAGTTCCGCGAATCATAAATTGGCCTCATTCACTTTCTGAATTTTCACCAGGGCTGTATGGGCGGCAACCTGAGAAGCACTTTTTTTAGTGCCACCAGAGCCCCGACCAAACTCAATACCCAGGATTTTAACGACAACCGTAAAACTTCTTGCATGAGACGGGCCGCTCTCGCCAGTGACGAGGTATTCCGGCAATTCCTTGTGCAACCCTTGCACGATTTCCTGCAACTCCGTCTTGAAGTCGCGCACGATCAGAAGGTCAAGTGGACCCTCGAGTTCTTCCTGAAAAAGACGATCCACCACAGACCTGGCAGCGTCGAAACCACCGTCTAAATAAACCGCGCCCAACACCGCCTCCAGGGCATCCGCCAGAATCGAGTCTTGGTTGTCCATACCGGCCTTACGTTCACCGCGACCAAGCTGGATTATCTCGCCCAGTTTGATCCGCCGGGCGATTGCCGCCAAAAACGATTCATTGACCAGGGCTGCACGAATCTTTGATAGCTCACCCTCTTTAAACTGCTCGGCACGACCGAATAAACGGGTGCTGATTGAGACGCTCAAAACGGCGTCACCAAGAAATTCGAGGCGTTCGTTCCAGCGCCGCCTTACTTTTGGAGCGGCCCCTGCCTTGCTGGCTCCCGCCACCGCCGAACTGTGGGTTAATGCCTCTATCAGCAAGCCAGGTTGCTTAAATGTGTGCCCCAACACTGTTTCAAAATGAGCAGAGTTCATCAATGCACCACCGGAACTGGACGGCTCCCAATGAATCCGCCACCAAGAACACGATCATCCTGATAAAAGACAGCGGCCTGACCCGGGGTAACCCACTTGGCCTGAATCGCAAGCAATACACGCCACGCGCCTGATGTTGTTTTCTCGACGCGACACGCGATCGGACTTCCACGGTAGCGGACGACCACTTCACATTCGATGGCGTCAGCCCCAACCTCAAGACCAGGAACGAGCCAATTCACTTCAGGAATCATAAACTCCTCGCAGGCGAGGTTCTCAAGATCATCCACAATCACACGCCCAGTAGCAGCATCGATTGCCGCAACATATTTGGCCTCTAATGAGTTAATATTCAGGCCCTTACGCTGGCCAACCGTGAACTTATGGATCCCCTCATGATGGCCAAGGACTTCACCGGACCGCGAGACGATCTCGCCCTTCTGGCCAAGCTGCTGGGGATAATGCTGCTCTAAGAAATCGGTGTAGCGTTTACCACTGACAAAACAGATTTCCTGGGACTCATGTTTGTTTTTTGTATGCAGGTTGAACTGGCCTGCGACGCGTCGGACTTCATCCTTCGTCATCTCGGCGAGAGGGAACAAGACACGACGCAGCATGTCGGGCTTCAAGTTAAAGAGAAAGTAACTCTGGTCCTTGCGCGAGTCGTGGCCACGATAAAGTTCTGACGGGCGTCCGTCGTCATGGTGGACGACGCGGGCAAAATGTCCCGTCGCAACCCATTCGGCATCAAGAGCGCTTGCCCTTTCAACCAGATGATCAAACTTAAGTTTACTGTTGCACATGACGCACGGATTTGGGGTCCGGCCTGCAGAATATTCTTTCGCGAAATAATCGACGACCCCGGAACGGAATTCTTTTTCGTAGTTAACGACATAATGGGGCACGCCAATTTGGTGCGCCGCGAGGCGTGCATCATGAACATCGCTCAGTGAGCAACAGCTATCAAAGCGCGATTCACCATCGGCGCCGTGATTCCAAAGTTGCATGGTGATGCCGACAACATCGAACCCGCGTTCAGCCAATATCGCCGCCGCAACACACGAATCCACGCCACCCGACATGGCTACAATGATCCGCGATCCAGGCGTAATTCCCTGAGTGGAATACGGCAAGGCTTCTAGACCGTTTTCCACAGAATTAGTTTCCACAGAATTAATTTCCAAGTTGATCATAGGGGTTACCTGCTTAAATGGCGGGCAGATCGTATACTTTTTTCATAAATTTTCAATGAAATTAATAGAATAAATCCCATAAATGACTTTTTACGAAGAGTCCCCCACCCCAAGGCTGGGGGGCAATTGGGCCTCCTGTGCTAGAATTGAAAAACATCCACTGGATCATCGAGGAACTTTTAAGTTCCCTTATCAATCGTCTCGCTAAACCTCGTGGAGCATCACAGCGCCTTATGTTCAAGTTTTTTCTAACATTACTGGGACTTGCAATGGCTGCGGCCGTTGCTTTAGCGGGCGGCAACGCATGGCTTTCATCCTGGGCATCAACATCCATTGAGATTTCAGCTCCGGTAGACATCACCCTAGCCCATGGCACCGGCCTAAGGCACCTCGGCGCGGCTTTGGAGAACAAGGGAGTCATCAGTTCCGACTTGATGTTCAGCCTTTACGTCCGCCTTTCCGGAAATTACCCCCGTTTTCAAGCCGGACCATATCGATTTGAGGGACAAACCAGTCCCGCGAGCGTGGAGCGAGCTTTTGTTGACGGGAAGATTTTTCTGCCGGTGGTCGCCCACTATACCGTTCCCGAGGGTTTCACGATGAAGAAGGTCGCGGAGCGCTTGGCGGCCAATGGCATCGGTACCGCAACAGGAAACTATAATCTTATGCGAAAGCCGGCCTTTGTTCGCGGACTGCCAGGCCTAAAATCCACCAAGGCGGTCTCTCTAGAGGGCTTCCTTTATCCCGCAACCTATTCATTCAGTAAAATACCCACTCCAGAACAAGCCATCACGGAGATGGTCGAAGAGTTTTTCAAACGCCTACCCGCCGATTATGAGACCCGAGCGAGCGCGAAGAAACTTTCTTTAGTTGACGCAGTAAATTTTGCATCATTGATTGAAATGGAAACCTTGCATGAAGACGAAAAACCAATCGTTAGCGAAGTAATATGGAATCGCCAACGCGACGGTGCTCCCCTCGGGATCGATGCAGCCTTGATTTACGGCATCGAGGACTACGACGGCGATTTGCGCTGGAAGGACCTTAGCAACCGTAAAAACCCATACAATACGCGCATTTTCAGGGGCCTACCACCAACGCCGATTGGCAGTGTCACCATCGCCTCACTTGAAGCCGTGCTGAAACCAGCCCACGAGGGCAACTACTACTACGTGCTCATGCCGGGACCAGATCAACGGCACCATTTTTCGAAAACCCTCACAGAACATAATGAACACGTACGGCAATTAGTAAAATCATCGCGCAATGAAAAGGAGAGCAAACATGGCTCAGAAAAAAACAGTCGGCACCAAAGATAACCGTCAAGCAGTTCGGGTTCCCATCCAGCTCCTCGTTGATTACCGGGCTGACGGTCACTACCTGTTTGATTTCTGCCGAGATTTGGGTACGGGTGGCGTCTTCATTGAAACCGACGCCCCCCTCACGCTGGGAAGTTCGATGGAGTTAACTTTCACAATTCCTGACAGCAAGGAAACTCTGAAGGCTAATGGCACGGTCCTGTGGATCCAAGGCAAGGTTGAAAACCGGCCTGAACTACAGCCAGGAATGGGCGTCCAATTTGCCGAATTCACAGCAGAACAGCGCCAAATCCTTGAGGACTTTATCCGTCGTCACCATGGCCCCAAATTAAAAGACGAATCAGGTCAACAGCACTCCGCGTGAGTCCGTCTCATTCTTCCCAACTCGTGGCATAGGCGGCATCCTCGTACCCGAGTGCCGCCTTTGTTGCATGGATGGGTCCCCACGTATCGACCATCACCGCCAATTCATCAACAGACTTGATGCCGACACTGCCAAAGTAATTTCCTGGCTGGGGGCCATGAGAAAGGCCGGCGGGATGGTAACTAATGCTGCGATTATTGATCCCTTTGCGCGACGTGAACTTTCCGTCCACGTAATAAATGATCTCATCGCAATGAACGTTCGCATGGGGATATGGACATGGGATTGCCCCCTCGATGTAATCCACCATCCGCGGAACAAATGAGCATACGACGAATTCCTTCCCACGGAACGTGCTGTGAAGGTTAGGCGGCAAATGAATTTTGCCAGTCTTTGGCAGGTAATCAAGGATCGAAAAAGCCATCGGATACATGCTGCCGTCCCACCCGACGACATTTGCTGGAGAGTTCGAGTAACGGTGATGCGTCAGTTTTTTATTGCGCAAAGTCACCCCGTGACAGAACAACTTCGCCTCCGCCTCGTTTAACAAACGCTGAGGGGATCGAAAATCACGATGCGTATAAGGAGCCTCCATCCGCAATTGCCCATGTGGATTTTTGAAATCGCCAGGTATTTCCACAAATGGATCACCTTCGATAATGAGGGCCTCGAGGTCCCCATCCATTTCCAAAATATAAGGGATACCACGCGGAATCAGGACATAATCATGCTTCTTGAATGCCAGCGCGCCGAACTGGGTAAGCAAACTACCGTGGCCCGAGTAAATGAAATATAGCTCGTCCGAATCGCCATTAGTGAAAGACCACGGATCATTGCCAATCTGACCTGGTTTCCCGCGAACCACACTGACGCGGCAATTATTGTTAACGAACAGGGCGGTTCGGCCTGCCAACAAATTTTGGCCAACGGGGGCGTTCCACGATTGGATGTGTTGACGGGCTAAAGGCTGTTCGGAATCATCGGGAATTTCCCCGACCAGCCGACCCAGGCTTCCCCCATGCTGTTCGAGCCTCCAAACCTCGTTCAATTCCACTGAGGTGGGCGCATCGTATAAATACAACATCGAATAACCACTGGAAAAACCATCGCGCGTAAAAACATATTCGGTGCAGGGGGTTTTCTTGCCAGGCGCCACGAAAAGGGTATGGGGCTTTGAGGATACAACACCGAGGGTTCTGCGTTCGAGCATGAGGCACTCCATGTTCTGAATCAACCCGGGGGACTGGACCGGGATTCCATTGGAAGGGTAACGCCTTCGTTTCCTTCAGACAAGTGGATGCAGCAGGGACCGACTGATGATACGATCCACCGACCAGGCTGGCGGATGCCATGTATCAATCGCTGCCATATTATTCCGGAGTTCATATGATGTTTGTTGTATGGAAACGCCCAGACGGCTACCACGACGCCACCCCCGCTGATTTTCGTGTGGCCGAAATTGGTAGCAAGGCAAGAATCTGGCTCCACGAGTCTGACCATCAATCTTATCCATTTCGAATTTCAGGGGGATGGCAGGAATCGGACGCTACGCAGCGCTTGAATGAGATGGTCAATCTCCTCGGCAAATCACCAAACGAATGGCTAAGCCTTCTGATCAAATCGTTCCATCATTCGATGACGGACGACCCGCGCGCATTTCTTGCAGAGCAAATCAAATGGCTGGGTGAGTTACAAAACCACTTAAAAGGAGACACCTGGGAGGTTGAAATCATGGCCCAAGTGATTACTGAGGTCTGCACTCAATTAAGCAAATTTGAAGAAAAATTTATTTTAGCCGCAGGCAAAGCCTAGCGTTAAACAGGACCCAGAAGCAGCATGAAACCGATTCCAAGTTCATTGATGAGGCTCGCAGTACCTGCCTTAATTGGAGCGACACTCTTTGGCTGTGGAAGCCGTCATGAAGCCCAACTGAGCGGCCAGGAACAACCTGATTCCATCCAAATCATGCTTTTTGGAGGCAACCGAAGCTGCAAGCCTGGACTTGACGCCGCCCCCTCTCCTCTCCACATGGATATGGCGAGGCGCGCGATTGGCCTAATCAACCAATTTCGCTCAAGGGGAGGCACGGTTGATGTTTTAACGTCCTGCTTCACGTCCCCTGATAAAGTCCTCGTAAGTCGAAATTTCTCGCCGAAATTCGAGGCTATTGATCCTGAGAACCTCCTAAATGAAGCCCATTCGACCGCAGATATCAATCATAGGATTTTCGTCATTGGGCATTCCTACGGTGGCTGGGTTGCCATGAAAATGGCTGAAGATCTTAACGCCCAAGCAGGCCAACTAGCCGGCTTGGTCACCATCGATCCCATCAGCCGGAAAGACTGCACCTACACCAATTGGACAAATTGCCTCGGCGCTCCGCGAGATTTCGGCGATGACGCGCTCCGTGGGATCAAGGAAAAGACGGCCCATTGGGCGAATTTTTACCAGACGACCACGCCTTTTCTTCATTCGAGTGAGATTGCCCAGGCTGACGTGAACACGAAACTCGATGCGACCCATTTCACGATTGATAGCAATGAGGCCGTCTGGCGGCACCTCGACCGGATGCTAAACGGATTTTGACCGAACGATTCAGCCCCCGAGCCGCCTACGCAATAAGGCGCCCTGGGCCTCATGGCCCGGTTTCCCAAGCAACGCAAATAAATTTTGCTTGTAGTCCTCAACCCCAGGTTGATCAAAGGGATTCACGCCGAGCAGCAAGGCGCTCACGGCGCAAACCGTCTCGTGAAATGCAAACAGGGCGCCAAAATTATATTCATCCATGCGCATCGCACGAATTTGAAAAACAGGGACACCACCGTCGGCATGCGCCAACTGTGAGGCTAGCGTTACAGCGCCATTAAGATCTTCCACGTGTCGTCCCTCGAGATAGCCCAATTCATCCGCATTTCCGGGCTGGGAGGGGATGCCAATCCTGCGTTCGATGCCACCCTGCGGCTGAGGGTTATCAAAAACTAAAAATGTCTCAATCATGGTCCGCGGACCACTCTGCAGAAATTGACCCATGCTATGCAAATCAGTGGAGGACAAAAACCCAGCAGGGAAAAGTCCCAGGCCACCCTTGCCCTCGGACTCGCCAAAAAGCTGCTTCCACCATTCGGCGTACCCAGATAATTTTGGATCGGCGAAGTTCATCACTTCTATGCGTTTACCCGCATCCCAGGCTGCACGGCGAAGGCAGGAATATTCAATTGCAGCTCCACCAGCGCCTTTCAATAACCCATCAACAGGAATTCCACGGACATCAGCGAAAAAAGCCTCTGCCCCATTCATCATGGCACGAACATCAAACCCCGCGAGGGCCAGGGGCAACAACCCAACCGGTGTGAGAACGGAAAAACGCCCGCCAATATCATCAGGAATATTAAATGCACGGTAGGATTTCTCAAGAGACAGAGCCCTGACAGCGCCTTTTTTTGCATCCGTTGTCACAACGATTCGCCGCGCTGCCTCCCGTTCGCCGAAGCGTTTTTCTAAGTACGTACGCAGAATCCGGAATGCCACCCCAGGCTCCGTCGTGGTGCCGGACTTTGAAATCACATTAATCATCGGTTGGCGACGGTCACATAGATCCATTAATTCCAGCAGCCCAGCCTCACTCAGATTATGCCCGGCAAAAACGACCGGAACTCGAGACGAACGCGGAAGTCCATGAGCATATGTGTGGGTGAGGGCGTCGGCCACCGCCTTTGTCCCGGCATATGAACCACCGATTCCAATGACCACCACAAGATCAAAAAACGTGTCGTTTTTGCGAATAAATTGTTCCACAGATTCAAGGGCAGACCATCCAGCCCGCGCCGGATAATCAAACCATCCCGTCCATTCGCTCCCCATACAAGTCCCGTCGCGAACTCCGCCAAGAAGGTCCAATGCCTGTGCACGGAGCGTCTGAGCTGATGCCGCTAATTCGGAGGGAACAAATTTGGACTCAAACCGAACGCACTGCGGCATGTTTTTTTCCGTCTATCACATAGGGTTTCAGCCGCGCAATCGCGGCCTCAGGGCCTTGCACCTGAAAGCGAGCGACGCCCTCAATCTCATAGTCAGAAGACAACACCATGCAGGAGTTGAACATCGCTCGAATTACTGCCGTTTCGCCGACTGGGATTGCAAGATCCGCGCAAACAAAGTTCTCAGCAAAAATGGCATAGATATGATCCCGTAGGCGCACGACATCCTGATCATTCAAGGCCGAAATAGCGATGCTTCGCGGGTGAGCTCCCCGCATGATTCGAGGAAGAAAGCGGTCTTCAACCTGATCAATTTTGTTGAAGACGGTGATGATAGGCATGGTATCTGCGCCAATTTCCCCAAGTACCTTGCGTGTTGCATCCATTTGCGCTTGATAGTTTGCGTGAGAGAGATCGACAACATGCAACAGCAAGTCCGCATCGATCACCTCGTCCAACGTGGACTTGAAGGATTCGATCAGGCTATGGGGAAGGTTTCGAATAAAACCAACGGTGTCACTCAACAGAATTTTTGGGCGTGTCGCAGGATCAAGCACCCGAACATTCGCGTCTAACGTCACAAAAAGTGCATTTTTTGCCTGAAATTTGGCATGGGTCAACGCGTTCATGACCGTCGTCTTACCACTGTTTGTATAACCCACAAGAGCGACCTTGAGTTCGTTACGACGAGACTTGCGCTGCGTCGCCTTTTCCCGAGCAATCTGTTTTAATTGGGCTTTGAGTCGGGCGATTCGCTCCCGGGCGCGGCGCCGGTCAACCTCGATCTGCTTTTCACCCATACCGCGAGAAGCTAAACCACCACCACGTTGGCGATGCAAATGAGTCCATGCGCCGGACAAACGAGGTAGAAGGTATTCAAGACGCGCAATTTCAACCTGAGTCTTGGCCTGATTTGTCCGCGCATGTCGGGCAAAAATGTCCAATATAATACCAGATCGGTCGGTTACCTGGCAGCAAGTGATCTCCTCAAGATTGCGAATCTGCGGGGGCGCAAGAGGACGGTCAACAACGATCAGTCGAGCCCCACATGCTTTCGCAAGATCCCGAAGTTCCTCAACTTTCCCCGTGCCAAGCATACAGCTGGGACTAAGTTTGACCCTTTTCTGGACAACCCGACCCCCGACTGAGATCCCCAGGGTCGAAAGCAACGCCACCAGTTCAGATAGGTCATCGGCAATAATCTGCGGATTGTCTTCAGGAAGTTGCACGCCAACAACGATCGCCGTAAGGCCAGAGGAAAATTCTTGGTATTTTTGCACTCCGGGTTCCATCCTCCGCAAGTGGTGTACCAACAACCCTCGGTATCAGCGCGTGGCGCCGCGTTTCGAGGACGGTTGATTGTGCTGAACGGGCATACGGTTAACATTAGAATCCGGCGCTGATCCTATCATGCGATCACCCGCCGCCTTCAGCTCCCGTGATGTTATCAGAAGATTATAAAGATCATCAGTCAATTCTTGAAAGCCTTCCGGGGTCACGAGCAAACCGAATTTTGACGGCTGAGTATGGTTACGCAAAATCTCTTCTATGGCAACGCGCGTCACAGTTTCAAACAATCCACGCATCGACTGTCCCCCCCCCTGATCAAAGACAATGTTCCTGATCATCCTACCAGTTTTGGAGCCTCGCCGTTAGTCGGGACTAAAACAGACCGATCAACACGCTGCCGCATAATGGCAACATAATATCGAGGAAGAACATCCACAGGTAATCTGGCCGACAGAATCTGATGCAGGTCAGCGGGGCGATCCACTACAGAAAGTTCGTCAAACGGTTGGGAACCACTTCTCGCCCCCATAGAATGCGGGCTTGTAACCAAAGCACCATCAAGCTTTGAAGTATCATAGCTCACAATTAGAATTTGCTGTTCACCAAGATTAGATTCAATATCCCAGTATCGCAACTCACTACCACCCGAGAGCGCCATCAAACTTTCATTACCAGGCGAAACCCGATTCGTACCATTGAGCACAATCGGACGCGCATTCCCGAAGTGCCCGCTGCTCGCAGTATTTTTCGTCCTGGAAATAATTGAAAAACTTAAATTTATCTGATCAAGAGACCTAAATGTCCGATCGCACATCAAGAACTTTACTAATTCGGCACGAAGATCATGCGATTCAACCTCGCGATTTACGTCTGACATTAAAAGAGTTCTGATTGTAAACAGGTGATTCCAAAGGTTGGCGGAAAATCTTCCCCTGACATGTTCCGAACCAGCACACGAGAGGAAAAATAGAACGTGCCGGTCCGCTCCAAAATTAAGGCCAAGGTACCACCCGGTTTCGCGCTGCGATCGAAAGTTTCCGTAATCCCAGGTGCGCAACCAGGGCTGCAATTCAAGGTGAAAGACACCACTCCGATAATTGATCGAGCGGGTCCTGCGTTCCATCACAGATGATAGCTGGGCGCCGATCGTATCGAGTGTCTGGCGCACCGCCGTGCTATCTTCGTGTGCCAGAGCACCGCTATCTTCAATAAAAAGGAGCCCAATGTTATCAGCCGCCCAGCGCAACGGAACCACTGCACCGAGCCCTGGACCACACGCCCTCTTTTCATCTATTCCCTCAGATTTTTGAGCGCCTTCCCGGTCCGCCATCAAATCCAAACGAATCGGAGCAATCGTACTGATATCCTCTTCAGGTGCTGATGCTGACGTTTCACCAGTCATCGCAGCGCCCCCCCCTGCGTGAATCCAAGCCGCATCGTGAAGGGGCAAAAAAAGCGTTGATTTGATCTGTACATATGGACTCAAATGATGAGCAATCAAAAGTGAATCCTGCCGGTGCACATCAGGACCAATATTTTGCAAACCCTGGCCAGGCGCTCCGCGCCTGAAGCAAAAAACGCGGCTACCGCGAAAGCTTTTCCCAACAAACGCCAAGCACTCCCTGAGCTCTTCTTCTAAATCAAGACGCTTCATCTCGTTGGCCGAAATGATGCGCAGCATCTCCACCTCCATCGGGCGCATTTTTCCAGATGCCCACGGTCCCACGCCATTGTTTCGGGTCGCTGCGGCATTGGCAACAGACTCCCCGGCTGCATAACCATCTTTCTGCTTGGACACCAAGGAGGCAGACCCGTCCACATCATGCATGTTGTTAGAACCCGTCGTAACGCCATCAATGCCAGCACTTCTAGCAATGACCTCGGTAAGTGCTTTCACACCGCCTTTTGCAGCGAGAAGTGCGGCCCTACGCAGGTAATCCATCCGGGGCTTAAGCCCTCGTTCGCTGAGATGCATTCCAAACCAAAAATAACCAAGCACTTGAACCAAATTGTCGCCGGCAAGCTTCGCCTGACGGAGGCTCCGATCGTAAAGTGCAGGCGAACCTTCAGGGGAACCAAGGAGCTCTAAAATCCGTGCACGCAATAATAAAGGTACAGCACGATCGCCATCACGCATTCTCGCAACGACCTTAAGCAAACCCTTGAACGCCAGTTTCATTTGGGGCGCAGCCATAATTTCAGCGCCGGATTCCCGATGATATATGACCGGAAAAACGACCAAAAATAAGGCTAAACAATCCTCTTCAAAGGGCCACAGGAACTCATCGTTATGCTGCTCCGGAAAACCATGAATGACCTTTGCAAAACTCTTTCTCGCCTTATCCAATTCACCACGAGCAAATGCCACCATCGCAACGACGGACATGGTAAACAGATCGTCCATCCGGCCACCGTCATGGCGCCGGTGTTTCAAATAACTTTCCGAAAAATTGACAATCTCATCACGCGAGTCGCGCAGTAAAAAAGCAAAGGTTGACACCATAACCGACCGGGAGCTCACCGGACTGCGCAAGGCACGGTATTCAGGGAGTTCCATACTCAGAACCTTAACGCGATCCAAGTTTAAGCGATGCAACTCGCGATGAATCTGAAAGGATATCGCTATACCATGGGCAAGTCGATCCTGATCTGGCTTCAGGTTAGCCATAACCATTCGTAAATGGTCACTCATCTCGTCATGACGCGCACGTAAGTAGTCTGCACTTAGAACACGAAGGAGCGAGGCATAGGCAAATTCCGATCGCGCCCCCGTCGCCTTGGATAAGTCCATGACAAGATCGAAAGCCTTGAAAGATGCCTGAAAAAATCCATTGCATGCTAGCAAAGCGGCTCGTTCCGCAACAAGCCGCAAGGAAACTGATGCATCTGCGTTCGAGGAAAGTGCAAGATTAAAGGCTTGATCGTGGGATAAAAGAGCGCGACTCCGGTTCCGATACATCATTACGTGAGATGCATTCTGTAGCAAATCAACGGCCATTCCGGCGGTGCGTGATCCAGTGTTTTTGCTATAAGATTTACGCAAAAGACGCCAAATCCGTCCCCAACGGCGGCTCATGAATGTCCCGTCAAACCAAAGCCGAATTTTTGCAGCGAATCGGTGGGCAAAAGTATCCGAAATGAAAGATGCCCCTAGCCGACCTAGAGAATCCTCGATCAATTTAAGGGACTCACTGAACACACCAAGCGAGACATAAAAACGAATCACTTTAGTCGCCAGGGAAATTCGTTTGGCATCAGGCATCGCCATCAGAATTAATCCGCGATAACGACGCAAGGCATCGGTAGTTCGCCTCTGGGAGGCAGCCAGATCCGCAAGTACTTCCAGAACTCTCAACTGTTCACCGATCTCATAACCACCTGGTCCGGCCCGCAGCATGAGGCGTTCCGAGCTTTTAAAATATGTTTCGGCCGTCTGCCAAGATTTTGAAGTTAATGCAGCCTGTCCGGCTTGAAGATTATATTTAATAGCTTTATGCAGAAGTTCTCTGGAATCACTCTGCCCAGACACAGGCTCCTCTCCGCCCTCAAGAGCGCGATTAAAATGCTGGGCCAATGCAAATACAGTCTTGCCTGTTGGTGATTGGACGGTGGCCTCGAGTCGGCGCGCAATGGCAAGATGCAATCCACCGCGTCGCGCAACTTGTATCGACCCATAGATATCCTCACGTGCCCGCGAATGAACAAAGGCATAGGTCTTTCCAAGAACTTTCACGTCGTCTTCTATGGACCCCCTTACGATGATGCCCTCATCCACCGCTCGCTGCAGGGCCTGAACCAGGCCCACGCTGGATTCCGCCTCTCCGCCACTTCGCAGCAACTCAAATTGGAAGGTCATTCCGGCGACGGCTGCAGCCTCAAGCACCTTGCGGTCAGATTCCTTAAAGTCTTCAAGACGTCCAAGCACAAGGTCTACCGAATCCACCTTGGGCGGACTCATTGCAAGGCGGTCAAGGTCAACCGCCCATTTTCCACCGCGTTGCATGCGCAGGTGATCATTAGCCACCAACACACGAAGAAGTTCGGTAACATGCAGAAGATTGCCACCCGTCCTTGAGTACAACCAGTCGATAAAGCGAGCTTCTATCGCTTCATCGTCAAGAAAAGACTCACCGAGGGTGGACGCGACGAGTGGAGTCATCGCCGCGCGAGTCATCGGATTTATTTCGATTTCCACGAACCGTCGTTTTAGCCTTGCAAACCGATTAAGGAAAACTTCGACCTCGCTGCCCGGTGCAACGCTGGCGGAACGCACAGATACGATCAGTAGAAATCGTTGGGAGTTCGCGTTAGAGAAAAACTGATCAATCAGACGAACACTCTTATCGTCGGCCCATTGCAAGTCGTCAAAGATGAAAATGAAAGGAGTCGAATCAGACGCAAGGCACCGAGTGAAATCACTGAACACCTTGGCAAACGCTTTGAACCCCTCCTCGTCGGGCCCAAATATAACTTCTGGCTCCGGAATATCTCCAACAAAAGGCAAAAGCCCGGGAACAACTTGGGCAATTTGGTGGGCCAAGGGACCCAACAGGGTCTTAACCTTCTCATGAAACTCGCCAGCCTCTGCGGATTTTGAGCGAGAAAGGCGCATAAGATACTCATTGAATGCGTTGGCCAACGCATTAAATGGCAGGGCCGACTCGTGGCTGGAAAAACGCCCGGATACAAAACGAATTTCACGCTTCACGAGGTCTTCGCGAAATTCGCTGATCAACCGAGATTTCCCAGATCCTGCCGGACCCCGCAGCACTGCCATCCGGCTGCGCCCCTGAGCATTGGCGACGGCATCGTAATTTTGTTGAAGTGCAGCCATTTCGGAACTGCGCCCACTAAACTTCATTGGCCGCGAGAGAATTTCAATCTGATCGTATCGGCCGAGCGCCAACGCTTCAAGGGAAACACTGCCGCCTTCATGGAGGGCTTTTGCCCGAGCAAGGTCTGCCTGCAAACCAAAGGCAGATTGGTAGCGCTGGTCGGGATGTTTGGCGAGAAGCTTATGGACGATTGCCTCAACATAAGGCGGCACGTCAGGGCATCGCGAACTCAGCGGCTCTGGCGATGCAAAAGCGTGGAGCTTTTCGAGCTTCTCCCGCGAATCAGCCGAAAATGGGGTGTGACCACTTAAAGCCTCATAGAGAACTCCACCAAGGGCATACAAGTCGACTCGGTGATCCACCGGAGCATCAATCATCCTCGTCAGTTCCGGTGCCATATATAATGGCGTCCCGGCGATTTCGTCGACCATGTCGCCTGGACGACGAACCGAGCTCTGGTCTCGGCCCGTGTAGAGAACGGCCTCGGATAAACTTGCCACGCCAAAATCAAGGACTTTGACCAGCACCTCACGTGAATCTCCAAACGGACGATCCACGATGATGTTTTGGGGTTTGATGTCGCGATGGATGATATTTTTTCGATGTGTGTAATCTAGAGCTTGCGCAACCTGGGATCCAAGCTGGAAAAAGAAACGCAGGCTTTGCCTTCCATTACGACCGATCAGGTCCTTCAGGTTTCGGCCGTTGGCACGCTCCATCACAATATAATAGCCACTTGGAGCTCTCGAACTCGTCACACTTTCCGCGGGATCGGGGATATCGGCAACCTTCTCTCTGTCAGCCGGCTCAGCGCCACCCTGGACAAAGCCGGCGGACTCGGCATCCATGAGCCCAAGCTCCAAAAACGAGATGATGCAGGGATGATGCAGCCGGCTCATGAGCGCAGCTTCCTTCTGAAAGCGCATCAAGACATCGGGGCCCATTCGCTTGCTACGAATGACTTTGATCGCAACCTCACGGGAAGGGTCCTCGAATGGAATTGCAGCAAGAACCAGCCCCATTCCACCGGACCCAATGGTTCCAGTGACTAGATAGCGGTCGGCAATCCTCGCTCCGATCATCTTTTTTTGAAAACGGTCCAACTTGCCCATCCCTGTTTTACGATCGCCAACCTATTGGTTACACTTGGCTTTCGGCATTCCATTTCAAACCTTGAAAAAAAATGGGGCGCAACGGCAGAGAAATGCGTTCAAGGTGTTGAAACTTCATTGTTTTTTTGGACTAAAAAAGCAAAACTAAGAACCCCTACACCCCGCAACCCAGAGATCTAGGAGTAAACGATGGACTCTTTCATGGCGCAGCAGTCCCTGCAGACCCAGCAAGCCAGCGCCCTGTCGGAATTCAGACACACAACAACCGGTGTGCGACACACGAAAATCGTTGGCACCCTTGGGCCATCTTCCTCCGACGAAGGGACCCTTCGGGAACTGATCCGCGCAGGCCTCAACGTGGCACGCCTGAACTTCTCTCATGGCGATCATGAAACCCACCGGAAGAACGCGGACCTCGTCAGGCGAATTGCCCGAGAAGAGGGGCGGACCGTGGCCATCCTGCAAGACTTGCAAGGCCCAAAGATTCGCTGCGGAAAACTACTCAACGGCGCCATGACGATTTTGTCAGGTGCATCTTACATTTTGGAATTTGGTTCAGAACAGACCGACCCCGGAATCATCCCGATCGACTATCGAGAGCTGGTCAAAGATGTTTCCGTCGGCCACCGGGTCATGATGGACGATGGCCTTCTCGTATTCAGTATTGATGAAATCATGGGCAACAATGTGCGAGTGACGGCAGCAGAAGGCGGCATGCTTAAAAGTCGCAAAGGCGTTAATTTCCCAGATTCACTTCTGTCACTTCCAGCCATGACTGAAAAAGACAGTCGGGATCTGCTTTTTGGTATCAGCCTTGGCGTCGATTTTATTGCGCTGTCATTTGTGCAATCTGAAGCCGATATCCACATGATCAAAAAAATGATCAAAGCCCTCGGCGCTGATATTCCGGTTATCGCAAAAATTGAAAAAATTTCTGCCATGAACGATATCCATCAAATCGCGCGCGCTGCTGACGGCCTGATGGTCGCGCGCGGTGATCTTGGTGTTGAGGCTAGCGTCGAACGGGTACCCGGATACCAAAGGCAAATCCTGGCTGCCGCTGCCGCTGCTGCTAAGCCAGCTATCATAGCCACGCAGATGCTTGAGTCGATGATTGAAAATCCGCGTGCGACGCTGGCTGAAATTGCCGACGTTGCCAACGGAGTTCTTGATGGAGCCGACTGCCTGATGCTCTCGGGTGAAGTTGCCAGTGGTAAATTCCCCGTGGAATGCGTGCAAACCATGGCGGCGATCATCGACGAAGTTGAACAATGGACGTTCCGTCGTCCAGTTCGGTATGCGATGGATCTCAATGAAGATGACGCACGCTGGGAAGATCATGAGGCCGTTGCTCGCGCCGCCTGTGAGGCCGCAGATGCCATCGAAGCGAAACTCATCGTATGCCTGACATTAACCGGGTCGATCGCACGACTTATGGCACGCTGGCGGCCGCGGACTCCGATACTTGCCATAAGCCCAAGACGGGATGTCATCGAAAAGCTGGCGATCGTGTGGGGCGTCTACGGGCTTCAAAGTCCGCTATTCTACAACACGGATGTCCTGCTCGCCGATCTACCCAACCTTCTTAAAAATCTTGGACTGGTCAATTCTGGGGAGACGGTTGTCATCACGGCTGGGATTCCAATCAACCAGGTTCGTCCGACCAACATGGTCAAAATCAACCGCATTCCTTAAATCGATCCCCGACACGCAATTACGCCCCGACGCCTTGCTCCGATAAAGCATGGCGTCGGCTGCCTGCAGCATCCGCCCGCTATCGATCGCAAGGCCCGCTGGGCACCAAGAAACTCCGAAACTCGCCGTCACGTGGACCACACGTCCGTGAGACAAAAACGCTTGAGCTGCGATGGACTTACGCAAACCGTCTATCCTACAACAAGCTTCGACCGGAGATTCCATGGAGAAACAAAAAACAAACTCATCTCCGCCATAGCGTGCGGCACGACTGACGGAATCAGCAACCTCTCCATGATTCCATTCGCGCAATAAATGCCCAACTGCGCGAAGTATGTCACTGCCGACAAGGTGATTATTGCGATCATTCACCAACTTGAAGAAATCGATGTCCATCATCACGACAGCCAAACCGTAACGACCATCCCGACAGAATTGGCTGGCCGAAGCCAATTGCGGTTTAAAGGACCGCATGTTCAGCAGTCCAGTCAAATCATCGGTACAGCTAAGATGCACCAGCTCGCGATTGCTGGCCCGCAGCTGTTGAGTCATGGCCCTGAAACGAATCGCCTGCAACAGTCGCAGCACCATTTCCGGAGCACCATGCTTTGCCAAGACCAGATCATCCACGCCAGAATCCAAGGCCCTGACCATCAGATCAGGACTAAATGCAACGCCATCACCGAGTGTTAATTGCATTAAAACAGCAGGCTGAATCGTCGCTACATCCACTTCCGAACGCCAGGATTCAATCACGCCAAGCCAAGGATCAACATCAGACGAGGAGTCCATTTGCAGCACGATGGCCTCCGGATTATGCCCCATAAGCCGCGCCCATAAAGGAAAAGAATCCCCACGTCGAACCGAAGATGACGCATCAACCATCATCACCCGGGGCGGAACATCCAGCGATGTCCCCCAACTTGAATTTCCAAATTTGTCGATCAAGTTGCCTCCGCTGATGAGTCGTTTTCTAGGCCACCTGTGGCACAGGGTATTCGGTGGCTTGCGAAGCCACCTTTACAGGGAATTGCAATGAGCAACAATTAAACGAAAAAAATCAGTTATTTAGGTGTAACTGCAACACAAGATTCCCCATCCAAGTTAAGATAAGCATTATGAACCCATACGAAACCAGGACGATTTGGATTCGCCTTTTAGCCATTGCCACCATCAGCGCCACCTTGTTGGGCGCGGTTGCTCTCGGCGGTGGCTGGCTATTCTTAAAACGCGTGGGCGTCTTTGAACCAGATGACCATTTGATAGAAAAGATTACGAGCCATCAGACGCGCTCCAATACAATTGTCCTAGCCCGTGACGGCTCTAAAATTGGCGAGTTCTATGAAGTCGACCGAGCATTCGTTGCATACGACCAACTACCACGCGACCTCGTTGATGCCATCGTTGCAATTGAGGACCATAATTTCTGGACACACCACGGCTTTGACCCGAAGGGAATCGTTCGCGCCGCGATTGCCAACCTAACCGGAGGGCGCACAAAACAAGGGGCAAGTACGATTAGCCAGCAGTTGGTGAAGGCTTTCATTGTCGGCAATGAACGAACCTTTGCGCGCAAGGCACGCGAAATATTTCTAGCCGTCAAATTGGAACGGATGATTAGCAAACAAAGAATATTTGAACTTTACGCCAATGAAATGTTTCTCGGAAGTGGATCTTATGGAGTTGCAGCAGCAGCAAAAAGGTACTTCAGTAAAAGCCTTGATCAACTTGAACTCCACGAAAGCGCCCTTATAGCTGGACTTTTCCAGTCGCCATCCGCGTACAACCCACTGCGTCATCCTGAACGGGCAAGGGCTCGACAAAAAAACGTCATCCAGGCGCTTTACCACAGCGGAAAACTGACTCTTGAAGAGCGCGATAATTTTCTTAGAAAAAGCCTTCGCTATCAGCCGTGGTTGTCGGATAGCCGCAATGCCATTGCTCCATGGTTTTTGGATCAAGTTCGTGAAGAGGCCTCCGCCATCACCGGCCGGGATATTCGTGGCGAGGGACTCATCATCAAAACCACGCTAGATCCATACCTACAAAACTCAGCCAGCCAGGCGGTAAAAAACGCAGATTCAAACTTCCGGAAATTTGAAAGTGGAGGCCGCCTTGAGGCCGCGCTCATCGCCTTGGATCCAAGCACCGGGGGAATTCTGGCTATGATTGGCGGAAGGGATTACCAGCACTCTCAATTCAATCGCGCGATCTCGGCAAGACGACACCCGGGCTCAGCCTTCAAAACATTTGTATATGCCTATGCCCTAAAAAAAGGTTGGACATGGGGAGACCGGATGTTTATCGATCCGGTGAAATTTGATGACTACGCGCCAAAAAATATCACCGATGAATTTTTTACTGAGACCACGATGCTCCGTGCTTTTTATCGTTCCGTAAACACCGTTGCTGTGGAAGTTGCCCACAAGATCGGCCTTGGTGGCCTGCTGGAATTTGCCGCACAGTTGGGTATTAAGACGCCCCTAAAGCGGGAGCTTGGCACAGCCCTCGGCGGCTCCGAAACCACCATGCTAGATATGACAGCCGCCTACGCAACCATCGCAAATGCGGGACAACCTCATCGCCCCCACACCGTATCCGCCATTGAATCAGCGAATGGTGAAAAGGTTTTCCAACAAACATACCAAGCGGACCCAACTGCAAAAAATTCTGAAAATCCGGAAATTCAAGAGCCTCGAGAGGACTCAGACCCGCCGCTAAACGACAAGACAGCCTGGCTCGTAACCGAGGGATTAAGGTCTGTTGTCCGCCACGGAACTGCAAAATCGGCGTCTGCAATTGCGCACCTGGCGGTCGGCAAAACTGGCACCTCCAATGAAGGCATGGATAGCTGGTTTTGCGGCTATTCTGGCGCCGTCGCCGCAGCAGTTTGGGTTGGCCGTGACGACCATACACAAATTTCCGATGCCACGGGAACAGGTCTAGCTTTACCGGTCTGGCGTCATTTTATTGAATCATCGTTAGAAAATGCAGAGTGGCGAAAGCCATTCAAAAAACCTGAAGGCATTGTTGAAATGATGGTAGACCCAATCTACGGCCGACCAGATGAACGAGGCATCCGAATGTCATTTACCGAAGGGACCCAACCAACAGGATCCGGTACAATGAGATCAGGAAATCCTGCGGAAGAACAAAAGGCAGACGATGATTTTCCAGATATTTTCGCACGGTGACCAATGATTCCATTTAGTTTGCACAATAAAATCCTTTGGTCTTGCCTTCCACCTCTGGTGACACTGAGCTTATTAAATGGATCTGATTTTATCGAAAAAGCAATACCACCACTGATGGCTCAAGGATTCGAGGGGTCATCACCACGCCGACTCCCGACCCCCAATGAGGTTGTCCCAAAAGAGGGCGCCAGAAACCCTTGCCGCGAAGCTTTTTTCCAGTATGGTTTGCCCTTAAAAAAGATTGCCAAGCATGTCCGTGGCGGCACCAACGTCAGTGAAATCATGGCACTCGATGCGGATGACTGCCTTGTCCCGCAGCGCCGCATTGCCTTGGTCAAACTGCTGACCAAATTACTAAATGAACACAATAACCAGGCGCTTCTTTTGCTTCCGTCAGATGGCGCAAATCCAGAAAAAAATATGGCAAATGCGGCTTTGGCACGAGGCATCGCAGATGCCATCGGCACGACTCAGGCAAAGTCGCTCACGACTGTCCGCATTTCATTACCAGAGGCAGGAAAAACTCTCACCGTTGACGATCTATTGAGGGCGATTGCAAATCAATTTTGGACCACGAAACCTTCATTGATTATTGCCGCATTAAATCCAACAGAGGATGCGGCGGCAACAGCCTTAGCCAGCGATTTTGCGATTCCAGTTGTTTTGGTCGGCCCACCGCCGCCACAGGATGCAGATCCAAGCGAAAAAACGAAATCAAAACGAATCTTTCGAATTTTTCCCGATCAGGCCCACTTGGCCGCCACACTTGCAAAAACTGCGTGCTCACGGGGGATCAAAAAATCAGGCATCCTTCGACCAAGCACCGCTGAATCCGGTGCTTTTGCAAAG
>CAMDHM010000033.1 GCA_945898195.1 Pseudobacteriovorax antillogorgiicola | reverse complement strand
GGGCCATTGCACTTTATGCATGCAGCAAGGACGATGATGGTAGTGGCGCAAGTATCGGCGCGCCACAGGCCTATCCCCCAACGGCTGCGGTGACTCCGGGCCAGCTGGTGCTCGCCGCTGGCACAGGTTCTTCCTCGTTTGTCGGAAAGAAAACTGCGGCACCCAGGGCAAACCCTGACTCCGCGGCATCTTTGGCACCTTTGGCACCTTTGGCATCTGCGGCCGCTCTTGGCACATTGGTCGCGGTGGAGCCTTCTACCGATTCCGAAAAAACGGCGATGCTCGATACCGTAAAGCAGCGTTTGTTTTCGGAGGGGCCGACCAACCTTCTGAAACTGGTCAAAAATGTCGACAATCGCATGAAGGATTACGACAGCCGTGTAGCCAGCATGTCGGCGGCGCCCGAATGCTTGAGCAGCACTCCCGTCGATCTTTCAACGGTTTTTAGCGTTCCTGCAGCATCCGGCACCATCACATTTCCCCTGTTTGGTCAGTGCCAGGAGACGATCAATAACGGCGGCATGACGCTGATGTTCGGTAAAAAAGATACCGATTGGTACCTTGTGGACGGCGCGTCTGCGGACCTGGACGGTTCAGCTAGTTGTGTGTTCAGCATGTCAAAGATCAGCGGGACGAGCGACGCGGATCGCGTGGTCGACGGTTACATGGCTGTCGATTATCAGGGCAAGACCGACAACTTCACCGGATCCACGACTTTGATGCATTTCAAAGCAGACGTGGCGGCAGGAACCCTTGAATTCACGGCTGGCGGGATCGGTATTGGCCCGAACCAGGTGCATACGAAGAGCAATAAGGAATACCTGTACATTCAAACCCAGGACCGCAGCCTTAGTGGATCTGCGTCGCTCTATCATGCTTGTTTCAGTGCGGCGGATCTATCCCTCACGAGCCTTTCGAATTGCAGTGCGCTGCAAAGCTCATTGACTTTGGTGTCCCTTGGGACGACCGCTGCGGGAAGTTACATTGGCGGCGGGTCATCCCACAGCGTACCGGCAACCGATGCCAACAATGTGGATTTGACCGGTTTGTATGCCGGATACTGCGGGAAGCTCTCGACGGCGTTTTCTGGCGTGGCGGCCTTTAAATAAGGCCAAATTGCCGTCATTCTGAGCGAAGCGAAGAATCCTCTCTTCGCTCAGGATGGCGGGCCGGGTTCTGGGTGGCGGGCCGGGGGGCAGGATGCTAGGGTAGGCCGAACATTTGCAGGCAGTTTTTTGAGTTCAGGCCAAGCGAGCACTAGTGAGTTTTGTTCATCTCCATATTCACAGCGAGTATTCCCTTCTCGATGGCGCGATTCGTATCCCGGCGCTCATCAAAAAAGTAAAATCTCAGGGCCACGACACCGTGGCCGTCACCGACCATGGCAACCTGTTTGGTGCCGTCGAATTTTACATCAAGGCCAAGTCCGAAGGCGTCAAGGCGATCATTGGCTCCGAAATCTTTATCGAGCCGCGCCCTGCGACCGTTGAATATATGAAGCGTGAAGGGTCCGTAGCGCCTGAATCAGATTCATTTCATCTAGTTTTGCTGGCGAAAGATAACAGTGGTTACAAACGCCTGATCCGCATCGTCAGCCGTGGGTACCTGGAAAACTTAAAGGAAGTGCCTGTTTGCACTCCAGCCCACCTTGATGAACGGGCCGGTCAAAATTTATTCGCGCTTTCATCCTGCCAGCGCGGAGAATTTGCCTATCTTGTCGGCGAATGGAAGCATCAGGCCGATTCTGATTTGGCGCAGGCGGCATACGAGGCTTTAAAGGCTCATGTTGATGCGACAATCGCTGCGGTTGGTCCGGGCAATTACTTCATCGAATTGATTGACAATAATTTGCCAGCCCAAAAGGCCCTGTTGCCGGATCTCGTTGCGGCTGCGCAGCATTTTGACCTGCCTCTGGTCGCCACGTCGGATGCCCATTACTTGAATGCCGATGACGCGGAGGCTCATACGATCCTCTTGGGCATCAAGCATGACATGAAGGTGACGAGCCTGCGCGGGCGCAACCGTACTGCGCGATTTCATGTTCTCGACAACGACGAGTTTCAAAAGG
Source organism: Pseudobacteriovorax antillogorgiicola (assembly GCA_945898195.1). GTDB lineage: Bacteria > Bdellovibrionota_B > Oligoflexia > Oligoflexales > RGVZ01 > RGVZ01. The sequence goes on along the minus strand of CAMDHM010000033.1, from coordinate 33,593 downwards.
TTTACGGCGCCTGGCCTGAAGCGATCGCCAACACACGAAAGATTGCTGACGCTTGTGACGTGAAATTTGAATTCGGTAAATACTTCCTGCCGAAATTTCCAGTTCCTGCCGGCGAAACAGCCGATGATTATTTAAAGCGCCGGGCCGAGGAGACCTTGGAAGAACGTTTCGTGGCACTTGCAGAAAACTACGGTCCCAAGTTTGATGCAGCGGCGAAAGAAAAATACCGAGCGCGACTGGCATTTGAACTCGATGTGATTTTGAAGATGGGTTTTGCCGGTTATTTTCTGATCGTTCAGGATTTTATCAACTGGGCCAAAGACAACGGCATTCCCGTTGGACCCGGACGAGGTTCTGGTGCCGGCTCTCTCGTGGCCTATGCCTTGCGCATCACGGACTTGGATCCGATTCGATTCAATCTGGTATTCGAGCGATTTTTAAATCCTGAACGCGTGTCCATGCCCGACTTCGACGTCGACTTTTGCCAGGACCGCCGCGATGAAGTCATTCAATATGTGACGCGAAAATACGGCGCTGAAAATGTCGCGCAAATTACAACCTTTGGAAAAATGCTGGCCAAGGCTGCGGTGCGCGACATCGGGCGTGTCATGGAGATTGGCTATACGAAGTGCGACCGCATCGCCAAACTGATCCCGAACAAGATTCCTGACAAGAGCGTTGTGAAACTCAAAGACGCCATGGACGTCGAACCTCGTTTGGCGGAAGAGGCGGCACGCGATGACGCTGTGGCTGGTCTTCTGGAAATGGTGGGGGCTCTGGAGGGTTTGTCCCGTCATACGTCCGTCCATGCCGCCGGCATCGTCATGTCCGATGGTCCCATGGTGGATTACGTTCCTGTTTACACCACGGATGTCGACGGACTGATCACCCAATATGAAATGAAGATGGCCGAAAAGGTCGGCCTCGTGAAATTCGACTTTTTGGGGTTGAAAACCCTGACGGTGATCGACCGTGCGGTGAAGCTCATCCGCGCGAGCAAGAAACCAGAATTTAACATCGACCGGATTCCGTTGGAGGATCCTGCCGTCTACCGGATGGTGAGTGCGGCCCACACAGTTGGCGTATTCCAGCTGGAAGGCTCGGGCATGCAGCAGCTTCTGGTCAAAGTGAAGCCGTCGACGTTTGAAGACATCATCGCCGTTGTGGCCCTGTTTCGTCCGGGTCCACTTGGCTCAGGAATGGTAGACGATTTCATCGAGAGAAAGCACGGTCGCCAACGTATTGATTATCCGTTGCCGCAACTTGAATCGATTTTGAAGGAAACCTACGGGATCATCCTCTATCAGGAGCAGGTCCAGAACACGGCCGCACGATTGGCCAGTTACAGCCTTGGCGAGGCCGATTTGCTGCGGCGCGCTATGGGTAAAAAAAATCCCGAAGAAATGGCAGCGCAAAAATCTCGGTTCGTGGCCGGGGCAACGGCCAATGGCGTAGAGCTCGCTAAAGCCGACAGCATTTTTGATTTGATGGCGAAGTTCGCCGAATACGGATTCAACAAATCCCACTCGGCTGCCTATGGCCTCGTCAGTTATCAGACGGCGTACTTGAAGGCGCATTTTCCTGAAGAATACATGGCCGCCATCATGACTTGCGACTTGGACAAGACGGATAAGGTTGTCCGCTACCTTTCCGAGTGCCGGCGCATGAAATTTAAGGTTTTGCCGCCGGATATCAATCGCAGCCACATCGAATTTGATGTGGTGGGAAAAGGAAGTATCGGGTTTGGATTGGGTGCCATCAAAGGCATCGGTATTGCGGTTCTTGAGGATCTCATCAAGGAGCGTGAGGCCACCGGCAAATTCCAGAACCTGACCGATCTGGCCCAGCGCGTGAACTTGCACCGCGTTGGGAAAAAGACCCTTGAACTATTGATTCAGGCTGGTGCACTGGATGGGTTTGAGATGTCGCGTCCCCACATGATGGGGATCGTTGGTGATCTTGTTAAGTTTAGCGAGACCTATCACGGTGCCAAAAATGCCGGACAAATGGGTCTGTTTGATGGAATGACCGATGACAATGACAATGACGATGACGACGGCGATGCTGCTGAGGCTGCTAATGGTGCCAGGGTAAATAAAGTCGGCCACGAAAATCCAGCTTGGGGGCCAGGCCCCAGTAATGTCAAACCGGCTTTGACACCACTGGAATGGCTCGCGCTGGAAAAGAAGATACTGGGTGTTTACGTTAGTGCGCACCCGTTGGATTTTTATCGAGAAGACGTGAGGATGTTTTCAAAGTCGCGGCTGGCAGATGTAGATCAGCTCACTGGAAAAGGTCCTGTGGGTTTGGTGGCTGTCTTCCAGGCTGTCCAAGAAAGGCTCACCAAAACCGGCAATCGCATGGCCTATGTGACCCTTGAAGACGACAGCAGTGAACTTGAGGCGTTGTGCTTTTCAAGGGATATTCCTGACCAATATCCGAAGACTGGTGCGCCAGTGGTTGTGATTGGTTCGATGTCCGAGGGCTTCAATGGGGGACCAGCAAGGTTCAAACTAGAGCGGATGATTCCCTTGGAACAGGTAAGAGGGGAGCGCGTTCAGGGCTTGGAGATGCGGATGCGCCTCGGAGTGGCGAGTGCCAATGACGCTATCAGTCACAACGATCGGAATCAGTTGGAACGCCTTAAGGAAGTTTGCGATCGCCATAAAGGCGGTGTCGGCGTGAATTTTAAATTGATGATGGGTGATGTTGAAGTCGCCGTGGTCGTACCAGATCTTTTTGTTGACGTGACAGATTCTTTGTTGGAACAGCTTTCAGTTCTACCCATTGATGGTTTTGCGGTAAGTTATAAGCTAGGGAATAAGGCTGCACCTCTTGCAAAGGGATGAGACCATGGCTGGACTTAATGTTTCTGTCGCAAAATTTTTTAATTCAGTTTCTAAATCTAATATGAATAAACCGTGTGAGGATTTTTACGATCCGGCGGCAATTTTTGAAGATCCAATGGTCAAGCTGGATGGACGCGATAAATTGATCCGCTATTATGCCCGTCTTTACGATAATGTTTTAAAAATCAGGTTTGACGTGACGAGCGAAATTTGTGTTGCTGACGAAACCTACGCCCGTTGGACCATGCATTTAAATCACAAACGCCTCAAAGGCGGTCGGACGATTTCAGTGGATGGTTGCAGTTACGTCCGGTCACTTAATGGTAAAGCCGTTTTTCATCGTGACTACTTTGACTTGGGCAGCATGTTATATGAAAATATCCCCGGTTTTGGCTCGTTGACAAAAATGGTGCGTGGACTCGCTGCAGGAAACCACTAAAGTGAATGACATTGAACCCCAATCAGATGTGACTAATCTTGACTCCCTGATGGAAGGAATTGCCCCGCGTCAGACGTGGCGCGACCGGAAAATCCCGATCATCCGGGTCGTCAGTGGTATTTTGCTGGTTTACATCCTGTGGTTTATCCCGTGGGTTCCGCGCCTCCTGGTCGGGAGTGTCACCGTCAAGCAATGGACGAAGAAAAAGGGCCTTACGTATACCGTGGTTGGCCCCGGAGAACCAAGTTGGGTCAATAAAAGCCAAATTTCAAAAAATGTCTTCAATGCGATTGTCGTGGCCGAAGATGGAAGATTCTATCAGCATCATGGTTTGGATTTTCAGGAAATTGCCAAGAGCATTGAGGTCAATCGCAGGAAGAAGCGTTACGTGCGCGGCGCATCGACCATCACCCAGCAGGTGGTTAAGATGGCATTTTTGTCGCGCGAGAAAACAATCATTCGCAAGGCCCGAGAGGCAACTGGAACTCTTTTTCTGGAAGCCATAATGTCGAAAGACGACATTTTAGAATGGTATGTCAATCTCGCCGAATTTGGGGACGGAATTTACGGAATCAAGGCGGCGGCAGAAAAATACTTTGGCACGAAGCCGTCTTTGTTGACCATCGAGCAGGCGGCACATTTGGGACTCGTTATTCCCAGCCCAAACTCTTGGTCCGCAGGGTTGCGTAAGCGGGATTTGACTCCGTTCGGCGAGAGGCGGTTTGCCAAAATTGTTTTAAACATGCGGCGTCAGGGCTACATCACCCAACAACAGTGGGTCCGTGCACTTGCAACAGGGAATTTCGGACGCCCATTGGCATCCTACGAGACCTATCTCGCGGAAGCCAATAAGGACCAGTGCCTTAAAGGGGACTTGGAAGCGTGCCGCCGCGAGGCTGGTGTCGTTGATGACGAGGATGGCGACGGGCTAGACGATCCTGAGGTATCGTCCTTAGATGCGGCTGAGCCAACGGGGGCGCCTGAATTTAAAAAGCAAGGCTCTGTGCAGTGACGCATTATGAATTGAATGCAAAAGATAAATTGATCGTGTGGCTGATACATTTCTTACTTCAGATTTTCGCTATGACTTGGCGCTATCGTTGCAAGAGTGACGAAAATATTGTCCGTGCGTCTTCGGCAAGCACCTCGGGTGCATACGGTTTGGCGCTGTGGCATGAAAATATTTTGGCATCCCTTGCAGTGATGCGTGGAAGCCGAATGGCACCTCTGGCGAGTCTCTCCAAAGACGGTGCGATCGTGACCGCCGTGATGGAGAAGATGCATTTCAGGACCATTCGCGGCAGCAGTTCAAAGGGCGGGTCTAACGCTCGAGACGAATTGGTTGCAATGGCGGCGGAAGGTTATTTGCCAACGTTGACCGTGGATGGGCCGCGCGGTCCACGCCGCATCGCAAAGACTGGAATTATTGACGTGGCGCGCCGCACGGGCGTTGCGATCGTACCATTTTCTGCAGTTGCAAATCGAAGTTGGGTCCTTCGTAAAAGTTGGGATCATTTTCAAATTCCAAAACCTTTTGCGACCATTCATGTTGTTTACGGGGCGCCGATTTCCGTTTCGCCAGAGGTTCGGGGTATCGCCTTTGGCAAGGTTCGGGGTCAGATTCAGGCGGGCCTAGTGAAAGCTCAGGCAGATGCTGAAGCATTGGCTGCACAATGACAATTACGCTTGGTAAATGCCTTCAAACGCCAGTTCAGGAACCGGCGCTGGTTTGGCCAATAAAGAAATCTAAAAAATTTCTCGTGGTCTCTGCTCATCCAAGGCGGACCGGGGTATCTATTGTTAATGACAAGCCAGCCGGGGCAACGGCAAACGGAAACCTCGCAGCAGTTTGCCGAACATGGGGCGATAGTCTTAGCGTTTTAGCTGTTTTTTACGATGGGGAAGCGCGTACCTGGTGGATCCCGATTGGTGCCAATCGAGAAAATCCTCGTGCCTACGTACGCCTTGTTGGTGGGTCGGCCCCAGAGATTGTCCTTATTGAATGTGCCCCGGTCGCATGCTTGAGGATGCGCTTGAGCACCGAAGGCGTTTTTACCAAACGGCGAAATTTGGATTTTATTCTGCCGCACCAAATTGCTGATTCTGATTCTGGTATTTTGTTGGACGTCTTGCCTGGAATGGTTGCGCTTGAGTCAGAATCCGTGGCTACGACCGCCTCCGATTCCGAAATGCTGCCCCTCTATCAAAGGGAAGGTCGGGATAAACTCTCCCGGCGGGTGAAGACTTTACGTAAATCCCTCGCAAATCAGGAGAAGCATCAGCCCGAGGCGGTTGCTCTCGATCAAGCTCGCATTCATGCCATGGATCTGCAGTCTCAGGGCAAGGGGCGTGAAATAGACGTGGCCTTCAAGGAACTCAAACGCCTAGAAAAAGCTGCAGCAGATTCTTCCCATCAAGTGCAAAAAGTCGGCGAGGCCTTGGCCTCCGCCGAAGCAGATTTGACCCGCCTGCGTGATCGGGCGATTTCAGAGTCAGAAGTTGCAGCGGCCTTGGCGCGTCACGGAATTAAAACTCAGGCTCGATCCTCGTCTCCTAAGGCGGCTCAACCGATCGCGTCGGACTGGTACGATTTCACCTTGTCGGACGGTACCCGAATCATGGTGGGTAAGGGATCGCAGGAAAACGATCGTTTGGTTAAATCATCGGCCGCTAACGACTGGTGGATTCACGCGGTGGGCATTACCGGTGGTCATGTCATTGTGCCGGGCCGTCAATTTAAGGGGTTAGCTGATCTACCGCCTCACGTCATGCGTGCCGCAGGAATTTTAGCGGTGCATTATTCTAACTTTCGCGAGAATAGAGCCGGAGAAGTTTACGTCACGCGAAAAGCCAACCTTCGTAAACGCAAGGGTGATCCTGCCGGCCTATGGCGGGTGGAGCGATCTATATCTGTGATGATCCGCTTCAATTCTGAGGAGCTTGCCGTACTGTTTCGCAGTTCGCCTTCCATAGGAACGGGATAGGTATGGCCTTAAGGATTATTACCCCCAAAGCATGCCCGGCATCCGGCAGCTGGAGGAAGATAGGTTGAAGGGTCCGTTGAGGCTGGCACACGGAAGATGCACCACGTGCCATCTGCGATAGAGTGTTTGATCACGTTGCCGGCGGAGCTTTGCAGGGTAAATGCCATTCCAGTGGCAGCCTTTCCTACGTCCGCGGCTTCGACCACGATGGCATACCCCGTGGCTTCAAGATTCACCGAAGCCTGTGCCATTATGGCACCATTCCCGAGAGTTAAGGCGACTTCCTTTCCGGGATCAGACCTTCGCCACATGCGGACATACCCGATGTCGTCGATGATCGCGCTGTATTGATAGGATCCAGCCGTTGGAATGGTAACGTAGGTTACGTAGATCAATTTCTCGACATTTGGGACCATCGGGCAGTGGGTATCTGATTCTTTTCCCTGCGATGCCAGTGGACTTATAAATGCTGCATTGCCGTCTGGAAAATTGTTTACGAGTGCCTTCCAGCCATTTGTTTTTCTCCAAATATGGGCACCTGAAACGGGAATATTGCAATCTATGGACTTCGATTCGTAGGTAAGGGATACCTTGCAACTCAGGTCCCCAATGGATCCAGTTCCTGAACGTTCGCTTGGTATTGGCGGGGGCGGTGGAGCCGGTGTTGCAGTCGCCGTGACGATGGGCGGTAAGGTTACTTGCGCTGACAATTCCTTTTGCAACGGAGCTTTCTTTGGGGTGGCACTTTGGAAGGCGCTGTCAGAGCAGGAGCCTGCCAAGCTAACAAAGATGATGCCGATTAGGATTCGGCCCCATAAATTTATTAATTTTGAACTACAGTTTGACATGTATGCGTGTCGGAATTTTGACTAAAATACTTTAGAACTGTATGTCGATGGTAATAATCTAATTAAGACAGCTTGTTAGGCAGAGGTTCAGGTTGAGTATGAATTTGGATAGGCGTCAAATTTCCCATGAATTGCATGTGCACTTATATGGCTGTCTGACCCCCCAAGACGTCTGGGAACTCGGGCGTGATTTGTGGCGGCAACGCCATGAACGCTTAAATGCCTATGCCGAACGCTACGAAGGCGCCTTTGGGATTCGCCCAGATTTTGAATCGTATTGGGCTGATGAGCTTGGTCTTGCAAATATCGCAAGGGACTTCTTGTGCACCACACCATCGAGCTTTGAGCAGTTTGAAACAAAATTCAGCCTTCCAATTGCGCTTTTCCCCGTTTCCCACGCTCGTGATGATCTGCAGGTGCTGCGGCATGTGATGGAGCGCCATCGCAGCCAGGGCCTTGTGCATGTTGAATACCGGTTTGTTTATCCGCCTGCCACGCCGTTAACTTTAGGCTATTCCCTGAAGCAGCATTTGGACGGCCTGTGCCAGGTGATGGCTGAATTTAAGGCTGAATCCTGCGGTATATTTGAATCGCGGTTAGCCTTGAGCCTGTCGCGTGTTCCCGACCTTGGGATGCGACAGTATCTCGCGGTCAAGGCCTGGCAGGAAGCATCGCCGGCAGAGCTGAAGTGCTTTTTATCTGCGATCGATTTTTCTGGTTATGAAGAAACCACTGCTGCGGAAGGGATCTACCAAATCTGTGGCCGGCTGCATGCCGACAATGCCAGGGCTCCGGGCGATGCGCTTGCCCTTTTGATTCATGCCGGTGAAACCACCGAAACCATTCCCGTCTCAGAGGGGATCCGCAGGGTCGAAATGGCTGCCCGCATGGGGGCCCACCGGATCGGCCACGCGGTTGCATTGGGCGCTGATTGTGACGACGAGACTCGGGCCATGCAGGGCAGGGTCGGCCGCTGGATCGCCGACGAGACCAAGTCAGTGATAGAGTGCTGCATCACTTCAAATATGGTTTTGGCCGGCGTCAGAGACCTTTTGGCCCATCCGGTCAAACGATTTGTGGCCGAGGGCCTTCGGGTCTGCCTCGCTACGGATGACCCCGGAATTTTTGGAATCGATTCAAAGTCGGAATATGCAAAAGCCGTTCAAGTTCTTGGGCCAGAGGAGGCATTGCGGATAATTGACGCAACCCCCAATTATCATTCTGACGTTCTTTCGGGCCGTGCCTGAAATCCATGATAAAATAAGCCTCCAATAGCAGCATTCACCAAGGTTATCTCATGTGGATGAAATACACGTAGGCGGACCAGTGAGCATACCAAAGCGTCTTCAAATCAAATTAAAGCCAGGCAAAGAAAAACCAGTCCTAAATCGCCATCCGTGGATTTTTAGCGGTGCCATTGATAAAAAATCCGATGATGCCCTAAAGGACTCCGATGCTGGAGCCATCATGGATGTGCTGGATCACAGTGGAAAATGGCTTGCCCGTGGTTACTTCAATTACCAGAGCCAAATTCGATGCCGCGTCCTTGGCTGGGATCAAGGTGTTGAGATCGACGTTGCCTTTTGGGAGGCGCGCCTTGACCAAGCATTTCAGGCCCGACGTGGGATATTTGATCCGAAAAATACCACGGGGTGTCGCATGGTCCATGCCGAAGCCGATTTGTTGCCAGGCCTGATTGTCGATCGTATTGGCAATTACTTAGTGCTTCAGATCTTGACGGCGGGTATGGCTCGCGCCCGTAATGCGATCGTTGAGGCGCTGGTCAGGGTCACCGCAAAGCATTTTGGTAACGACATGCTCGCCGGTATTTATGAGCGCAGCGATGAAGCCGTGCGGGCAAAAGAAGGTTTATCGCAGACAATGGGCGTGGTGTGGGGAAATCCACCGCCAGAGGAAGGCGTTGTCATTCAGGAAAACGGTATGAATTTTCGCGTGGATATTTTGCGCGGACACAAGACCGGGTTTTATTTTGATCAGCGAGATAACCGGCAGGCTGTACGCGAAATTTCTGGAGGAGCAGCCGTCCTAAACACGTTTTCTTATACGGGTGGTTTTTCGGTGGCATCAGCACTTGGCGGCGCGAAAAGCGTCCTTAGTGTCGATGTTAGTGGTCCAGCGTTAGCGCTTTGTCAGGAGAATGTTGAGCTCAATAGGGCTTCCTCCCGGGATTTGCACCACGAGATCATGGAGGGCGACGTTTTCGAAGTCCTGCGTAAATTTCGCGACGACGGCCGAATGTTTGATGTTGTCGTGCTGGATCCCCCAAAATTTGCGCAAAGCGCAGCACATGTTGATCGCGCCTGCCGTGGCTATAAGGACATCAACCGTCTTGCCATGCAGATCATTAATCCTGGTGGTTTTCTTGCCACGTTTTCATGCTCGGGGTTGATATCGGCGGATTTATTCCAGAAGGTAGTTTTTTCTGCGTCCATTGAAGCCCAGCGTCACGTGCATTTGGTTCGCCATCTTTCTCAGGCGACGTGCCATCCAATTCTTTTTTCGTTTCCAGAAGGCAATTACCTTAAAGGGTTTCTCTGTCGCGTGTTGGGGGAAAATAAATGAAGCCCCTGAAGATCGCTGTGACTGGCGCAACAGGACTGGTGGGCAGCCATCTTGTTGCGGAAGCCCAACGCCGCGGACACAAGGTGGTCGCCTTGGTGCGCTCGGGCAGCAACACTTCGTTTTTGGATTCGCTCGCCGTCCAGATGGTAGTCGGCGATTTACATGATCGGCCAGCACTGGAAAAGTTTTGCCGCGACGCAGATTTTGTCGTCAATTGCGCAGCCCGGGTCGGGGATTGGGGTAAGCTGGAACACTTTCGACGCGATAATGTCGATGCTTTGGCGTTGCTTTTGGACGCTGCGTCAAAATCCGGTGTGCAGCGCTTTGTGCAAATTAGTTCGCTGGGAGTTTACGAGCCGCGGGATCACTTTGGCACAAACGAAGATACCATGCCTGCGATGAATTCCCTGGATGCCTATACCCGATCTAAAACGGAGGCTGAAATCTTGCTTTTGGCCTATGCAAACTCGGCAGCTGGTATTTTTGAAGCCCATTATGGCAAAAATACGGTGATGCTTCCCTATGCCCTTCAAGCGCTGCGGAGCAGTGAGCTACCACCGCGAGACCGGGTTTCTCAGGTGGTCGTACTTCGTCCTGGATTTATTTACGGGGAGCGAGACCGGACAGTTATTCCTAAACTCTCGCAGGCTTTGCTAAACAATAAATTTGTATTTTTTGGTCCTGGTACTCAGGCCATGAATTCAATCTATGCAGGAAATATTGCTCAGGCGGTTTTTCTTGCCCTGGAGAGTGAAAAATCTTCAGGTCACGTATTCAACCTGACCGACGGAGTCCCGGTCTCGAAGAGAGATTTCGTCGGGGTAGTGGCAGCAAGGCTTGGTGTTGACCTACCAGAAAGGTCAATTCCACTTGCCGTTGCATGGCCACTTGCGGTTGCCGTGCATGAAATGGCGCGGATGATCGGCGCTAAAAACCCACCGCTGATTAATAAAGCGCGATTCAAATTTTTAGGTTTGCACCTGGATTTTTCAATCAAGAAATCTCAGGAAATTCTTGGATACAATCCCGACCCCGATTGGCGAAATCTATTGGCGCGTTCCATCTGATCGACCTGTACGTTCTGCGTCAGCCCAAACCGTGCCATTTTGGGTTTGCGTGCGAATGACGGGCTGCTTCAGGAACTTTCGAAGAATTTGTTCGTTAGCGGTTTGCCCCCTGCTTATTAGGCGCAATTTTCCATCCCTGAAAAATGGATCGTTACGGACATAGTCCAAGGTGTAACCGCTCCTTACATTGATTAGGCACACTTCCCCCACCAGCATGGTGCGGCATGGATCGGCTGCAAGGAAATTCCCCACAAATTTTTCCACTTGGTACAGCCTGACGGGTAAAAGTAAAATCAGGGATAAGCTGCAAGACGCAAAAACAAATGATCCGATTCGCGGAAAGGACTGCCCGGTGGATTGGACGAGCGCGAGGATTCCGATGATCATTGCCGGCCAGACGGAGAGAAAGTAGCGAGCCCCCCATCCATGTCCTTGATTGAACTGGACGAAGGCAAAATAGAATATCGAGACCAATGCAATTTGCAGGAGGCAAACCTTGGCGACTGGGTTGAAACGTTGGCGCCAAAGGCCAGCAAGGGCGAGCACGGTGCAACCCGGGAATGCCCAGATTTCGTGTTTAAGTAGCCATGCGAAATTCACCAGCGGTGATTTGGCTCCAGCCCAGCCGGCATGAGAAAGGTTCTGAAGCCAGGCGCCATGAAAGAAGGTTGTGGCCATGGACGCGGCAGACATTGGCAAATCATGGGAAATTTGAAAGGTTAGGACGGGCCAAATAAAAACGAATGGTATGCCAATCAGGAAATATCCACCAATCAGGTACATGGACTTAATTCGGTCCCTGAGAATGCTCCAAAACACGAGGGGAATGGCGTAAAGAAAGTGCGGAAATGGGTTGACCAGGGCCAAAGCGAAACCGCCAATGCAGCCGGCCAGGAACAATTGGCTGCGTGTGCCCAGAACAACGAGCCAAAACACCAGGGCATTGGAAAGCATCACGGCGGGATACGAATAAAATGAAATGCTGGTTATCAAAAATGAGGCGGATCCAAAGCTCATCATGGTTACCCATGCCCCGTTGGCAGGGCTCGCATTTTTGCTGCCAAATCTCAACGAGGGATGTTGGGCAATTTTGCTCATCACGACGATAAAGCACATGGCAAGGATAGGATTCAGAATTTCGGGGATATTGAAAAACTCGAACGGCGTTTTGAGCACTGCATAGCTCGGCCAATAGGACGAAATCAGGGTCCCTGATGTTGCTGACGCTGTGTAGAACAAGCCCACGTGTGGATTGAAATGGATCAGAGGATCTGGCCAAGTTGTCCAGAGTTTGCCAGCAGCAAAAAGCTGCGATTGAAATGAGGGTAAAAACTCGTCCATACAAAGGGGGTAGGAGTGATAAGAAAAATAGCAGGCCAGGACAAGGCAGATGAACCCTGCACCAATGATTTTTTTCTGGCGCGCCCACATAAAATTCAGAATCAGGATCGTGCGGGGTGGGGGCATGAGGGCGGCAGCAACGGCTGCCAACAGCCCGCAAACGAGATACAAGGGAACAAATGGCCTGTCGAAAGCAATGATCAGGTATTGGAAGGCCATTGAATTGGGAACCGGAGCCTCAGTGATTTTGGTAAATGTGTCGAGGTCTGGGTAGATTGTCTGGATGGAATGCAAGGCGCCCCGAGCAATCCAATTTGACAGCCAAGCCAATAAAGCTGCGTAGCCCGCCCAAATGCCGGCGATTTTCGCTGCTGAAGTGATACGTTGAGTTGGTTTCACGTCTTTACCGGAGGGTCGATCAACCCCCCCGTCTGACTCCGGTGTTCAAGGTATTCAGCATCTTGATTCACCCGCCAGACGTCCCAGAGGTTCTCTCCTGCAATAATATTTTTCGCAGCGAGTATACCCGTCATCATTGCATGATCCTGGTTGTTGTACTTATGCATGCCGTTGCGTCCGGAAACATGCAGTCCGGGATAGCGGCTCGCAATTTCATCCCGGATGGTGCGAACGTGATCCTGGTAGCATTCGTCATATACAGGATAGGCTTTTTCCTGACGATTGACGAAACCCTCGATGAACTGTTCTGGCTTTTTCAGGATGCCGGTCGTCAGCAACTCTTTTTTTGCCAAGGCAATCAATTCTTGGTCCGAGCTTTGCCACAGGCCATCGCCTTTGAAACAAAAATACTCGACTCCAAGAAAAGTTCGGGGGGACTGCCCAGAAGTGGGGGCAGGCACCATTTCGGGGGACCAGCTTTTATAGTTTTGAATGCGCCCAACCTTCACGGAGGGGTCATGGATGTATAGCCAGTTTTCCTGGAAAATCCCATCGCCCGCTCCCTTCCCGCCATCTTCCACGATCACGGAGATCGTGATGAAGTCGCGGTAACGGAGGCTACGGGCGGCAGCCAGGGCCAACTCTGACGCCGGTGGTCGCAATGCCGTAATCAAAGCACTCAGAGGCATGGTTGAGATCACATGGCTTGCGCGATGCTTAAATTTGACGCCATCAGTATTTGTGCCCTCAACGGTCCATTGCGATGTCGGTGAATCCCAAGTCAACTGGTCGACAGGCGAGTCCAAGGCGACAGTACCGCCAGCTTTAACAATTTTTTCAGCACAAACTTCCCACATCATTCCGGGGCCTTTTCGTGGGTACCGAAATGATTCCAAAAGAGTCTTCACCTTTTTAGATCCGTTGCGCCAAGGGGATAGTGCGTTCAGGATTGCGACCCCCAAAGATAGCGAATTGATCCGCTGAGCCGCCCAATCCGCGGAAATTCGATCGCATGAAATGCCCCAGACTTTTTCAGTGTAGGTTTTGAAAAAAAGCTGAAACAAACGTTTACCGAAACGATTCACAACCCAGTCTTCAAATGTTTTGGCTGGCTTTACCGGGAGGAAATGACTTTTGATATAGGATGCAATGCACAGAAGGCTTTCGCCGTAACCTATCTTTCGTAAAACCTCGATGGCCCGAAGCGGATAGGAAAAGAGCTTGCCGCGGAACAAGATCCGTGAGGACCTTGGCCTTTCTAAAAGGTCATCGCCCAGGACCCGGGACCAGAAATCCTCAATCTCGCGGGACTTGGAGAAAAAACGGTGGCCCCCAATGTCTGTCAAATATTCCCCATGACGTACCGTACGTGCTATTCCCCCCAAATAGATGGGGTCTGCTTCCAATACGGATACGGGGACCTTTTCTTCTGCGAGCGTCAGTGCGGCTGAAAGTCCCGCTGGCCCACCGCCGATGATCACAACTGAAGTGCCTTGCTTCATCGGTCCCTCGAAAATGGATCACTGGATTCTATCACGGAGTGGCGTGTTCGGATGAGGTTTTTTCCAAGGCGTAACCTGGCCGTGAGCCTTTCGTGAATCCGTGAAATGGAAAAAAATTGATGCCAGCCGTATGGACCTAAGGCGATAAATTTCAAGACAAGGCTGAACCACTGATACGGCTGTGAAAATAATATGTGGATCAATGCCAAGTTTACCTCGGTATTGAAGCGGGCAAGCGTACGGGTCTTTTTGCCGAAAAAGCCGTCTAACAGGGGATCTTGGACGTTGTGCAATTGGTCGGCGTAAGATTGGACGCTCTGTCCTCCTGAAATCGTCTGTGAATTCGGATGGATGCGAAAGCAAGTGAGAGGAAGTGGATGGTAGATCCACTTTTCAAGGCGTGCCAATGACAGCCAAAGTTTCCAGTCGGCGGTATACCAGAGTGTCTCATCTAGACCCCCAATGGTTTCCAGTGCCCTTCGCGAAATCAACGGTGCCGGCATTGAGATAAAATTTTGAATAATCAATTTGTTAAGAATTTCCACGGATGCGATGGGCCTCTGTTTGTTTCCGAAAGGGAGATTCCAGTTGCCAACTGTTTTTCCGTTTGGGCCGATGAACCAGGAAGGATGGACGATCACATTTGATTCAGGGTGGGTCCGAAGGATTTCGGTTAGCACGGCCACCCTGTTCGGGAGCCATAGGTCATCTTGATGGAGTATGGAAATATAATCGCCTGATGCATGGGTGAGGCCGACATTTGTCGTTGCGACCCAGTTGCCAGATTTTTCTTTGTAGAAAGCCTTGATGGGAAGTTTAGATTTGAAGTTGTCGATGATTTTCCGGGTGTTGTCTGTGGAGCCGTCATCCACAAGGATCGCTTCATAGATTGGGGATGTTTGTACCAGAAGCCCATTCAGTGCTTCCTCAAGAAACCGGCCGCCATTGAAAGTTGGGATGATGACAGAAATTTTCATTGGGCGGCGACCGTTGGAAGTGTCGGAGAGCCGTTTTTTGGTTCAGTCTCCAACGTGCCTTCCAGGATCAGTCCAAAAGCAGCGAGGGGAAACATGAACTGCGTTGGCCGCAGGAACGCGTATTCCAGGAGATTGATCAGTGGGGCGAGGGAACCGTGAAATCGGCCGCGAAATAGTTGAGCATCATAATAATAGGGCCGGATAACCCCGCTTTTCAGGGGGAGCCTGCGTGAAATAGTGGATAGCGTCTTGAATGAGAAAATTGCCAAATGGTCCTCATGGCAATTTTCACGGCCCAGCATTGCTAGTGCGATATTGATGATGGACGTTGCGTTCGGAGTGGTAATCACGAGACGCTTGCCGGGCGCGGCTGCGGCTAGATGACGGAGCCAAGGCATGGGAGCTTCGACGTGTTCGATAAGTTCGCCGGCAATGATAATATCCGGTTGGAATGCCTTGATAATATCGGTCAGATTTTCGACGTTGCCGTAAATGATCTTACTATTGGTCCCGGTGATGACTTCGCCGGATTCGGAAATTTGTTTTGCCGCGTCTACCCCAAGCACTGCAGCTGCTGAGGCAGCTATTTCACGGTGTAGCCACTTCCAGGACTTGTGCTGGAGTTTATTGACTTCAGTGTCATCGTACGCGCCAAGGTCAAGCACGCGTAGTCCCTTGACGAGGCTGCAAAGGTAGTCAATACGATGAACCGGCCGCTGCACGCGGAGTGATTCGAGTGGGTGATAATTTAGAATAGTATTTGAACGCATTGAGTTATTCTAGCACTGGCCCGGCAAAAAATATCCTAGCATGGGACAAAACATATAGGACAAGTGCAATTTGACAGGCGATTGAAATCCAGAGAAGCGGAACAAGTCCATCCGGCATAAAGTGAAGTTCGATGTGATGGAGCCCAGGAGGTAGTGGAATTCCCATGACGGCAGCATTGAGCCGCAAAATTTCGCTCGGGTGGCCGTCAACCATGGCATGCCAGCCGGCCAGTACCGACCATGGGACGATCAGGATGCTGTCTTGAGTTGTGTTGACTTCTTTTTGGATCCGGTCGTTCGTTAGGTTTAGAGTCAGAGGGATCGGCTGGAACGTCGCGCGACAATCAGGCGGCTGGCATTGTGCTGAGCCAACGAGGTTTTTTACGTGATCAAGATTCGTGACAATTGGACGGCCGTTTGCTCCAAGGACATGGCCTGAATCGACCAACACCGTACCGCTTTGAATTGCCTCAATCCCTTTACTCCACGACAGATGGTAATTCTCGAATGGACCAACCTCGCGTATTGGGGGAGCTGGCTCAATTAAGGCCTTGGCGATTAGGTGACCGGTCGCTGGATTCGATCCATTTAGTGCGACGAGGGTACGGCCACCTTCTGCGGTTGGAACGATCAGGTGTGAAATACCAAAAGCAGCCAAAATTGAATCGTGTTTCACCCAGCTGCAATTTAATGCTCGGATCATTGGCATTTCAGCCGCATCCATGGCTTTGGCCATGGGGACTCCCCGGTGCTTCAGGTCAAACCATGGTGTAGCAACGCCAGGAGCCGTGTTTTCGTCAACAGGACAAACTAGAACGCGGGGTGGATTGGTTGGATTATTTTTAGCCGAATCCACTAAATCAGTGAAGGTTCCGGGGGAAAAAACTGTTTTGGTGGATGCCAAATCATCCATCGGCCGCATGATATGCAGTTGCATAATCGTGATTAGAGTCGCGGCAGCAACGGATTTTATCATGTGAGGTCTGGTTGATGTTCTTTTGATCAAGCTGGAAAACCCAATTGCCATGAAAGGAATCATGATCAAATAAGCAAATCGAAAGAATTTTCCAGTGAAGCGGAAACGACGCATCGCCGGTACGTGGACCCACAGGCCCTCCGTTTGGGGGATGTTTGGACCCAGGGCCAAAACTAGAAAGGCGATGATGACAATGGCATGGATCCAAGAAAATCGGTGTCGTTGAAGGTAAATTCCCCAGCAGGCAGAAATTAGGGGGATCCATCCAATTCGCGAGTCGATATACCAGATCCGGTCTATGTCGTGCTTAGCGGTAAGATAAAGGTCAGGGCTCTCAAAAATAACTCTTGGTATGGATGTGAGAAATTCGAGAAGTGATGCGGTTGATTGCGGCATTTGGAAGATGCTGCGTAAATTGAATCCGTAAGCCCGAACGGTAAACGGAACCACATCAATCGCCGTCCAGACGATCGGGGCGATGACCAAAGCGAAAACCAGCAGAGAGGCTGGCAAGGCTTTCATGGCCCGCAGGTACATGGGGTTTAAACGCGTTTTTAGCCCGGTTTGCGATTTTTTGGAAGGGGTTGAAATCTTGGGCGGGACTTCGTTTTGTT
The DNA here is from genome assembly GCA_945898195.1 of Pseudobacteriovorax antillogorgiicola. Taxonomy (GTDB): domain Bacteria; phylum Bdellovibrionota_B; class Oligoflexia; order Oligoflexales; family RGVZ01; genus RGVZ01. The sequence continues at coordinate 16,244 of CAMDHM010000033.1, read as the reverse complement.
CCTGGAACAAGATCAGGACGGAGGCAGCGATCAAGGCAGGCAGCAGTAATTCAGGGTTGCCGCCAAGGAATATCCATCCAGCAAATAGACCCGCAAGAGAACCAGCACGCAATCTCGCCCAACGGAGGGTGCTGGGCGGGCGAGCCATGCCCAATAACGACCACGCCAGCCATCCAGTCCATGCCATCGAAGCCAATTCAACTCGGTAATGGCCCGACCAGATTATGCCGCTGCTGCACATGGCGATTGGGATGAAAAAGGCCGCCGGGCGTTTGAGTCCTGCCGCAAGAATCGCCATAGACCAACCAGAGGCGAGGATCAAGTAGTGCAACAAATGGTCATAATGAAGTCCAAGACGGATATCCGAAAATAACATAACGAAAAGGTTCGTCGGGTAAAATATTTTGTAGTGTGGGTTTGCGAAAAGCGAGAGTCCAAGGCTGGATAGGGGATACAGCGCCGTAAAATTTCCTGAGCGGAGCAGCCGCAGAAAATATTCCCGCATGGCAAATTCAAAACGGATAAAATCCCAGTGAAAAAAAACATCTTCTCCGGTGAAGACACTCCAGAAATCAAAAAGGCAAATTGCGCCCGAAAAAGACGCCACAACAAGGACAAAGATCAGATTTTTTTTTTTCGAACTCGGGTCAAGCATGGGGAGTTGAGCCCCGCAGGTATTTTGCGCCGATACGAATCATAGGCTGTTCGATCAGGATATGCAGGACAATCCCGAGTCCGAGGGACAGTGTCCCAGCAATGAAGAAAATGCTGGAAAGCTGAATCAAGGACACCGATTTTATCGATGCAATGTCAATTGTTTGGAAGGTGAGTGCGCCAGCAATTGCGACCATTGGAAAGTGAAATAGATAAATCGGGAACACAACTTGTGAAAATGGCCGCCAAAATCTGGCCCCCAAGAAACGGTATATCTGCGTCGCTAAGATTTGGTTCATCGACGTCGGCGCATGAGCGGCGCTGGCGTTGAAACGCTGTGCAAAACGGACAACCATTAAGACTCCAACGCAAAAAAGTCCTCGATGAAGGGAATGGCAAGCCAAGTTGAGCCAGGGGGAAAAATTAGCGTAAAACCAAGAATCAATCTGGTAGGGCGGGAAGTACAAACAGGCGAGGGCCAAAGCCATGCCAGCGAGGGCCATCATGAAATCGCTTTTCTTCTGCTGAATCCGGCCCCTGGATTCAAGTTCGCGCATCCATGCCCAGCACAGTCCAAGGACCAGTGGTCCGAAACGCGTGTGGCTTTGATAGTAGAGCACATCCAGAAAACGTGCGGGGTCAATTTTTTCGGGGTGAAACAAATACATCGGCGTTTCGTAGGTGATGGGCGCCATCAGGCCGGTCGCCACAAGGGCAAGGAAAGACACCATGAAAAGAATTTTCAGGGCCGGCAATCGCCATGATTCCCGGAGGCGCCATAGGCCGTAAATTAAGAACGGAAGAAGCAGGTAAAATTGCATTTCAATCGATAATGACCAACCCACAGGAATGATTGTTTTCATCTGGAAGTTGTCGATGAATAAAAGATTGTAGATTAAGTTTTTCATAGATTTACGCAGATTATCTTGGGAGTAGAGGGCGATTCCCAAAAGAAAAAGCGGGTAAATGCGAAAAAGCCTTTTGACGTAAAAACGCCGAATCGAAATCCGACCCGATCGCGCCATTTCGCGAAAGAGAACACCCCCCATTAAATAAGCGCTTACCATAAAGAAGAGGTCCACCGCCTTGTCGGTGTTGGTCAGAAAACCAAGCCACGGCGGTAATTGGGCGATGAATTTTGAAATCTGGTCGTAGCCTTTCAGAAGAAAGAGAACCCCATAGAAACTATGAAATAGAACAATGGAGAGGCTAGCGATGCCGCGCAGGCCGTCGATGATCGGGTCTTCTTCGGATGCACGAACAAAGATCTGGCGTAATGTTTTAGACCATTGAATGTTGTCGCGGTACACGGTCATATTCATCGTTTAAGTTCCGGCGCAGGTTGAACCCAGTTGACTCGCATGCCGGAAGCCCTGCGGTTGTCCGCGTAAGCCATGAGCATTGGCTTCATGGAATCCAATTGAGCGACGACGCTGGCAAGGCCAATTTCCACCATGGATCCACCTTGGATGGATTGGTGTCGTTGATTCTGAGGGCACCATGCCCATGCGTCCGTGGGCCCGTGAAGTTGCAGGGAAGGCGTTCCGGTGGCCACAGCAACGTGGCTCGGTCCGTTTGAGTTTCCGATGAACAAGTCAACATTGGCGGTGAGCGCGGCAAGTTCGCGAAACGTGGTTTTTGGCGCTTTGTAAGTCGTTTCTTTGCACATGGCCATTATCGCATCGATTTCTGATTCCTCGCCTGGACCCCATTGCCAGGTAATAAACGCACCCCAATTGCGAGCCAGAAAATCAGCGAGAGCCGCGTATCGCTCTATGGGCCACCGGCGGATCTCGCGGCGGTGGGTTGGGCTAATGGCGATGCGCAGCGGTGTATCAGATGCCCATGGATGCTGTCCGATGAAACGCATGACGGGGGCTGTGTCTTTTTCAAACCAGGGCAATACAAGCCGGTCGGCGTGGTCTGGGTTGGCATTAAAGCCGGCAGACTCTAAGATCCGGAATTTGTCCCGGACGATATATTGGTGGTGCGTGCCTTGGCGCGGAACCAAATGGTTGTAACACCACCAGCGCGCGGACCGAAAGGCCACCCGCTCACGGGCTAGGGATCCCAATGCGTAGAGTGCGCTGCGCGGATTGTTCATAAAATCGAAGGCAAAATCGAACTTGCGCTTGCGTAACGTGGCCGCCAGGGACATTTCTTGCCGCAAGCTCCAATCGGTACCGTAGGTGAAGTAATCGTCAACGTATGGGCAGTCGTCCAGGATTAGCTTGCCCATCTGGTGCGAAAGGAAAGTGATGCTGCAATTCGGAGCCAGGCGCTTCAGTTCGCGCAGGACAGGCGTAGTTAATAGGATGTCGCCCAGTTGACGGAGCTGAATTACTAAAATTTTCATAATGTGATCTTAATGAAGATATCGCGGCGGTCAACAGCCTTGGCGAGCCCCTTGACGGTCAGCTTGGGCACCAGCAGCTAAACCGCCGGCGATATTGGTGATCACTGGCAGAAAATTTCCGCTTAAGAGGGATGCCCCAATGGAGGCCGCCTGTTGTAGGGTTCCGACGGTTTGTTCCATGTCAGACGGGGGCTTTGCGCACCTTGCGACGGATGGCAGCACAAATGCGCCGTTGGCTTGGCCCATCATCCCAGTCGTGGTGATCGTAAAGGTAAAGGTTTTATCGGAGTCACTGGTTACGGTGGTCTTGTTGCAGTCTTTTGGTGTTTGCGAAGTGGCCTGACAATAGGTCATGTCTCGGAGCTGAAATTCGATTTTTCCGATGGCTCCGGCTGGGGGAGCGGCTTGCAAAGTGAAGGATCCGGCCTCCATGCTGGAGCCCGTTAACCATGAGACCGATATTTTTGGTAGGAGAGCCGCCTGGCGTGTGATGGTCTTATCGGTCATTCGTGCGAGGAATCGTATTTGAGTGGTGCTTCCTGCCGGGACGGTTATTGATTGAGATCCGGCCGAATGAGAACCTGGGGCAGGAACAGCCACATCCAGAAAAAGTTCCAGTTTGGGGCAATTGGCTTTGCTGCACTGGGTCTGCCCCTGGAGCAGGGCGGCATTGCCGCCTGCCGGTTGACTTAAGTCATAAGGGGTTCGGTTGCCGCAGGATATAGAGGCTATAGAGGTCGCCGAAATAAGCATCATTCCGACGAAACGCGCTAAATTTGGAAATACTTTTGTCATAGGAGAGCTATCGGAAATTTCGAGCCCTGACTTAAGTCGTTTTCTGAATAAAAAACAAAATGAGAGGGTTAGCCTTTCATTGCGCTTAACGGGGGCCCGTTTGCAAACCAATGTCGTATTGGATTTGGTAGTTGCCTTTGTCCAAACCAGACAATTCGAAGTAAATTCCTGTCCTTGGCGCATTGGCATTTCTGACCACGGGCCAGCCTTTGGTTGCTGCCAGGTCACGATGATCGTGGACGAGTTCCGGGACAAAGCCTTGCAAGACTAGATTCTGCGGCACGTCCATACGGACCAAAAATTGCTGTGGTATTGCTGTTCCTGATGCAGGTGGCAGTTCACCAGAATAGGAAAACAAGCAGCCAGATTCTCTGCATTTTTTAGCTGATTCCGTGATTCTAGCGGAACGCTCACTCCATGAATAAAACGCTCCGCTGCCGGGCATGAGTAGGGACTTGGAATTGACTGGGACCTTGAAGAGAAGTGGCATTGTGGCCCTTTCTCGCTTAAAAACGGCAGCCGTTGAAACATTCACATCAATTTTAAAAAACAAAAACCGCAGCAAAAAGTCCATGTCCAGCAGGACACTGCCAGATTCAACGGCCGTCTGCTTCACGTGGCCCGTCAGGTCAGTCTCGTCGAGATGGATGTTAAAAAATTGTTTCGGTTTGAAGTAAAGGTCCAACCCTCCTGAATCGACAGCGGTGGTGCCAGCGAAGTCGATTCGCTGAAAAACAAAGGGATTGCTGGTTGAAGGAAGGTAGTCGTAGACAGCCGTGGTAATTCGACGGGATTCCGGCTCAAAGTGGATTTCGTCTGAGGGCGCTGGCAAGCCGGCCATACAGTCTGTTGCAGTTGTCCCGAAAAAGGCCGGCGCAGCGAAAAATACCGCCCGACAGATGAGTTTTGCCGGCCGCATCCCGATCACCATCCGTAACGAGGCTTGCGATCAAATTGATGCTTGGCCCGAATTTCCCGAATGGTTCCTGTTTCAGAGCGCATAATGATTGAGTGGGTGTGTGCGCCTCCCCCAAAATAGCGAACGCCACTCAAAAAACTGCCGTTGGTAACCCCGGTTGCGACGAACATGACGTTGCCTTTGGCAAGGTCAGTCAAGCCGTAGACCTTATTCTCATCGGAGATGCCCATAGCGCGGGCACGAACCCGTTCCGTATCATGACGGAATATCAACACGCCCTGCATGTCACCGCCAAGGCAGCGTAAGGCTGCCGCTGCGATAACGCCTTCCGGCGCACCGCCGGAGCCGATTAACAGGTCGACGCCGCTTTCATCGATGGCCGTTGCAACCGCTGCTGAAACGTCGCCATCACCAATCAACCGGATACGCGCACCTGTGGACCGGACCTCTGCGATCAAGTCCGCATGGCGCGGACGATCGAGAATCACAACCAACAAGTCGTCAATTTCCTTTTTGAGGGCGCGCGCCACCTCGCGGATATTCCAGGTGGGCGATTTAGTGATGTCGATGGCACCACGTGCCCCTGGTCCCACAGCAATCTTGTTCATGTAGGTATCAGGTGCATGAAGCAGGCCGCCTTCATCTGACGCCGCGATCACAGCGAGAGCCTCACTGCGGCCCGTTGCCGTGATGGTTGTTCCTTCAAGTGGATCTACGGCGATTTCAACTTTTGCACCCTTTCCTGAACCAACTTTTTCGCCGATATAAAGCATTGGCGCCTCATCGCGTTCGCCTTCGCCGATGACAATGCGACCGTCGAACTCGATGGAATCGAACGTTTTGCGCATGGACTCAACCGCCGCGTGATCGGCTGCCTTTTCGTCGCCGCGGCCAATCCATCGACCGGCGGCCAGAGCGGCGGCCTCAGTCACACGAACGAATTCCAGAGTGAGGTTGCGGTTCATTTAAAGCCTTTCGGTTAAGGGGGCCAATCGCGCAAGTCCACAATCTAAATGGCGAAACCCGTGAGATTCAATGTTTTTCTGATAAAACCTCAAGAATTTTGACGGTTTGCCGTTAAATAGTCGTCTTTTAGGGGAGTCAAGGGTGAAGCGTTATTCCAAATGGTTATGCTTTGGTGCCAATTTGACGGTTGTTGCAGGTCTGGCACAACTTGGGTTTGGCTGCGCAGCCGATGCGGTTAAACCAAAATCGGGAAACGCACCCTCAGGAATTCCCCAGATCACGTCAGGTGATCTTGATAGGCTGCCGGCATTGACCCTGGAGTCGATCCGCCAGCAGTTTGAAGGGTGCGGATTGCCAGTCGATCTAACCTCCAATCCAAATGCGTATTCTGGGAACTTTGCAACGCCAGGTCCGTTGATGTGGGCCCATCAGGCCAGCGGATGCTCCTTAGGTGGGACAAGTATTGGCAATGTATCGGTCTCGCCCTCGGCAAGCCTGTCGGGTCCTTTTAAAAACCCTGTTTGGACCTTTCTAGCGACCCAAACGATCGCATCCTCATGCAGTGAAAAGTATACCAATCAGGCAGCATCCGACGCGGCTCCCTATCAACGCACGATTCGCTATGAGGTGATGCCGATCGAATCGCGCCCCGAAAGAATCGGAAATATCGGGCCGTGGAAGAAGGCAATTTGCACTCTAGCTCCGGTGACTGGCATCACCCATGATTACAAATTTCCAGGTACCGGGAACAACGCTCCGCAATCAGCGCGGGTTCAAATTGAGTTTATACCGGCCTTGCCCGCAATTGTGGTTTCTGCGTCAGCCACCAAGGGCGCCTTTGCGAACGAACTCGCGAAGGGGATGCGCTTTGAAAAAATCGTGGCTCGAGTTAAATCTTCGAACGATCCGCGCTACATCGAAGGACGTGAGATCACCGGCATGGTGACCGTCGAGACGATCGCCAATCCCCAAAAGGTCGTCGTCGATCCTGACGCGAAAACCCAGACGGCGGTACGGGCCGACATCGGAATTCGGATTACGGCTGATTTTGGAGGGGTTCAAGTCACGCAGGCGTTGGGCCTGTTTCCCTGGGTGGAATACTTTATCGATAAGGCTGCCGGTACCGTCAAATTCATTTCTGTGGCGAACCCTGATCCAGATCCTATAAGGGCCGAAATTCTTTTTAAATAGTAGAGCCGTTCATGAAGTTTACATTCCCAGTTCGCCCCGACGTACAAAATCCGCGAGTTCTGTGGCACCACGAGAACCAGCCGCAATGGCCAGGATTCCAGGGGCGGGGTTCCAGGCGATCATGTTCATCACGTCGGAAGCGTAGGTTTGGTAAATCAGGCCTTGAAAATTACCCGGCTCGGCCTTTGGCAGTTCGGAGGTCTCGCCTGGTAGAGTGAAATGCAAAATACGATCGTGCCGAATCGGATCGGAGTAAACCACGACGGAAACTTTGGTCGGATCATAATCAAGCACACTGGCACCTTCGATGCTCAATCCAGTGCTTTTGGAAGTTAAAACCTTTGGTTTGAATCCAAGTTCGGGATAACTGGCAAGGTATTCTTTCACTTCATCGAAACTGTCCGTCGGCAGATCAAGGCGATCCTTCCCATCCTCGATCAGGGCGATGCTTTCATAGCCAAGGACTTCCAGGGTATTTAAATTTGGTTTCCGTGGAACAGATTTGTAAACAACTGTAAACACAATAGCCAAAAAAGCCCCGGCAAACGCCATTTGCCGGAGGAACCGTCGTCGGGCTTCATAAGATGAGATTTCTTCGATTTTTTGGGCCTCTTGAGTGTGGCGAATTTCAGGTGATGCAACCATTATTTTCAGCTTTTCAATGTGGGCTGGCGTCATGTGGAAGCTTTGAACGGCGAGTTGCAGTTGACCGCGTCGCAGGCGGAAAACAGCAGCGACGTTATCGAACGCAGTGGTGGCCTTGCGAACCTGCTCGAACTCCCCACTTAGCTGTTGCGGGATGGTGTCATCAACGGCCTCTGCTAACCACGACCAGATTACGGGCGAAACCGTTTGTTTGCGGTTGCCATAGAATGTTTCGCGGGCTCCTGCCAAAAGTTGTGCGGTTTCTCGCACGGCATCGGGCGATCCTGTCAGTAGTGTTGTGATTTCGGTGTGCGTGAAGCCGCAGATGTCGGCTGCTGCAAATGCAAGGCGCGCTCGGCGGTCCTTGATGTGAGAAAGTTCCGTCACCACGGGATCAAAATGATCCATGTGGCCTGGTTTGATTTCTGGGCCGCTGAGGATATCCCGCGCGCAGAGCATAACGAGGGACATTGCGGGGTATTCGTCGTTTGCGTGCTGCGCAAGATTGCTGGATATTTTTTTGAAGGCATCGTGGGTGATGCGGTGCGCATCCTTTTCATTGAGCGTCACGGAAGCGCAGAAACGATAGACGAAGTCTGCCTCCGAACAAAAGCGCTCGGAGAATATATTAAAAAGTTGTTCCTGGTTCATGGTGCCGTCCCGCGAATTCGGAAAGATGAAAATCTGGTTTAATTCACGCTGTGTTATGACATCATGTTAGCAATGCAGATAAGGTCCTTGCAAGTATGGCGAAGAATATGACTGGAAGTGATTTTGCTGATTTGCGAAACTGGTTGGTCGTGGTTCCGGCCAGGCTGGCCTCAACGCGCCTGCCGCAGAAGGCAATTCTAGATCTCGGCGGCAAACCCATGGTGGTCAGGGTCTACGAAAATCTTGCGCCTTTGGCGCAGGCAGGGGCTGCCATTGTGGTGGCTGTGGACGAGGAACGTGTCGCGGCTGCTTGCCGGCAATTCGGCGTACCCTACCTTATGACCAGCCGGGACCATGCGACTGGCACGGACCGTTGCGCGGAAGTGGCGCGCCTTTATCGGGACCCTGGTCAATCTGCATCATCCCGTTCGTATATTCTTAATGTTCAGGGCGACGAGCCTTTCATTGACCCCAAGGACCTGATCAGCCTTTGCACCGCCTTTGTGGCTCAGCAGGTTCAGGAACGCGCTCTTGCAAGCCCCCATAGTCCCGTCAAGCCATTGGCGACTCGAATGGGCAGCCTTTGCTTCCTTTCGCAGGACGCGGAGCGTTTCGCTGCACCGTCTTGCGTCAAGGTTGTCTGTTCGAAAGATGGACACGCCCTTTATTTTTCCAGAAGTCCGATTCCCCACAATCGTGATCTTCATGGAAAGTTAGCGGGCAGCTTCCTTGTACACATGGGCGTGTATGCCTTTGACCGTGAAGCGCTGGAGTCATTTTGTGCGCTGCCGCCCAGTCCACTGGAGGTGACGGAGAGGCTTGAGCAACTTCGTGCCCTCGAGGCTGGTTGGCGAATTTTAATGCATGAGGCATCTGGGGAATCTTTGGGGATCGATACTCCGGCTGACTTGGAGGCTGCACGTGTCCGTTTCTCTTAGAACACGAAATTTTGGGGCAGCAGCCAGTCTGCTTGCTGCGATCGTCGCGGTGATTGTCGCGGTGCCCCCTGCCCAAGCCCTTCCCATTGGTTTTGGTCAAAACCAAGGTGACTTAGAGTTCTCCGAGGCATCAGATCCGAATTTCAATGTTTACTTTGATCGTGAAACCCCCGAAGAGGGGCGTCTGACCCTGCGCGCGCTCGAGGCGGCTCGGCCCTATCTTGAGCGTTGGATTGGAGTGACGCGCGACAAACCGTTGCCGGTGATCGTGTCGTCGGTCACAGATGGTGCCTCGTTTGCCAATTTTATAACCGACGCCCTGGAAATCCAGACCATGGGTCAGGGTAACCGTGCGCTGATCTGGCACGAATACACGCATGCCATGATGTACCGGCACATGAAGAATATTTTCGGACCAGCCGGCGCAGTCCTGCATTTACCTTGGATGCCTGTTTGGTTCATTGAAGGCCTTGCCGAGGCCACGAGTGCGTCGGTGGGTTCAGATTACCAAGCATCGATTGAACGTTATCAGGCATTAACTGGAAATTGGCCATCCTACGACCGGATGCACAGCCTTTACGGATCAGCGTTTTCGGGGCGCGGTTACGCTGTATCAGGGTCTTTTGTATCTTGGCTTTTACGCAAAGATGGCGCGGCACGGCTGCCAGAAATATTGCAACGTTTTCGCGACAAGTCGATGCCTTGGTGGTGGCCATGGGCGGCTGTTCCCTTCAACGGTTTTATGCCGATGGATGACAGCCTTGGGACCCCCGGTCGGAACTTGTTTCTGCAGTATCAGCAAGAGTCAACGGCGAGGCACCGCAAACTTGAAGGGGCATCGGCGAAGCCCGTGGCTGCTTCCGCAGTAAGCCAAGGCGCTGCATTGTTGGCTGGTAGTTTCAACTCCGAAGCTCAGCTTGGAGTTTACGAGCCGAAGTCTGGTTGGTTGACCGCCCTCGAAAAAGAACCAAAAGGCTCTGCGAACCATCGCAACGTAAAGTCAAATCGTGGCGACACGGATTTGCAAGCCTGGCATCACATTCGTCTTGGCCCCGATTTGGTTTGGATGGAGCAGCGCAAAAATGTGACGCGATTATGCCGTCAGGACTATGAGGGAACAGGCCCTATCGTTTGTCCGGCAGAGGCGCGTTTTCCGGTTTCTTTAGAATGGTTAGGTGCAGATATTGCGGAGCAAAAAATTTATTTGTCGCGTCGACGTCACAGCCTTACGGCGGATCAATTCGATATTTTGAGCTGGCGAAGGGGTGCGGCAACTGCTGCTCCGGCAGGCTTGAAATTTTCTGCTGTCAGTGGAATCGAACCGGTGTCCATGGCCCGTCAAGGCGACGATCTCATGATGATTGGAGCCGGACGGACCCATCGTTTTTTAATTGCCTTCGAGGCGAAGGACGGCGCGTGTCGCGGGATGAATCGTTTGGTCGACCTTCCGGTCAAAATGGAGTCGCTGGGTAGTTCCGCCGTGGCCATGGTTTTCTGGGCTCCGGGCGGAACCGTCGTGAAGCGCTATCAAGCGGGAGAGTTGCGCCGGGATTTTCCGTTATCTGAATGCCGTCCTGCCCCTGGCCCGACATCGCCCTTGTTGGAAGCGGTGCGCCTTTCGCAATCGGAGGCTGGCCGACGAGTCGATTTTGATGAAGCCTTGCGCCTTGCGGTTGCCGAGCCCTCCAAAGAGGGGGGCGTGGTGGACCATGTGCAGATGGATGATTCTGCGGCCAGCAGTAAAATCGAAGTGCGTGATGCTAAATGGCGTGGGCGGAGTGTGTTGGCTTTTCCTTGGATTGGTGCGGATGATGCGCTTGGCCCGCAGTTCGGTTTTGTTTCTGTGCCACTCATGGATCATTTGCAGAACGAAACTTTGCGCCTCAGTTTCTTGGTGGGCGCGGAGAGCCGCTATCCCAATACGGATATTCGCCTTATTTCAACCAGGTTCAAGCCAACGCTGTCATTGGCGATGTTCCGCCAGCAGACCTACAACGGAATGGCTAGAACTTCGCCGGATGCTAAAGTGGAGCTGTCTTATCAGGATGAGATGGGGGTCAAGGCTGACTCCGATATTTCTTGGCGTTTAAATTCAACGGCATTGGCGCTTGGATTTGGATTCAAACGATCTTCCTTGGCGCCATATCTTGGTCCTATTAATGTTCGTTCTGGATTGTTGAGTGAATTTTCAACAAGTCTGTCGGGATCAACGCCGCTTATGGGTGGGCGTCTTGGGTTGAGCGAGGGACTTTTTGCTCGGGTCGCTCCGGAATCCCTTAACGATAATTTTGACTATAATGCCTTTGGGGCTCAATTGAATTTATCTTGGGATCCACATGTATGGAAATCAATGCTCGGATTTGGAGCGGAAGCATCACGGACACGCGGTAAGAAACGGCCGCAATTGCGGGAAGTTTATCGTCCCCTCAAAACTTTCGTTCCAGGTAGCGGCGGGGGATTCAACAAGAATAGTTTTGGTTTAGCCGGCGAGGGCTGGCTTTTTGCGGGACGTTACGGCGACACGCAAGGACGCATCAGAAGTGACTGGACCGTGCCGTTGGTCGAGGATTTTGAGAAGTTGCTTTGGATATTTTACGTGGATCGCCTCGACTTCACGGCATTTCTAAATTATGGCGGAGCATGGAACGGACCAATGCCGGGAGCCGGACAATTAAATGCAGCCCATGGCTATAACTTGGATTTGCAACTGGATAACAAAGGTGTCCGATTCAACGTTGGCGGTGGGGTGGGGCAGGTGGTTGAAAAACCATGGGAAGTTTACTTGACCGTCGGTTTCGACGCGCTTTTCTGAGTTTTTTAGAGGTTTCATGCCAGGAAATAGTTTCGGACAATTTTTTCGAACCACAACCTTTGGGGAATCCCACGGCGGAGCCGTGGGTGTTGTGATTGACGGCGTGCCGCCAAGGCAAACCATTGACCTTTCTGTCGTTCAAGATTGGCTGAACCGGCGCCGCCCAGGCCAAGGCAGCCTTGTTTCCCAGCGCCAGGAAACGGATCGAATAGAATGCCTGTCAGGCCTGCAAGATGGAATGACTTTGGGAACTCCACTTTGCCTCATGGTGCGAAATCAAGACGCCCGGCCAGACGATTATGCCGCGTTGCGTGATGTTTTTCGACCCTCTCATGCTGATTTTACGACCGAGGCGAAATATGGAATTCGCGCGGCCAGTGGCGGTGGTCGTGCCAGTGCGCGGGAGACCATTGGGCGCGTTGCGGCGGCAGCAGTTGCCAGTCAGATTCTGAAAGCTGTCGTTCCGGGAATTGAAGTGGTTGCGTGGGTGGAATCGGTGCATCAGATTGATGCCGCGATTGATCCTTTGACGGTCACGCTAGAGCAGGTAGCGCAGAGCGAGGTCCGGTGTCCGCTGCCGGCAATCGCGAAGGCCATGATCCAAGCCATCGAGTTAGCCAGGGCTGATGGGGATTCCGTTGGCGGGGTGATTGGATGTGTCGTCAGGGGACTTCCTGTGGGCCTCGGAGATCCGGTTTTTGATAAGTTGGAGGCCGACCTGGCCAAGGCACTTTTAAGTCTGCCCGCGACCAAGGGTTTTGAAATTGGGTCCGGGTTTGCCGGGGCCAGGATGCGCGGCAGTGAACACAACGATTCCTTTGTGGAACTGCCCGGCAGGAACGGGCCCACGCTGACAAATCGGTCCGGCGGAATTCAGGGTGGGATCGGCAATGGGGCGCCGGTCACGATGCGGGTTGCATTTAAACCGGTAGCCTCGATCGCTAAGCCCCAACATACGATAACTAAAGACAAAAAAAAGGTAACCTTGGATGGAGGGGTACCGGGGCGTCACGATCCCTGTGTTCTGCCGCGTGCGGTCCCTATGGTGGAAGCCATGGTTTGGTTAGTGATTATGGACCATTTTCTTAGAAATAATGCCTTGCAATTGAACTTCGGCAAGGTATAACTGGCCAGTCGGTCAATGTTGACATTTAGCGATTGTGGAGGCTTGCGTGAAAGCAGCAGCCAGGACTTATTTTCGTGCGTTGTTCAGCCACAACCGGGCATCGATCGCTGTTTTGGCGAGCTTTGCTTTTCTTGGCGCATGTGGCAAAAACACAGGTAACGTCTCCGAATTATTCCATGATGCTAATGATCCAACTCACAGCACCTTAGGCTATCAGTGGGGTGTCGTCGGCGATAATGATTACCTAAAGTTTGTCGCGCCATTGGTAGAGATCAGCGACAACTTTCTGCCGCCAGACAACGCGTTGACCCTTCGTGTTCAGATTTGGATCGACCGTTTTGATGCCAATCTGCGGTCCAAAAATCCAGAGCAGATGACTGGCGTGCCTAAACCAAAAGCTCGCATTATTGTGAACCCGAGCTTTAACGCTTTCATAGCGCCCGTGCCGGTGTGCCACGATATCGAAATTCGGTTCAAGGAACGCTCTGAGAAGCCTTCGACTCCGCAAATCTTTTTCGATATTGCCGGCGGTTCGTTTGAATTGTGGCCGTCAGAAGAAATCGCCTGTATGCCAGCAAAAGACGACCTAACTGCCCGGAATGAAGTTGCGGCGGCCATGCGAGAATTCAATCTGCGGGCACCTAAAGGCTGCAAAATCACCCTGGAAAAAGATGGTGATACGCATTTTATTGCTCCAAACAAGGCTTGCGACACCGATCAAGATTTGGGTGCGTTTCGTGGATCCAAAAAACTTGTTCTTCTCCGCACTGCGGACTGGGTCAATATTTATGCAGGCTTGATCACGGTCTTGGAAGAGCGAGAAGTTGCGAGCGTGATTGCTCATGAGCTCGGCCACTACTATCGGTCCCATATGACGGCTCCCAGTGCACTCTATGGGTTGTTTTACCAGGCTGAAAAAGATGTCCTTGCAGTTCGCCCTAATGGTGTTTCTTCCATGGGCAGCCTCGGTAAGCGTGCGCTAGAGAGTACGTCGATGATCGGGACCATGGAGATCTTCAAACGTGTGCCCCATCAGAAGATTCACTCGGCATTGTTCATGGCGACGGGTGACATGGCGCTAGCAGTCTGTAAAGAGGATAAGTCTTGCAGCAAGGCCTGTAGCCAGTTGTCAAAAGAAACTGAAACAGATGATTTCAATCAGGCGACGTTCCTGTTCCCTCTACGCGAAATGAATGCCGAAGGCCTGAAGGTCTATTCAAAATTCGAAGACCTGGCAATCGAGTGCTTGGCCGATATTCCACTCGAAGCGGGCGATGAAGTCCGTGGCCAGGCCATGAGTTGGGATGATGTTCTTATTAAAATCGCTTCGCCTTCATGGCCGGGCTGGATTGAAAGCGATGTGGATATGCACCCTGCAATAACGCGTCTGTTGCGCAAGGTGGCGGTGCTCTTGCCAGACAAAGCGCCAAAAGGTGCGAAGGATGTTGCTGGCTTACTTAAACGCGTGTCGACTCACTTGTGGGATGAAGAGGAAGCTGCAATAAAAACCATCCAGATGGCTTATGACGAGCACCTTGGTTACTATACTAATGAGCAGGAAGCGGACGAGCTTGGAACGGAGTGGCTTAATGATTTGGGTTTAAATCCAAAATCTGCTGCTGAATCTTACCTGAACCTTGGAAAATGGATGGCGAGCCAAGGCAGCAAGCCGTCGGCGAGCCTCTTGGAAACTCCGGCTGACCAGTGCCAGAAGTTATATGATAACGGCTGGCTGGACAGTGCGGGTAAGTTCAAATTCGTGGCCATTGGTAACTTTGCCGATCCCCACCACCATACTTGTTACCGCGCATTCAATGTGGATCGGGAAATTCGGGCCCATAAGTACAAGTTTTCTGGTGACGGCAAGCGCGGACTTTTGTCGGCATCTGGTTGGCGTGACCTGCAGGAAATTGCTAAGGAAGCGACTGCCGACGATGCTGTGGATGGTAGTGTCAAAGGCATTAAAGGCCTAGATGGCAATCTCAGTCGTGAGATCAAGCGGGCGGCTGGGCATGCCAACAAGTTCGTTCATAGTGGCTGCGCCTTCTCGCCCTTCTAAGGCCGCGAGCGGGATTCTGAGCATAAAATAATTCGATGCGGGCTCTGTAATGGGGCCCGCATTTTTTTTATCCGACCAATCATGGGTTCATTAATAAAGCTGTAGTACAATATGATCGAAAGAAATCACATTCGATTGGTCCGAAATGGCAGCTAGCATTAATACCTTATCGAAAGAAGACAATCGGGACATTGTTGAAATGGTCCGGAGATGTTTGCCATTGGCGCAGGGTGTGTATATCTACGGGTCAATGGCCCGCGGCGAAGGTAGATCCGATAGTGATGTCGATATCGCTGTCGTACAAATAGATTCCATCCAACCGTCTCAAGCTTTGCAACTTCGCAGTGATCTTGGTGTGCGACTGGGACGAGACATCGACATTTTGGATCTTCGTCGAGCATCGACAGAGATTGCGTTTCAGGTTGTGGGTGAGGGTCAATGTATTTGGGGAGCCGAGAATGAGAGCGTCGCTCTTTATGAAAACAGCCTCATGTCGATGTATTCCGATCTTCAAAACGAGCGTAGGGAAATCATCGAAGATATTGTGAAACGCGGGAGTGTCTATGGCGGTTGACCCGATCCTAATAAGGAAGTCCCAAATCATTGAGCGCTGTGTTCAGCGGATTACTGAGGAAATGGGAGAAGCCGCTGGCATTGAAGTTTTGAGTCAGACCAAGCAAGATTCGGTGCTTCTGAACCTTGAGCGTGCCTGTCAGGCAAGTATCGATGCTGCGATGCGGATTGTCCGCCTAAAAAAACTTGGCCTACCGGCGGAGTCGAGAGAAGCTTTTAAATTCCTTCATCAGGCGAATCTTATTGATGACCTACTATACAAGCGCATGATCAGCATGGTCGGGTTTCGGAATACGGCGGTCCACGATTATCAAGGTCTTAATTTAAAAATCATCGATGGTATCGTCCGAACTCATTTGACGGATCTGATTTCGTTTGCGAAGGCAGCCATCAGGCTGTCTTAAGGCATATAAACTGCTCTACATGGCTGCGCCTGGCGCCGTAATCGCGAGCACCCCGAGGGCCCAGACTTTCTGGGCCCCTTGCCTTTGTCCCTTGAATCGCGCCCGCGCCGCGCTTTCCCGTTTCAGATCAATCATCACATTGTGTGCGCCGACGT
>CAMDHM010000032.1 GCA_945898195.1 Pseudobacteriovorax antillogorgiicola | reverse complement strand
AAAATACCCCTTTTTGATGACCAACAGAGAGTTCTGGCAATTCGGGCAACCCATGTGCACCTCCTTTATGGAGGTCAATGTGAATGCCCGGAGGGCATGGCTTGAAGTGGCATCTGATGTCAGGCGCAGCCATGTAGAGCAGTTTATAAGTAACTGTAATAAAAAGATAACCTGAATTTCTGTGATAAAAGTCTAATGCTTTTCTTTCATATTCCGATTCGTCCACATCAATAGGGGGATTGGAATATGGCTTTTTTTGATGCACGCGGCGGTCGCAATTCGGCCATGATTCCAGCGTTGCTCTTGGTGGCTGCGACGGGCTGTTTAAAGAAGAGCATCGATTCTGCAAGGACTGGGTCATTGCCGGTTGTTCAGAAATTAGGTGAATCGATTATGGAGGCGCCTTCGGCTCCGCCTCCAAGTCCGACTCCGTCAGCCGATGGCAAGCCCATCGAGGGTACGCCGCTGTCCCCCCAATCGGTTGAACTTCCAGCAATGACCGACTTTGTCCTTGGTGGTGACGGGCCGGGGTCGTGTGGCCTTCCTGCGAATTCTGGCAACACCTGTCGTAATGGACAGACCCCGATCGCTTGCCCATCAGGTTATCTACAGGCGGCTTCTATAGGCGACTGCTACGTGACCCCCGGTTACGGACCCCAATGTTATGGCAATCGGCCGCTCTGCGCCAAGACGGGCAAAGATGTTCGTCCCGTTGTTGGGCTGCATTTATTTCTTAGCGGCGCGTGTCCAGAGGGCTGGGAATCGCTATCTGCCAATGTTGGACTTACGCGTGGACATGTTTATGGGATCGTAACTGGCCCTCATACAAACAATGCAAATTATCAGGAAGCGGTCTGGTGCAAGCAAACCAAAGATATCGGCGCCCTTTTGTCGGGCGACCGGGTATTGAAAAATGTTGGTGTCTTAGGTATCTCGCAGCACATGACCACACCACCAGGATGTCCTGCTGGGTATGAAGAAGCTGGTGGAATTCCAGATTGTTCGAATTTTAGTAGAGATCCAAACTATGAATGGTGCAAAGGTCTGATCCGGGTGTGCAAAGCGTTTGATGCGCCGTAATTAGTTCAACATTAAGGCCATTTCTTTTTCCAGGGCCGGCGCTATGGCGTCGGCTTTTTGATTAGACGGCTCATCCAACTGATTTTTAAACCGCTGGATTACCACGGAGATAATCCGGCGGCGTGGGTGAGGAAGTTGGCTCATTGCGCGGCCGCCCTTGCGGGAAAAGAAGCTACCCCATAAACCATTGATCGCAATCATGTACACCGGCACCGAATCAGCCTTTAAAATTCGGTCAACACCAGGCCTGAATGGCGCAAGATTTCCATCACGAGTGATCGCTCCCTCCGGAAAAATACAGACCACGTGATCGCTGCGGAGTGCCGCTGAAATTAATGCAAATGATTTTTCTTTCAAGACCGCATCTTCCTTTGCCGGAGCAATCGGAATTGATTTTGCCGCAGCCGCAAAAGTTTTTATGCCGGGTGCTGTGAAAAAATGATGGTCCATCACAAAGCGCACTGGTCGACGGCAGGTTGCGGTAATGATGAACCAGTCAATAAAGGAAACGTGATTAGCAACGATCAGGACTGGGCCTGTCGATGGAATCATCTGCCTGCCGGAGAATTTTAGCCGGTAAATAGTGTTGGCAATTATCCAGAATATAAAACGCATCACAAATTCCGGGATTAGGGCCAGGATCCAGGTGGAGACGATGAGGTTCATGATTGCAGAGACAAGGATTATCTCAGAAGTGTTAAGGCCAAGCTTATAAAAGACAATGGTAAACAGCGCGGATGCCACCATGAAGATTGCATTGAGGACATTGTTTGCGGCAATCAGGCGTGAGCGACTGCGTGGATCGGAGCGATGTTGAATATATGCGTAAAGGGGGACGATGAAAAAGCTGCCGCTGATCCCGCACATTCCAATATCAAATAGAATCCGCCAAGGAAGCTGGATTGCGTTGAATCCAAATTCAGGAAGATTGATAAGGGCCATGGCAGCAGTGCTTAGATCAACGAAATAAAGATCTGCCGCAAAGATCGACATGCCAATGGCACCAAGCGGGACTAGGCCGAGTTCAATTTCGCCGCGCGATAACTTTTCTGAAAGCAAAGAACCAATTCCGACGCTGATGGAAAAGGTGGCCAGCAAGACGGTGGTCGTTGCTGGATCCGAGCTGTTCAGCGTGTGCTGGGCAAAAGTTGGCAGCTGAGCGAGAATTGTTGCACCAAAATACCAAAACCAGGAAATTCCGACGATCGCGTTTAAAATGCCTTCCCGCTGGCGGCTAATCGAAATTAGTTCACGCAGGTCAGAGAAAAAATTGAAGGTGATGCTGAGGGTCGGGTCGGCGGCTGGGGATTTGGGTATGAATAGGGAAAATATCCAGCCGATGATGGCGATGCCCATGATCCAGGCCGAGATCATTGCAGGGTGACCATGAGCCGCCAGTAACCCCCCAAGGATCGTTCCGAGAAGGATCGTCATGAAGGTGCCCAGTTCAACAAGAGCATTTCCCGCCATCAATTCATTCTCCTGCAGGTTCTGCGGAAGGATCGAGTATTTCACGGGGCCAAAAAAGGTCGAATGCACGCCCATCAGAAATAGGGCGGTGAATAGAATTGGATTTGAGTTCAGGTAAAATCCGGTACTGCCGATTGCCATGATTATAATTTCACTGACCTTGACGGTCCGCATGATGGTGCCCTTGTCGAACTTGTCCGCAACACGGCCGGCAAGGGGAGAGAACAAGAAGAAGGGGAGGATAAACAAACCAGCTGCAGCGTTGACGAGAAGGCCGCCAGCAGCCTCGGAGGCTGATTTATAGGCCAACATGATGATCATGGCGTTCTTGAAGACATTATCGTTAAATGCGCCAGCGCATTGCGTCAAGAAAAACGGGCCAAATCGACGCTGAACAAGGAGTTTGGATAGGGACATCAAGGCCTCGTGAAGGAAGTCTCGTATTCAGTTAAGGACGATGTTGATGGTCGTTCAGGGTGACTGTGGTGGGCGGGCCACCCATCACGTGATAGCCGCAATCGGCATGAATGGTTTCACCCGTGATGGCGGCGGCGAGGTCTGAGGCCAGCCAACAGGCTGTCTTGGCGACATCGGCGCCCGTGATATTGCGGCGCAGGGGAGAAACCGACTGATGCAGCAGCAGCATATCATCCAGCCCCTGCACGGCACTGGCACTCAGGGTTTTTATTGGCCCGGCGCTGATCGTGTTGACGCGGATTCCGCGTGGTCCAAGTTCATGGGCCGCATATCGCACGGCTGATTCGAGGGCCGCCTTGCAAAGTCCCATCATGTTGTAGCCTGCGACGACTTTTTCGCCGCCATAATAACTCAGCGCGATTATACTGCCGCCATTGGGCATGAATTCTGCTGCTCGCCGGACCGAGGAAAGGAAACTGTAAACGCTGATGTCCATGGCCTCGCGAAATCCTCCGCGGCTGGCATCAATCGTCCGGCATAGAATATCTTCAAGGGGAGCCCAGGCAACGGAGTGGACTAGGAAATCTATCGTGCTCCATTTCTGCTGTAACGCAGCGAAAAACGCATCAATGGATTTTTCGTTCGTGAGATCGCAAGGCATAACTAGGTGCGGGTTCAGAGAATCCGTGACGCGGCGAACGCGCTTTTCGGCCTTTGCGCCTCCGGATGAGATATCTGGCAAGTAATTGAAGGTAAGGGATGCGCCGTTGTCGTGAGCGGCATTTGCGATAAAGGCGGCCAACGAAAACTCGTTGGCCACCCCTAAAATCAATCCGCGTTTATCATTTAGCATTGCAGGGCATCAAAAAAAATCCCGTCATCGCTACAAACCCTTAGTGCGGGAGGTTTGGAGCAGGTGACTTGGAAGCTGTTTTCTCCGCAATGGCCCGTAGTTTTTCAAACAGCTTATCCGGTTTACCGGGCTCGGTTTTCACGATC
Source organism: Pseudobacteriovorax antillogorgiicola (assembly GCA_945898195.1). GTDB lineage: Bacteria > Bdellovibrionota_B > Oligoflexia > Oligoflexales > RGVZ01 > RGVZ01. Next base: position 32,818 of record CAMDHM010000032.1, on the reverse strand, counting down.
TCACCTTCGATCTCGATGGGCTGATCCCAGGCTAATGCGTGCATCAATACCGAATCCATATGCTCGACTGGAATCACCTCGACCTCTTTCAAAATGGTCTTAGGGATGTCGTGGAGATCCTTTTCGTTTTCCTTTGGGATAATGACCTTCTTGATTCCGCCGCGGTGCGCCGCGAGGATCTTTTCCTTAAGTCCACCAATTGGTAGAGCCCGTCCGCGAAGGGTGATTTCTCCCGTCATCGCAACGTCCTTACTCACGGAGCGCTTTGTGAGTGCACTGGTCAAAGCGGTCGCCATGCAAAGCCCTGCTGATGGGCCGTCCTTAGGTATTGCGCCTTCAGGAACATGGATGTGAATATCGATCTTTTGGTAAAAATCCGGCTCTAGGTCCAAGAAACTGGCTCGCGATCGAACGTAACTTAGGGCTGCCTGTGCAGATTCCTGCATCACTTCGCCCAATTTACCGGTGATGGTCAGCTTGCCTTTACCCGGCAAGATTGCGACCTCCGTGACCAGCAATTCACCGCCAACCTCCGTCCAGGCCAGACCGGTGCAGATGCCAACCTCGTTGGCGCTGTTTTGGATGCCAACGCGGAATTTGCGCGGCCCCAGGTACTTGTTAATCGACTTGTCGGTGATCACTTCGGTGATGATTAGCGTGGGAACCACGGCAGCGACTTCTGTTTCGCCGCCCTTAGGAGCAGCACCTTGTACCTCTGCTGAGGTGGTAACAACCGCTGTTGGTTGTTCGATCTCATCAGCGATTTCTGGGGCGGATTCTTCGGTTTCAAGCTCCTGAGTCACCTCGGGACCTTCATCCGATTCGGTTTCTACGCCACCTGCAGCCTTTTTCAAATGCTTGCGTGCGACCTTGCGAAGGACGGATCCAATCTCACGCTCCAGGCTACGAACGCCGGCCTCGCGGGTGTAAAAGCTGATGATTTCCTTGAGGGCTTTTGGTTGGAAAGTAATGTGGCATTTTTCCAATCCGTTTTCTTTGATTTCTTTCGAAACCAAATATTGCTGGGCAATGGCCAGCTTTTCTTCTTCGGTGTAGCCAGAAAGTGAAATCACTTCCATACGGTCCAAGAGGGGCTTTGGAACCGTGTGAAGGGTGTTTGCCGTCGCTAAAAATAGACATTTCGACAAATCAAAATCCAGATCCAAGTAGTGGTCATTAAACGTGTGATTTTGTTCTGGATCCAAAACTTCGAGCAGTGCCGACGCTGGGTCTCCGCGAAAGTCTTGACTCATTTTGTCGATTTCGTCCAGGAGTACGACCGGATTTGCAGAGCCAGCTTTTTTCAGGGCCATGATGATTTTGCCCGGCATGGACCCAATGTATGTCCGACGGTGACCGCGGATTTCCGCCTCATCACGCACGCCCCCGAGGGAGATGCGTACGAAGTTCCGTCCGGTTGACGTCGCGACGCTGCGCGCGAGAGAGGTCTTCCCGACACCGGGAGGGCCAACAAGGCACAAAATTGGCCCCTTTAGGCCAGTGCTGAGGGCACGAACGGAAAGGTATTCGAGGACTCTATCTTTAACCTTGCGAAGGCCGTAATGGTCCTTGTCGAGAACCTGTTCCGCAAATTTGATGTCGCGTTTTTCCGTGGTGAATTCCCCCCACGGCAATGACAAGACGGTGTCGATGTAATTCCGGACCACTGTGGCTTCAGCCGACATTGGAGACATCATTTTGAGCTTGCGAAGCTCTTTGGTAACTTTCTCGCGTGCTTCTTCTGAAAGTTTTTTCTTTTTGATCAGGGTCTCGAGTTCCTGCATCTCTGCCCGGCCATCGTCGCGGTCTCCAAGTTCTTTTTGGATCGCAGCCATCTGCTCGTTCAGGTAGTACTCTTTCTGTGTTTTTTCCATCTGACGTTTCACGCGTGCGCGAATTTTCTTTTCGACGCGCATGATTTCAATTTCAGATTGAATGAATCCGTAAAGTTCTTCGAGGCGGATGCGTGGATTCGTCTGTTCAAGAAGGCGCTGCTTGTCCTGCAGTTTCAAATTTGTAAGGTGCGCTACCAACGTGTCCGACAGCTTGCTTTCGTCGTCAATCTGCGCCAGCGACAGTGGTAGTTCCGGTGGTATCCGCTTGTTTAAGCGGACGTAGTTGTCGAAGGCCATCTTGACGGTACGGATAAGGGCCTCGGCTTCAACGCTCGGAGTCTTTTCCTCCTTTAGATCCTCGGCTTCGACCAGGAAGTACTCCTCGGTTTTAAGGAAGTCCACGATGCGGGCACGCCGTTGGCCTTCCACGAGCACCTTCACCGTACCGTCTGGCAGGCGTAGCAGTTGTAATATCGTGCTGAGGGTGCCGATTTTGTAGATATCCTCGGCAGCGGGATCATTGGTCTTGGCTTTAATCTGCGCCGCAAGGAGGATTTCCTTGTTGCCCGCCATCGCTTGTTCAAGCGCAGCGATAGATTTGTCGCGGCCGACAAAAAGAGGAACCACCGTGGCTGGAAAAACCAAGATGTCTCTTAATGGAAGCAGGGGAATCTGCATGGTTCCCGGAGTCTCAGACGATTTAGTTGCAGTTGGGTCTTTGGTGCTGGTCACAGGTCACCCCCGCCGGCAAGGCTTTTGAAACGTTAAGTACTTGTTTTCACTTCAGCTTAGATACAAATTATCATTCCGTCTACTTATGCCTTGAACGTTTTAGGCTTCCGAAACCCTACACTTCTATTATCGATCCTATTGCAGGAAATGTGAAATATTTCGGAAGTTTCGCTTGCAGGCTGCAAAAGCAAACACCGGCGCGGGTTTGCCGTGCCGGTGTTTAAAAAACAGACTGCGATAAAGAACCATCGCTGCGCTCAGAGTGACTTACTTCCCGCCCCCGCTGCCAAACTCTCGTTGGGCCGGCTGTTGTTTGGCGGTGGCCAGTGCTGCGGCCTTTTCTTCATCCGTTTGAAAGACCATAATGGGTTCGCCTTTGGCGACAATGGTTTCTTCAGTGATGATGACTTCTTTTAGGCCCTCAACGCCAGGCATTTCGTACATGACTTCTAGCATTGCGACTTCAAGAATCGCGCGTAAACCGCGAGCACCAGTTTTGCGTTTTAGGGCTTCCTGGACAACGGCCCGCAAGGCACCATCGGTGAATTTTAAGTCGACGGTTTCAAAACTGAACAGGCGTTTGAACTGCTTCACGATCGCATTTTTCGGTTGGGTCAAGATGTCGAGCAGCGCAACCTCATCCAATTGCCCGAGGGCACAAACAACCGGCAGACGGCCGATAAATTCCGGAATCATTCCGAACTTCATCAAGTCTTCCGTTCGAACTTGAGCCAACAGCTTTGTTACATCACGCTGGGTTTTGGAATGGATCGTTGCGCCGAATCCCAGTGCAGAGACTTCAATGCGGGCTGCAATGATGTCTTCAAGTCCGGCGAAAGCTCCGCCGCAAATGAATAGGATGTTGGTGGTATCGACTTGCAAAAACTCTTGTTGCGGATGCTTGCGTCCACCGCGTGGTGGAACATTGGCGATGGTTCCTTCGATGATTTTCAACAGCGCCTGCTGCACACCCTCGCCAGAAACATCGCGGGTAATCGAAGCATTCTCGCCTTTGCGCGCAATCTTATCGATTTCATCGATGTAACCAATTCCACGTTGCGCGAGTTCGACATCGTAGTCCGATGCTTGCAGCAAGTTGAGGATGATGTTTTCAACGTCTTCACCAACGTAGCCGGCTTCCGTCAGGTTGGTCGCATCAGAAATCGTGAAAGGAACATTCAGAATTCGCGCGAGAGTTTGCGCAAGCAAAGTCTTGCCCGAACCCGTTGGTCCGATGAGCAGGATATTTGACTTCGAAAGCTCGACTTCATCCGTACCCTTTGCGGCCTTGTTTGATTCGAGCCGCTTGTAGTGGTTGTGGACTGCGACGGCCAAGGTTTTCTTGGCTGAATCCTGCCCAATAACATATTCGTCGAGAATTTTCTTGATGTCCTTCGGGGTTGGAACCTTCCCCGATGGATTCAGGATTTCATCTTTCTCAACTTCCTCTGCAATAATATCGTTACAGAGTTGAATGCACTCATCGCAGATGTAAACGTTGGGACCAGCGATAAGCTTTTTAACTTCGCGCTGACTCTTTCCGCAAAAACTGCACTGAAGTCCTGAATCCTTGGCAGCCATGTGTCGTATCTCCCTTGGGGGAACGCGTTACTTTATTTTTTCTTTTCCTGAGTTCCTGCGGAAACAATCTCGTCGACGATGCCGTAGGCCTTAGCCTCTTCTGCAGACATGAAATAATCGCGGTCAATATCTTCCAATACTTGCGCGGCTGGGCGCCCCGTATGATCCGACAAGATTTGCGTCATTTTTGATTTCAATTTGATGATTTCTTGTGCCTGGATCTCAATGTCCGTAGCCTGTCCCGTTGCGCCGCCCAAGGGCTGATGAATCATAATGCGGGAATTCGGCAAGGCGTAGCGTTTCCCTTGCGCTCCGGCAGCCAAAAGCCATGCACCCATCGAAGCACATTGGCCGATGCAATACGTCCGCACATCCGGACGAACCATGCGCATCGTATCGTAGATCGCAAGTCCGGCGGTGACGGAGCCGCCCGGCGAGTTGATATAGAAGTGAATGTCTTTGTCCGGATCAGCGCTTTCGAGAAACAGCAGCTGTGCGATGATCACGTTTGCGATCTCATCGTAAACTGGTGTTCCAAGAAAAATAATCCGGTCTTTTAGCAGGCGTGAATAGATGTCGTAAGACCGTTCGCCGCGGTTGGTCTGTTCGATGACAATTGGCACAAGTGGCATGATCAATCCCCGTATTGAGTGAGCGCATCAGAACCGGACGGAATGCTTACGTTAATTCAGCATCACCTGACTGACAAGGCCCTGAATCTCAGCGGGCTCATCGACCAGGCGCGGCCGACCTTTAGGGCTGGCTAGCAATGGTGCAAAAAAAAGCCCGAGACGCCGTTGTATAGGCGTCTCGGGCTTTTCAGGAAATCGGCAGGGTTTGCCAGTTTTACAATTTTGCGGGAAGATCTTTTACTGCTGCTGAATTAATAAGCAGGTCCAAGGTCTTTTCGAATAGGAGGGACTGTTTTACCCGGTCGCCAAGCAGTTTCACCAGTGAATCTAGGTTGGTGTCTGTGCGGTTTGCGGCCTGGCCGTACTGGCGTTGGATGTAGTTCTTGACGTCGTCCACCGTGACTTCAATCTTTTCATCCTGGGCGATCTTTACCAAGATCAGGCTGTTTTGGGTCCGGCGGCGGGCCATCGGACGCATTTCTTTGCGCAGGCTCTCGTTAAACAATGCCTTCTTTTGTTCGGCAGCATCGAGATCGGCAAAGCGATCTTTGATCATCCCGTCGATGGCTTCGTCCACAAGGCTGGGCGGAACTTCGAAGGGGGCCTTCTCGATTAGCGCGTCCAGGACTTTTTCTTCAAGGGCGTTTCGGCGTTGTTGGCTCATCTGGGTCGTCATGCGTTCCCGAATGTTTTCCTTCAGTTTGGCAAGGCTTTCGAATTCGAAGTCCTTGGCCAACTCATCATCAGCGGCAGGCAATTGCAGTTCAGCCACTTCGGTCAGGGTGATTTGGTATTTCAGGCTCTTGTTGGCCATGGTTTTGTCGGCGAAGTTTTCAGGCAGGGTAACCGTTGTTTCGCTGGTCTCACCGGCCTTCATCCCGTGGATGGCCCGCTCGATTTCTGGGACCAGTTGGCTATCGCCAAGGACCGTGTCGATATCATCAGCCGGGAGGCCGGTGATTTCGCTGCCATCTTCGCGGAAGGCTTTTAGCTTCATTTTGATGGAGTGCCCTTTGCCAGCGATGACATCAGCCCCTAGCGGTTTTTTCTTGGCTGAGCGCTTGCGCAGGTCTTCGATTTGCTTTTCGACAACCTCGTCATTGACGGCAAAGGTTTCACAGCTGATCTCGAGGCCCTTGTACTCTGCAATCGCGATTTCCGGCATCACGTCAACAACGACGGTAAAGTGAAATGGGGTGTCGTTGGCTGGCAGGTCCGCTTTTTCCAGAACTGGAGGCGCGACCATGTTGATTTTGTTTTCGCTAATCACTTTGAAAATGTTCTGATTGACGAGTTTTTCGCCAACTTCACTGGCAACGGAGCCGCCGTAAAACCTCTTGATCAGGTTCATGGGGGCCTTGCCCGGGCGGAAGCCTTGCAGCTGTGCCTTTTTTTGGATCCGTTTGTAGGCGTCTTCAAACGCCGTGTTGACGACCTCTAATGGGAGTTCGACCTGGATGCGGCGTTGTACCGAGTTGAGCGATTCAACTGTGGCTTTCATAATATTTTTTACTCTCCGATGGATTCGGCGGTCCCGGTACTGGTCGGGACGCGGAAGTGGTTGCCTAAAAGGCCGCCGGAAACTAACAATTATGGTTATGAGTGTCAACGCACCGAAATCACCACAATACCTTCGCTGGCGCCGCCGTTTGGTCCGCCAGATCATCGTTTTGGCAATATGTCTGCTTGGGGTTCTGTGGTTACGCAGCCGGCTAACCTGATTTAAGCCCTGCCTGGGGTGTTCGTACTTATCATCAAATAGTTTTTAACCATCTGTTTTTATTCGATTATTTAGTGTTGACGCACCTCGCGCGGCCGCTGGGCGGGGGCGGGGTCGGAGGTTCTGCTCAAAAGCTATGAAGGGTGAATGCTGCAAGGACATGATGAAATTTAGATAGGCGGGCGATATCGTTTTTAGCAATTTTCAGGGTTTGACCGTCGCTAGTCTTGAGCAATGAGCAGGCTTTTCCTGTGAAGTTGAAGATTTCCAGGCTTCTGCTCAGTTCTGGGATTCTTTCTGATTCAATCTTTATTTCCGAGATGATTTGGGAAAATGGCACGAGCGCTGGATCATATGGATTTTTTGGAGCCAGGGTGGCCGCGGCTTTGATGACTTCCAGCATCGCGACGTCCAAGCATGGGGTTGGCGGATTGCCCTTCTGGAAATCTGCAAAAAATTGGGGAAACTGGGTCAAAAATGCGCGGTTGGGCATAATCCAGGCGGCCTGCTTGCGGAGGTTGCTGGTGCTCATCAGAACCTCGCTTTCAGCGAGAATTTTTAAAAATGCATGAACCCGCGTCGGATTTTCGTGGAGGGAATCAATTAAGACGGCCTCAAGATTTTTTTTATTAACGACAATCTTGCCCTTTTCGTCCTTTTCGCCATGTTTCGTCCAAATTAAATCAAGAATGGCGAGCAGTCGTAGGGCGTTCTGAGTGGGGACGCCCCCTCCGACTTCGGCCTTATGGAGGCGTTCATTGGTTTGCCGCAGCCGGATTGACAGGGTACCCATCAAGGTCACAAACCATTTGGGGATTTGCTTTAACAAGCCATCAAAGTCGGTCACGGTGATGTGGGTTACTTCAGACGGGAGGCTGGCTTTGACGGAGGCTGAACGATTTTTTTTGTCGAAAAGGGCCATTTCGCCAATGATCCCGCCTTCGGGGACGGTGGCTAAGACAACCCGCTTGCCGCCCTGGTCCAAAAAAACCTGCAATTGTCCTTTTCGAACAATGTACATGCCGTCCGGTCGGTCGCCAGCCTTGAAGACGAAATCGCCTGTTTTATAGATTTTGGCTACGCCTGCCACGGCCATCCTCTCAAGAAGTCTGACCTTTTAGGTCGGTTCTATAACCGATCTCGGACAATTCCCGTTAAGTATTAGGCACAGTCCAATAGACGTGGCGGGGAAATGCCTTTGGTAAATCCCAAAGATTTCCGGTATTCGGGGACGATTACGCGTTTAAAGGAAGTGACTCCGTGGCTGCAATATCTCCAAAATATCTATCTCGACCTGCCAATTTTGTAATCCGCCCGGCTCCGGGGTGGGTGGACCTCGCAGCCGAGGAATTGGCTGAACTCACAGCGAACCCGTTCGGAAAGTATAAGTTCGTCCCGGAATTCAAAACCGACAAAGGTGCAATCCACGCCTCAAACGTCGATTTTCGTCAGGCGCTAGACTGGTGCATGCGCCTGCGGACGGCCCACGATATCGAATGGCTGGCCTGGGAAGGCAAGTGTGGGTCTTGGCGGGATCTTGGGAAGGTCAGCGAAGCCTTGAAGGCCAGCGGTTTTCTAACAGTCGGTCCGGAAGCCACAGACGTTCACGTTGCGGTGAAGGCCAATACCAGTTTTGTGGTGACCTCGGGCACTATCAGACAAAAATTTATCGAACTACTTGGAGTCAAGCAGACGGAAGATGCTGGCTTGCGTTTTCGTTTGGACCTTTACCGCGACCGCTTGCGTGTTCTGGTCAGCCTCGCCGGCGAGCCTATGTATAAGCGTGGTTACAAAAAACATCTGACGTCGGCAGCAGCACCGCTGCCGGAACACCAGGCGGCGGCTTGTGTCAGAACGGCGCTCAGCACCTTAGAAAAAATTGCTTTAGAAAAAGTTGGGTTAGAGAAAATTGCGTTTGATGGAGTTTATGTTCCGTTTGCCGGGACGGGCACTTTGGCATTTGAGTGGCTGGCCGCCCATTTGGATCTTGGTAGTGGAAGTTTTGGCCGTAGTTTTGCGTTCGAATCTTTTGCTGGAATTCCCGCCACAACGGTTGCACACATTCGAAAGAAAATGAGTGAAGTGCGCACAGCATCCGCAGGTGCGCCAGCGATTCTGCCGCCCGTTCTTTGCATTGAACGCAATGCCGAGGCCTTGTCGGATCTGAGCGACAATGCTGCACATTTTTGCGTTCTGGCAGGAATTGACACCAAAGCCATTGGAGTTGCCGCTGGAGATTTCTTCAAGACAGACAGCGAAACCGCGTTGCGCGCCATGGCCAGCTCCGGGCGCAGCATCTTGATGTTACTGAATCCACCTTATGGGCAAAGGCTCAAAGCTCCGGCCGAAGCCAAAAAATATTTTGGCCGTATTGCATCACACATTGTTGATTTGGAAGTTCGCACTGGCGCGTCCTTCAGCGGACTGTGTCTGATTCCGGAAGAACCAGCTTCGGCGGCTTTTGTGAAGTCCTTGAAAGGAACGCACAAAACCACAACCGTCCATTTCACCCATGGTGGATCGGATATCCGACTCGTGGTTTTCGGTCCGGCTTGATCGCCAATCCGATTACCAGGAGGTTGGCGCGTAGTCCTTCAGAAATTTTCCCCACATGTGCTCGCCCGTGTTGAGCCCGTGAAAAATCGGGTCCAAAATCCGCGCAGCGCCGTCCACAATGTCGAGGGGCGGTTCAAATCCAAGTTCATTTTTTTTCCGCGATGCGTGCTGAGCCGGATCTTCGTCGGTCACCCAGCCGGTATCCACGGCATTCATGTGGATGCCATCCTTGACGTAATCCGGGGCTGACGTCTGTGTCATCATATTCACGGCGGCCTTGGCCATGTTGGTGTGCGGGTGCTTATCGGTTTTCGTGTAGCGCGTAAATTTGCCCTCCATCGCCGAAACGTTGACGATGTGCTTGTCGCGGCGGGAATCTGAGCCGTCTTTGCTACCAGGATTACGCAGCATCAGGGGCTTCAGTTTTGAACACAAGATAAACGGCGCAACAGCATTGATCAGCTGAATTTCAAGCATTTCTGCGGTCGACACGTCTGCCAGTTTCATGCGCCAGCTGTTCATGGCTCGCAAGTCGACTTGTTGCAAGTCGGCGTCCAATTGGCCCACCGGAAAAACATCGGTCCCGCAGCTTAAATCATCCGGCAAAAGTGGCATCTGAGACATTTTTGCCGAGGCGAAAAGTCCCGGAGCCGGCGTGGTTTTTCCGTCAATGGACCGCGGGGTTCCGGGGGTGTAGGCGAGCAGGCCGTGGTTTGATTCTTGCGGTAACAGGATTTGTTGTTCGATCTTTTGGCGGCACGCAAAAAAACCGCTGAGCAAGCGCAGCGCCTCAGGATCCTCAGGAAGTTTAGATTCAACATCCATCATGTGATCGTAAAACCCGCGTGGTTTGCGGACTGTTTGGGCGGCATTGTTAAGCAGGAAATCCAGGGTCGGATATTGCTCGGAGATGTGTTGGGCGAAAAGTTCCACGCTTGGCGCATGGCGCAAATCCAGTCCGTAAATCTGAAGGCGGTCATTCCAGTCGGCGAAGTCCGCCTCGCGCCGGTAGCGCAGGGCAGCGTCGTGGGGGAAGCGGGTGGTGACGATGACTTGTGCGCCGGCCCGCAGCAGCAGCAAGGCCGCTTGGAAACCGATTTTGACCCGGGATCCCGTCACCAGGGCAATGCGCCCAGTGCAGTCGCCGGTCTGAAAGCGTTTCTTGTAATTCAGTGCTGCACAGGTGGGGCACATCGAGTCGTAAAAGAAGTGCAAATCCTGATAGCTGGATTTGCAAACGTAACAGCACTGGGGATTGCTAAGCCTCAGGTTCACGGTCTGGGCGGCGATTTTAGCCGGGGCCTCAAACATGGCCGTGGTCCTGGCTTGGCGCAGGCCTGTTGCGGCTTTGGCGGCGCGGTCGTTCACCTCGTCGGCCCTTTTGCCTTGGCGGCGGAATTCCCGGACCAGTTTTTTCAGGGCAAAACGGTCTGGTTTTGAAACGCGTCCGGCGGTCATCACAAGGCGCGTGCGGTCATCTTCGGATAGTTGGGCGAGGATGCTGCGGTCGTTCATGATTGCGTCAAGAGTCCGAAAACATTGACGTAATTCATCGGCATTGGGTCTGAATTCTGGCGCCGTCACGGACGCATTCGAAGTGGTATCCGACTGGTTTGTGGATTCAATATTCATAGGTATCAGCCAAATTTCGCCAGGGTTCATCAAAAGGTCATCGTGGCGGGGTTTCTAGCACAAATTTCCCGTCCCTGACAGAGGGGGGGGACCACTTATCCACATCCGACTGCCTATTTTTTCATCGTCGCGGTGACATCAGGTGCCATTGGACGATCTGGCCCAATTTGATGCACATGTCGAGTCATGGAGGACGGGTATGCAGGTTGCAGAAAAAATTCAATCGTTGGAGCACCTGTCACAGGTGGAGCTTGTTGGTGCTTTGGACAAATACCTTGGGGCGGAGCGGCGTTTGCTTGCTTGTTTCATCCTCTACCTTATCGAGTTTGACCGTCGCAAAATTTTCCGCGAATTAGGTTTTTCTTCCTCGTATCATTGGATGACCAATGGTCTCGGCATGGCCGAGTCAGGTGCGGTTCGCCGAATGAATGCAGCTCGAATCATGGTCCGTTATCCACAAATGGCTCAAATGATTTTTTCAAAAATCATGAACGGGCAGTTGAGCTTGATGGTCATATCGATGATTTTTTCACACGTAAACAACGACAATTGCGTTGAATTGATGGAGCAGGTTTCTGGAAAAAATCGCCTTGAAGTCGAGAAATTCCTTGCCAATCGGATAGAGGGCTACCATGCCATGCAGTCTGCGCGGGCGTGGATGAGAGTTTTGCCTGGGGCTTCTGTTCAAAATGAGATGGCCTCCAGCCGCGGGTCAGAGGCAATACCCCTTCCAATCAACGAGGCAGACGCGAAATTGGAGGCAAACGCTGGGCTGGTTGGCGCCGATAGGCAAAGGGTCGCTGATAGGGTTGCGACGCCCGCGGTTCAGACCCCAGGCCCTGCAATTAGGCTCGCGGTTACCCTTGTGGGTGAGGGAGCAAAGGATCTATTGCGGCTGCGCGAACTTTATCCATACCGGGATCCGTCTCAGATCATTCACGATGCCCTTGGTTTGATGCGAAAGGCGCGGGATCTGCCGGCGAGTCGAGTGCCCAAAGCCATTCAGCGTCAGGTGTTTGTCCGAGACGCCAGTCAGTGCACTTTTGTTTCCGATGATGGTCGGCGCTGCAGCGAGCGCGGGCGACTGCAGATCGACCATATTTTGCCGCTGGCAAAAGGTGGTGACGATCGCCCTGAAAATTTGCGGCTTTTGTGTGCTGCGCACAATCAAATGATGGCCGAAAGGCATTTTGGTAAGGACTTCATGCGAGATAAAATCGCCAGCGGAAAGCACTGAGGCATTATGGTCGCTAGGCTTTTGCCCGACGCCAGTTATGGAATTTAATGGCTCCGAATCCGAGCAACATCAAAAATAATTCGTAAACCGGGGCGACGAGCCAAATCAGGCTGGCGGTTGAATTGGTGGAGCGAAGGACATCGATTAAAAAGGAAGCCTGCAGGACAAGTGCCGGAGCACCCAAGGCGGCAACCTCAAACGGCGCCGAAGCCCTTCGTGTTAGCCACCAAAATATCGCCGAAGGCAGTAAATTCCAGGTCATCAGAGCCGCTTGGATGTGGGCAATTTCGGTGCCCTGCCAATTGCTCAAAAGGACATAAGTCTGAATCAGTGCAGCGCTAATCAAGATGCCAAGGCGCATCATAACGGCAACTCGCTGTAGTTTTCTAAGATCTGCTTCAAGGTCGCCAGATAGCTCGCGCCACCTTCGCCGTCTACCACCCGGTGATCAAATGTCAGGCTAATGAGCATCATGGGACGAATGGTGATCGCGTCATCGATCACGACCGGGCGTCTTACGACGGCACCGATTCCAAGAATCGCGACTTGAGGTTGATTGATAATTGGGTTTGAAGTCAGGCTGCCAAAGCCGCCTGGATTTGTGATGGAAAAGGATCCGCCCTGGACATCTTCCGGCAACAGTTTTTTGGTGCGGGCCCGGGAGACAAGATCATTCAATCGCCGCGCGGTTGTGCTTAGATTTAAGTCCTGCGCCTTTTTGATCACGGGAACAATTAGGCCGTTGCCAAGAGCGACGGCGCAGCCAACGTTAATGTCTTCTTTCCAGAGGATGTCGTCGCCATCAAGGGAGACGTTGACGATCGGATGCTGTTTGATCGCCTCAACCGCAGCATGGATAAAAAATGGCGTATACGTCAGTTTGAAGCCCTCGCGTGCTTCAAACGCCGTGCGGTGCTTTTCCCTGATTTCGAAAATCCTGTTCAGATCGACTTCAAAGACCGTGGTCACGTGGGGCGATACCCTCACCGACTCAACCATGTGTTCGGCGATCAGCCGGCGCATTTTAGTCATCTTCTCGCGTCGGACGGGATTTTTTTCCAGGCACTCAACGCCGTCGATCATTTGCGTCTGGATCCGTGGCGATTTGCCGAGAGCCACGGAAGTTCCAAATGCAGGTGCGGACGCCACAGCAGTAGAATTTCCCGCATGTGCCGCGCCTTCCCTGTGGTGGGCGCCGCTTGTGATGTAAGCATCCAAGTCGATCTTGGTGATGCGTCCGTGAAGTCCGCTGCCTGGTACGAAGCCAAGGTTGATATTCAAGTCACGGGCAACTTTACGCACCAGGGGCGAAGATCGAACCGAGCCGGTTGGAACCAGCAGCGGAGTTGGTGGTCTGACGCCAACGGAGCCAAGTTGGGCCTTCGTCGTGACCGAAGTTTTGGACGTGGCTGGTGCTGATGATGATGATGAAGTTGATGATGTTGCGGGCGCAGGCGCAGAAACACTACCATCGGAACTGATATGGCCGATGATCGTGTTGATCAGAACAACATCGCCCTCTTTTGCCAGGGTCGCCACGAGGATGCCGTCGGCCGGGGCTGGAATCTCGGTGTCGACCTTGTCGGTGGAGACTTCCAAAAGCGGCTCAGCCTTGGACACCTTGTCACCCGGCTTCTTTAGCCACTTGACCAAGGTTGCTTCGTTGATGCCCTCGCCCATGAGTGGCATCAGGATTTCAATTTGATTTGCCATGCGAATCCTCCGTTACCGGTACTTTTGCCTCATCCACAATTCACATGTGGATCGCGTGACCGAGGGCCGCATGGGCGGCTTCCATGATAGTTTCTGACATGGTTGGGTGCGGATGAATCGTTTGGCCGATCTCGTCGACCGTCGTTTCTAAAACTTTCCCCAACGCAAATTCTGCGATCAATTCCGTAGCCCTTGCACCGATGATGTGAACCCCAAGTATCTCGTGGTACTTAGGTTCAAAAAGAATCTTGATGAAGCCTTCCGTCGCATTTTCAATTTTGGCCTTGGCCATCGGTGCGAATGGAAACTTGCCGGTTTTGTATTCGATTTTTTTGGCCTTCAATGTCTGCTCGGTCATTCCAATACTGGCGATCTCCGGGTAGCAGTATATGGCGTTGGGATTTGCCTGGTAATTGATGACGGGCGGGTTTTTTCCGGCCAAGGATTCCACGGCATGCATGGCTTCTGCGGAGGCCGTGTGGGCCAGGGCTGGAGTTGCCAGGATGTCGCCAATGGCATAGATCCAATCGACATTAGTTTTGTAGTGGCTGTCGGTCACAACAAATCCGCGGTCCGTCTTCACGCCGAGCAGTTCAAGTCCGATATCGTTGGTGACCGCCTCGCGGCCAATGGAAACCAGAACGCGATCAAAATCGCGCGGCTTGCCGCCTTCAAGAGTCACGGATGCCGACTTGCCGTTGTTGTCTTGAATCGCCGTTACTTTGGTGCCGATTTCAAAAGTGATGTTCTGTTTTTTCAAGTGTTTGACGAGTTCGCCTACGGCCTCTTCGTCTTCTGATGGCAGGATTTGAGGGGCAACCTCAATAACGGTTACCTGTGTTCCGAATCGCCCGAACAACGATGCAAACTCAATTCCGACCACGCCGCCGCCAATCACGGCCATTGTTTTTGGCACTTCCGTTATGGAGAGGACGTCGTCGGATGACAGAATGGTTTTACCGTTGGATTTAGCGAACGGCAGCTGGCGCACCCGCGATCCAGTTGCCAGCAAAACCTTTTTGGTTTCGATGCTGGTGACTTTTCCGTCTGGGCCCGTGATGTTTACCTTGGCGTTGATGTTTTTAGGCCCAGCCAGACGCCCGATGCCGTCAAAAACTTCGATTTTGTTTTTCTTCATCAAAAAACGCAGACCCTTGCGCTGGGAATCGACGATACCTTCCTTGCGGCCCATGATGCGGCCCCAGTCATAGGTCGGATTGCCCGCGTTGAATCCGAGCTCTTCAAGGTGCTGAAGTTTGTCGTATGTTTTGGCCGACTCAAGAAGGGCTTTGGTTGGTATGCAGCCCCAGTTTAAACACGTACCGCCCAAATGGGGCGCTTTTTCGACCAGAGCAACCTTCATTCCCAGCTGTGCCGCGCGGATTGCGCCAACATAGCCGCCGGGTCCGGAACCAATTACCACGAGATCGAATGAATTTGCTGCTGCCATAACCGAAGGCCTCCCAAAAACAGCGGAATCGTTCTAAAGTAGACAGAGGGGGCAGGATACATCAGGGACGCCATAAAACTGAAGCGTTACTTGAGGTTGCCCGAGCCCGCTATGATTTGATTGAGTGTGAAGTTTTGCAAGGCTTTTGCCGATAGGCTTTTGAATCCTGCCTTGGGCGGCAGGCTAAAGGGGGACCTGTGAGCAAGCGCATTCAAAGTCCTGAAAAGATTCAAAATAAAGTCATTCAGATCGCAGACCATGCCAAACGCCGCGATGATGCTCGAAAAGAGGCGGAAGGAGCGGCCAGTCTTGACCATGAAGCTCGTGTCCTGATTGCCATCTCTAACGAAATTGACGCCATTGTCTTGCGACACCTGCAGGCAGGCGATGTTGAGCCCCGCGATCTGGCTGGGCTCTTGTCCCACCGACTAGGGACTTTGATGTGTCACATCGAGGGCAAGGAGAAGCTTTGGGGCGTTTGCGAAAAGGTCCTGAAAAAGCAGGCAGCCATTGATTAACCGTAAACTGCTCTACATGACTGCGCCTGACATCGGATGCCCAAAGAAATTCGTATAAACGATCCTTTTGAGTGCGCGATGGCCCATCGATCGAAGGGTCCATCGTCGGCTGCCCCAACGGAATCTTCGCCGATAACACGTAAGTCACTGATTTCGGATGTTTTTTTAGGTGGCACAGCTCGCTTGCGCGCCTTTAAAGGGGGCAATTCCAGAGTGTGGCTGGGTGGGGAAAAATACCCAGGCATCAGATGCCGGCGTCGCCGCTCCAGGTGCAGTCATGTAGAGCAGTTAATGGCTTTTAGTTAAGTTTCCTTTAGGAGTTCCGACCCCCTTTATGACAGCTGGCAAGTGCCCAGCCTTTGCGGTGATTTGTCATTCAGTCTGAGTTCAAAGGGGGAGATCAATGTTAGGGATTCGTGCACATAGGTTAGTTGGTTTTAGTGCGGCGATACTGGCAACTTGCCTGATGCAATCCTGCAAAGCCAACAAGCAGTCTGCTGGATTCAGTGGATCTAACGGCGCGCCTGAAGGAAGGGAAGCACAGTCTAAAGACATCCTTTTGCCGCCAGCCCCCAAGCATCCGCCATTAGTGCCGGCGACGACTAGCCCGGCGCTGCAAGGTCCGGCGGTAAAACGGCCGCCTCAAGGGTGGTTGGATGTGACCACCGGGGACCGAGCCAGTATCCCATCAACTTGTGGCCAGAAACTTTACGGCTGTTCGTTTAAGCAAATTTCAAGGGCCCTCAGTTTTACGCCGAAGCTAAGTACGATCGATGGTCTTGATTGGGAACGAGCCGTCTGGTTTTGCGGATCGATAGACTACAACAATAAAATTAATTGGCGATTGCCGACGAAGGCAGAGCTGGTGGCAGCATATAATGACGGGTTAAAAACACTGCCGTTTCCTCAGGTAAATTGGAAGCAAGGGTATTATTGGTCGGCTTCTACGGAGACACTCGGCGCAGGTTCTGCTTGGTCCTTCGACATGGCGACAGGAAAGTCAATGTCTAGCCGAAAAGCCAGGGCGGCCGCAGTTTTATGTGTTCATGATTGATTCAATGCTTGAAACTGCGGAAGCCCGTCTACGGGTTATTCGTCGCTGAGAAACTGCAGGCGTGCTTTGGCAGCAGCGATGTCTGCGGCAGACATGTCAACATAGGCTTGGAGCTGTTCGGTGTCGAAAACGTCCATTTCCACGAGCTTCATCGCCTCGAGTAGGCGCACCTCAGGGAATGATCCGGAGAGGGATTGCAGGCGGTCAAGGGTTTGCTTGTTGAATCGAATTTCGATCAGGTGCTGTGCCAACTCGCTTTTATAGATCCGCTGTTTGGCTTCAAACCAACGGATCATCGCCGCCGCTTCGGCGCGTTTGGCGTTCAGCTCTTGGGGGCTAAGGGTCGCCCTTCGAGTCGTATCAATTATTCTACGGTCAATGGGTTCGTTGTGATCGATGGGCAGAGAGTTTGCGGCGCGGGCCACGCTCCGAAAACACGGTAGAAAAAAAAATCCTGTTGCCATCAACGCGACGAACTTAGTTTTGTTGCTCAGGCTCATGTTGCTATTCCTCTGGCATTTCTTTTTTTAGATTGGACCGTGCGGCAGCAAGAAGCATCCCACGGATTTCTCTAATGCCCGTTTGGTTTTCGGCGGAGACCAAGGCCACTTCGACCGTGGGAAAGCCTTTGACCGATTCAGTGGCGTTTTTAAGTGCCTGGTTGGCATCGCGTTTCGAGAGCTTGTCGATTTTGGTCAGGGCCAGCAAAACCGAACCCCGGCGGGCGAGGTCGTTGATCAAATCCCCGTCAAGTGGGTCGAGGCCGACGTCATCCAATGCGCGCCGGCTATCCAGCAACATGATGAAAAGTTTGATGTTAGGGCGGTCAAGATAAGCTCCAACGAGGTGTTCCCAGCTTTTGCGGGTCGCCGCCCCGGCTTGGGCAAATCCGTATCCCGGCAAGTCCACCATGGTGACTTCATGGCCGCCCGGAAAGCGAACCGCAAAGAAGTTGGCCATTCTCGTCCGGCCGGGAGCGTTGCTGGTCCGGGCCAAGCCTTTGCGCCCTGCCAGTGCGTTTAAAAGGGTAGATTTACCGACATTTGAGCGGCCAAAAAAGGCGACTTCCGGGCCCTTGGGGGCAGGGAGTTGGTCGGCTAGAGCAGCGCTAGTTACATATTGGGCGTCCATAGTGCCATTCCTCCGGGTGGACCGGATATCAGGCCAGTGGTATAGGTGCAACCACCAAAACGGATCTAGGCAAATCTAAGCGAAATGGGGGAGCCAATTTTGGGCAAAATCCAGCTCTTGGCGGATGACGTGATCAATAAGATCGCCGCTGGCGAAGTGGTCGAACGTCCTGCCAGCGTCGTGAAGGAACTCGTTGAAAATGCTCTGGATGCCGGGGCTCGCAGCATCCAGGTCGAGATCGAGGATGGGGGGCGAAAGGCGATCGCCATTTCCGACGATGGCCATGGGATGGACGAAGATGACGCCCTATTAGCGTTGCAGCGTCATGCCACCAGTAAAATCAGATCTGTTGACGACTTGTACGTGACCTCATCGATGGGTTTCCGCGGAGAGGCTCTGGCCTCGATTGCGTCGGTCTCGCGTCTGACACTGACAACCCGAGAGCGTAGCGCAGGGTCCGCCACCCGGATTGAAATGAACGGAACCGGAGCTCCGGTGGTGCAACGCGAGGTTTCAGCGCCTACGGGAACGACTCTGGCTTGCCGGGATTTATTTTACAATGTGCCTGCCAGGCAGAAGTTTTTGAAGTCCACGGCCTCAGAACTTGGCGCAATCACTGACTTTTTTGATGCAGCCATTTTGTGTTGGCCGCACATTCGACTGCGCCTAGTCCATAATAGTAGGGAGCTAGTGGCTTCCGCTGCGGTGACGACAGGTGCTGAAATAGGCTCCGTTTGTGGTATCGGCGAGGCATCCTTACGCGCCCGGGCCGTCGCGGTATTTGGCGAAGAAGTTGCCAGCAAACTTATTTACATCAATGAAGCCGATTCTCACGCTGCCGTGGAGGGACTAATTTCACCGCCAGGACTTGAAAAGGCCAACGGCAAATCCATGTTCACTTTTGTGAACCAACGCTGGGTGAAGGATAAGACCCTGCGTTATGCAATTCAACGCGGATATCACAGCCATCTCATGCGAGGGAAATATCCCGTGGTGGCATTGCATGTGGTCGTCGATCCATCGCTGGTTGACGTGAATGTTCATCCGGCGAAAACAGAAGTCCGCTTCCAATATGGATCTGAAGTTCAAGGGGTGATTTTCAAAGCAATCATGAAGGGTTTGCGCCGTGCTGATTGGGCGATGCCCGGAATGACAGCACCTCGCGCAATGACATCGGCCCCCGAAACGACGGCATTTCATCAGCCTGATTCGGCGCGTAGCGCGGGAGGAGGAACCTTTCCTCGCGGTTCAAAAGCGAATGCATCGTTTCGCTTTGGAATGACGACGACGCCAACGACGATACCGGCGACGACACCAACACAGCGAAGATTTTTCGCTCCGATTGAAGTGACGGCAAACCCAAAAATGCAGGAATCAGCCAGTATTCCATGGGAAACGATGGACTATCTGGGCAGCGTTGGGCGCTGCTACCTGATGTTTACGGACGGCGATCGATTGTTGGCCGTCGACCAGCATGCATGGCACGAACGCATTATTTTTGAACGTTTGAATCGCGACCGTTCCCTGCTGCATCAATCCCAGGCGATGATAATTCCGGAGAGCGTCGATTTGACTCCTGAACAGTGCAGCCGTCTCCGCGCTGGCGCGGGAATTTTGGCGGCCAATGGTTTCAATTTAGATTTTGTTGGTGATGACCCGATGGTCGAGATCAAAGGCATTCCGACCATATTGGCCCATCGTGATCCGCAGGAGATGCTTGGGGCAATTGCCGATTCTGGTTTTGCGGAGAATCCAACGGCCGACCTGGCGCAAAACCTTTTGGCGACTTACGCTTGCCACAGTGCGGTGCGTGCTGGCGAAGACCTCGGTCCCGATGAACTGCATCGCCTTATGCGTGAGGCATCCGAGGTCGATTTTCAACACAACTGCCCTCATGGTCGCCGTGTTTTTAGGTGGTGGGAAACAACTCAAATTGCCAGTTGGTTCGATCGATGATGAGCATTGCCGTCACCGGAGCCACCGCCAGCGGCAAGAGCGATTTCGTCCTGCAGTTGGCCAGGTGCCTGCGGGATGAAAGGCGGGTTAAATCCGAAATCGTCAGCTGCGATTCGGTTCAGGTTTATCGCGGTTTTAATATTGGATCGGCCAAGCCTGTGGCGACCGAACAAGCCGAATTTCCGCATCATTTGATCGATATCCTGACCTGGCATGGCGAATTCGATGCCGGTAGTTATGCCGTCTTGGCGCGTGAGGTTGTTGAACAAATTCAATCTCGAGGTGCCTTGCCAATCATTGTCGGTGGAACGGGGCTGTATTTGCGGGCTTTTTTTGGTCAAGGCTTCGCCGAAAACCTGCCTAAAGACACCGCGCTGCGCCAAGAACTGAATGCGATTGCGACGGATAGATTGCTTAGTGAGCTTAGGGCTGTGGATCCGATCAGGGCCGGCCAACTCCACGGCAACGACCGGGTGCGTATCTTGCGTGCCGTCGAATTGTGTCGGCTGACGGCAGGCCCGGTTTCGAGTCAACTAAAGGATCACGGCCAAGTCAGGACCTGTAAGACTCAGGCGCGGGAGCAGACTCATGTGATGTTTCTGAATCCGGAGCGACCGATTCTACACGAACGCATCGCTGGCCGCGTCAAGGCTATGCTGGCTGCCGGGCTACTCGAAGAAGTTCAAGGACTTTTAGACAGTGGCTGCCCACCAAACGCGAAACCTATGCAGGCCATTGGATACCGGGAGTCTGTCGCAGCTTTGAAGGCGTCCGGGGGTCGGATCGACGGGGTAGATCTGGCTAAGCTAACCGAACAGATCACCATTGCCACCCGCCAATATGCCAAGCGTCAGACGACATGGTTTAAGGGCGCAGGGCCGGACCAGACGGTCGTCCAAATGGTGGACTACAAGTCAGCGATTGCGGGCCTTTGCGCCATGCGTTAAGACGAAGGCAAGGGCATCAAAAAGGAGCCTCCTATGCAGGATTTCTGGAGTTTCTTGTCAGTGAAAAAGTTTGCCGGAGTCGCCTTGGTGGTTTCCGGATTTTTGTCTCTGGCAGAGATGGCGTCGGCGGCGACCATGACAGCGGTCAGTCGTGGCGGGGACAGCTTGACTTTGTCCTTCGACGATGACGCGATTACCACGTCGACCACCGAATCAATTTTTTGCAATGGCCGTCAGGCTATGGTTTTAAAGGCCGATCTTTGGATGCCTTCGATGGGACACGGCAGCTCGCCGGTCTCTCTCTTCCCTCAAGCTAATGGCTGCACGGCAATTCGTAACTTAAATTTCATGATGCGTGGAAATTGGGAATTGCGCGTTTGGCTCAACAATAATGACAGCGGAACTTTTGCGTTTCAGGTTCGCTGAAATGAGGGCACCTGTTTTTTTTGCGTCTTGCTTGGCTGTGGCTGTGGCTGTGGCTGTGGCTGCTTGCGGTGAAGCTTCGCCCGACAAACAACCCACACCGCCGGAAGCCATTCAGAGCCCGGGCGTTTGGCTGACGACAAATGGTTCTTATGAGGTCTATCTAGTGTGGGTTACCGGCCCTCAAACTGGAATGGACAATGTCGTACGGATGAACATCAGACCCCTTGGTAATGCAACGCTGCCGCTCCAACAATTGACTGTGACACCATGGATGACCGTTCACGGACATGGTTCGGGCAATGTCCAGCCTCTCGTCGAGAGTCGTTTGGATTCAGCGGCTGGAATTTACCTTGTTAGCAATATTTTTTTCGTGATGTCTGGCCCTTGGGATTTAAAGATCGCCCTGACGGATGGCACGACGAGCGGCGCAGTCGTCATTCCAGTGACGGTTCCCGGTATATGATTTTTTTCCGATTTAAATTTGTCGCCGCCTTGATCGCGATTTCTGGCGGTATCTTTATTTCGGAGAGCGTCACCTTAGCTTGTGCATCCTGTGGCAGCGGGGGTGACGAACCGCTGGTATTGTTTCCTGCCGAGGCGATCAAAATTCATGGCAGTGTTTCTCTAACTCCAGAGCTTGAATCGACCGGGCCGGATGGGGCAACCCTGCAATCCACTGGTCCCGATCGTCGCGTTAATTCCACTTTTGCAGTCGGATTGGCTTGGTCTCCGCGCGGATTTTTCACCGTTGCGCAGAGCCTTACGACCAATTCGCGGGCTGTGGTTGGAGCGGATCAAGCTGCCTCAGGCCGTGCCAGTAGAAGCGGCGTGGGAGACCCGTCGTTTTCTGGAAGGTATACGGTGCTCATGCCGCAGCTTTCGCGCCCTTTGATGCCGCAAATCCAACTTCTTGCTGGATACCGTCCAGCCATCGCCAGATCGATCCACGATTCGTCGGATGCCCATCTGTTGGATGTGTTCGGAAGTGGCTTTGATGAAATTCGTGCTGGAATTGATCTTTGGTTGGGAATGCTTTCGGTAAAACCTGGTGTCGCCTTAACGGCCACAGAATCCCTGGCCACGCGCCACAACGGCACGCTTCTGAAGCCTGGGACCTTGATTCGGTTGACAGCCTCACTGAGCGGAATCGCTCCAATTGGAGATTTTGGGATTGGTGCGCAGCCGGTTAAACTGACGACGGGGATAACCTCGGATCGTCGTGGTGCGGCCTCGGCAGATCACGAGATCGTCCAAAATTCAGAGCAGGCCGTGAACGGTGCTTTTATTTCGGCCGACATTTCTGCTTGGGAATCCGACGGTATCAAGTTGACCCTGGCTCAGCAGGGCGTTTTCGGGGTTGTGAAAAATTCAGTGGCTTCGCAAAATTGGTCGGTTGCCTGGGCACGGGTGTTGCGGTGAATAAAATCTTTTTATTTTTACGTCGGCAGCGGTGGCCTTTCGTTTTGGCCGTTGTGGCCTGCCCAGCGATTGCGCAGCAGGATTTTGACCTGTTGTTGGCCACAAAAAAAAATCCAGTCACCATAAAATTTTTCGCGAGCTGGTGTGGCAGTTGTAAAGATGACTTGGAGTCCCTGCGGGGCAAATCCAGGAATTCAAATATTATTATGCTATCTGCTTTTGATGACGAGACCTCATCTGTCGCGGCATTAAATCATTTTGGTGTGGATCAGGCATGCTTCAATGGCGATGCTATTGCTCGCAAACTTGGGGTCAGGCACCTGCCCAGAACTTTCATCTCTAATAACGGGCAACTTTTGCCCAAAGATGCCAAATGATCCGCGATTTAAGTGTGCGCGAAAGCCAAATATTTTTGGGTCGGGTTGACATCCCTTTTGATGACATCGATGCAGGAGGCGTACTTTATAATGCGCATTACCTGAAATACTGTGACCGTGCCCGTAACTCGGTTTTTGCTAAATTTGATTGGACTTGGGACCGTATGGTGGCCAGTCGGTGTATTTTGGCCGTCGTCAGTGTTGAGGCGGAATATCGTCGTGCGGTTCGTCAGGGACCCGTTTGGATTGCCACTCATTTTTCCATGGAGTCCGACCGTTTTTTGAATGCTTCCCATTCTTTTTTGCGCGGGGAATTGAGCGAGGCCGAGGCACGAAGCGCAGTAAATGCTTGGAATGGCCCGCTGGAAAAAATGCGTGGCGTTTATTTTAGGGCGAAATTCCGACTGGTTCCTATTGCTATGGGCAATTTTGTGCCGGCAAGTTTGGATCCTGAGTTCGCAGATGCTATCTTCAAATAATGTTGATCCGAAAAAAAACTGCGTTTACTGATCGGGGCTTCACTCTGCTTGAAGTTCTTGTGGCCGTCGGATTGATGGGGATTTTGGCCCTCGGCCTGTCTGAAATTTTTCGTCAGCAGATTTTTATCCAGGATAAGGTTCGCGACCGTGGAGCCCTTGAGGATTTGCGGAATGTCGTTCGTTCCGTGGTCAACTGCCAGTATTCATGCTTCATGAATGCGACGCGGATCCCTGCGAATCAAGCACGCTGGACCCTAACGGCGGTTTGTGATGGCAAGGGATTAAAAGTTATGGTTTCAGATTCAAAGGGTAAAGCTCCTGTTTTTCCAGGGAGTCTTTTTGCGGTGAACGAGGGCTACATTTGCCTTTATTTGCCCGAGGTGTCGCCTGTTATGCCAGTCGACGCGCCTGAATGATCTTGCAGCCACCGAATAAGAAGGTGACCTCTTGGTTTACCAGGAAGCCCGCACGATAGAGTGCCCCGCGTAATTGATCTGGGGAATAGAAGGCATGAACGCTGCGCGGCAAGTATGTGTAAGCTGCTCGGTCACTGAACAATCCGCCGATCACCGGCAGGATGTTACGAAAATAAAAGTCAAAAATCTTTGCCATCACGGTTGAACGGGGCGTGAAGAATTCCATGATCAAAAGGGTTCCTTTTGATTTTAAAACCCGACGGAATTCGTTCAATGCGGCATCTTTGTCCACGACGTTGCGTAGGCCAAAAGAAATGGTGACACAGTCAAAGGATCCGTCCGGCAATTCTAACTTCTCGGCACTCATTTGACTGAAGTCAACCATGCTGCCTACCTGGCGGTCGCTGGCTTTCGTTTTTGCGAGAGCCAACATTTCGCCGGAAATATCGATTCCAGTAAAGTTTGTGTATTCCCTCCGCCGGGTCATGGCGGCAAACAGGACGTCACCAGTTCCAGTCGCGACGTCTAAAAAGGCACCGGATGGCTTATAGGGGATGAGAGAGACAAGGTGGTTACGCCAGCGCCGATCCTGCTTCATACTTAAAAGTGCATTAAGAAAATCGTAGCGGGGGGCAACCCGGTCAAACATGGCTGCGATCTGGCTTTCGTCCGTTGGACGTGCAGGAAGAGCTTGGGGGTCGTTGTTGGCGCTGTGGAGGTGATGGTTAAGCACGATTTCGTTGGCCATTTGGTTTAGTTGTCCAGATCACGATCAAGGCTGTTAATGACAAAAAATCCGGGTACTTCACCTATTTAAGGGAAATACCCGGATCGAGCAACCGCTATCCAAGGGCTTGCAAGATGCAAGCGCCCCTTCCGCTCAGAAGCCGACATTGACTCCCAGGGAAACGCTCTTGGATGCCCATGACGTGGAGTCGCCGGCACTGGCAATTTTGATCCCGGAAACAGTGACTTCGTCGGTTTTGATTTTTTCGGTTCCCATGCCCACTTCCAGCACGGCGCTGACGAGGGGGAGGATGCTGTATTGGGCACCAACGATCAGGTGGGTGCCAGTTAAGCTCATCGTTTCTTTGCCAGCGCTAACGGTTCCATTGCCGGACCAGTCGGAATTGGATTCAAGCAGCATTTTGCCGGCCACGACATAGCTGAACTTGGCGTAAGGCGTGATGATCGGTACCATGGGCACCCATGCCTTCACATCGAGGGTAAGCTCGGATCCAGTGGTTTTCGTTGCCCCAAAATCGTCTTTATTCCAATTTTGGACGGTCATGGTGGCTCCGGCAGCCACAGGTACCAGGGGAATTGGATCAACGAATGCGCTGACGGCGTACTCGTCTGCCCCATATTTTTTGCTGCTCCCATCGAGGCTGCTGGTGGCGAAACGCTTGCCAACGCCGACCTGAGCATTGACTAAGGCCATAGCCTGAGTTTGAAAGAGGAGAGCGGACGCAACGGCGCCTGCAGTGATTCCTGTCGTGATAAATTTAAATTGGTTGAGGGGCTTCCTTGTCATAATTTTAGTCTCCGGTCTGGGTTTGGTGGACGCTTTGTCCGCTGTTTTTAAAGGGAACAATTTTTTTGACATTGCCATCAGCGGTTACGGTCCCGCCTCTTAGCAGCGTCGGAATGCCAGCAGTCATCAAGATTACCCGGTCCGCCATTGCGGCGATGGCCTGGTTTAGGCGGCCGTTGGCCTCTCGGAAGGAACGTTCCGTCTCGACCGGAGGGGAGGGCGAGGCGCCCATCTCTGCGGCCACGATGATCAAGTTGGCTCCGGCATCGCGGGCACGGCGCAGGGCGTCAACCATGCGCTCGCATTCCAAGTTCAGCGTGCTTAATAGTTCGACGGGCGTGCGCCCCGCGGGGTGATTGACCGTCAAGGCAGCGAGCCACAGATTGAGCGAATCGACGATGATCTGGTCGTGAACTGCGGTCGACGCAAAAACAAGGGAGGGCAAGTCCGCTGGGCGGTCGACGTGCTGCCATGTTGCTGGGCGGGCGGCCTTTAGGGCTTCGACCCGAGCCGTCATCAGGGGGCTTTGCGTGTTGGCCATGCCGATCACCAGGGTATCCAGGCCTGGACGAGCCAGAACGCTAGCTTGTGCGGATTTACCCGAATGGGCTGGGCCAATCAGAAATGTCAGGCACTTCTCGACTTGCATGGGTGAAGTTCCCTGGCACAATTTAGTATTCCACTTTGATTCTTTAACCTTAGATCAGGATACCGCATGGGCGGACATTCTTGAAGGCGGGAGGGACCCTTCTCGGTATTTTTCGTGGATGACCGATTGGTATTTTCAAATATTTCTGGGCATTAAGTTGCCGTAATCATCATAGATCCAACGGTTGATGGTCCTTCGCCAAAGCCTGCGTGAAACCACCGGAACCGGATCATTGTAAGCACTTATGGGCTTGCATGGGTCAGGTTCCCCCGGCACAATTTAGCGGTCTTGAAGTTTGTATCCTTAGACACCCTAGATCAGGACTGCGCAAAGATGGGCTTTCTAGAAGTTATGCGGGAACGTGGTCTGGTTGCCCAGATCACCCACGAGGATGAACTGGGCGAACACATGGCCACCGGTTTACGCACAGCCTACTGTGGGTTTGATCCTTCTGCTGACAGCCTACACGTGGGATCACTGTTACCCATTATGGCGCTGCGTCGTTGGCAGGCGGCAGGCCACCGTGTGGTTGCGCTGGTCGGTGGGGGAACCGGACTGATCGGTGATCCTTCCGGAAAAACTGAGATGCGCCAGATGGTAGAGGAAAACGGGCTGCAGAAAAATCTTGCCGGAATTCGTGCCCAGTTGGAGCGGTTTTTGGACTTGAAGGATCCCAGTCGTGGAATGGTTGTGAACAATGCCGATTGGCTAAATGAATTGAAGTACCTCCCTTTTTTGCGTGAAATTGGACGGCACTTCAGTGTGAACCGCATGTTGACGGCCGATTGCTTTAAGCAACGCTTGGAAAAAGGCCTGAGTTTTTTTGAATTTAATTACATGCTGTTGCAGAGCTACGATTTTCTGCACCTCTACAAAACAGAATCCTGCACGGTGCAGCTTGGTGGTGATGACCAGTGGAGCAATATGCTCTCTGGCGTGGATCTTGTTCGGCGTTTGAGTGGTGGCAAAGCATTTTGTGTAACGCTGCCACTTCTGGCCACAACCGACGGCCGAAAGATGGGCAAAACAGAAAAAGGCGCCGTGTGGTTGGATGCAGAAAAGACCAGCCCGTTTGAGTATTACCAATATTGGCGCAATGTCGAGGATGCTATGGTCGAGCCTTGCCTGCGTTACTTTACGGATTTACCGATTGCCGAGATCGCGCAACTCGCTGCCATGAAGGACGCTGCAATCAACGAAGCGAAAAAGCGCCTTGCCTGGGAATGCACCAAAGTTGCCCATGGGGAAGGCGCGGCCGATGATGCACGGGAGTCGGCGGGGCGCCTTTTTGGGGCGGGGGCTGGCGGATCAAGCTTTGGAGGTGATGCCGGAAATGAGCCAGAGCATTTTATCGACCGGGCGCAACTGGATGGTACATCGGACATTGGGATCGTGGACCTGTTGGCTGCGGCCGCCGTTGTTGAAACCAAGTCGGAAGCCAAGCGTTTAATCCAACAAGGAGGTTTGAACGTGGATGGCGTGAAAATCACGGACTTGCATGGGAGAGTCCCCGTCAGCGCGCTGGAAAAGAGTGAGGGGTGTCTGGTCCGGAAGGGCAAAAAGCACTATCATCGCATTAGGTTACGGGATTGATTCAAGGATGATCCAAAGCATCCGATTTTGCTAAGGTAGGAGTGCTTATGAAATTCAATCGATTCACAATATTGATGATTGGTCTGCTGGTGGTGGGTGCCTCAAAGGTATACGCCGGCAGCATCGAGGCAAAGCAAGCGGGCGTGCCAGTGACCGCCGGGCCTGACAAGGGTGCTGCGGTAATTCAGACGCTGAAAGCTGGTGAGGCGATGGAGACGGTGGAACGTAAGGGGATGTACTGGCAGGTTAAAGCAGCCGGCGGCAAAACAGGTTTTGTTTCGGTGATGGCGGTTAAAGTCAAAGCCTCAGATTCAGATGGTGGATCGTTGGCCGGCGCGATTCAAAGCGCAGTTCAAACAGGGCGCTCGTCGTCTGAAGGTGCGAATGCCCGTGCCCGTGCGACGGTCATGGGGGTGCGCGGGTTGGATGAAACTAACGACACGTCATATGCCGCGAATGCACGGCCGAATTTGAAGGCGGTGTTTTCCATGGAAGACAGTCGTGTTTCCGCAGCGCAAATCGAAAATCTATCCGAAAAGGTTTTCGATGAAATTGCGAAGGAATCCAAAAGCAAGTAAGGTCACCCTTAAGAATCCGTCGATATAAGAATCCGTTAGAGCAAAGGATTGCTCGTGAAAAAAGTATTATTCACCATCACGCTGTTGGCGGCTGCCGGTTTTTCCATTGCGGCTGCCGTTGCTGAAACAGAAAGTAAATCCAGTTCCGTGGATGAAACCGCGGCACCTCAATTATCGAAAGAAGAGGAGCGCAAGCTCGCTGAATTTCGCGCGGAGCTTGATATAGGTCGTAACATGGCCGGGCGTTTGGTTGCGTATTACGGTGAATTTAACGATGAGCCGTTGAATGGATATCTTAATCTGGTGGGCAATTATGTGGCCCAGCAAGGTCCGTTTGCCGACCGGCGTTATATGGTCAAACTACTTAACAGTGAATCGGTGAACGCATTTGCCTGTCCCGGCGGATACATTCTGGTAACGATGGGTGCCCTGCGACAGGCTGAAAATGAAGCGGAGTTGGCCGCCATTCTTGGCCATGAATCGGCCCACGTGGGCAATCGCCATATGATGAAAACACTGCTCTCGATGGACAAGGAAAAACTTGACCAGGCCGCCAAGGCTTCGGGTTCGAAGCCAGATCCTTCTATGGCTTCCCGGATCCGCAAACGCGTCCAAGTCACAGAACAATCGGAAACAGCCAAAACCTTGGCCCGTTATCTGGGCTCGACGAGCGTTGCGGGCTTGAGCATCATCGCTGCGGCGAAAGCTGGTTTGGGGTTGATCCTTGAGAAAGGCCTGGACCACAAGCTTGAATTCGAGGCCGACCAAGAAGGGGTAAAGTACGCGATTGCCGCCGGTTATGATCCAAAAGCATTGTCGAATTTTCTTGGACGTTTGGTGGCGCGCCAAAAGGTCTTGAACACAAAGACTCTCGAAAAAACCCATCCCAAGCCAGCCGAGCGTCGGGCCAGGGTGGATCAATTGCTGCTCCAGATAAAGGCCGATACCATATCTGGTGCCAAGGGTGTTGTGCGATTTGCTTCGATGCAGCAGCGGATGCCCGCTTCATTAAGTGAAAAAACTCTACCGAAAACAGCAAAGCCTGAAGCCGCCAAAGGGAAGTGATCAACCTATGAAATCTATTGCTCTAAAGTTCAGCTTGATAGCGGTATTCGCCGGTGTTCTGTCAACCAGTGTTCTGTCAACCAGTGCGCGTGCAGATATTTATCATTACAACAACGTTCTTGTCGGGGAACGGGCGATTGGACTTGGCGGAGCATATACCGCCGTGGCCGACGATGCTTCGGGAGTTTATTACAATCCCGCTGGAATTGCCTTCGCTCAGTCCAATGACATATCTGGTTCGGGAAATGCATTTTACAAAAAAAGTTTAAATTACAAGGATGTCCTTGGAACGCAGGATTATGTCGAGGAAGCCAGTGGGACCTTTGCGCCATTTCTTGGGATTTTGAATAAGCTCGATCGTTTTATTCCAGGTCTGGTCGGGGCCTTTGCCATGTACACTTCCGACACGGAACTTTTGAACCAGAACGACCGTTGGCCACTAGTCGGAGTTAGTGCAAGCAGCACCCAGGCCACGGCACTCTCTGGATTTCATAGGACCGTTCAACTCCGAACATCGACCTCCCACATTGCAATTGCTGCGGGTTACCGGATGTCCGGTCGATTGTCGTTGGGTTTTGGTTTGCGGACGACGATGGTCGATGAGTTGTCGCAGGATTTTCAGCAAAGTTCGGTTTTAACCCTGAACCTTGCGACGGAAAAAATCATCAAGGCAATCACCCAGTATTCCAATACTCGGGCGAGCCTCAAAGCCACTGGAGTCGAGCCGAGTTTTGGTGCTCAGATGGCGTTGGGGCAGGCTTTTACGATCGGAATCTCAATGCGTAAAGGTACTTTTCTGTCCCAAGAATACACCCAGGCATCCGACACCCTAGCGATCACCAAGGAAGACGCGACGGAAGTCACGGCTACTACCGTTCCCTCCGCAAGCTCGGAAACCCCATCAACGGTTGATGCAAAGGTTTCAAATCCATTGGGATCACTGCCTGGCGAAGTGCGTTTTGGTGCAGCTTGGTTTGCCTCACCAAAACTCCTTGTCTCGGGTGATTTAAGCTATTACGACCCGGCAACGGACGGCAAAGTTTCGTTTTTAAAGCGCCAGTCGGTATTAAATTACGCAATTGGCACGGAGTATTATGTGACCCCATCCATCGCGGTTCGGGCTGGAGGTTTCACGAACAACGATTCTCGACCGAACATGGTTGTAGGGAAATCCGGACAGTCTGGGCATATTGATTTTTCCGGAGGGTCACTTTTTTTCGCGTATATCCAACCTAATAGCCAGATCAGCTTTGGGGCTGTATTGCAGCAGGGTACGGGAAAATCGCAGAAATTGGCCGGGTCCACCAGGCTTGAAGATGTAAAAGGATCATTGACCACATTTGGTTTTGCGGCGACAACAAGCCTCTGAGAGTTAGAGAGAGTGATTTAAATGGCTAAAGATTCTGTTCCGTTTACAAAAACTGGTTTTGACCGACTTCAGGCTGAACTTCAGCGCTTGAAGTCCGATGAGCGTCCGCGGGTTATCCAAGAAATTGCCGAGGCTCGGTCCCATGGTGATTTGAAGGAAAACGCCGAATATCATGCTGCGCGAGAGAAGCAGGGCTTCATCGAGGGCAGGATTGCTGACCTTGAAGACAAACTGTCTCGCGGGCAGGTGATCGATCCGTTGGAAGGCGACCAGAGGCAGGTTCGCTTTGGTGCCTATGTGACTTTCTGCGACCAGCAAACAGGCGACGAAAAAACCTACCAGATTGTCGGCGATATCGAGGCTGATATCCGTGAGCGCCGGATTTCCCTGAGCTCGCCGCTGGCGCGGGCACTGGTGGGAAAGCGCGTCGATGATCTTGTGGAAGTTCATGCCCCAAAGGGCTCGGTAGAATACACCATCACGAGCATTCATTACTGATGATCGACTCCAAGGCTCCGGCGCGGGGTACAGCAATCTTATGGCTCAGGCGCGACCTGCGCCTGTCGGATCACTATGCCCTTTTACGTGCGTGCCGCGATTACGATCACGTGATTCCAGTCTTCATCCTGTTTGAGGATGCATTTTCCTTGCAAGGTAAGAAGAATAGCCATTCTTGGGCGCTCGGTGGCGCCCAGCGATGGTGGCTTTACCATAGCCTAAAGCAGTTTGATAAAAGCTTGAAGGAGCTGGGGTCAAAGCTGATCCTGCGGCATGGCGATCCCCTGAAAGAGATTCCCGCTTTGGTCAAAGAGACCGGTGCCAGTGCGGTCCTCTGGCATCGGATATATGAATCCCAGATTGCTGCCATGGATGACAAAGTCGTCGAGTCTTTGTCATCGCTTCAGGGGCTCGGAGAAATCACTTGCAAAGCCTTGCCGCACAGCGGGGATTTGCTGCATGCGCCTGAGGCGGTAAAAAGCGGAAGCGGAACGCCGTTCAAGGTTTTTACGCCGTTTTGGCGATGTATTGTCAAGATGGGGGCTCCGGCAGAGCCATTTCCAGCTCCGAAAGCGATTCCAGCGCCGCTAGATTGGCCGAAATCATTGGAGCTGCGTGATTTCCATCTGGAGGCTCGAGCCAAGTGGGCTTTTACAATTGCTGAAGCTTGGGTTCCTGGGGAGGACGGTGCGAAAGCTCGTCTGAGGGCGTTCAATGAAGAAAAAGCCGTCCGCTACGTTCCAGATCGCGATATCCCATCGATCAAGGGAGTTAGTCGCCTATCGCCACATTTGCATTTTGGCGAGATCACGGTCCGTCAAATCTGGCATTCATTCCGGGATTCGACCAAAGGTGGCTTTGATCTGCGATTTGAACCATATCGGCGGCAACTTGGGTGGCGAGAGTTCGCCCGGCATTCGCTTTGGCACTTTCCCGATGCTCCGCGCGCGGCGATGCGTGCGGAATTTGAGCTATTTCCCTGGCGGCGCAAGGGTTCTGGGGTTTCCAGGGACCTGAGGGCTTGGCAGCGCGGAATGACCGGATACCCTTTGGTGGATGCTGGGATGAGGGAACTCTGGAAAACTGGCTGGATGCACAATCGGGTTCGGATGGTTGTCGGATCGTTCCTGGTTAAAAACCTGCGAATTCACTGGTTGGAGGGTGCTGAATGGTTCTGGGACACCCTTGTAGACGCCGATTTAGCAAATAATACAATGGGTTGGCAGTGGGCTGCAGGTTGTGGTTTTGATGCCGCACCGTATTTTAGAGTTTTCAACCCGGTCTTGCAGGGTCAGAGATTTGATCCGGATGGACTGTACATTAAGAAGTGGGTACCCGAGTTGAAGCAATTGTCTGCAAAGTTTATTCACGCCCCGTGGGACGTTTCTGAGGCAGAATTACTTAAGGCAGGAATAATTTTGGGTAATTCGTATCCAAAACCAGTCGTCGATCCGGCAAAAGGGCGAGAATTGGCCCTCGAGGCTTATGAAACTATGAAAAATTTACGCCAAACATCAAAATCATCTAACACATTAGAGTAAAAGTCTGATATGTTGCGGTCGTTCTTGTGAGTTTTGTTTTGTTTTAATCTTTTGGAGAAGATGTTCATGGGTAAGAAGCTATACGTCGGCGGCCTTCCGTACACCACCACTGATGACAAACTGCGCGACTTGTTCGCTCAGATCGGTGACGTTGACAGTGCCACCATCATCATGGATCGC
>CAMDHM010000031.1 GCA_945898195.1 Pseudobacteriovorax antillogorgiicola | reverse complement strand
ATTTTGGCCCAGGGAGTATGACGGCATTTCTATAATTATTAAAAATTGATAAATCGGAATCAATCAATTGATTGAAACAATCAATCGATTAGGTCGTTTACTGAAAATGATTTAAATATCTGAGCGGCCACGGGGTTCTGGAATTTTCTTTCACTGGTCAAAAGCCAGAGTTCTTCATGCACATCCTCAAGGGTCCCAAGGACAATCATTTCCTTGTTGTCGACCAGTTCCCGGGCCGCCGCCTCTGGCAACGGGGCCAGCCCCATCTGGTGGGTCACAAGAAGCTTTTGGAGGCTCGTGTCTTGTGTCTCAAAGGCAATATCTATGCCGATTTTTTTTATCTTGAACCAGTGGTCCATGTCGAGCCGAAGCTTGCTGTCCAAGGTTGGCAGAATCATGGGCTGTCCGGCTAAAGATTCAGGAAAACCCCGGCGAAGGTGGGTGAATTTCTTGTCGGCACACACGACGACGGGTATTCGCGCGACCCGTCGCCAACGGACCCCAACCGTCTCGCCCGGAGTCGGGCCGTGATTCGTTGCGACAATATCAATCCTGTGTCCCTTGACCTCTCGTAATAGCTCGTCAAATTTTCCTTCCAGCACCGCGACGCGGCAAGTGGCAGTCTTCTGCGCCATCGCAGCAAGGGACATCAATGTGTGCTTTGGGACGCTGTCCAGCGCACCGATGGTCACGTCGATCCTGCCTGAATGCAAGCGGTCGTTGATGGCCTCCACCATCTCGTCACCCAAGGAGAATATCTCGTTGGCGTAATCTAGTACCATTTGTCCTGTTTCGGTGAGCTGAAGGGTTCGTCCCTTGCGGTCGAAAAGTTTCTGACCGAGATGGTCTTCAAAAACCTTGAGTTGGGTGCTCAGGGTGGGCTGGCCAAGGCGGAGTTTACGGGCTGCTTTGACCACGCTGCCCAAGTTTGCGATCGTACGGAAGTAATAAAGATGATGATAATTCAGCCACGCTTTCAAGGTATTCTCCCGAATTTCTTCATATCTTTTTAAGCAATAGGACGAGATTATTTTATCTATTTTAATTTAATTGGCAAACAGGCGAAAATCTTTGCCTAACCATTAAGAGGTGTCCTTTGAAATTTCGTCAGCCAACTTCGGATCAAGCCCTTGGCCGGTTGATCGCAGGGAATAAAAGGTTTGCCAATGGTCTGCTCTCCGTTGATTCGATCGCAAGTGGTGAGCGTCGCAAGCAACTGGCGCGTGAGGGGCAGAATCCCTTCGCAATCGTACTCACTTGCTCGGACTCGCGCGTCCCGGCAGAGATTGTTTTTGACGCAGGGTTGGGCGACCTCTTTGTCGTTCGGGTGGCAGGCAACATCGTCGCGCCGTCACTGATCGCAAGCATCGAATTCGCGGCTTTGACCTTTGGAGCTCCGGTATGCGTCGTGATGGGTCACTCGGGTTGTGGTGCCATTAAGGGTGCTGTGAGCGGTGTCATGCGCCAACAGGGGTCTCTAACCAGCAATCTGGATATCTTGTTGAAGGAGATTGAGCCAGCAGCCCTCGGTGCCCTCGCCAGTATATCCGGATCTGCCCGGACCAAGGACCTGACTGATTCCGTGGACGAGATAGTCAATAAGGCGATTGAGCTGAATGTTCTTCACAGCATCGAGCAACTACGGCTTGCGAGCCCTCACCTTTGTGAGTTGTCCGAAGCTGGGAGTTTCAAAATTGTTGGGGCGGTTTACGATATTTCCGCTGGGACCGTCGATTTCATGCTGCCCGACATTTCGTAGCGATCCAAATTAATGACTTTGTTCCTGGCCGAGGGGGATGGTCTTGTACTCTTCACGTTCTATATGTTCAAAGCAGGCAAGGGCGAGGATGCAATCGAATGGCTCGAGCCTTCCTTTGTAGACCTCGTCTGCCATGATCTTGAGGGAACCAAAGCCGTGGATTCCATCGTAGGATGAGAAGGTTTCATCGGCGTCGAAAATGGTATCAAGGGCAGTCCTGGATTCGCTTTTTTGGCGATCATTCTCAGCGCGTTGAATCGGGCTCCGCAGCCGAAATCCAACACGTTCTTGCCGGTAAGGTTTATCTCCACGCGCGAGGCGCGAAGCCAAGCCAGAAAACCCTCCAGCGGAGCGTTCTGACTAGTCAAAGTTTTCATAAACGTCCCAGCTAAGTCGGATAACTATTCAGTTGGCTTGCGAACGATGGTGCCGGACCCTGTCACAGATAGCATCAGGTTGCTCGTCTGATCGAAAAATTTCGCCAAATTCGGATAACGATTACGCATCTGCCATGCCCAGAAAAGCTGTCTGCGTGGATGGCGATGCGATGACAGGATTTGCAGGACGCCCTGTTCTTCTTCGTTGAGTTCAAGGTCATCCTTGCGACCAAAGCATTCGGTAGCAGCATCACGAACCTTTTGATCCATTTCATGATGCTTTTGACGCGCCTCGAGCAAGTCGACCTTTTGGGTTTCTTCCTCAAATAACAACTGAAAATGCTGCCATGAACTGGCAAGCAGCGACAACGTTGGAATCCGTGGCCCAAAATGCCGCAGCATCAGTAACACCTGATCAACCGGATGTGTTTCGCACAAAGTTTTTGCTGCGGTTTCTGACGTCGCGAGTTCGGCCTCGTCCAGGCTGCGGTTGCGAATGAACGATTCCAGAACCCGTTGCCAAGTGTTGATTTCGGCCTGTCGAGGATTGATCCGGTCCTTATCCCGCCGGTGCCCATCCACCAATTGCAGGTTGGTCATACCCTGGCGCCTAAACGGATAAACAAGGGCATCGTGGGACGACTGGCTTTCGCCATTGGTGTGCTGCCACTTGTGTGTATCGAATTGCATGGAAAGTCGAACCGACTGGATCTTTGGCGCTTGAGTTAAGTCACCATAACCAGCACGGATGATCCCACGTGTGATCAGGTTGCTGATCGCATCTCGGATTTCCATGGGTTGCCGGTGAAGGGCCAGACCCAACTCATGTTCCGTAGTGATGATGTGATCGAGGCCTGAGACGGCACAGTTGAGTAGATAAAGTACGACGCTGTATTCACACTGGCTAAGTTTGGCCAATGCAAGAAGTTTGAAACCGGATTCCCGGTAAAAGCCTTGAACGCTCATTTTGATCTCTCCCGATTGTGCCCCGGAGGATCTATCTTACCCGAGGTTGCCTACGGACTCCACCGTGCTACGGTTTGACCGGCGG
The DNA here is from genome assembly GCA_945898195.1 of Pseudobacteriovorax antillogorgiicola. Taxonomy (GTDB): domain Bacteria; phylum Bdellovibrionota_B; class Oligoflexia; order Oligoflexales; family RGVZ01; genus RGVZ01. The sequence goes on along the minus strand of CAMDHM010000031.1, from coordinate 33,936 downwards.
AAACTTGCTCCCCAACCGTAACATCGACGCTTTCGATGCGTCCGTGACGTTGGGACTTGACTTCAAATTCCATTTTCATCGATTCGATCACCAGAACCGGGGTACCTTCTTCAACCTCGGCGCCAGCAGTGACTTTTATTGCAACAATCTTGCCGGGAACCGGGGCGGAGACCTGCAGGCTTGTGGCCTGTTTTGCCGACCCCTTGGATGCCGGGGCGACTAGGGAGATTTTCGCAATTTCCCTGATAAAGTTTTGACCGCTTAGATTAACGAACAAGCTCCGGTCGCCGCCGCATCGGCGTGCGGCAAAATGAAATGGCAGTTGATGGCCTTCGAAGCGAACTGATCCAAGCCCCATCCGTGTTGTGGTTGTGCCATCCTGGGCCGAGATCTTTTCATGATGAAGGTGCGCTGGCACTTTGTGGTCTGATGGTGCTGATGCGGCGAGGAGGCGAGATCCGAAGGCGGCGCGGGTCAACTGCATTGTTAGAGAATCGCTGCGTCCATCAGAAAGGTGAGACGGCATTCGCTGTGCCGTGGCCCCTGTCGAAAAGGCAACAGCATCTAGTGCAGCTGTGGCTGCCGGCTCGAGTCTGACGCGTTCAGATTTTTCCCAGCTCAAAAATTCAGCCATGTTATCGGCGATGAAATGCGTGCTGACAGGCTTATGGCGAAATTTGCTGATGCCTGCAAGCCACGTCAGCAGGGAAATGTTGTTGGCGGTGTTGGCAAGAAACATCGCCTTTAGGGTTTGCGTCAATCGCGCCAGGGCGACCTCGCGCGATTCAGCTGTGGCCACAAGTTTTGCGACCATGGGATCAAACCGGGTGGTGACTTCGTCTACGGTGTCAAGGCCGGTTTCCCAGCGAATTCCGGGACTGTTCGGCGTGATGAAAGCCGAGACTGGACCTGGGGCTGGAAAAAAATTCTTGTGCACATCTTCAGCGTAAATCCTGGCCTCAACGGAATGGCCGCGTGGAGCAAGTTTTACAAACGATGGGGGCATCGTGTCGCCGCAGGCGATTCGTAACTGCCATTCAACCAGATCCAGGCCGAAGACTTCTTCGCTAACGGGATGTTCGACTTGTAGGCGGGTATTCATCTCAAGAAAATAAAACGGTTGTGGCGAAGTTGCGGGCGCATTGCCGTCGACAAGAAATTCTACGGTTCCTGCTGAGTCATAGCCGACAGACTTTGCAAGTCCAATGGCAGCCGTGTGCATTGCTGTTCGTGTGGTTTCATTCAGTCCGGGAGCAGGTGCCTCTTCGATGATTTTTTGATGGCGGCGTTGCAGGGAGCAGTCGCGGTCACCAATGGCAAAGACTTGTCCAGATTTATCGGCAAGAATTTGAACTTCGACGTGACGGGGACTCTCAAGGTATCTTTCAACCACGAGCAGGCCGTTGCCAAATGAACTTTTCGCCTCGGAGGCAGCCCGGTGGCTTTGCTCGAGCAATGCGGCCTCATCATGCACGATGCGCATGCCTTTTCCGCCGCCACCAAATGCTGCTTTGATTAGAAGGGGAAATCCCGTGGTTTTAGCAAACTTGCGAAGTTGGGTGACGGCAAGTTCGGGGTCATGGTCCACATCAATGCCGTCAAGGCCCTCAATACAAGGAACTTTAGCCTTAATTGCCAGGGTTCTGGCAGCTGCTTTGCTGGCCATCGCTCTGATTCCTGATGCTGTCGGACCAACCCAAATCAAGCCAGCATGGGTTACGGCATCGGCGAACTCCGCATTTTCAGATAAAAAGCCAAAGCCAGGGTGAACGGCATCACATTCGCACAATTTGGCGAATTTGATCATCTCAGCGGCATTCAAATATAGGGCCGTGGTTTCTTCTGGGACCTGATGAAAGTGGGTGATGACGTCGGCCAAATAGGCGGGTGGTGTGACGCGGTCGGTCAAGGCAACCGTTTCAATTCCTAATCGTTGCGCGGTCAGGGCAATGCGCCGCGCAATTTCGCCCCGATTGGCAATGAAAAGCCGTTTGCAGAGTTCGGTATTGTTTTGCCGTGAATTCACGATTCAATGCGCTCCAAATGGGGAGAGACCTTAAAGTCTTCCGAAATTGTGATGGTCCAAGGGGAGGGGGTTTTGGCAAAGAAGGCTTTTAGCCCAGCCTGGCCTTCACTACCAGTGCGTGCCGACGCAATAGCCTGGGCCGTGTAATCGCCTTGTCGACCTGATTGTTCGCGGACTTGATCAAGCAGATTTTTAGCGGCGCTTTGCGCCAAAGGACCGGCTTGGACGATGTGTGAGATTTCAGCGCGAATGGCTTCGTCTAAATCTGCGCCCTCGACCACAACATCAACCAGTCCGACAGTGCAGGCCTCGTTGGCATCTAAGATGCGTGAGGTCAATGCTGCACGTCGTAATGCTCCGGGAGCAAACCTTCGGGATAAATATGGCATTATTACGGCCGGAATTAACCCTAACTTGGCTTCACTCAAGCAAAATCGACTGTTATCCGTGGCGATAACAATATCGCAGCAGGCCACAAGGCCGACGGCTCCGCCATATGCCGCTCCGCGAACCAAGGCGAGGGTTGGCTTTGGAAAGTTTGCGACCGCTTCAAACATGCTCGTCAGGCGTGCCGCATCGGCCAGGTTTTCCTGATGTGAAAGTTTCGCGCTTTCTTGCATCCAGGCAAGGTCTGCGCCGGCGCAGAAGTGTTTTCCGCGCCCCGCAATCATCAAGAAGCGCAGTGAAGGATCACGAGTTGCCTTGTGAATTTTTTCCGTGATCGCATCAAGCATCGCACCACTGAAGGCATTTGCCACCTCTGGGCGATCTAAAATAAGAATACCGGCTTTGGCGTTGGCGCTTTGGTCCAGGTCCAGCGTGATCCAGGAGACTGGAGACGTCGCAGAAGTTGTAGTCGAGGGGGCGGTCATGCAAGGCTCTCCAAAACATCTTTTGGAATCAGGACTTTTTGACGCAGAAGCGCCTGTGCAAAAGTCTTGCCCTGGGCATCCGTCCTTAGGGTAACGGTTCCGCCGCCGCCGAGGGATTCGTCCAATAGAAAGTTAAGGCCTTCCATGTTCGGGAGGCGGTATCTGGTGACGCTGCCGCGGCAAAGTTCTTGGAAGAGATCCTTGACCCTTTGTGCGGTTAAATATTGATCCAGAAACACAAAGGCTTTAGAGCTGCGAGCCATGATGCCGATATTGGCCATGTCACCTTTGTCGCCGCTGCGTCCGAGGCAAATGGTCGAGAGGGGCAGCGCCTCCGGGTGCTCCTGCGTTTTCATTGCTGACTTGAGATCGCAGCTGATGCGGCTTGCGATCTGATCTTCCTTGTAGTTGGCTGGGTCGAATTTTCCTGATTGCTCGGGAGGTACGACAGTTTCGCTGTGGATGCCTTTGTCGATCTCACATAAAGCGATTTTGGGACGAACGACAGATTTCGGCATTAGCGCCGGCCAGTAGCTGACGATGTCCTGGGCTTTTGGAACGCCCCCAATAACGCACACTCCAGGCGGACCCGATAGAATTAAACTTGGAATGAGCTTGCCAAAGCGACGCAGTTTTTTCTCGTCTGAGCTGCGGGCGCCGACGCGCAAAAGGATTTCATTTCCATCATCTTTTCCACCAAGAGATCCGTGGCATGCATTCCATCCAAAATATTCTGTCGATGTTTCGGTGAATTCTGCGGTCTCAAAACGGTTCCAGAAATTTTTGGCAAAAACTTCGGCTTTAGCGCGTGCATTGGGTCCAGACATGGCGATGGCCCCGATGCTTTTGAAGCCATCAGCATAGGCCATGGAAACTTTATAAAAAGGAGTGGGCTCGTATCCCTTGATCCCGCTCACTCGCACGCGATCGGGGCCATCTTCGGTCAACCTGATGGTCGCAAAGTCAGCAACGACATCTGGCGTGATGTAGGCGTGCGGATTTCCCATCTCATAGAAGAGCTGCTCGCGCACCGTATCGACAGAAACGAGGCCTCCAGTTCCCGGATGTTTGGTCACAACAAAGGAGCCGTCGCGATGAACTTCAAGAACGGGAAAACCCATGTTCGCAAACGAAGGGACTTTACGCCAATCTGTGAAGTTTCCGCCGGTTGCTTGGGTGCCACATTCGATGACGTGGCCAGCAATGACACCAGCTGCCAGTTTATCCCAATCAGTTGTGGACCAGCCGAATTCATGGAGCATCGCACCGACGGTGATCCCTGTGTCCGTAACGCGCCCCGTGACAATAATATCGGGATCCCACTTTAGGGCATCGGCAACTGGTGCTGCGCCAAAATAAATATTGGCCGATTCAATGCGAGAAGCAACTCCGGCAAACGCTGTGCCGGATTCCATGTTGCGGAATTCGCAACCTTCGCCTTGGAGCCTCTGAATATCTGTCAAAATGTCATCGCCGTAAACAATGGCGACCTTGGGCTTAAGGCCGAGGCGTTTGCCAAGAGCCATAATTGCTTCGGCACAACCCTGCGGGTTCACGCCGCCGGCATTGGTGATGATTTTCGTGCGGTTTTTCAGGATATCTGGAAGGACATCCTCCAGCATGTTGATAAAGTCCCTGGCGTAACCAAGTTTTGGGTCGTGGGAACGCTGCTTTTGCATGATGGACATGGTGACTTCTGCAAGGAAGTCCATGCTGATGTAATCCAGATGCCCGCCGCGAACCTGGCGTTTCAGTGCGTCAGGATCGTCTCCCCAGTAACCGCCTGCGTTGCCGATGCGAATGATGTCTTTGGTTTTGTTCATGATCACATCCTAAAAATGCCAAACTGGGTTTTAACCCAGTCGTGGTAGAGGGTTGATGCGAGAGACATCGAGAGTATGGCTCGAGAATTGCGGGGGTCAATGATTCCGTCGTCCCATAAACGAGCCGTCGAATAATAGGCCGAGCCTTCGCGCGTGTACTTTTCGAGGATCGGTTGACGGATTTTTGTGCGTTCTTCCGCACTGAGTTTTTCCCCGCGTTTAGCGAGTTGCTGTTCTTTGACGGTGGCAAGGACATCCGCAGCTTGTTCGCCACCCATCACGGATATCCGTGCGTTTGGCCACATGAACAGGTAGGCCGGATCGTAGGCGCGTCCGCACATGCCATAATTACCGGCTCCGAAGCTGCCGCCGACGACCATCGTGATTTTAGGGACTCGTGCATTAGCAACGGCGTGGACCATCTTGGCGCCGTCTTTGGCTATGCCGCCATGTTCGTATTTTTTGCCGACGATGAATCCCGTAATGTTTTGCATAAAGAGCAGCGGGATATTTTCTTGGGTGCAAAGTTCGATAAAGTGCGCCGCCTTGAGGGCAGATTCCGAAAATAGCACACCGTTGTTAGCGATGATGCCGACGGGGACGCCATTTAAATGCGCAAAGCCTGTGACAAGGGTCGTCGCATAGTTTGGCTTGAACTCAAATAACTCCGAGTTGTCGACAATCCGGGCAATAATTTCGCGGACATCAAAAAACTTGCGCGGATCTTGTGGCAGGATCCCCAGAAGTTCCTCCGGGTCGTAGGCTGGACTGGAGGCTGCGCGCAGAGCCACCTTGGCGCGCGAGGGTTCGCCGAGATGTTCAACGATCTTGCGCACGATCCCCAGTGCATGTCCGTCATCTTCGGCAATGTGGTCCGCCACACCGCTGATTCTGGTATGCACATCGGCCCCGCCAAGTTCCTCAGCGGTGACATCTTCACCTGTGGCTGCCTTCACGAGAGGGGGGCCGGCAAGAAATATCGTGCCATTCCCGCGTACGATGACACTTTGGTCCGACATGGCTGGGATGTACGCACCGCCCGCCGTGCAAAATCCATGAACGGAAGCAATCTGCTGGATGCCTGCGGCGCTCATTCGTGCTTGATTAAAAAAGATTCGACCAAAGTCATCTTTGTCGGGGAAGACTTCGTCTTGCATGGGTAAAAAAGCGCCGCCAGAGTCGACCAGGTAAATGCATGGCAGGTGCAGTTGCTGCGCAATCTCCTGGGCTCGCAGGTGTTTTTTTACTGTGATGGGGTAGTAGGTTCCGCCTTTTACCGAGTGATCGTTGGCGACAATCATGCAGGGGCGACCATGAACCAAGCCCACACCCGTTACGATCCCGCCTGCTGGAACGTCATCTTCGTAAAGGCCGTCGCCAGCAAGGGCAGATAATTCCATGAACGAGGATTCGCCGTCGACCAATTGGCGAACGCGGTCGCGGGCGGAAAGTTTGCCGTCAGTGCGCTTTGCCGCTCCGGCTGCAGAAAGGCGTTCGCCTCGTGCGGTCCTTTCGGCCAACTCGTTAATGGCCTGCAAATGGAACGTGTGGTTGTTCTTGAAGTCTTGGGATTTGGTGGATATCTGGCTTTGGATTTTCATTCTGATCAGACAACTTGAAAGGGTTGAAGGTCTTTCCAGCACTCAAGGCCATCGCCGTCAACCGTGACGAGGTTTTTTAAAACCTCTGAGGTAACGCGAACGTCACCTGAAGAACGGTGGCGGCTTTCAAAGGTCAGGTCGTAGTGCCGGGCTATCGTGTCGAGCTTGCGGTTTTCAAGATTGGGAAGGAACGTCCGCGCCATTTTTAATGTACAAAAGCATGGCAGGTCCATGTCGTAACCAAGTCGCGTTGCGGCTGCCTTGAGCATCATTAAATCGAAGTCAGCATTATGGGCAACCATGATGCAGCCATCGGCGAACTTAAAAAAATCCGGTAGAATCTTCTCGATCGAGGGTTGCCCGATCAGCATGTCTGGTGTGATCCCGGTGAGTTTTTGAATGTGCGGCGTGAGTTCTACGTTGGTTGAAATTAGTGTGGAAAAAGTTTCGACGACTTCGAATCCAATTAGTTTTTCTGCGCCAATTTCAATGATGCGGTCTTGTTGTGCATCGAGCCCAGTTGTCTCAAAGTCAAAAACGACAATCGGCATTTCTTCGATTCGTGCATCAGGGGCAGGAACAAAACGCAGCAGCCGCCGCAACATCAGATCGTTATCTGTTGCGGTCTGTCCTGTGCCGGAATCAATGCCGAACATTTGTTCGCCAGGAAAAATAACGGCGTGAAACATGGAATGGCGCAGTGCCGGTCCGGTCATCGGGGCGTTGACCTCACGCGGCGCATGCGATTCTTTTTTGAATTGAGCGCAACTGCAGCCATGGCCAGCGCCATCAGGCATCCCAGCAGCACAACCGACTGGGCTGGAGTCATTCCGATCTGATGTGAGGCCGCCATCGTTGCCGTGGTGATTAAGGCTGGAGCCCAAAGTCCAGCCCTAACGGTGGCGGCTGCCAGCGGATGCTTGGCAATCCAAGCCGCAAGGGGTGGGCTATTTCGGTAATACGCCTCAATCAAGGCATTGCCGGCAGGGTGCAGGCTCGCGACCCCGTCGCGGAACCAGCGCAGGCCGCGTAAATTTTTGTGCAGGGGAGATCCGTAAGCTGCCGAGGCGACAAAACACCGGAAGTTTTGTTCCGTGGCTTCGCCTTCGCCGTTGAGTTCGGTAAGCGTGAAATTCTCGGTGGGCATCGCTGTCAGACAGGTGGACCGTTGAATCCCGTCAGGCTGATACATGGCAACGATTGCGTAACTCACTCCATTTTCGAGTCCCGAGATGTCGCGAACTCCCTTAGACGCACTACGAACAATGATGTTGGCTGGATCCAGGGTCGCGAGTGATGCGATGTCTAGATAGGCCTTTGGGTCGCTGCAGACGATGCACTTACCGCCCTGTGCGAGCGTAGCATCGAATTCACACGTGCTATTTGTGTCGGCAATGGCAGCAGGGGTGAAGATTTTCGCAGGAAGGGACGGATAAGACGTCCCCAAACGGAACGCGACCACCGTTGCATCGGTTGGTGCATCGGTCGAAGCGGCGTCGGAGGCACCGATAAAGGCGATGCTCGCTTTGGAATTAAAGGTAACGTTCAGAAGTTTATGGCTGGCCAATACGGCGAGGTCTGTCGGGGCCTCGTTAGCCACCGTTGGGGTTACCATGATGGTGCTATCCAAGGGGTCGCCGATGACGGCAAGGTCTTGCAGATATTTTACTCTTACTTTCAAAGACTTTTTGTCTGTGCTGCTAGCGATAAGATTGGCAAGCCCGCTGCTATTGACCTGATGGATGCGCGGGTAAAATGTCAGATTATAATTGCCCTTGGCATTAAGTTCCGATCTGACAGAATCCCGAAACTCCAAATAGAACGCAATGGTTGCTGTGCCGGCCGGCACTATGCCGACGGCATCCGATGTGCTGACGTCAGTCAGGTAAAGGGCGAGGCGTTGAGTTAATGCGGTTTCTTTGGGTTTCAGCGGAAGATCGCTAGGTAAGACGTCATTTATGACAACGGTCAGATCGAAGTAGCCTGGCGAGGCATCCCGCGGCAGCGATCCGGTGATCGCCGGGATAGTCATGCCCAACGCGGTATTCGTGGACGCCACAGCGATGGCAATTGCGAGGAGCCTTTTTAGTGCCACATCGGACTCCAAATGACGAGGGTGAAACTCTGATTTCCGATGGGGACTCTATAGCTTGTCTAGGTTCAGGACAAGTCCATCGTAGCCCATGACAAGCTTTGGACCAGCTGCTCCGCGAGCTTTCCAGACTTCGGCGTATTTGGGCGCGTTGGCGGCAAGAAAATCAACGGCTTCATGGTACATGGATTGTAATTTATGCGGTGCCGCCCACGGGTCATGGTGGACAAAGGCGATGGCCCGTATTCCTTCTCGCAGAGCAAGTTCCGTCCCGATAATTGGGGTGCAGTGCCCCCAGTCGAAACGATTTTCCAGTTCAACACGGTCATATTGGGAGTCGAAGATCAGCAGGTCTAGATTTTGAAAATAGGGCAGGTCTTTGCCTAGTTCTTTTGCGGTTCTGCGCTTGAACTCCCCGTCCACGGCGATGCAGACCGAATGGCCGCCTTGCTCGACTCGATAACCGAAGCAGCCTCCCGGATGGTCCAGCGTGAAGGCGGCTATGGAAAGTGCACCGATGTTAAATTTCTCATAAATTTTGTGTTGGTGGAATTCGATGGAGGCCTTGAGCTGCTCCCATTTCAAGGGAAAATTGATGCCGTTGAACTTGATTTTGACGTATTCAGGGGCATTTTTGTGGATGTGGTGGATGTGAATCTTGGAGCCTTCGCTATGCAGTGGTAAGAAAAAGGGTAAGCCTATTAGGTGGTCCCAGTGCATGTGGGTCAACAGGATATGGAACTCTTTTCGGCCGCGTTGCATGGCCAAAGTCCCAGCCTCCCTTAGCCCGGAACCCATGTCCACATAGAGGGCTTGTTCGGCTGACGAGATTTCAGTGCACATGGTGGCCCCCCCAAAGGATACGGGGCGACCAAGGCGGCCATCATGGAGCGCTTGGCCAAACTCATCGATCGTAGAAATGCCAATTGATTTCGCATGGTTAAGAGAGGTTTGAAGGGTGGATATAAATTCGCTGTCGGGCATAGTCCTAGGGATTGATCCACGGGTGCCCCATAGAGTGACTTCCACCAGAACTCTCCGCTACTCAAGTTAGTGATTTCTTTGATGGTATCATGATGGCAATCTTTTCCGAAGAATCCTGTCGCCACCCTTCTTTCTGTGTGCTATCTCAACTGGCTTCCGGCGGGTCCGGAGTTTCGTTAAATTTGTTATTTTGACTGTTTTTTGGAGGAATCATGGCCGTTTGCGTCCGTCTTCAGCGCCATGGGAACAAGCACCGTCCCTTCTATCACATTGTCGCCACCGACTCCCGTAAGAAGCTTGGCGGAGAAGTCCTTGAGCGTTTGGGTCACTACGATCCTGCTGGTGAACTGTCCACAATCGTCGTCGATGAAGCCCGTGTCCGCTTCTGGTACGAAAAAGGGGCAGAGCTGAGCAGTACCGTTGCCAAGATCGCTAAAATTCAGAAGATCAAGCTTGAACGCGCAAAAACCCACACGGCCCGCCCCAAAAAAGCCAAGTAATCCTTCATTGGATCATTTGACTGGCGAAAAAGACCGTTGGCTCTTGATTGGTGCCGTTGGCAAACCTCATGGTTTGCGCGGCGCCTTTTTTGTTTCCGGAAGGTCTGAACCTCTGCCCAAGGATTGCGAACGGGCGATTGTTGGCGATGCTCCGTCGACGGGAAAGTTGCACCTGGTGGCGACGGCTTCGCTCCTGCAGGACCGACCGGTCATGGCTTTCGCCGACATTGCAGATCGAACAGCGATTGAACTCCTGCGGGGTATGAAGGTTTGGATTCCTCGCGCTAGCGTCCCGGTGGATGAATCGGCGGAATACCTTTGGTCAGACATTCTGGGCTCAGAAGTTTTCGATGTGACTGGCGTAATTTTGGGTCGGATCGTGGATATGACCAATTATGGTGCCAGCGACATTGCTGTCATCGAGGACAGCCAAGGGGCGCGTTTGGATATGGCCTTCGTCGGCGTTTATGTCGACATGTCCTTTCGTGGCGCTGACAAGCGCATCAACCTTCTCGTTGAATCTTCTGTTTTCGCAGATTTTTGGGTGAAGCCCTGATCATGCGATCCATTTCTGTCGTCAGTGTCCATCCCCGATTTGTGGCCTCATATGCCGAATTTGGTGCCTTGCGTGCTGCAATCGCAGCCGGATCGTTGGATTTCCGAAGCGTAGATCTGCGTGACTTTGCTATCGATAAGCATGCCAGTGTCGATGATGCCCCGTATGGTGGTGGTGATGGCATGGTTATGCGCCCAGATGTTCTCGCCAATGCCATTTCAGGCCAAATTCCCCCAAACAGCAATCATTCAAGCCTTCATGTGATTTCAACCGCGCCTGGGGCAAAGCCCTGGACTCAAGCCGATGCGCTTCGGCTTTCTGCCACACAAAAAAAGCTGGTGTTTATCTGTGGGCGCTTTGCTGGTGTAGATCAGCGGTTTATTGACCTGCACGTTGACGAGGAGTTTTCCATTGGGGACTTTGTCGTCTCGGGTGGAGAGCTTCCTGTTATGGCGATGGTGGACAGTTTAGTTCGTATGTTGCCGGGGGCTTTAGGTAATCCAGCGAGCGTGCGTGACGATTCCTTTGCGGAGGGAATGGAGGGCCTTCTAGAGTATCCGCTCTATACCCGGCCCGCGATATTTGAAGGCGTCAAAGTTCCCGATGTTTTGCTGTCGGGCGATCACAGGGCAATTCATAAATGGCGTCGTGATCAGGCGCTTGCACGAACGCGGCGTCTGCGGCCAGATCTTTTAAAGTAAATTTATGGATGCTCAACCAGAGCAGCGTCAAGATTTCTGATCGCTGTTGCATGCGGCTCGCGGTCGTCTGGTTTTGCTAGGGCTTTGTGACGGGGAATGTCGGGTGGTGACATCGAGTCTTCCATAGGAGCCGCGGCTATTTTTGCCGGTCCTGGGTCGAGTTGATCTGGCAGGATGGCTCCTAATCGCGCCAGGCGCTGCAGGGTACGGTCCTTTTTTCCCCAGGCGGAGGGAACTAGTTTGCGACCGTCAATAAACGCATGCCAGATTTGCATCTTGCATGACATGGAAAGGTCCTTGGTCTCTTCGAAATCAAACCAGATGTTTGGTGGCCCGCGGAATTTTAGCCGCATCAGGTGTCCGGAGCTTCGGCTTAATGTCGACGCTAGCGCGTGTGTGCCTTGCTTTGGGTCTTTGGTCCAAATCATTTCCAGATTGCCTTCAAATCGCCTGTCTGTGGCGCGAACGTTCAATTCCTGGCTCATATCAATCTTGCCATGGCCGACCAAAAGCGGATTTGGAAGATCGTCAAGTTCGCCGTATCGATCATAAAACCCGACGAGCCTCAATCCAGCTGACGAAAACAATTCAAACCAGCGAGGTATTGGCCAACGCAATTCTTGTGGATGGAGAAACGTATCCGCCACACGAGCTGGATTGTCCATCGTGCTGGCGCCGATGGCACGCAGGCGGTCTCCAATAAGGGGTGAGCCCAAGGCAAATTCCTTGAGGGTCTCTCGGCATTTTTTGACTGATTTTAAGGGGTCTGCATTGTGAACCCCGAGGTCAATGGCTAGAAAATAATCTTGCAAGGCGTGAACCCAATCACGCGCAGGTGAGTTGTAGACCATCGCTCTTAGCGTCCCGTTTGCGGTCAATTGACGCGCCATTCCAAGCACAGCAGGAGCTGGGTTGCTCAAGTGGTGTAACATGCCGAAAGTTTCGATGTGGGCAAAGGTCCGTCCATCGACCTTGCATTGGTCCAGAAATGAAACGATATCGGCCTGGTGAAATTCGGATTTTCCCCGGCACAGCATGGTTCTGAACCGAGCACGGTTCAGGCTCCGGCGGGAAAGATCAACATTCACCACATGCGCGTCTGTGGGCTCCCATTTTCGTAAGATGTAGGGCAGAATTTCCCCGCATCCGGCAACCAGCACATCTCCTCGAGAGGAGTTTACGTGTTTATTGCCGGGGCGGGACTGGCCGGCGAGTCGTCCCGCAAAAAAGGAGGATGTTAAAAAGCCATCCTGCCAGCGAGGGCGTGCCAACAGAGGGTAATTTGGATACGGAAAGCGATTGTACAATTCCGCGACCGCGCGATTGTGATCTGTTTTTGGCTCGTCCAGACGTGTTGCCCCATTTCTAATCATGATGAGTGAATATCACTTAGCTTGCGAATTTTATTGCATTTGAATCCATATGGCCAAAAAATCAGTCGCTGGGACATCATAAGCTTAAGAGATTGCCGGGGGAAACATTTATGAAAAAATCGCGAATTCGCATGATGACAAAAGGTAGCGCCATCGTTGCTGCCCTGGTCATGGCTGGTCCCGTGGTCATGGGGGCGGGCCACCCAAAAAAATCCAGTAAGATTCCCGATCGCCGCGAATTTCCCGTCAACCCTGCGATCAATGCTTGTACAGATTTTTATGAGTATGCGTGTTCTGAGACGATCGATTCCTTCGAATTGCGGCCGGATCGGTCGCGGCATATTTTTTCATTTAGCGACTCCAGTGAACGGCTGTTAGACAAGAAAAAACAATATCTTGGTGGTCTCCTCGTCGAGAAGCGTAAATTAGATGGTCGCGAAAAAGACCTTCGTGACAATTACCAAGCGTGCATGGATCAGGGTGGCAGCAAAATAGATGAAAATTCAATCATAGAACGCAATCTGAAGGAAATAGAGCGCCTGAAGACGGCCGCCGATGTTGCGGCATGGGCAGATGGTCGACTGGACGGCAGTGAGTACAGTGGTTTTGGAACCGACGCTGTTGCGAATCAGGATGATCCCACGATTGAGGATTTTCTAATACTTGCAGAAATGAAGACCCTTCCAGAACGCAGCTATTACGATAAAGCCGATGTCGTCAAGGATCTCGAATCGGTCATTAAAGATTTCTTCGTGACCATCAAATTGCCCGATGCTGCAAAACGTGCCGCGCGGGTCGTGGCTTTTGAAAAGGCGTTTGCCAAAACGTTCCCCTTGCCCGCTGAAATGCGCGATTTGTTTAGTAGCAGGCGCTATGTTGATAAGAAGACCTTCGCCGCGCGCTATCCTCACCTCGTTTTGAGCGCGGCCTTGAATAAGGTTCCTGATGGAACCTTATTGCGGGATATTGCTCCTGACAGCTTTGCTTGGATCGACAATCAATTTGCCTCTGGTGATGTTGAAACCCTTAAAGACGTTTATCGGTGGCATTCGGTATCCAGGGTGATGGACGATGCTTATCCATCGTTCTTCAAAAAATCGTTTGAATTTAATCGCAAACACCTTGGCGGACCTGACAAACGCGCCCCCCGCGACGAGCGTTGTGCTGAGATGGTGATTAGTCATTTTGGAAAAGAACTTGATTCTGTTTTAATTGACCGACTATTCCCGGATTTTCCAACCCAAAAATTTATCAGACTCGCAGAAAAAATTCGCGGCGAGATCATTGCGGGTTTGGAGCAAAACTCGTGGCTGGACTCCGAGGGGCGCAAGGGTGCTATTGAGAAAATAAAGACGGCGAAACTACAGCTAGTAAAACCAAAGACCGAAGAGGAGTGGGATTTCAATCCGGCTGTTAAGTATTCGCCGGCGGCACGTCATTCCAACGGATTCAGCCTTGCGCGAGCCCTGACATTAAGAATGTTCGAACGTCTGGGCAAACCACGCAATCGCGACCGCTGGAGCATGTCACCACTGACCGTGAATGCATATTACTCTGCGTCAGATAATAAGTTTGTGATGCCTCTGGGAATTTTGCAGTATCCATTTTACGACCCCGCGGCGCCGGATCACGTGAACCTTGGCGCTGTCGGTGCGGTGATCGGGCATGAGCTTGGTCATGGAATCGATGATAAGGGGTCCAAATTTGATAATCAGGGGCGTCTGAAGCAGTGGATGAGTGAGAAAGATCTGACCGAATTTAAGAAGCGCACAGAAGGTCTAGTCACCCAGTTCGATGCCATTGGCCATAACGGAAAGTTGACCTTAGGCGAGAACATTGGCGACCTCGTCGGTTTGACCTTTGGTTATAAAACGGCATTCAGCATGGCCAGCGGATCGGAAGTCATTCCGCCTGCGTCAGCCAAGCGCGCTTTTTTCACGCAGTATGCACGTGTTTGGTGCGGGGTTGTCCGCCCCAAGATGGCGGAACTGCTCTTGAAGACAGATCCACACTCTGCCGTCAACGCGCGGGTGAACGAGCAGGTGAAGCACCAGATAGGGTTCAAAGAAGCGTTCGGGTGCAGTGACTCCGATAAGATGGTCCTCAAGGCTGCTGAACGAATTTCAGTCTGGTAAAAATAATCAAGCAGGAGTTTTAGATGATTCAGATGTTGATTAAATTGCTGCGCGGAACGGACTGGGAGCTGCTCACTGGCTTCGCTTCACCAGCTTTTTTCGAGGTCGTGCCATCCCTTGGAATGACTCGTGTATTTATGAGGATTGCCAAGGATTATGCTAGTTCCAGTGATTTTGACAGGGCATTTAAAAAAGCAAAAAAAGCCCTGCCTAAAATTCCACGGGGCATGGGAAATGATCCTGCCGTGCAAGGGCGCGCTGTGTTGGAGCTATTTTTCAAGCAGATTTTTGACTTTGATTCAGCGGTGATGGACCTGCGATCCAGTGCTTTTCAATTCAATGCCGATAAGGTGGTGTGGAATCCGAAACCGCTGTTTTACGTCTGGGATCCGGAATTTGTTCTCGCTTTAAGAAAGATGTACCGCGGTTTCTACCGAAACGATGAGGTTGAGTACATGGCCGGGCTCGAGGCTCTTGACCTGAGTCATGCCAAGGCAGCTTTCAAATCTCATTTCGGTGAGGGCGATCAGAGTTCGGTAAGATTTACCCTCGCCTCATTCAAGAAGTCGTTTCATTCAGTTTTTGAATCTTGCAAAAAAAACGGGACACGTTTGCATCCTGATTTTTTTGCGCTCGGCGCATATTTGCTTTGCCTGTATGAACACCTTGAAGGTCTTGACGTACCTCTTGATGTGCGGGGTGCATTTTATGCCGTTGTCGACTAAGCCAGCAACGCCTCCGCGTCGGCTCTGCGTTGCCATTGCCGGCGCTAGTGGTTTCGTTGGGCGAGCTCTTATTGCCATGCTTTCTCCCGATTGCGATATTGTGGCCCTGAGCCGTGACCCAGTTCGGGTGAATCGGTCCGAGCCTACTAAAAATACTCCAGGGCCATCCATTACGTGGCGGCGTTGTGATTTGTTCTCGGCACTGGAGACGGAAAATGCGCTCGCTGGCTGCGATGTAGCCATCTACTTGGTTCACTCCATGCTGCCGTCCGCCCGCCTGACGCAGGGTAAATTTGAAGACCTGGATTTAATGATCGCCGACAATTTTGGACGCGCCGCAAAGGCCTGCGGCATAGGCCGCATTATCTATCTCGGTGGCATCATTCCCGCAGATGAATTATCCCGCCATTTAGCGAGCAGGCTCGAAGTTCAGGAGGTTCTTGCAGAGCATGGCGTGCCTTTGATCGCATTACGGGCAGGGCTAGTGATTGGGCGCAACGGTTCGTCTTTCGACATAATGTATAAGCTCGTCCGACGCCTGCCACTCATGGTTTGCCCTAAATGGACGATGACCAGAAGTGCCCCCGTGTCGATCGATGACGTGGTGGCTGCCATTGGTAAAGTTGTCAACGATCCAGATTTGCCTCCGGGTGATTACGACTTGGGCGGATCGGAGACCACCACCTATCTAACAATGATGAAAGCCATGGCCCTAATGATGGGGGTGCGTCGCTTAATGATTCCAGTTTTTCTATTCAGTCCAAAATTATCCCGCCTTTGGGTTCGACTGGTGACTGGTGCGTCGAAAGAGCTTGTGGGGCCATTGGTTGAAAGCCTCCGTCATGAAATGATTCCCAGGGACCAATATATTTTTGATCGGTACGGGATTTCTCCCGCCTCATTTCGCGATGCGATTGCCAAGGCCATTTCCGGTTCTTCGGGCGCGTCTCCGCGGGTGGTCCCTAAAGTTGTGACATCTGATACAACCGTTTGTTCTGTTCAGCGCCTCCCGTTGCCGGCGGGAAGGTCGGCAGACTGGGCTGCGAGCCGGTACGCGCATTGGCTCATTCGGTTTTTTTGGCCATTCATTGTAGTCGAGCGGACATTGGATGGATCGCTAATATTTAAATTTCGTTTATTTTTTAAAGTTACCGAAATCAGCCTTCTACACTTGACCTATGCAGCGAAACGAAGCTCTCCGCAGCGCCAATTGTTTTTTATCACGGGGGGTGTGCTGACAGACAAGAAGGCAAAAAAAGTTGGTCGGTTTGAGTTTCGTGAGGTTCTGAGGGGTACCAGTTTTAATGCCGCAATTTTTGACTATTCTCCAGCATTACCGTGGTGGATATACAAGAATACGCAGGCCCTCCTTCATTTGTTTGTGATGCACTCCTATCGGCATTACTTGACCAGAATCGCTGGGCGAAGTGAAAAATGATGACAAAAACGATCATTGAAGAAGAGGGTGTTGAAAGGCCACTGGTTGCGCACCGCATTGCCGAGCTGGCTCATGCGATCCTGCATAATAAAAAAGCTTATTATAGTGGCAAGCCAGAAATTTCTGATGCGGC
Organism: Pseudobacteriovorax antillogorgiicola; assembly: GCA_945898195.1. Classification (GTDB taxonomy): domain Bacteria; phylum Bdellovibrionota_B; class Oligoflexia; order Oligoflexales; family RGVZ01; genus RGVZ01. The sequence goes on along the minus strand of CAMDHM010000031.1, from coordinate 16,977 downwards.
CTATGACGCCCTGGAAAACGAGTTGCAATTATTGTGTCCTGACCACCCGGTTTTGGCAGTCGTTGGAGCGGAGGCTATGCCCGTTGCGATTCCTGGGCCAGGCGTGCGTAAAGTTGAACATCGCACGCCGATGCTGTCCCTCGACAAGACCTACAATTTAGATGATTTGCGTCACTGGGCAGGCGACAGGCCTGTGATGGGCACGCTTAAGATTGACGGCAACAGCTTGAGTCTTGTTTATGAAGGCGGACGGTTGGTCTTGGCCAAGACGCGGGGCAACGGTCGCGTGGGCGAAGATGTCACAGAAAAGGCGGTCTGGATTTCAGATATTCCTCGGACTCTTCCCGATGGTATGGATGCAGAAGTTCGCGGCGAAATTTATTGCACGGAGGACAATTTTCTGCGGCTCGCAGACGATATGGCGCAAATGAGCCTTGATCGCCCGACCAATCCCCGCAATATTGTCGCCGGACTTCTCGGCCGTAAAGCGTATTTTGAGTTGGCACGATATTTTTCGTTTTTCGCTTTTGACCTTATTTCTAGCGATAAAAAATCCCCAAAATTAAAAACCGAAGTAGAGAAATTTAAATGGCTTGGCCAGGTTGGTTTTTCTCTTCCCCATCCCAAACGATTGTCTGATTTCGGCGAGATTGAAGGGTACCTTGAATATGTCAAAGGTTTGATTGCAGAAGATGAGATCGGGCTGGATGGAGCTGTGTTCAGCTATAACGATCTTGCCCTGCACGACGAGCTCGGTCTGACCGCGCATCATCCACGTTACAAGATGTCATTTAAGTGGCAGGGGCAGACCGCCGTCTCCGTTATTAAGGAAATCACCTGGGCAACGTCTCGGCTGGGTATCGTGACCCCCGTCGCAGTGATTGAAGCAGTTTATTTGAGTGGGGCATCGATCACGAACATCACTTTGCATAACGCTGCCCACGTCAAAGCGTATAATTTAAAGGCCGGCGACCGAATTGAGATTGTTCGTTCCGGAGAAGTTATTCCTAAATTTCTCGGCGTGATGGAGCCAGCACCGGGCCATTACCGCTGGCCGCAAGATTGTCCTGAATGCGGGACGCCTTTGGTCAGTGATGACATCCGTCTGAAGTGTCCTAATGCCACGGTCTGCCCAGCGCAGAGGTTGGGCGCAATTTTAAATTGGATCCGCTGTGCAGAGATTGACGATCTCAATGAAAAGCGACTGATTCCTTTGATGGAGGCTGGGTTGGTGAAATCCATGGCGGACCTTTATCGACTTCAGGAAAAGGACTTTTTGATCATCCCGCAGACGAGGGAGAAAATGGCCGCAAAGCTTTTTTCCAATATTCAATCGGGGAGATCGCTGCCACTAGCATCCTTTCTGAATGGCCTTGGCATCGAGGGTGCCGGCCGCACTACATGGGAGAAACTCCTTGAGCATTTTCACGGCTTAGATGGAATTCAAAGGGCAAGCACTGATGAAATTGCCAAGATTGATGGGTTTGCAGAAAAATCTGCGGACCAGATAGTGGCAGGAATTTTGGCCAGGCGTGGTTGGATAGACGATCTCCTTGATGCAGGAGTGATGCCCGTTCAGGTTGACCTTCCTTCAGGGGAAGGCCCCCTAGCTGGGTTTCAGTTTGTTATCACTGGTTCTTTGTCTGCTCCTCGTGATGAAATTGAGAAGTCCATAAAATTAGCTGGTGGTAAGCTTTCGACATCAGTATCGAAAAATACTTACGCGGTTGTGACAGAGGATTCTGATTCGGGATCGTCAAAGATGAAAAAAGCCCGTGAACTTGGCGTCAAAATTTGGAATGAACAACAGCTTCGCAGTGCCATACTTCGCGGAGCGAAAGTCGAGGATCACACAATATGAGTAAATCTCTTGATTCATACCGTGTTGCGATGGAAAAACTTGAGCGTGGAACGCCTCCTGTCGAGGGTTCTGGATTTTTAGGTGCCGACTTGGAACCCAGTGAGGCTAAGCTGGTGTTGATTCCGTCACCTTGGGATGTCACGACATCTTATCGCCCCGGAACGTCGCGCGGACCAGAAGTCATTATTGCAGCCAGCCATCAGCTTGATTTGGATGATGCAAGTTTCGGCAAGGTCTATCGAGCTGGAATTGCTTTCCTTCCTCACCCAGATGCCATCGAAAAAATGAATGCACTTCTGCGCATCCGCGCTGAAAAAGTCATGGCTGATTTGGCGGAGGGTGAGCCGGACTCGGATGACTTGGCGGCAGTGAATGAGGGGTCTGCGGCATTGAATCAATACGTCCGCGATGCCGCAAGGGTGGCTTTAGACCAGGGTGCGATTGTCGCCGTTGTTGGCGGTGATCACTCCTCTCCATTGGGTTTAATTCAGGCACTGGGCGAGAAACATCCCGATGGATTTGGTGTTTTGCATTTCGATGCCCATCATGATCTTCGTAATGCCTACGAGGGGTTTCAATTCTCTCATGCTTCAATTTTTCATAATGTGATGGAGTCGGTGCCGGCTGTGTCACGCCTTGTGCAGGTCGGAATTCGTGATTTTTGCGAAGAGGAACGGGAATACATGACGGCCCTTGGTTGGCGCGGCTCGGTGTTCTATCAGCGGGATCTTTTTAAACGCAAGGCGCGCGGAGATTCCTGGGGATCTGTGTGCGATGACATCATTTCCCAGTTGCCACCAAAGGTTTATGTGTCTTTTGATATAGATGGACTTGATCCGGCCTGTTGCCCATCAACGGGAACCCCTGTGCCAGGTGGACTGTCTTTTGATGAGGCAGTCTATCTCATCGATTGCCTTGCAGAATCCGGACGGCAGATCATTGGTTTTGATCTGTGCGAGGTGTCTCCGGATCCAAGGGGCGATAACGAGTGGGATGCCAACGTTGGATGTCGCATCCTCTATAAGCTCTGTGGCCTAGCGGCTATGACTCAAAAAATGATCTGAGGTTTTTTTATGCATGATGCTGTGCCAAAACTTGAAAAACCAGGTTCTGGATTGCCGTTCTTTGAATGGCTCATCGCGAAGTATTGGGTTCTAAATCGTATGCCCTACCGAATGTCTTGGGACGATACGCAGAAATCATTTGATCGCGAAGGGCAAAAGGCAATCCAAATTTTTGAGTCAATTCCGCACGTTTTGCGGGAAAAAAAAGTTTTAATTGAGCGAATTCAGGGCATAGAAGATTCGTCCAGATACTGGTCTGCTGCGATGGCTTTGGAGCATTTGGTCATTGTGGGTGCGTTCATGACAGACGGAATTGTCATGATCAGTCGTGGGACAACCTTCCAGCCCACCGTCGGAATCGCTGACGTTAAGCCATTGGGCTCGATTACTAGCGAACAAGCACTGAGCGTATTTAAAGATTTTATTGCCAGTTCGGCACTTCGGATGGCGGCTGAAGTTGAAGATCGTGATTCAAAGACGTGTGTCAAGCATCCCTGGTTCGGCGGGATGGATGCTCGTCAATGGCACTGGCTTATGGGCGCTCACCAGCGGATCCATCGCAAGCAGCTTGAGGCCATCAGGGAAAAATTAACCAAAATTGTATGAGCCAGAACCCACATTTAAAAATATCATTACCTGAGTTTGTCTAGTTCCAGCGATTCGGAATTTGCGGTATGGCAGTGGCAATGAGGCAGGTGAGGATCGCCGCATTTCGCGAAGCGTTTATTTTTCCGAGCCTGTAAATTACGACCAGGCTTCCAAGGTAAAATAGCATGGATGGAATTCGCATCGTGAATTCTTTATTCCCGAATGGGCGTTGCCAAGGCCACATCAATACTTCGAATATGGAGAGTTGAGGAAGGTTTTCTGTCTTCAAATGGCTGTTTTTTCAGTCACCGACTCGGACTCTGTTGTGTCGGTTTTGATTTCGCTTGCGTCAGCTAAGATCTGTGCCAGGTTATGGCGTGGTGTGCAAACCACCAACATTTGGAATGCAAACATGGACGGCCATAGGTTGGCTAGGAAACCGTGGACGCGGACAAGGGTTTTTCCGGCAAAGCCGCCAACGGCAAAATCCCATGGAGCCGGAATGCCAGAGAAGTCTAGGATATCGTATCCGGCATTACGAACCATTCGTAAAAAACTGTCGCGGCTGAAGAGCCGACTGTGATCAATATCGAGAATTCCCTTGTCGCTATAGTTGAAAAATCCAAGAAGCAACGCCAGTCGGACGGTTATGAATGCAACATTCGGGGTGCAGAGAATCACCAAGGGTGGCTGGCCAGTTTTTTGGGACTCGCGGATTTTTAAGAGTAGTTCTTCCGGGTGCTTTAGGTGTTCAAGGACATCCATGCAGACGATTGCATCGAACGCGGCCGTGTCAAGATTGAGTGGATCCCGATCAAGGTCTATCTGGTTGAATCCGGAAAATTTTACGGTGGAGTCGGCGTTGGAGCGATCGATGCCATGAACTTTGTTTCCGGCTTGGATAAGTTTTCTAGCTACAAAACCATTTCCACATCCAATATCTAAAATATTTGTCGTCCGTGACTTCGCCAGAATGGAAAGTGCTTGGCCATGTGATGACCAGGGGCTCTCCGTCTTGTCGGCGTAGCGGCTACCCTGCGTTCGTCGGTATTGCGGTGAATTAAGGAATCCGATTTTGATCAAGGTGTAGTGCACGGTCGAGAGGAAGGCTTGAAACGCGTAAACTGGCCCATTGACTCTGCAGACCTCGTCTCCGTAGTGGACTGGGATGGGACGCTCTATGATCTTTGCGTCGCAGTAAAAAGCCTGAAGCAAAATTTCTGTATCGAAATGAAAGTCGTTTGAATTCAGGGCGAAGGCTAATTGCTTCAAAAATGCGACGGAATATCCGCGTAAACCAGTATGATACTCAATTAGGTTTTTTCCGGTGAGGCGGTTCTGAATCCAGGTTAGGATTTTGTTGCCAACGTATTTGTAGCGCGGCATGCCACCAGAACGCGCATTTACGTAAGACCATGTTCGGGCGCCAAGGTAAACGTCCGAACGTTCACTCTTCATTGCTTGGGCAATTTGGGGTACCAATTCTGGAGCATATTGACCGTCTCCGTGCAGCAAAATCACGAAGTCAAAGCCATGGTCAATGGCATACTTATAGCCTAGTTTTTGGTTGCCGCCATATCCCTGATTGACCCGGTTTTTAAGCAGGGTCAGGTTTTTTCTGTGATATTTCTGGCGCCATGCTGCCGCCGCGTCGGTGGTTAAATCGCGCGAGGCGTCGTCGATGCAAAGTACGCTAAATGCATCGGATTCCCAGACTTCGTTTGGCAGACGATTCAAAACTGTCGCAATGTGGGCCTCTGCCTCATAGGCGACGATCAAGACGAGCGTTCTGTTTGCGGTTTTGATTTTGGTTTGATTGAGCAATGGAGTTCCGTCATCTGTTTAATGCAAGGACCATGGGACGCTGCCTTGTTGGACATCCCGAAAGCATTGGGCTTTTGATTCGGTGCAGATGAAGACCGTCATCTTGAAGCCCATTTTTCCTGACGTCGCAGTTGCCTTGGATAGAAGGGAGAATCCGGGAATCGATTCCTTGAACTCAGCTTTTCCAAGTTTTGCTTTCGCAAGATTCAAGCCTTTGTGTTCCCTGATTTCAAGAGCCCAGGGACCCTCGGTATTGATTTTGAATCCCTCAGCTGGTTTGGCCTTAAAATTAAATTGAACTTGTCCATCAGGTTGCGCCACCCACGAAACCTCGACATTCGCTTGTTTCGATGCCGCACCCGTTTGACTGGACGTCGTGGCTGCAAGCGCGGTCCAACTATAAAAAGCTACTTTGGCAAAGACCGCGGCGATGCAAAGTGCAGGTTTTATTTTTTTCATAGGCAAGGCCTCCTGGATTTCTGTTCAGAAGGATATCAGATTACGCGTCCGTTTTGTTGTCTGCCAGAGATCCGTCTTTCTACGGAGACGATATCTTGCAGGGATTCGACCTTGCGAAAAATGGCCTGAAGTTGGGCGAGGCCATTGAGGGTCAATTCAAAGTCGAGGACGCCAAGGAGGTCTGAGGAAACCTGTATGTTGGCTCGCTGAATATTGGCACCACAGGCGGCAATGGCCAGGGTGACATCAGCCAAGACTCCAGGTCGGTCCCGCGTGATAACCCGAATATAGGCATGGTGAGTCCCTTTAGGAGGGTTTTCTCCGCTGAGTGCTCCGGTCCATTGGACCATCACGCGGCGTTGAGGGTCAAGGTCTAGGGCCCGTGGACAGCTCGCACGGTGCACGGTCACGCCGCGCCCCCTTGTAATGAAACCCTGGATGTCCTCGCCGGGCAAGGGGTTGCAGCAGCGCCCGAAATTGACCAACACATTTTCTATGCCACTGACCAGGATGCCTTCGCTTGGGCCGGTCTTCGATATTGCCGGCTGCGCGATGCTGACAGCGGAGCCTTCTTGATCAGGCTTGCTCTCTTTTTCCGGGAAAATTTTCCCAAGAATTTCTTTGGCGTCCTGCTTGCCGTAGCCGATGGAGGCGAACATGTCGTCCAAGCCGCTTTCTTTCGCGATCTTGGCCATGGCTTCGCCATGCCCCTGTTTCAAAAGTTTATCTAGATCAAAGCCGCGCGCCTCACATGCCTGTTCCATAAGGGAACGGCCCATCTTGCGGCTTTTGTCGCGCTGTTGGGTGCGCAGGTAAGATCTGATTTTATTTTTTGCGCGGGCACTAGTTACGAAGTTGAGCCAGTCTTTCGAAGGCTTTTGCCCTGGGGAGGTCAAAATTTCGACGATGTCCCCCGACTTCAACTTTTTCTTAATAGGTACAATGCGTCCGTTGACTTTGGCGCCAACGGTCGTGAGTCCGATTGCGGAGTGGACATTGAAGGCGAAGTCTAAGGCTGTGGCTCCATGGGGCAAGCCGATGACATCGCCTTTTGGGGTAAAAATAAAAATCTCGTCATCAAAGAGGTCAACCTTGACCGCCTCCAGAAATTCTTCAGGGTCTTTCAATTCGGTCTGCCATTCCATCATCTGACGCAGCCACGCAAATTTTTTCAGATCTGGATTTTGGGCTTTAGGATCTGCCGGTGCGTTTGAACCGGATCCCTTGTCCTTATAACTCCAGTGGGCGGCAATGCCCGATTCGCATGTCTCGTGCATTTCGTGTGTGCGAATCTGGATTTCTGCCGGCTCACCATTGGGGCGGATCACGGTCGTGTGGAGGGACTGGTAAAGGTTCGCCTTGGGCATGGCTATATAGTCCTTAAAGCGCCCCGGCATAGGTTTCCACATGGCGTGAACAACACCAAGGGCCTCGTAGCAGTCTTTGACTGTACCCACGATGATTCTGAAGGCAAACAAATCGTGGACATCTTCAAATGCCAGATGGCGTTCGACCATTTTTTTGTAGATGGAGAAAAAATGCTTCGGTCGGCCATAGACAATTGCATTTTGAAAACTATATTTTTTTAGTTCAGTTTCTAGTTTCTCTTTAACCTCTTCGATAGACGCCATTCGTTGGGTTTTTTTGACGGCGATCTTGGCCTTTAGTTCCTTGTAGACGTCCGACTTCATTTGACGCAGGCACAGGTCTTCGAGTTCACTTTTGATTCCGTAAATTCCCAGACGACTGGCAAGAGGCGCGTAAATGTCCAGGGTTTCTTGCGCAATCCGGCGGCGCTTTGGCGGCGGCAAAGCTTCGATGGTGCGCATATTATGTAGGCGATCCGCCAGTTTGATCAGGATGACGCGGACATCTTTGGCCATAGCGAACAACATTTTGCGGAAGTTCTCAGCAAGGCGCTCCTGGTTCGAACGGAATTCTATTTTTCCGATCTTGGTCATGCCATCGACAAGATCTGCTACCTGTTTTCCGAAGAGTTGCTCAATCTCTGTGAGCGGAGTCTCGGTATCTTCAACCACGTCATGCAAGATGGCTGCTGTGATGGATGCCAGATCGACCTTGAATCTAGTTAGAATGATCGCCACGTTGAGCGGGTGGGTTATATATGGTTCGCCCGAGACCCGTAATTGGGGGCCATGGCGATTTGCGCCAAATTTATAGGCTTTTTCGAGGGGACTGAGATCCTGATTGGGAAGGTAGCTTCGCACAGCCGTTTGCAATTCGCTGAAAAGCAAGTCAGGCGTACTTGACGGAGCGCCCGTTTTACCGTCGTTTTGCGACTGTGATTTTGTAGAATCCACCAGAGCGACCTCACGCCTATCCTCAGGGTTTATCGGCGTTTTTTGATCGTAACTCAGGATTACCTCAGCGGTCTATCTTGGTGGAAATTAAATTTTTTCGTGAATCGTCTTTAAATCAAGGATCTTATGGCTCTGCTCGAATTCTTTTAAAAGTCGGTCACAGCATTCCCGTCCTGCCTCCCCGGAGGTCAGGCCGGGTTCACCTTTGATGATAATGGCCTCAAGTTCATGATAGGCCCTTTCGAGATCGTCGTTGATGATAAAAAAATCATAGATGCGCCCGGCAGCTATTTCGTTGCGGGCGGCCTTGAAGCGTTGCCATCGTACTTCCGGACTATCTGTGCCGCGTTTTTCGAGGCGGTTCCATAGGTCGATCATCGAGGGGGGTAAGATAAAGATGGCGAGGGCGCCAGGCAGTTTTGGCTTCGCTGTCATCCAGCCTTGAACATCGATTTCCAGAATGACCTTGTGGCCTTTTTCGGTGATCCGTTCGACTTCTGATTTGCTGGTTCCATATAGGTTGCCAAAGACTTCCGCCCACTCGAGCATCTTGCCTTCGTTCACATTTTTTTCGAATTCTTTGCGGTCCACAAAGTGGTAGTGCTTGCCGTCAATCTCGCCCGGGCGTTGCTTTCTCGTGGTCAGGCTCACCGAAATTTCAACGTCGCGATGGCGCTGCTCGATGCGGCTGTTTAGTGTGGTTTTTCCTGTTCCGGACGGGGCCGAAACGGCATAAACACCTGATCGCTGTGATGGTAGCAAGGTAGGTTCCATAAGTGATTTTAGCAGCCTGTCCCGTAAGCTTCGACCAAAATCTTGGCCTCCCCAGTGACTATTTCGATGGCCTCGTTCAAGGCATCGGCTCGCTCCTGCCCCAAGTGCGTAAAGGCACCTAATTTTTTCGCCAGTTCAAGGGTGCGAATGGCGCCCCTTAGGTCGTGAAGCCTTTGCCTCTGGCCACTTTCAATACCCTCGGAGAGCAAAAGGGCGGGACGGTTTTCAATTTTGGTCAGTCGCCACACGATGTGTTCCCCTTGCTTTGCTGAGCTAGCATTGGAATCATAGCAGATGCCGCAAGGAGGCAAACGTGCCCCAGTTCAATATTCTGACATTACTTATTTTTTTCCTCCTTTCGGCCTGTGGACAGGCGCCGGCGGATGCCGTCGACCATGTTTTATGGGAAAATCCAGTTTCGCAGTCCGGTTTGGCTCCGGGCAGTCAGGGGCACGGCAAAACCCGGGTTCCGGGATCATGGATCGTTGCGTTTCGCGCCCCTGCCTCCCGCGAAGCCCTCGAATTTGCCAATTTTAGAACTGAAGTACGCCTGCATCAGATGCTATTGACGGCGTCTTTCGCCAGCGATCCCCGCGTCAAGTCGGTCGATTTCATCACCTCGGCCGACCTGAGCTCTGCTGCAGTTGGCGAAGAACTACGCGGCCTGCAAGGCCTGTTGCGCCCCGGATTTGGTGCATCGAAAGCTCCCGTTGGGTTGCGCCTTGGAACCGGCATGGAAAGCGCACCTTCTGCGGTGGCGGCCCTCGCGAAAGTCGACTTTTTATCAGACGAAGTCGCCACCGAAACCCTTCTGGAGTGGGAGGCAGCCGGCCGTCTATGGTTCGCCGATCCAAATGGAATCAGTCAATTATCGGATCTGACCACAACCGATGATTCGTTTTCCACGTGGTCAGCCGCATACACCGATCTTGAGGCCTCGGTCGCCCATCTTAGTGCGATCAAAATCTCGTCTGCGTTTGCCGCGTTCAGTTCACGCGCGGCTGATGCAGTGCCATCGATGGCGGATATCTTGGCGAATCCTCCTTTGATCGCAGTGATCGACAGTGGTGTTGATTATTTGCACCCACAACTTAAAAACCGCATCTTTCAAAATCCCAGTCCTGGTGCCACCGGTTGTACCAACGATATCTACGGGTGCAATGTGACCGCAATGGGCAACGGCACCCTTGGCGATGGCGATGTTTTTCCAAATGGCACGACCGCGGCGGGGCAAGCCTGCCCTCCTGAAGCGGAGGGTTGTGGCCACGGCACCCACGTCGCGGGAATAATTGCCGCCGAATACAAAACTGATGGAACCAAACCATCGGGTCCGGCCGGTGTTTGTCCTTTTTGCAAAATTATCGTGATCAAGGCTACTAGTGGCGAGGGTGGCATCACGGATGCTGCGCAATTAGCGGGACTTAAATATGTCTCTTTGTTTCGAAGTAATTCCTCAAACGCGATTCGGGTCGTCAACGCATCTTTCGGGCAATTTCAACGTAGCCGCGCCATTGCAGTCATCGTGTCGGGTTTGCGTCGTACTTCAAATGGAATTGTCGTTGTCGCAGCTGCAGGTAACGAAGACACCATGCTTCGCTCCTATCCGGCCTCCCTGACGGACGTGATTGCAGTGTCGGCGGTTACCGATGAAAAGGAAAAAGCAAAGTTCAGTAATTTCGGGAATTGGGTCGACATTGCCGCACCAGGCGTGGCAATCTCGTCAACGCTTCCTGGGGGAAGTACTGGCAAGAAGAGTGGGACATCCATGGCGACGCCCGTGGTCGCCGGCACCATCGGACTCCTTGTGGCGTTCTCTCCTTCCCTTGCGGCCGCAGACATTCACGCCCGAATGATCGGGACGGCCGACCCATCGATTTATGAAGCTGCGACGAACCCCCTCAATTATCAATATTACTATGCGCGAATTGCTGGGGAAACAATTCCCAGGCCTCTTCTTGGGTCTGGTCTGGTTCAGGCGTCGAGCGTTTTTAAAAGTAACGCCACCGGGGCTTATACGCCAGAGGCAATTCAGCGGGTAACTCCGGGCTGTGGGTTGATCTCCCACCAACGATCCAATGATTCAGCCGATTTTGATCTTGGATTTGGATTTATTTTTCTGATTCCGTTCCTGGTGGTTTTCGTAAAAAAATTGCGGGGACGCCCTTTCGCAACGGATTCTGTGGAGGCTGACTCATGGGCGTGAGCATTGCTCTGGTTTTTCACATCGCTTCAGCACTTGCCGTAATTTTTCTTTCAGCATGGGGTCTTCGGCAGCAGCGGGATTTACAGTTGATGCGAGGGCTTATTGCCCGCGGTCAAAATCTCCGGGCGTCGGGGCAGCGCCGAACGGCTGACATGCCGGCCCGGTTTGTCCTGCGCTTGGCACGCGCGTTTGGTGTGCCTGTGGTCAGTAGCCCTTTCAGATCAGGGTTTAGCCGATCCGATGAGGTAGTTGCTATAGAAGCTGATGTTCTTGCACATTTTTTTTTGCGCGCTCCGGTTTCTTTGATACACTTCAAAGAATTCAGGACAATTGAATTTCATCTGTCGACCTCATCACCGGTTCTGGTTGATGATTTGGAATCCGCGTTTGGCGGTTCGGTCCGGATTACCTTAGTTGTAACAGGGGAAGTTTATGCGCCTTAACTCAACGATCAAATTTCCGTGGCTGATCGCGGCAATCGCGCAAGGCCTGGTTTCTTGCGTGAGCCTTCAGTCGGGTGGTTCCGGAAATTCGCTCATTAGTGCGGATGCAGGTCCGGGTCGGGTTGGATCGAAAGAAGATGAGGCCTTTCAAGATGCCTCCAATCAGGATTCAAAGAAGCGAATGCGTTTTGACTCCAAAACAACGCTGAACGGAGCCATCGAAGCTGCCATCAATAATGGTGCTCAGACTGTGGAGGATGCGCGCCGATTGATTACCAAGCGCAAGCAATGGCCGGCCGCTCATCGAACCATTGAGGCAGCAATTCAAGATGGAATCATCCGCTACGATAATGTGCGCCTTGCAAATGCTGTTGCGATTTATCAAGGTTCGCCGCTACCGGCATCAGTTCCACTTTTTGAAGGAATGATTAATTCGGGGCGTCCCGTGGCCAGGCAATTGGGTTGGCAAATTGCCGCCGCGATGCCGTCTCGCGCGCTTGGGGTTGCGATGGAGCGAGAGTTGGGCCGCGCCATTACTGAAAACGACGAGGCGACGATATTGATTCCGCAAATGGCGGTTGCCGTTCAGGCCAATGGGATGAAATCTGCATACACATTGATCCGCCAAGGCCTGATGACGACCGGTCAGGAAGCGTTTGCACTCTCAATGGCGCAGTTGGATCCTGCTCGCGCGTCGTCTGATTTTCTAGATTACCTTGCCTTGGCAACGCCGGAAGAACTGCGTCAGCTGACGCAAGCTTCGGTTAATGTCTATACCTGCCTTATCGCGCTTAAGCACCTGCAGGCGCACCCAGCTCCCCTGTCCAATCCAAATGCCGAATATCTTGTCTACTATTCTGTTTCTCGCAACAACGGCCTCTCTGATTTGGGTCAGTCCGCCCTTGAAAGCTACCTGCCAGCGGAACGGTCTCAGGTGGCAATCATGATGTCCCGCATGCCTCAATGGGTTCAGATCGCTTATGTGGAATCTGTTCGACAGAAAAAAGGGCCGGCAATATCCTTGCTTCTTGGTGAGTTGAGGAAGATCTCGTCATCCAATGATGTGATTGAGGAAGTGGATGAAATGCTTCGGTAATTTGGTCTTATTTGGATGTGCATCAAGGTCATTCTCGTAATTTATGATTGAATCTGACCGGTTCCTGCCGATGATAGCTTGGTCCGATTTCGGGATCAGGTAAGCAGGAGTCGACTGGCCATTGAGCACTAATCAGATAAAAGCTACGTCCTCAATCCCCGCAAAGATCGGGCCTTACAAGATCGTTGCCGAAGTGGGGGTGGGAGGCCTTGGTCGAGTGTTTCGCGGCATCGACGAGCGCACTGGCGGGGCCGTAGCGATTAAGGTGCTGCACGACAAGTTCGCTCGGAACACCAAATTTCTTGGGATTTTTCACCGCGAGCTCCTGATCATTTCGAGCTTGCATCACAAACACATCGTTAGTTATCTCGACAGCTTCTTCAATCCTCCGGATTGTTACATCGTCACGGAGTTTGTAGATGGATGGTCAGGATACTCGTTCGTGAAGCAGGTCAAACGCGTACCACCCCTTATCGGCCTTTGTATTGTCATCGATATGCTGCAGGGCATTGATTATCTGCATTTGCATGACACGATTCATTCTGATTTATCGGCTGCGAATTATTTAATCGATTCAAAAGGTCGTGTTTTAGTTACCGACTTTGGATTGGCTTGCCGCCTTGAGGTCGAAGATTACCGGAATTATATGATTGGCACGCCGGGATATTACGCGCCGGAGCACATATCGAACGAGCCGATTGTCCAACAGACGGACATGTATTGCGCAGCCTTGATTCTGTTTGAGCTGATTGCGGGCCGCAAGATTATTCCGGCATCAAATGATCGTCACCAGACGCTTGAATTGATGCGGAAGGTTAAAATCCCAGCCCTTGGTCTGACCGATCCCGCTATGGAAAAGGCTCTTAATGGCCTTCTCAAAACCGCTCTACAATTTTCCGTGTCGCGTCGCTACCAATCGGCAGATCTGATGATGTTCGCCTGCTACGAGATACTCAAACGCTGCGGAATACGCTATGCGCGTCATGCTATTAAAAAATTCCTTGTGGACCAAGCCCTGGTTCCGGGGCCATTTGAAGGGCATGACCAGAATATCTACAAAGGATCTTCCTAGGTACCTGCGGAAGGTTCAGCGCGACGGCGGTGGCGCGATCCGAAGAGCCCAGCGAATACGCTCGATGAGTTGGGTCTGGCGTTTCGCGGAAACCTGATTGCGCACGGAATAGCCCAGTGCCTTCTTCGATCCAACGAAGATCGCAAATTTTCTGGCTCGCGTCAGTGCTGTGTAGATCAAATTTCGTTGCAACATTATGTAATGTTGCATTGATACAGGGATTACGACGGCGGGAAATTCGCTGCCCTGGGATTTGTGAATGGTGATGGCATATGCGAGGCGAAGGTCTCCGATCTCCTCGGCTCCGTATGTTACCAGGCGCCCGTCGGGAAATCCGACCAAAACTTTTCCACCCTCAACACCAGCCTCGCGCACAAACCCAATGTCGCCGTTGAAGACCCCGAGATCGTAGTTGTTGACCAGCTGAATCACCTTGTCGCCCTGGCGAAATAGGCGGCGCGACTTTTCACTCCGATTGCCAGTGTCGGCAGCCCCTTGGCCACGGTCTGGATTCAATAGGCGCTGCAGCTCCTCATTGAATGTCTGAGTTCCAAGATCACCGCGATTCATTGGCGTCAGAATTTGAATGTCGCGGACAGGATCAAGTCCAAGTTTTTCTGGAATATCAGAAGCAACGAGTTTTTTAATTGTCTCCATGACGTCTTCAGAAGTTTCCACTTCGATGAACTGGCAGTCGCTCGAATCGTCCTGGTTCTTTGTAAACTCAGGTTCCTGGCCTTTGTTGATCGTGTGGGCCGTCCTGATAATATGAGATTCGTTTGCTTGACGGAAAATCTGATCCAGTTTGATGAATGGTATTTGACGCGATTCTATTAAGTCACGCAAAACGTTTCCTGGACCAACCGATGGCAACTGGTCCACATCACCGATCAAGATAAGCTGGGATTTATTTGGCAGCGCTTTGACAAGGTTGGCCATCAATCGGATATCGATCATCGAGGCTTCATCGATGATGGTCACTTGCGCGTCCAATGGATTTTCGTCGGTTCTGGTGAAGCCGCCAACGGCGGGCGCCCATTCCAGCAGGCGATGAATCGTTTTCGCTTTTTCCGCAGCGACTTCGCTCAAGCGTTGGGCGGCGCGACCAGTCGGGGCGCCGAGGGCGACTTTTTTGCCCATGGCCTTGAACAGGCGAATGATCACGTTTGCGGTGGTGGTTTTGCCCACTCCAGGCCCACCGGTCAAGACAAAGACGCCGCTTTGTACTGCGAATTTCAGCGACTGCAGCTGTCCCTCGCTAAGTGTCGTTCCAGACACTGCTACGTAGCGCTCAATCCAACTTGCAACGCGCTCATTATCGACCTCAACAGGGTGACTCAAGAGCCGTGCAATTCCCTCGGCAACATCGGCCTCAGCCGCCCGTAGTTCGCCCCGGTAGTGTCCCTCGCCAGATTCGCCCATTTGCGTGTGAACTTTTTCGGTGATGACGGCGCCTGAATTTTGAAGGGCTCGAAGTTCACCGTCAAGGCGTGTTGCCAACTGAGCCTCAGGTAAATCCAAGGTGGCCGACATTCCTGCCGTTAATTGTGGGCTAGTCAGGTAGCAGTGGCCTTTGTCTTCAGCCTGCTGAAGTTGGTACAGGACAGCAGCCCGAACTCGCTGTGGGGAATCCTTGGTGATGCCTACATTCAATGCGATCGCGTCGGCCTTCAAGAAGCCAATTCCGTGCAGATCTTCCGCCAGGCGATAGGGGTCTGTGGTTACGACTTCAATTGTTCCTGCGCCGTAGAGTTTGAAAATTTTACGTGCAAGGTTTGGGGTGATTCCGTGTTGATTCAGAAACATCATGATGTCTGCGCCTGCGCGCTGGGACTGCCATGCTTCGATGATGACCTGGGCTTTTTTGCGAGCAATGCTTTTTACTTGCGTCAAGCAGGCTGGGTTTTCGTCCAATATTTTGAAAGTTTTTTCACCGAAATGGGCAACAATACGCCCGGCAGTCTTTTCACCAATTCCCTTGATTAGTCCTGATGACAGGTAACGGATCATTGCCGGTTTAGATGTTGGGCGTACTGGCAACGCCCGGTCAATTTTAAATTGTCGGCCGTATTGAGCGTGTGAGCTCCACGTACCTGTGAATTGGAACAGCTCGCCGGCCTTGATGTCGACAAAGATTCCCGTGGCAGTGACGGTGACATTGGTGGCGGTGTCACGAATGCGCAGGACGCTGTAGCCATTTTCTGCATTGCTGTAGGTAACACGCTCCACTTCGCCGCGAAGTGTTGATGCCGCGCCAGCTTCCGCGCGCAGTTCTGCATCCGATCGGCTCTCGTTTTGCGGGGGTCGGTTTTGGTGGTCGAAGGCGGTCACGTCCTGAAAAACCCTTGATCTTTTTTAATACAGTGCAAGCTATCTATCTAAAACAATTATTGAAATTGGCGGGCTTTGGCAAGCCCCAATAAATCCTCTAATGCCTTTTAAAAGTTAGCCGAAAAGCATTTTGTAGGCAGGAATGACCCGTGAATTCGTCACGGATTTGAAGGAGGTTTCTAATGCATTTTCGCTTTGCTTTCAAGCACATGGACACGTCGCCAGCACTCACCCGTTATGCCGAGGAGAAGATCGCCGAACGAGTCAATAAATTCGTTTCCAAGCCCGTTGAGGCTCACGTGACATTTACCGTGGATAATCTGAATCACGCAGTGCGCTGCACTTTAACCGGAGGGGACGGCTTCAATCTTGAGGTCGAGCATGCCTGCGGTGATATGTACGGGTCCATCGATCACATGATGGACAAGTTGACGTCACAGTTAAAGCGCCACAAAGAGAAACTAAAAGGTCATAAGTCGAAGCGTCAATTGCGCCTTCTTGATCCGATGGATAAGAATTACGCGTTTACTGCGCCGCTCGATTTTGACATCGAATCAGAGCCAGTAGACGCCGAGGACATCCTTAAATTTGAGATGGCCCGGCGACGTATGGCGCGGTGATAAGACCGCGTTTCCCCGCGGTCCTGGCGTAGAAGGGATAGCGCCGGAACCGTTGTTTGACCTCGTCCGGTCATGTGGGGCGTGTAAAATGATGGGGCAGGACCGTAGCATTGGTCCTGCCCTATCCTTTTTTTGGCACGCCACCTGCATTACCCATTTGTGTGTTTGGAACGCAGCGATGCTAGCCAAACACTCTGGCGGGTGAGAGTCCCGCCGGTGGAATCGTCCAGATGCCACCGTAGTCGTGGCCGCTGCCTGCGCGGGTAACCTCGTAGGCAGATGCCGGCTGAAAAGCCCTCCGTGAGTTCATACGGAGGGTGG
>CAMDHM010000030.1 GCA_945898195.1 Pseudobacteriovorax antillogorgiicola | reverse complement strand
GCTTTTTATAGAGCTCTCGTCCACCTGGGACGACGACTTTATTTCGACAAACATCACCGGCTCACCCGGCTTTTCGATCACTAAATCCACCTCTATGTCACTTTCGTCTTTGTAATATGACACCTTGGCTTCCGGACATGCGTATTTTAGCCCATGAATCGCTTGGGTCATCACAAACTGCTCAAAAGTCTGACCATAAATAGATGTACCGGGAACAAGTCGGACTGAAAGAATTCTGGCAGCCGCACGCGAGACGCCCGTATCAAAAAAATAGAACTTTGGTGATTTAATTAATTTTTTGCGAAACGAAAATGAAAATGGCAGGACGATATGCCCCAGCAAGGTATCCTCTAGAATTGAGTAATACGACGCGACCGTTTTCGGATCGACGCCAATTCCCCGGGCGATATTTGAATGGTTGATGATTTTTCCGTTGTATTGGGCAGCGACCTCTAGAAAACGGCGGAAAGGATCCAAATTGCGAACAATCTGTTCACGCTGAATTTCCTCGCTCAGATACGTCCGAACATAACTTGAGAGGTAATCATTTTTTTCTTCGACGTCTTCTGTTGAAAATATATAGGGCAGGGTTCCCCAACTGAGAGCATCGTTCAAATTAAAAGCAGAACCAAGTTCTGAAATCACCAGTGGAAACAACTCACGGACAAAGGCGCGTCCAGCAAGAAGATTGGCGCCATCGCGTTTCAGTTTTCTTCCGCTTGACCCCGTCAGGATGAATCTCCATGGCCTCGACTCGTTCTCAAGAACGAAGTGCACAACATCTAAAAGTTTCGGCACTTTTTGAATCTCATCGAGGACGACAGTGGTCATACGCTTTGGAAGTCCGTTGATTTCACCGACAAGAGACTCCGGGTCGCGTGCGAGCCGCTCCTCAACCGACGGAAGAAGTAAATCAAGCCGGTATGTGCTCTGTTCAGAAAATGTTTCCTTCAGCAGTGTACTTTTTCCAGTTCCACGGGCACCAAAAAGGAAAAAGCTTTTTACTTTCGGGAATTTAGCGACTCTCTTAAACACGGAGTTCACTCCTAAAAAAATACCTTAATTAGGAGTATACTCCCAATTTAGGGAATTCGTCCAGCGGACGCATTAGACCCCGCAGCAAAAAAATCGTAACATTGCCCGTGACTTATGTGCTGTCCGGGCTCAGACCTTGCTACGAGGATCCCGCGAAATGCTCAAACATGTGAAACGCGCATCACTTCTCCTCTTTTTTGGCGTGTCTGCCTGGCCTGCCTACGGCGACGGAATCATCGAAGTCAACGACAGCGATTGGCCCCCCTATTTTTTCGCGGGAGACAAGTCGAAGCCAGAAGGTTTTGGTAAGGAACTCCTCAAGCACTGCTTTCAGAAAACCGGAGTCCGTGCGTCGTTTCGCCACGTCGGCATCAAACGGGCCATCAAGGAACTTGAGGACGGGACGTTGGACCTCAACGTCTACTCACACGATGCGCTCCGAGAAAAGTTTTTGATCTTTGGCGATGCGCCCCTTTTCAAGGCCGACTACCGACCCTTTGTTCGATCAGATTCGAAGGTCAAAATTTCTAAAACAAAAGATTTCGACACGCTTAGATTAGGAAACCTGGCAGGACTGAGTTACACCCCAGAGTTTTCCGCATACCTTGCAGCCCGGGAAAAAAGGGGCGACGTGACAACGGTAAATGATCCAGAATTACCCATTCAAATGCTCGTCTCCGGCAAGATTGACGCTTTTGTGAACACCGTACCAACGGTTTTATGGGAGGCGAAGGAACTTGGTTTAGGCGGAAAAATAAGAGCCTTAGACTTTGTCATAAAAGCGCGGTCCTATCATGTCGCAGTCGCCCGGAAATCATTCAGGATCAAGAATTCCAAGGTTTTTATCGACACCCTCGACCAGTGCTTGAACGCCACCACGGGGACCTCGTTTTACAAGGCTATCTCGGCAAAATATTTAGAGCCGTAGCGGATCCGCACTATAGGCTGCTGCCATTAGACCGAAGACGTGTTAGCGTTTAGATTGTAACTTAGTCTTTTCGAGGCTTATTGACTTTGAAGTGGCTCAAACAAGCGTTGGTCATTGCAGGACTGGTCCTGATCGGACATCAGAGCGCCCTGGTGCCTCATGCCCTTTGCCAATCCCTCGAAGAAGCCGGCGGGGAGTCGATTGAGATCGTAAGCGATTCCAGTCAGGACGCCCAAGGCCAATGCAATCACGATGCAAGCTTGGCAGCCGGACCCGACCACCATCACCACGACCACTGTGCGTACCTGATTCCCAAGTCCGACCAATCCGACCCGTCCAACCCGTCAGAGTTTTTAGTCGCCTCGACACCGGCCTTTTGGACGGTTCCGACGCCTATGATGATTCATGAGCCAGCGGTCCTCCTTGCCAGTGTGAGTCTCAATCGCACCGTTTTTTCAGCGACCGAGCACTTCGTCCAGCACGTCCGCATCCTGTCATAAGCCCACAAAAGCCTTACCGACTGCCTTCCTGACTAAAAAATAGCAGGAACAGTCCCCAAATTTTTGGTTTCCATTATGTTTTTCAGTGAATTTCACTTTCTTTTTTTGGAGAAGATCTAATGAAACTCGTTAAAAGTGCCGTTGTATCCATCGTCGCTGTCGTTGCTGGTGCCTCCATGGCTTTCGGCGTCAGTGCCGTTGAGCACAAGAAGCATGAGCACAAACACGTTGCCGGTTGCGGCCACGTGGAAGTCACGCATGAAGGCCACAAGGACTTTTTGCATGACGGCCACCTCCATGCAGCCGTCAAGGGCAAAACCGTCGAGCACAAGCTCGCCGTCAATGACAAGATGCCAGCTGCTGAAAACCCGGTGAAGCACGCTGACGCACACCAGCACGCTGCTGGCTGCGGCCACGAAGCCCTCCCCCACGGTGACCATACGGATTACTTGGTGGATGGCACGTTGCATCATGCCCACGGCGATCATTGCGACCAGCACGGTAGCCTGAACTAAAGATCAAGGAGGCCCTTCTCCACCCAGAGAAGGGCCTCTTCTCTATTCCCGCCTTCCATGTCATGCTTTTAAGATCATGATTTTGGAAAGGGCCCATACCCATGAAACAGCAACTTCGTTTCACGGCAATTATATTAACCCTCTGTGCGCCTATCGGATCTTGCAAGACAACACTCGACAAAACAGCGCATTCCACCACTAAAGATGCTTATTACGACTGCGGCGCGGACGGCATGGCGCAAAGGCGCGGCGGTGCGTTTGAACGCAGCAAAAGTTGCGCCGTGGACGCCATCGGAATAGGCATGGCAGAAACGATTCAGACAGCAGCCTTGGCCGCCGGTGAAGCCCGTGCCATCGCAGCAGCCATAAAAGCATTCAACCAAATTCGCCAAACGGCAAAATTCAACATCAATATCGCAAAGGGCACCCTGTGTGCCGAGACCCTGCTAGGCGGACTTGCGCTCAATGAAGTTTCCAAGTTTACCACTGACCAGATGATCACTCAGGGGATCACCCCAGATGCCGAATACAACTCTCTCGCCTCGCTGGCTGCAAACATTGCTACAGCAGGCGGGTCGGATGCGTACGCCGCCTTGGGTTCGTTTATGGCCAGCCCCAACCTTGAAAAGGCAGTCACATTTGGCAGCAAAAGTGTGGGTGCATTTGGAGATTTCCGCCAACTTGTGACAACCTGCAGCGGAGTTTTTACCAGTGTCCTGAATACGAGGCAACTCAACGTCATCCAAATTGCTAAATTGGGCAGGGTCTTTGGCAAGATCGGAATCATCGGAGCCATCGCCAACTGCTCCGCAGCGGGACTATTCAACGCAATTGACGTGGGCACGGAAGTCAACTGCCTCGTTCAGGACTTGCGTTACCTGGAAGAACAAAACAAAAAAATCCTCGCCAGTGAACGCAACCGCTGCGAAGGCCTGGCCGAAATCGCGTCCCTTCCCACATCCCGCCCAGCCTTGGAAGAAAAACGCAACACGGTCGACTCAGAAACAGGATATCTGGATGCTGGGTCAGCAATTCGCGTCAGCCTTTGTTATGCCGTGATTGAACGCTGGGGGCGTTGCCTGGCTAGCCATCCGGTCGCATCGCGCAGTGAAGGTTACTGCAATAAACTTTGCACCAGAGCAAGCATCAGCACGACGCAGGATTTCAACCGCATTGCCGCGACAACGGGATACCCAGACGCCCGCGAAATCGCTGGACTCGTCGCCGATGCCTTCCAATACTGCACAAGTCCAGGCAATCCTGACGCACTGGTTAATGATGGCAATCGACCATGTATTAATCTTTGCATGCAAGGCACTGGTGGCCTGAACAGCGATGCCACGCCGGATTATCCCGCAGGTTTTTAATCAGAATGAACTAGAGTGTTCCGACCATGCCACGGCATGCGGATTCGCCCGCCAGAACGCCGCTGCGGCCGACGGCGGCAGAGATTTTCTCAAACAGATAACCTGCGCCGAGCCCACCAAAACCAGAAACACGATTTAAATCTTCGGGCAGGGGGCAAGATAATTTGCAGCTGACAACATCGAAACCAGAGGAACCAATCCCCGCGATGCTTTCGATTGCATTTCCAATAAACGTACCGCTCCGACCCTGAACGGCTTCGCATCCTCTTTGATAACCACCGCACAGCGCCCGCCAAAAATTCATGAAGCCACCATACCCCTGATCACTGGCAGCCGCACACGATGCCGCTTGCGATACCAAATGGCAAAACCCAACCGAACGAATGGAACCAGTTGCGGAATGGGAACCCAAAACACCCGTCCACGAAGAGCCAAGTCCGGCGCCAAAGCAGCGCAGCGATGTTTTGGAAAAATTACAAAACCCGGTACTGCTGTTGCATTGCGTGTGGCTGCCGATGATTCCGTCGTAGGGTCCGCCAGCCCCATCAATGATTTGCTTGCATGAGTGGCAGGCATTGTCCGCATTGAACGCCACGGAAGATTTTTGAAGGCAGTGACGCATGCTCTCCATGTAGAAGGTGAATTCACCGTTACCGGCACAGCCTTCGACAAATTTATAGTCACCCGAAGCGAGCCCCGTGACTCCCATGCAAGTCTGATAATATCCGAGCAGGCGGTTTTTCTGCGACTCATCGCAATCCGTCAGGCACAACCGCAAGCGCAGGTAATAGCCACACTCATGCTCCTTGACGCCTGCTGTCGCAGAAAAGGAATCGTCTGCTGGTGGATGGGCCGTAACCTTGAATAGATTGCTGCAAGAATCAGCCAGCCCGGACCCTTGATTGATGTTGGGACAGGCTGGCGCGGCCACCGATTGAAGATTGCCGTCGTGGTTATTTTCCGGAAAGGACGTGGTCCTGCAACCAGTTGCAAAGATCACTATGCCAATAAATATTGTAAAAAGACGCATTTTATCCAGCGAGTTTAGTTGCCTACAGAATCCGCGCCCAAACAGCCTTCAGGTAACGCCCTTCCGCAACATGAGAAGCCCACGGGTGGTCGGGACCAGCGCCAGTGATCTTCAAAATTTGCGCCGTGCGCTGGGACTGCCAGGCCGCAATACGAATCGAATTCAGAAACTCTGACTCGCTGGCGAGTCCCGTGCATGAACACGTCAACAGGATCCCACCAGGCTTCACCACCTGCATTGCCAGACGGTTCATGTCCGTGTACTTGCGCATGGCTTTTTCAAGTTCTTCTTTCGTCCGAGTCTGTTTCGACGGATCCAGAATGACGATATCGTACTTCAGGCCACGTTCAATGGCTTCACGTAGCCAATGGAACAAATCAACCTGGATGAATTTGACCTTGGCCTTATTAATTCGCGCATTTTCTTCAGCCAATTCCAAAACGGTTTCGTCCAAGTCCAAGGCCAGGACGTCACTTGCCCCCCCAAGAGCTTTCGCATAAACAGCAAATCCGCCGGAGTTGCAGCAGATATCCAAAACTGAAACATCTCTTTTGCTGCCTTCAGGACCCTCTGCCAAGTCCTTACACATCTGCGCCAGGAGCATCCGGTTTTCACGCTGATCGACAAAAAACCCTGTTTTGTGTTTGCTGCCCGGTCCGACTTTGAACTTCAATCCATGCTCTTCAATCAAAAATGGTTCCGGCAAAGCAGGTGGGCGAATGTCCATCGACTCTTGTTTTTGAACGTGTTCCTCGGCGAACCAATAAAATCGGCTGCCGGGAAGGATCTCGCCCAATAGGCTTAGGATCGTCTCGCGAAAGCGGTACATTCCCGACGAAAAAAATTCGACCACAACCATCTCGCCAAACTTATCGATCACAAGGCCCGAAAGCCCGTCGCCCTCACTGTGAACAAGGCGGTACGAATCACTGACCTTGTCGATCTTCAAGACATCACGACGCAGGCTGATGGCCTGGCGCAACATCTTGTCGAAAAATTTGCGGTTGATGCCCTCGTCCGGGTTTGTGGTTAAAACGCGCAGGGCAATGCGCGAGTGTCCGTTATAGAGCCCACGTCCCACCCAGGCCCCAGTCCGGTCGATAATGTCGACGACACAACCGTTTTTAGGTTTGGTCTCTGGTTTCTCGACCATTTTCTGAAAAATCCACGGATGGGAAGATTTGCGTTCCGTTTTCAAAGTCACAACGGGTAGGTCGCTTGGCGTAAAAGTGGAAGTCATTCGGGGGTCTCTTATGGGTTTCTCGTCGCTTTCAGCGATTGGTTATGGTTAGAATGCGCCATGGAACAGAAGCCTATATCTAAAGCCGACCGGAAAGCAGAGCAGAAAATCTGCGGATTTCATGCCTGCATGGCCCTTTTTCATAATCGCCCCCAGGATATCATCCGGGCTTATGTAACCGAAGGGACGCGCAAGGCCTTTGGCCCCATGCTAAAATTCTGCGCTCAAAACCGCCTTGCCTACCATCTGGTCGAACCGGCCGATTTGGCTAAAGTGGCTGAATCCGACCATACCGAAGGCGTTTGCATTCTCGCAAAAATGCCTAAGTATCCGGATTTTAACACATTTTTGAGGTCTTCGGAGCAATTAAGCGCACAGCTAAGTTCTTCTTCAACTTCAGACGGCCCGGCACATCTGGAAGCACCACCCCACGTCGTACTGTGGCTGGTTGGCGTCGAGAACCCCCATAACGTCGGAGCCATTTTACGCAGCGCAGCCCATTTCGGGATTGCGGCCGTCCTGGTGACCCCTGCCGGTCCCGCCGCAGCCAGACCTGACGGATGGTCCCTTTCTGGGGCGGCAATCCGAATCGCCGAGGGCGGTGCCGAGCATGTGCCTGTCATTGTTGCCGAGGGCAACGTGGCCGACACGGCGCGCGATCTCAAGCGGAAGGGCGGCTTTATGCTCTATGCCACCTCGGGTCACGCCAAAGGGCATGACTTGTGGACGACCGAAATCAAATACCCGTGCGTGATCGCCCTTGGAGCCGAAGGCTTGGGCCTGCCCGAGGCCGTCCTTAAATCAGCCGACGCAACCCTGCGCCTGGCTGGTACCGGCAAAGTCGAAAGCTTGAATGTTTCCGTCGCCGCCGGGGTCATTGCCGCTGCTGCGACCCGGATTATTCGCGCGCCGCTATAGTGGCCGACAAACTGACTTAGGGAATATAGCCCATGCGTGTGCTCACCCTTTCAAAGCCTTACGTTGCCAGTGCCTACCGCAACAAATTGGCAGAACTGGCGCGACACGATGGCATCACCGTCGGTCTGATTGCCCCGCAAGTTTGGGGCCACCAAAAGTGGGAAGACGATGGCACGCGCGAAACCACCGGGGTTAATTCACCCCCCATCCCCGGAATCTGGACCAGGCGGCTCCCAATTGCCTTCAACGGGCGCAATCATTTCCACTTTTATCTTGGCCTGGAAAAAGCAGTTCAAGACTTTCGTCCCGACATCTTCAATATTGAAGAAGAACACTATTCCGTGGTCACCTGGCAGGCATTTCGAATTGCCAAAAAATATGGCGCGATTCCGATTTTTTATACCTGGCAAAATATTTTCAAAAAATATCCACCACCATTTTCCAATATTGAAAAATACGTTTTCAAAAACTGTGGCGCAGCCGTCACCGGCAACACAGAAGCCTCGGACGTCTTGCGGCAAAAAGGCTTCTCTGGGCTGATCCGGGAAATACCCCAAATGGGCGTAGAACTTGAACAGTTTGCGCCAGAAAATCTCGCGCCCGAGACACGGAGGGCTGCAAAAAAAACCATGGGTTTGACACCCGATGACTTCTGGATCGGTTTTGCAGGTCGCCTCGTCGAGGAAAAAGGCGTCCAAGACCTGATCCACGCGTTGACCCTCTGCGATGGCAACGTCAAAGCCGTCATCATTGGAGACGGCCCTTTTGCAAAAAATCTCAGAAACCTTGCCGCCGGGCTACTGCCACCGGACCGGGTGAAGTTCATTTCACAAGTTAAATCCCGCGAAATTGCGGCCTACCTGCGCTCCATTGATGCCCTTTGCCTGCCATCCCACACACGTCCCAACTGGAAAGAGCAATTTGGACGTATTCTGGTTGAAGCCATGGCCGCAGGTGCTGTCTGTATCGGTTCCTCCTCCGGAGAGATTCCGAAAGTCATTGGCAATGCCGGGCTGGTGTTTCCGGAAGAAGATTCGCAAGCACTGGCAGCGGCCATCCGGCGGCTGGAAAAAAATCCAGATTTGAGCCAGTCGTTACAAGAATCGGCCATGCAGCGGGTTAAAACCCGATATACCAACCGGATCGTCGCGGCACAATTAGTTCAA
Source organism: Pseudobacteriovorax antillogorgiicola (assembly GCA_945898195.1). Taxonomy (GTDB): domain Bacteria; phylum Bdellovibrionota_B; class Oligoflexia; order Oligoflexales; family RGVZ01; genus RGVZ01. The sequence goes on along the minus strand of CAMDHM010000030.1, from coordinate 28,571 downwards.
CTGATTCGCGAAGTTTCCATCAAACACCCGACGAATCGATAACGGCCCGATAAACTGCGGAAATTTCCCGAACGACTTCTGGCCACTGATGGCGCAGAGCCGTCTCCCTTGCTTTAAGCCCCATGAGAGCACGCCGATTTGGATCGGCTAGGGCGTCAACAGCCGCAGCAAGTTCCACGGCATCTTCAGGATCTTCAAGAAGAATTCCATCCAGGTTTTCCGTCATGATCTCTGCGGCACCTGCGAGCCTGCTGACGATCACCGGTAAGCCGGATGCCATGGCCTCCGTGATCACCAGACCAAATGGCTCATATTTTGTCGGAAGCACAAAGATGTCCGAGGCGGCATAGTATTCGTGAACTTCACTGGTCGGCCCAATGAAATGAACTCTATCGGTGATTCCGAGGGACTGGATCATCGCTTGAAAAGGATCTGAACGGTCGCGCCCCACCACAATCAACTCAAGTGTCATGTCGCCGGCCCCCGCCAATGCGACCAAAACGTTCGCCAATCCTTTGCGCCGAAATTCATTAGCAACGAAACAAAGGATTGTCGCCGAATCCGATATTCCAAGTTTGCCGCGCACAACAGCCCTGAATTTATCTCGATGGTTAGGGTGATAGCGGGCACAATCCACCCCGGAATGAATCACGACAATGCGTCGAGAATCGATCCGGTAATATTTGATCAACTCTGACTTGATCACTTGAGAGATGGCGATCACCTTGCGATGATTTCCGGGACGATATTGAAGTGTCTCGATAAAAATCGTGAAATAGTGAACCGGGTTAAAAATCTTGCGCAACCATGGCCAGGAAAAAATCTTTTGCTCCGCCAGGGAGCTTAAAAACCAAGCTTTATGGCAACTATGTGCCGTCACCACATCTTGACGAAAGGAACTTGCCCCCTGCGCGTGGATGACAACATTCTTGCCCAAGGTCTTCTTCAAGCGCCGAAGGGTCCCGTAGACGGCTACGGCGAAAGTTATCGACGACAAAAACCGCGGGCGACGCAGAAAAGAAATCTTTGCGACCGGATATTCATGAAGGAAGTCCTCGTCGAATTCTCCACCGACAAGCAAGACGTCATGAACGCCTTTCTGCCCGGGAAGTATGTCTCGGAGGTACTTTTCGACGCCACCCAATCGATTAAAATAGGGATACGCATGAACAATTTTCAAAAGGGGATCTCACGAAAAAACGTGGCGCACCCGGCAGGATCTGCCACTGGGACAACGGGATTAGAAAACAGAAAACGGTGGTTTGCAAGACTTTTTGGGCATAACGAAATTTTTATGTAATGTGCCAAGAACGAAACATGTGAAACGTATTTTCCAACCCATCACCCCAGCTAGAACGCACCAGGTAATTCCAAGTGCTCGTATCATCTACCAAACAGATTCGGTGTCCGCGTATAGCCTTCGCATAAATCCCCCATGATTGCGACCCGCAGACGTCTATGACTGAAGTCCATTCAGGAGATTAACTGAAAGCCAACTCGCACTCCGGGCATTGGGACTCTTTCGTAGAAAATTCCGTACCGCAAGCCGGACAAATGGCGGTGGCTTGACCTGGATCAAATACTTGGTTGATCAATTCCAGATCAGCTCCCATGCCTTCCAGGGTCCGCATATGACGAGAATGCAACACCCGTTGAATGGTAGCTACGTCGTCTGGATGTACCCAGATTTCTTTGCTTGGAGAGCAACCCGTTTTGCAGGTGGAGTGGTTGGTAATCGCCACCACGTCGATGCCCTCTTGGGCCAAATGCTTGGCGACAATATCGGCCTCCCCAGCGGGGATAATCCCGAAAAGGGTTTTTTCACCATGATGCATATGGGCTCCTCATAATTATTCACGGCAATCATACACGGTACCTATGACGAGTAGCATGTATGTTACCCCGCTGATTTTTCCTACAACCTCCGCTAGCGCAAAGGACCGAGCGCGGCACCCATTTTGCGCCGACTTTAGCGACTCATCTTTTACGCAAAATTGAGAGCAAACCATTCGCGCGGTGGGATGAATTTTTCTTAATGATGTTGGGATCTTAAAATACTTGTGAGGTGGCGAACCCGGCAGGACTTGAACCTGCGACCACCGGATTAGAAATCCGGTGCTCTATCCAGCTGAGCTACGGGTCCTGAATTGGAACAACAACTTAAAACCAAAACTCTTCGCCGGGAGTATCAGACACTTACCAGAAATTCAATCCAGCAGTTTTGGACTGGATTCTAACGAAATACACCAAAACACCGATAATGATTGAGGTTTTCGAATTTAGCACCGGGATAGGACCCTACGCCAAAATGAAATGGATCCGGATATCAATTGCCGCCGCCACTTTCACGATGGCATTGGCCCATTGCAAGCCAACATCCACGGAAAGTCGTCGATCCCCCGTCCTTGGGGGCGATGCGATTGTTCAGCCGCCCGGTCCGATCTCCAGTGAGCGCAGCGAAGCCGAACTCCGAGCCGCCTTTGCCGACGTCATCTTGAAGTACCGCAACACGGCGCAATCCACCTATGCCACATCGGCAATAGCCCGCTCGCTGCAACCCAAACGAAAACTGAAAACGTTAAACGTAAAAATGCGTGACCCCGTCGTTATGATCGCCAAAACAGCCAAGCTCACTGGCTCGGCTGATCTGGGCGCGCCGATTCGTGCCAGCGGCGGAGTCATCAAAAAACAACTCAACGAATCCAACGTCGTCAACGTGGAATTTCCCGACGCGACCGACGAACGATACCTTGCGGCTGTCATGGACTTTCTAAAAAGCGACGCCCGCATTGAAATCGTCGAGCCAGACTTTGTCGTCAAAACCAACGCCGCCCCAAACGATCCGCGCTTCTCTGAACTCTGGGGCATGGCAAATCCTTCAAGTGGCGTTGATATCAAAGCGGTATCAAGCTGGGATCTAACGACGGGAAGTCGGTCGGTGATTGTCGGAATCATCGACTCCGGAATCGACTGCACCCATCAGGATCTTGCCGCAAACTGCTGGATCAACCCCGGAGAATCTGGAACCGACAGCCAAGGACGCAACAAACGCAGCAACGGCGTCGACGACGATGGTAATGGCTATATTGACGATTGGCAGGGCTGGAATTTTGTTAATGGTACAAACAAACCAGCTGACGATAACCACCATGGCACACACGTCGCTGGAACTATTGGAGCGTTAGGCAATAACGCCATTGGAGTGGTCGGTGTCAACTGGCTGGTTTCCATGGTTCCCCTTAAATTCTTGGATTCAACCGGTTCTGGATACATCAGCGACGCCTTGGCGGCACTGGACTACGCGACCAAAATGAAATTTTTCGCCACCAACAACAGCTGGGGCGGGGGCGGCTATTCCGATCTGATGGCCCTGGCCATTGGAAGGGCAAATGGGGCAAATAGCCTGTTCATTGCCGCCGCCGGTAACGAACAAAATGACAACGACGCAAATGCCTCCTATCCAGCCAGTTACATCTATCCAAACGTTGTCGCCGTCGCAGCCGTCGACATTAATGGCAACATGCCCTGGTTTTCCAATTATGGAGCACGCACCGTCGCCGTAGCAGCACCAGGCGTAGACATCTTGTCCAGCACTCCGGGCAATAATTATGAAAAAATGAGTGGGACATCGATGGCATGTCCCCATGTAACGGGAACTCTCGCACTGCTCAAAGCAAAATTTCCATCGGCCACGGGCATCGAACTAATTGCGCGTCTAATGGACAACTCAACTCCACGCTCAAGCTTGACGAACCGCGTCCGCAGCGGAGCCGTTATCAACGCCTATGCAGCCATGAACAGCACAAGCGACACGACACCGCCCTCGCCCCCTTCGAATCTAAAGGTCTCACAGCGCACTATGGATAGCTTCACCCTGGAATGGACCCCATCGGGGGACGACGGGACCAGCGGTGCCGCGGCAAGCTATAAAATCCGAATCGCTGACACATCAATTTCTAGTCCATCAGACTGGAATAAAGCCACCGAAATTAGCGCACAAATAACGGTGGCATCAGGAAAAGTAACGGCCGCCTTACAAAAACTTCAAATGGGATACAGCGGATACCTCGCAGTGCGGGCCTATGATGAAGTGGGCAACGAATCGCCACTTTCAGAATCAATTGAACTCAAATTGATTGCCCTTCATAATTTACAATTTTATGACGGGACGTCCCTTACGGATCTACCGGCAAATACCCAATGGACCCTGGAAGACGATCCTGCTCGAGGTAAAGTTTACAGCGATGGCGTTGGCTCGTATCCACCAAATGCGAAACGCCGCATGATGCTCAGAGATATTCCAATCAAGGGCGTTCAAAAACTGGTCTTGCAATATTGGACCAGCTATTCGCTTGAAGACCCTTATGACCGCGGCGATGTTTATGTTGCTCCACGCGGAGCGACCGAAACCACGCCCTTCAGAATTGATTTTGTAACAGGGAAAAATGCCTGGCAGCTGCGAAAGATAGACCTGACCGAATATGCTTTGGGTCAAGCTGGTCATGGTGCGGAATTTCTGCAAATTTATTTTGAATTGACCAGCGATGCCTATGTTCAATACGAAGGCTGGTTGCTTGATGACATCGCAATTTTAATCAATGATTCTCAAATCACCCTGACCGGGATCCCGGACGGCACCACCAAAATAAAAAATCTTAACGTTGGAATTTCGGCTCCTTCCGGAACGCTGTATTCAGCTAAATTTATACAAAGCAACGATGCTCCGGCAGCAGATTGTTCTTTGAATACGACCTACGCCAATCCGGTTCCGCAAACCTCCATCGCTCAACCCCTCGTGCTAACGCAAGACAGCACCCTAAAAAAGTTCCTTTGCGTGCGCGCCTTGGTGCCTGGATACAGTTCCTATGTTAACACCTGGGCAGCCTGGGGATTCTCCAATGCCGACGCAGTGGTTCAAGCAACAGGGTTTCCTACGAAGGTTTCCAATGCGAAAAATTTCACCATCACCGTGTCTGCCGTGTCGCCAGGAAGTGCCACCTCCTACAGCACGGCCTTAATCAGGAGCCAGCCGGAATCCAAAGACGCCGCCTGCAGCAGTGCGTCTCTTGCCTGGTCATCATGGACACCTTTGTCCCAACCTGGGACCTTCAATGTGGAACCCATAACACAAGGTGCTGACGGGTATTTAGCGCTTTGTCTGAGAGGAAAAGACGATGCAGGAACAATCCAAATCACACCGACCGCCTATGGCTGGATGGGCGATTTTACCGGCCCAATCATCGCCATTGAATCTAGCGTACCCGCGGTAACCAATTTGACTAATTTTTCTGTAAAAATCTCCGGCCCTGCAGATCTCGCCTCTTGCGCAGCCACATTGTTTGCCGGCTATTCCAATTGCCCAACGACATGGTCCAGCTACGGATCCTGTGCGATTTCACCCGCTAGCTACCTCGTCGGAACTTCAAACGATGGTCCATATACCCTCTGCATTTTGGGTAAGGATTCCGCAGGTAACATTTCACCAGAGCCAAAATTTTTAAAATGGACACGCGTTACCGCGCCACCTGTCGCCATCCTGACGGGAACACCACCAGTCTCAAATAAGTCCCCCACCGGAACCATTCAAGTCAGTGGCGTCGGAGTGGCCACCTACCGGTATGCGACGGCTGCTGCAATCAGTCAATGCTCTGTCTGGTCAACATCACGGCCTGCGACAACCCCCATTCAACTAAGCCTCATATCAAAGGGCGATGGGCTTAGAGCATTATGCGTCCTGGCGAAAGATGAAGCGGGAAACGAACAAATCTCGCCCACAACCATCTCGTGGATTCAAGATACAACGGTTAATAACTTGGTATTTAGTGACCTACCATCCACAACTTCAAATGCACAAAGCCTGAATGTTAAGGTCAGCGCCAATGAAGGAGGCACCTACCGTGCTATGGTCCTGAGCGGAAGTTCTTGCGACCCAACCAATCTGGCCACGGCCCAGAATCGTCCACTCACGGAAAAAATACTGTTCAACCTGCCGTTAGCCGATGGCACTTATACTTTATGTGCATCGTTGACCGATAATGCCGGAAATGAGCAAGCCGTTCCGACGGGTTTCACCTGGCTGAAGGATACTGTTCCTCCCGTCGCAATTTTGACCGAAACACCGCCTAAAGAGACGACCGATCAAACGGTAAACGCAAAAGTATCTGGAACCGGCGTGGTCGACTACCAATGGGGCATTATGGGTGGCATCACAAATTGCAATACGGTGGTCTATGGTCCCTATGCACTAATCGCCACAAGATTGACCGCCAACGCTGGCGCTCCCGGAATTAAAGTCTTGTGCGTCAAGGGCCGCGATAGCGCAGGCAACCTGCAGCCGTCCCCAACCCCCTACCGATGGACCCTAAAGTCCCCGCTACCGCCGGTTGCCACCATTGCCTCGGGCGCCCCGTTCACGCCCACCGGCAACACCACGTGGAGTATACAGATTGGTGGTGAGCGGGTTGTCTCCTGGCAGCATGCCCTTGCTTATTCACAGTCCACAATTTGCAATACTGGCACCGTGTACGGGCCGTTCAATCCAGTAGCCAGTTCCACTGCGAATCGCCTTCGTATCACCGATTCCGGTGCCGACGGTTTCCGTACCCTATGCGTGAAGGGGCAAGATTCTTTTGGTACGATCCAAACGAATCCAACGATCATTCGCTGGATCAAACTCACTGGAGCATCCCTGGCAGACAATGCAGGCATCTACGGCACCATAACAAGATCGGCACCATCAGGAGGCACGGAGAACCTGACCATTCAGCGAACTAGCGCCCAGAAACCAGCCGAGAATCTCAACGTTCGAATTTGCCAAATCACGCCAGCCAACGGTCGCTTGGCAAATTGCATAACCACAATGAAGGCCATGCCCGTTAACGCCACCACCGCAAACTTCTCCTTCACAAATATTTCCGCCGGACCCTGGGTTGTGATCGTTCTTCCCCCCCAGGGACGAGGACGGGTTGAGCCACTCGTCATCAATAAGTAGAATGAAACCTGTGACGGGTATGAATTTCGTCAAAAGCCGTAGCAAGGAGTCATTATGAGAATGGATCAGGGGCTTGCCTGGATGCTTGCGTTTCTGCTGGCAGGAACCGGTTGCTCTGGATTTTACTGGTGGGCCAACTACGTCGCCAGCGAAGAGCACGCTAAATTGATTTCCTTGGGAAGTGAGCCCACGCCCGTACCCTCTGCGGCGCCGCAAAAGTCGGATCACGAAGGAAAGCCCGAGGCCCACGTTGCAAACGATACCCACGATGCAGTAACGGAAGCAGAAAAACCGGCCGCCGCAAAAATAAATGCCGCTTTACCATCGGCGTGGGGATACCAGGGATCTCAAGGTCCACGCTACTGGAGCCGTTTAGATCCGGCCTATTTGGACTGCGGCGCCGCCCGAGGCCAGTCGCCGGTGGACCTCGACAACACGAAGCTCGATCAAAAGCTCACCCCCATTATTTTCAGCTATCGCGATAGCAATCTGGTCACAACCCTTCGGGGTCAGGAACTCCTGGCAACAGTTTCAGGAAATAATTACGTCGAAATCGAGGGCGATCGCTTCAACCTGCATTCTATCTCGATCCATACCCCGAGCGAACATCATCTGCAAAGTGTGCCTTACGAATTGGAACTGCAATTAAATCACCGTTCGCCCTCCGGCGAGCTGGCGGTGCTAGCCATCTTTGTGGCCGCCGGAAATCGAAGTGAGGATTTAGAACTTCTCTTGTCCTCACTTCCGAAGGGCGACGGAGATGAGCGGGAAATCGCGGCGTTTCCTCTGATGAAACTGCTTCCAAAGAAAAAAACTTACTTTCATTACAAAGGGTCCATGACTACCCCACCCTGCACGGGCAATGTTGCATGGTTTGTTTTTACGACCTCGCTTGAAGCGGCCTCTCGGGATATTGAAAGGGCAGTCCGACTGGTGATCAATAACTCCCGATCGATGCAAAAGTCTGCAGGCCGCCCAATTACCCGTAGCAACCGCTAAAGGAATCTTTATGCCAAATATTGTTGATCTTAAAAAAGCCCGAGCCATGCGCAACAAAGCGGCCGCGGCGGCTTCAAAGAAGCATTATAAATACGTTCCAAAACGGGGATCGATTTTTAGCGGATCATTCCGGCAGCGTAGTGCCGCAGCCATTCAGATCATTATTTTTTTCGCGTTGTTTACCTGGTTCATGCAAACCTGTTCCAGATAAATTGAGCTAAAAATAGGCGAGAAAAACAACCATAAAAAAGCTCGTGCAACCCAGCACCACAAAAGAATGCCAAATTTCATGGTAGCCAAAATGGCGCATTGGATTGGGACGCTCCATGACGTAGATGAAAGCTCCGATCGAGTACAAGGACCCACCCGCAAACACAAACCCAATTTGAGTTTCCGAGAGAACCGCCATCATGTCGTGAATGCAAAAAAGAACCAGCCATCCCATCACCAGAAATTGGGACGTATAAACAATCCGAGAACGGAAAAATCCGGGAAGTCGCTTGTAGAACAGAGTATAAATCACGCCAAAAAATGCAAACGTCCAGACAGCGATCAGCATTTGGGTTCGCAGTGGATCCACCAAAGAGATCCCGACAATCGCCGTATACGTTCCAGCGATTAGAATATGGATGCAAAATTTATCAAAATTCTCGAGAACCTCAGCAAATCGCTTCGATATACGATAACCATCGCAAAAAAAATGCATCAAGGCGCTGGCCGAGAACAACAAAACGGCTGACAAACCAAATATCGTTGACCACACCAAATGATGCCAGCCGTGGGAAAAAGTCCGAAAGCCGAGAACAACCACTGCAATCAAACTGCCAAGCGCGCCCCATGCATGAATTTGAGCTGCGACGGTTTGCTTAAGAAACGAAGACACCTGATGCCGGTGCCGGAGGCGGACCCGAAAATGATGTCTGAGCCGGATGGTATGCCGGTTCAACGGTGGCTTTTCTTTAACAAATAAAGTTCTCATGTGATTGCAGACTAGTCTGAGCTTTCCGGGAAGGCTAGAGCGGAACAAATATATTACAAATCAAAGATTGAGTGGTCGCGCTTAGCTGTGTTGCAAGGCTTACAACATGGAACGACGTTACCTTTGGTTGAAAACCCGCCCCGGCTCACAGGAAGTATATGGTCCATCGTTGCCGTTTTGGCATTCAACTGCACACCGCAATAATGGCATTTTGCATTTTGGATCAGGTTTTGCCACCAGCGAGATTGACGCAATTCACGAGCAGCCTCCCGTTCGCGACGTACGTGGGGGTCACCGCCAGCATCATGAATATCCTCACCACGTCGCGCCAAACCAAGTACCTCAATCAACATTACGTCGTATTAAGTCATCCATTAAGTCATCTATTAATCCATTTCATGCCAAAACATCACGCCGCCGAAAGAAAATACAAGAGACCGTAATTACAATTAAAATCAATAAAATCCCATAAATCCCGCGAACCTGAATCTCCCCTGGGCTGATTTTTTCAACACCGGTGGCATAACCCGCCAAATTAAACTGCCGAAGGTCCCAAAATCGTGCCAACCCCTGAACTACATCGACCGCCAGGCCCTTGGCCTGAGGCGGAAGATTCTGGGCAACAGGCATCGAAACCAATCCAGCCATCCACGTACTGATGGTTGCAAATAGGGCGATGGTAACTCCGGCGAAGGTTGAATAAAAAACTGCAACAGCTCCAACCAACGCCCATTCGATCAATTGGAAAACAAAAAACATAAATTGTGGCCCTTCCAACGGACCAAAGTTGTTTAACAGCATGATGCACTGCCAAAAAATCAGTACGAGAACCCAAAAAAAGATCAATCCGAGCAGGAGCCCAAGGTATTTGCCTATCAACCACGACACACGACTGATTGGGGCCGCCAACTGAATCTCAAGAGATCCATCGGTTCTGGCTTCGCTCACGGTCTTTGTGCCCCAGAAAATGGCAACCAGACTCCCCGTTATATGAAAACCAAGCGCACCAACATCAAAAAGAATTTTACGAAATTCCTCTATTCCCCAATCAGACGCAACATTAGCAAAAACTGTAATCAAGACTCCTGCAACGACAGCCGGCAGAAAAATTTTATCCCGCCGGAGCAGCAAGAAGCTTTCACGCATCACCATAAAAACTGACATCATATTTTCGTCTCCTTATGACTCGAGTTCTTTTCCAAAAAACTTGAGCAGAACACCCTCGTCAATCAAAGGTGCCGGCCCGAACTCAGTCACCACCACGCCCCGTTTAAAAGCGGCCTGCATCCACTGTGATACGTCCGAATAATTTGAAAAAACAAGATGGGCAGTGAATCCCTCCTGGTGAACCCCGGACCATCCCGACAGACTCTCCCCGTCACGGATTGCGTTCAATGCCATTTCATCGACACCAGAAAGGCTTAATCGATAAAAACCAGCACGCTCTTCGTGGGTCGAACTATAAACCAGCCGACCTTTGCGCAGAATGTTCACGTCATCGCACAACTCGCCCACCGTCGCCAATTCGTGAGAGCACAATATAATTGTTTTCCCACTGGCACGAAATTCAGAGATCCAACCGTGCATCGCCAATCGCCCGGTGGGATCGAGGCCAGACATGGGCTCGTCCAAAATTAAAACGGACGGATTATGGATCGTCGCTTGGGCCCAAGCTAACCGACGCGCCATGCCCTTAGAAAGCTTGCCGACACGCTTCTTGCGATGCTCCCACAATTCAACTCGTTTTAATGCTTGCTCGATAGCCACATTGCGGACCGTTGAACCATTCAGTTCCAGTGGATTATAGGTCGCCAAGTGGAATTGAAGGACCTCCACTGGAGTCAGCACGAGGGGAATCCGGTTGACCTCCGGCATGTAACCAATCACCCTACGCTGCTCGACTCCAACGGAATTATTATCGATCGAAACCTGCCCATGAGTCGGGCGAACCAATCCCAAAATCAACTTAATGGTAGTGGTCTTGCCAGCACCGTTATGCCCCAGCAATGCGGATGACTTACCGGCACGAAACGCCACGGACAGGTCGTTAACAATGACCTGGCGCCCCTTCGTCACGTCGCTGTAAACAACTTTGGTGACATTTTGAACCTTGATCCCCGGAGCTACACTCATTTTTGGACCCCCTCAGGCGCATAGAATTTACGGACCATGTCCTCGCCGAACGTAGCGCCAAGGCTTTGAATCATTGCTTCAAGCTCGATTGGATCGGGCTTTGCCCGATTGCGCAACTTGATGGCGAAAGATTTAGCAAAGTTCGGCGCATTCGGCTTATGCGCGGCAATCTCGTAAAAAATGGCCGCCTTGGCATCATCTTTCATATTATTAAAAAGAATGGTGCCGAGGGTAACTGGCAAGCGCCATCCATCCGGAAACAAGTTGATCCCGTCCGTGATCAATGGTTCGCACCCCTCTGGGTGCTTCAGTTCCAGGGCTAACACGAGGCAACCGAACATATAAATACTCTCGATTTTTGGCTGAAGCCGCGTGGTTGCCTTCAGTGCCATCTGAACTTCGGCAGGATCAGATCCACGCAACCGGACATCCATCAGATAGTTGAGCGCATGAAACAGCAAGGCATCGTCAATAATGCCTTTGTGTCCTATCGAGATGACGTCAATAAAGGCTGGGCTCAATTCAGAAAACGGTGGCTTTTCGATAAAAGCGTAATACTTCAAGGCCGCCTCATGGCTACGTCGGCTCACACTAATCAGGGAGCCAGCAAGGAGGAGGAGCCAAATTGGCAGAGCTATCCATGTCACAAATTTCTTCATAAAGTCACATCACCGGACCACGCATGAGTAACCAGGTTACCAAAGTCTTTTGAACAAAAACAATCATCAACAAAACAATGAATGGCGCCCAGTCGAATGGACCAGGAATATTTCTGGTAAACTGACGAAGCGGCCGGTAAACAGGCTCCGTTGCGCGTTCGACAAAACTCACGACCGGATTCGAAGGATCAGCCCCGAGCAAGCCAATGAATACGGAAACAAAAACCAACATCTGCAACACATTTAGGATCATATTCAAAACGTGACCAAAGCCAGACAAAATTAATTCGCTCATTATGGAGCTCCTCTTATTTTAAAAAAATCAGTCCACACGCTCGCCAAACAGTGAACGCCCGATCCGCACACAATCGGTGCCTGCGGCAAGTGCTGTTCGGTAATCAGCACTCATTCCCAGCGACAGTTTACCCATCCCAACAGCGTCTGCAAGCAACCTCAGTGAAAGAAATAATTTCGGTGGGGGCGTTCCAGAAAGAACATAAAGCTCGTCCCGAATATCAGCCGGCGGTATCGCCATAACGCCAAGAAGGGAAATTCCTGTCATAGCCCCCGCAAGCTCCGCAAGAGCAGGAACTCCCGTCGGTTCCACACCAGCTTTAGTGCCCTCTTGCCCGGCATTTACTTCGAGGAAAACCGGATACCTTGCTTTACCCGCGTCCCGCGCCCAGCGATCGATGTACCGCAGATGCTTTTCGCTCGCTGCCGTCTGGATTTCGTCAGCCACCGCCACGATCCGCTGAATTTTATTGGACTGGAGTTGTCCGATAAAAACCCAATGGAGATCCGTCAAATCCGCCAGAGCTGCCGCTTTTACCTCTAACTCCTGAAGGTAATTCTCACCAAACTCCCTCTGTCCCCGCTCATAGAGGGCTCTAATTTTGTCTGGAGTTTGGCCTTTGCTGACGGCAAGCAAACGGCATCCTGGGCGGATCCTTTGGATCTCACTTCGAATTGCCTCAAATGCGTCTTGTGAATTCATTGGGACCTGTATCAAGGTGCCTTCGGCGCCGGCGCTCGCGCGGCGGCGCCTTCGCCGCTAGCGGGAGCCACTGGTGTGCTGGTTGAGGCGGGCGGCGTCGCCTGCAATACGGGGGGCATAGACTCAGGACCAGATTTGCCGACTCCGATATTGGAACTTGCGAATGAACCCGGAGCCTGATTTTCCGCCTTCGTGCCAGGATTTGCGGACGCATGCGTCGGCGCCCCAGCTTTTAGTGGCTCTTTGCTCGGCTCTTTAATCACATCTTTAATCACATCTTTGCTCGGCTCCTGAACCACCTCTTTGGCCGGATCAGTGGCAGATGCAACAGCCAATCCAGGCGTCGCAGAGTTTTGAGCTGCTTGAGGCGCTGCCAACCGACTTAATGGGGTAAAAAAGTCCTCTTCCGTGACCTGATAATGTGGCGCAGAAATGAAAATGTCGCCCTTTTCATTTATCCGGACCTGAACGTTGCGCAGCTCTTGGCTGCGGGAGCTGGAAACATCAACTCCGTTCAGAAAAATATTGCGCGCAAACGCAGCAGGCGCAAAATTTACAGCAACACCACTGGCCATGGCGATGTAAACCAAAAAGTTTTTTTTGCCAAAGTTACCCAAGGCCATGGACTCTTCCTCCGGCACGGTGTCTCGATTGGACTCAGCCGATATTTTAACATACCTTTCGTTGATCGTGATCGATCGTTTTCTAAAAACATTGTGCTATCCTACAATGCATGGAAATAGACACCCTGCTGAACGACTACACACCCCTTAGGGAGGAATCATTGATGAAATTGCGTATCGTTGCCTTCACACCAATCCTCGGCATTACCTTGATCACCGCACTTGCGAATTCCTCCTGCACCACTACCAAAGCCGAATACACCGATCCGGACAAGGCAGAGATCCTCGATGACCGCTGGAGCGAGACCGACTTGAAAAAAACGGCATCATTCTTAGTTGATCAGGTTCTGGCACGCCCATGGCTTAAAGATTATAAAGGTAAGCATGGCGGCAAAGCTCCCGTCGTGCTGGTTGACCAAATTGAAAACCGCACCGAAGAAGTCATCGATAGCAAGGCTCTGACGGACTACGTGCAGGATGAGCTGATTAACTCTCGCAAAGTTCGTTTCGTCGGCGACGTTGCTGTCCGTAAGCGACTGCTGGACGAGCTCAAGTTTCAGAATAGCGGTGCCGTGTCCCAGGCCTCTGCGAAAAAAACGGGCAACCACGTTGGCGCTGATTTCATGCTAGAGGGCTCCATCGCGTCTTCCAATCACTCCAAGGACGGCGGCGGCGAGAAGACTGTTTTTTATATGACCACCATGCGCTTGACCAACATTGAGACCGGCGAAATTGAGTGGACTGGCAAAAAAGAGATCAAAAAGGCATTCAAAAAATCGAGTTTTGGTCTGTGACTGTGCTTTCAGCAACGGCCCACAGCTTTTACGCCATGTGGGCCGTTGCTGCCATTTCGGCTGCTGGAGTTTCTGGGTGTGCCTCTTACACCGATGAAACACGGGGAATTCGTTCCGAATTCGTCCAAGGCGACTACGCAGCTGCACTTGGAAATATCGATCGTTCGTCCCTCAAGACCAGTTCCAGCAGCACACTGCTTTATCACCTTGAACGGTCGATGATCCTGGACCGCATGGGTGAGGCCACCAAGAGCCGTAACGAACTCCTGAAGTCCGACCAGATCTCTGACAAGCTTTATACCGTAAGCATTAGCAAATCTGCCGCGAGCTTCGTGGTCAGCGATGACGTCGGCGACTATTCCGGCGAAGATTATGAGCGAGTTGCGATTCAAACTATGCTTGCGCTGTCCTTCATTGAAGATGGTGACCTGTCCAATGCACAAGTTGCCGCGCGTAAAATTAACTCCAAATTAGCCGAGATTAATGGAACTTATGACAGTGACAAAGACGGAGGCGGCTACAGCGAGGATGCTTTTGCACGTTATTTGGCAGGAATGATTCACGAGGCCCGCGGCGACGATGACAACGCCATTGTTGAGTACGGCAAGGCCATATCGCTTTACGACTCAAATTTCAAAAAGTTCAGCGACAGCTCGCGCCCGGGCGGATTACTTGAAGCCTACTATCGCTTGCTGTTGGAACGCCGACGCAACGATAAGATTCCGGCTCTAAAGAAATCTCATCCATCAGAAGTGACTGCCGCCGACACCAACATCGCTAAAACTCCGGGAAATGTTGCCCAAATCGCAGTCATCCACGAGATCGGCCAGATTTCACCCAAGGAGTCCGTCAGCACCATGATTGGGACAGGCAGGCAAATCGTGCGTTTGTCATTTCCAACAATCCGCTATCACTACCAAGGTTTCGGACCAACCGGCATTGACGTTTCAAATCATTGGCATCCTGCATCTACCGGTGCCAACATGGATGCCATCGGTGCCCAATGCCTGGACGACAAGAAGGCCAGGATTATCGCAAAGGGCATCACCAGGGCCTTCATCAAAGGAGCGCTCATTGAGGGAACTAGAAGAAAATTTGGTGACGGTGCAGCGTTGATCGCCAACATCTTCACCGCAGCAACGGAAACCGCCGACACCCGCGGTTGGACTTTGCTGCCAGGGCGTTTTCTAACCAGCCGTGTTTGGCTTCCCGCCGGAAAGCATCGGATCACCATCAAAACGGCAGGCCGCGAAACACCCATGGAGATAGAACTACGCCCGGGCGAGCTGAAGCTCATCCGGGCGACCGATATGCTAAAATTCAAACCAAAATTAAAAACTTAAATTCTAAATCTTCGACCACGGCTGATTGGTGATCGTATTGCGAAGTCCCGCAACGCCGCGTACCGAAGAAATCCGACGTTCCGCAAACAGATCAGAAGCCTTGCCGGTCGGGATACCGCGTTTTTCAGCATCAGCAAAAACCGACGTCAGCGTCTGGTAAATATTTCCAGCCTGCTTGCGGGCAACTTCCCCGTTGTAACCAATCAGTTCATTGTAAACGTTGATTAAACCGCCGGCATTGATCACATAATCTGGCGCGTAGAGAATCCCGCGTTCGACAAGAGCCGCACCGTGACGCTCTTCCTTCAATTGATTGTTGGCACCACCGGCGATGACCTTCGCCTTCAGCATTGGAATCGTCTCATCATTCAAGATTGCGCCTAAGGCGCACGGCGCAAAAACATCCACATCAACACCGTAGATTTCCGTGTCACGCACGGCAACGGCACCAAATTCTTTCACGGCGTAATCAATGCGAGATTGGTCCACATCGGTGACCACCAACTTCACACCATCTTTAGCCAGGTAACCACACAGGTACTTGCCAACCGCGCCGATACCCTGCACCGACACTTTCAAGCCAGCCAAGTTGTCCTTGCCCAGACGATGCTTTACGGCAGCCCGTAGGCCAGAATAAACGCCCCAAGCCGTCACTGGCGAAGGATCGCCTGATCCACCCGGACGAGATGAAATACCTGTCACGAACTGAGTTTCTGCAGCCACCTGCTCCATGTCGTTGACGTTGATATTAACGTCTTCGGCAGTGATGTAGCGCCCACCCAAGGAATTCACAAATCGGCCGAAAGCACGAAACATAGCTTCCGATTTGATCTTTTTGGCGTCGCCAATGATGACTGCCTTGCCACCACCTAAGTTCAATCCAGCGCAAGCCGCCTTATAGGTCATGCCGTGCGAAAGGCGCAGCACGTCAACTAATGCATCTTCGTCACTCGCATAATCCCACAAACGAGTGCCGCCCAGAGCTGGCCCTAGCGTTGTGTCATGAATGCCAATGATCGCCTTTAGTCCGGTCGCCTTGTCGTGGCAAAAAACAACCTGTTCATGCCCCATCGACTGAACCAGTTCAAAAATCCCGGAATTGCGTGTACCCATTTTGACAGGCCTCTCTGCTCCGAATTTCGGATAATTAGATGACTTTAAGCACCGGAAGGTACCGCGATCACGGGACTTTTTCAAGAACATCGATGCCTCTAAATTGTATTTAAATCCTTTATCGAAATCATGCGGAGGCCGAGTTTTTAAGAGGCAATTAAGGACTTCTTGATTCGCTGATTGAAGTCCGATAGAACCCCACGATCATGAATCTGTATTCCTCTGAAAAATTCGACGTGATCATTGCCGGCGGAGGCCATGCCGGTTGCGAAGCGGCACTTGCCGCGGCACGCCTTGGCGCACGCGCCCTTCTGGTCACCCAAAGCGTCGAACGCATTGCAGCCATGAGCTGCAACCCAGCCGTCGGCGGAACAGCCAAGGGCCATCTGGTCAAAGAAATCGACGCCCTCGGCGGGGAAATGGGCAAAGCGATCGATGCCACCGGCATCCAATTTCGCGTGTTGAACCGCAAAAAAGGCCCGGCAATCTGGTCTTCCCGTGCCCAGGCCGACATGGACCTATACCGCCGCCACATGAAACATGTTTTGGAAAACACACCAAACCTTTCAATCCGCCAGGATTCCGTCGAGGGGCTCCTCGTCGAAACCAGTGCCAACGAAGGCGATGGCGCGATGCGCGTCACCGGCGTCGAAACGAAGACTTTTGGTCGTTTTGAAGCACCCTGCGTGATTATCACCACCGGGACATTCCTTAATGGTCTGATCCATATTGGCAAAAATAAAATTCCAGCGGGCCGCGCCGGTGATGCACCAGCAATTGGACTTGCGAAATTCTTGCGTGACGCCGGTTTCCGAGTTGGCCGCCTAAAAACTGGAACCACCCCACGCCTCGACGCGAGGACCATCGACTGGTCGGGCCTCGTCGCCCAACATTCCGACGACGACATCATCCCATTTAGCTTCAGTAACGAACGCATCACCCAACGTCTGATGCCTTGCTACATGACCCACACCAATGAAAAAACCCATGCGGTCATTCAAAAATTTCTCGGCGAATCTCCTCTCTACAGCGGCGAAATTACCGGCATCGGACCGCGCTATTGTCCCAGCATCGAAGATAAAGTGGTCAAATTCCGCGACCGCACCTCGCACCATGTTTTCCTTGAGCCGCAAGGCTATGACACGTGCGAGGTTTACCCAAACGGCCTCTCGACCTCGATGCCCCTCCCCGTCCAACTCGAATTTGTACGAACGGTTCCGGGTCTGGAACGGGCTGAAATAATCCGGCCTGGCTATGCGATCGAATACGATTTCGTCGATCCAACCGAACTATTTTCTTCCCTCGAGACGAAAAAATGCTCAGGGCTGTTTCTGGCTGGCCAAATCAACGGCACCACTGGATACGAAGAGGCTGCCGCACAAGGGCTAATGGCCGGCATCAATGCAACCCGAAAAACTCGGGGCGAGGAAGCTTTTATCCTGGGGCGGACCCAGGCCTACATTGGCGTTATGATTGACGATCTGGTTACCAAGGGCACGGCGGAGCCCTACCGGGTTTTCACCTCGCGCGCGGAACACCGCCTGCACCTACGAGAAGACAATGCCGACAGCCGGTTGACGGATCAAGGCCGCCAAATTGGCCTTGTAAACCATGAAGACTACGCAAAATTTACGGATCGCCAGTCGGGCTTGCGAGAAGCCTTGCAGTTCATGCGCACGGCTAACTTTGGCGACTGCGGGATCAGCGAGACCCTATACGACGCCAAAGATAACCGGGGAACCAAACTTGAAAGCCTGCTCAAACGCCCCGAGGTCACCGTCGACGACGTCCTGACGTCGGTCCCCATTTTGGAAAAATTCCCCAGGTCCATCCGGCGCCGGGCGACCATCGAGATTAAATACGAAGGCTACATCGCCCGCGAAGGACGCTTCATGCAAGATGCAGAAGGCCTTGATCGAGCCAAAATTCCCAGGAACTTGGACTATCAGAGCCTGCCTGGGCTGAGCCGTGAGGTGGTGGAAAAGCTAATCCGGGTTCAGCCTGAAACCCTGGGCCAGGCGTCGCGAATCAGCGGCGTAACGGCGGCCGCCATTCAAACCCTTCATTATCACTTGCGCGCCTAAGGCCCGATCCTCCATATTGTTCCCAAATGCGGCGGGGGGCCAATTATGCATTCCAACATCCAATCAGACAAACACGCAGCCACAAAACGAATCGATGTCGATGACGGCTACATCGAACTCGTGGACTTCATGGGCGCCGGTGATTTGGCCGTGGTCAACGCGGCTCGGGTTTCCTTTGGCAAACGCAAAACCGAAATGGACGACGGCGACATCAAACTGATCCGCTACCTGGCGCAACATAAGCACATGAGCCCGTTTCGCCACCTACAACTGACGTTTGTCATCCATACGTCAGAGGTGGTCTGTCGCCAACTTTACAAGCATCAAGTCGGCTGTGCCTTCTCCAGCGGCGAATTCCGCGAGGCCGCCACAGTATGGAACGAAATCTCAGGACGCTATGTCGAGTTTCCAAACGAATTCCATCAGATCAGTAAATTCCGTAAGCAGCACAAGTCCAACAAACAGGCTTCCGTTGCCGATTCCCTGGTGGATGACAACCAAAAGGCAAAGGACGTCTATGATCGGACCATCCGAGAGTCCTATAAGGCTTACGAGGAGCTACTGGCCCTTGGCGTTTGCAAGGAGCAGGCTCGCTTTGTGTTGCCCGTTGGCTTCATGAACACCCTGACATGGACCGCCTCCTTAGAGGCCGTGGTGAATTTCATCAAATTGCGCGACCACGATGGGGCCCAGTTGGAAATTCGCAAACTTGCCCAAGCGATGCATTCTTTGGTCAAACCTTTGGCACCTGCATCTGTCGCCGCACTTTTGGGAGATGTTGTGGCATAATTAGGGTTAGAGGTGCCCTGACCGTGGCTCATCATGTAACCCTTGCCAGAGTAATTTCTTACGACACGTTCGTGAGGGTCATGAATTTTCGTGACCCCAAGGTGCCTAATCCGCACAATTCAAAAGAACGTCCTGAAGATCTTTTAGAGGCTGCGTTTGCTGCCGGCGGACCAGGTGAAGGGATGCGGCGTCTTGACCGAAATCTGGTCAAAGAACTTCTCTACGGAAGTTTGCGCTGGTATTCAAAAATCTATTGGATCCTACAAAATATTTCCTCGCGTAATTTAGACCAAACGAGCCCGGAAGTGCGTGCTGCGCTTGTGCTCGGAACGTATCAGATTTTCTACATGGACCGCGTTCCTGAACGGGCTGCGGTAAACGAAAGCGTTGAATACGTCCGTTCTAAGGGTCAGGCGAATGCCGTGCCTTTTGTGAATGGTATCTTGCGGCAGATTGCCCGACGCGCTGAATATTTTGCGAAGCCAGACAAGACGCGCCAGCCAATTGATTATCTTGCCCTGCAATTTTCCTTTCCCCGCTGGATGATCGAGCGCTGGATGAGGCAATTCCGCCTTGAACGCCTGGAAACGATGCTGCCGGCAATGAACCTGCCGCCACCCTATACAATCCGAATCAATACGATCAAGACGCCTATCAACGAGGCGCATCTTTTTCAGGCGGAATTACTGCGCCAAGAAAAAACCCACTCGGATCGCTGTAACTTGCGTGGGGCGCTGCATTGCAAAGAAGCCCCGGACACCGATTCCGACACTCTTTTTGCAGCGGGTTGGTACACGATTCAAGACGAAGCATCCCAACTCATTGCGCATCTTGTCGAGCCAAAGCCAAATGAAGTGATCATCGATGCCGCCTGCGGCCCCGGCGGAAAATTCTCACATCTTTTTGAATTAAGCGGCGGCGGCGCAAGGCTGATCGGCGTTGAAAAGAATGAATCTCAGCTGCGCCGTGCCCAAGAGACCATGGAACGCCTTGGGCATCCGACCTTGCCTGATGCCCGGATTGAGTGGCATCACGCCGATTTTCTTGAGTGGACATCACCCGTGCCTGCTGACAAAGTTTTGCTGGATGCCCCATGCTCGGGTCTCGGTGTGATCAAACGTCATCCCGAGAGCAAGTGGCAAAAAAACGAACGCATCATCCCTGCGATGGCAGAACTTCAAAGGCGGTTGATCACCCACGCCCTTCGTCAATTACGAATCGGCGGCGAGTTGATTTTTTCGGTCTGCTCTTTTGAACCGGAAGAAACTTCTGCCCAACTTGATTGGGCGTTAAAGGAATTTGGAAGCAGTGTCGAATTGATTTCACCGGTCGTTCGCTTGCCTGATTACTTCAAGCGCTATGTCACCCGCGACAACGTTCTGCTGATTTACGGGGGCAATCCTGACCAGACCGATGGTTTCGGATCCTTCATCGTAAAACTCCGCGCACCACTTCCGGAGAAAACGTCATGAGAAGCCCCCCGAGCTTCAACCTGGCCGCCGCAATCACGACCCTTGTCATGATTGGAACGAGTCCCGCAGTGAAGGCACGCGCCGATGTGGGCAGCCCCGATCCAGGGTCTGGCGAAGCCACCCCATTTGTCAATTTCAGCGAACTCAAAAACTCCGTCGTCAGTAAAATTTCTGCTGCCAACGCCAGAGTCTGGTTAAGCACGGACTTCCTGACCGATGGCGATGTTGTCGGTGCCCTGCACCTGGCGAAATACCGCCGGGTTGATGTGCAGGTGCTGCTTGGCCGCAGCAAGGCCAATGCCTACATGTCACGATTAGGATTTTTGAAAAATCAGGAAATTCCGACGTGGCTCAAACCGCGGAACTTCATGCCGACGATGCAAAGTGCCATTCTAAGCGACAATCAATTATTTCTGATTGATGGCGATTTAGACTTCATGACCCACCGCCATAATTTTGTTCTGCGAAACGCGACACCGGCGCAGGCCCAGGAATTTGGCGCGGCATTTCAATCTGCGGTGGCGGAAGGTTTGGACGTAAAACCGACCCCCGTGCCATCCGTCGGTCGAGCCGGAACCTCCGGGCGCGGTGGCAAAGCCAATGTCCCCAAGACGCTTCCTCAAAACTACCAAGCCGCCAAACCGAATGCCTCACACCCCCACGTTGCCAACGGCCCCGCGGATCAAACTTACAAATATCGCCGGGATGGGCATGCCCGACCAGAGGGCCTTCCACAAAAGCTACCTAAAGCTCTAAAATGGAAAGAAATCGAAAAAATTCGAAAAAATCAGACAACAGCACCGGACGGGGGTTGATAATGGGTTTCAGGACGATTACACGCCTTGCAGCAATGTGCCTTGCGCTCGCAGGCTGTACAAAGTTTTGTGGTTTAAGCCACAAGGATATGACGCCAGACCAAGTGGTCGAAGCCTACCTGAACGTTGCCTTCAATATGAAGGACGCCAGAGAGCGTGAAAAACTGGCATCACTGACGACGGGTAAGTTACGTCAGGCCATTGATTCCGCCCCAGAGGAGATCATCGTCGCTGCCTACGTCGACCGGAGGTATGCGATCAAAAGTTATTCGGTGATTGAACGTCGGGACCGCACCCCACGTGAGACAGAAATCACTTTCCGCCTAGTTTATTCAGATTTGGGATCGGCCACCGCACCCGTAACGGCAGAATCGGCCGCATTGGTCACAACGGACAACACGGTCAATGTGATTCGCGACAAAGGCACTTGGTACATCCATGACGTTGTTGGCAGCAAGACCGCCATCGACTTTCCGTTATCAACGGAAGGCAGGATTGAGGCCAAGCCCGGCGTCGTCGGACCTGACCCTGTTATGGAAAGCGAACCAACGCCCGATGCCAAGCCTTAGCTAGCGGCTTGGGCCAAAAAAGAAACCTGAGAAACCGTCCCCATCTCTACGGTCCTGGCCAAGGCTGGTTTGCGACCGCGTTTGACGTTTTTCAGCGTAATTAAGTCTCCAGGGTCTAAATTTTTCGATGCCGCATGCATCAGCTTCTGGATCATTTCGCGAAACTGGGGACGCAGGTGATCGTCGGACTCCAACTCACTTATGACAGAACTAAAGGTTGGCTCGTCCCTTAAATAACCGAGCCCGATAACGAGATCGCGCCCCAACTCTTTGGCGTTAACCTCCGACACAACCCGAAACAAGGCCGAAAACTGCAGCAACAAGGCGCGATGTGCCAAGCGATATTGCTCGTGCGGCAAAGCCCCAACACGTTGCGCAAGCGCGATAAAAAACAAACCAAATCGATCTGGATTCTTCAATGAAAAAAACTTGATCGATTCATGGATGATCAACTGCGTATGGTGGTCAGCCTCCAAAATAAACGGCAAATTCTCCAAAAGATATTGCAGGGCAACCGCCTCGACTTTTTTCCGAAAAAGCATCGCAAACAAATGATCCAAGACCGTGTGTCCAAAACGATTCATCACACGATTGAAAAATGGTTTTTCAACCAAGCCCTGTTCCGTCTCGCCGAAATAGTGGATAAGGCTCAGCCTTACCGAATCACTGTTTGAATTTCCGGCGCTCAACAAATAGGTCGCCACACGATCCAAAAGTTGACGAACACCCTTCAACTGTCCTGGAAACTGGCGATCGTAACCTTGGATTGCGAAGCCAAGCTCGCAAACAAGGACCACACTTAAATTGTAAATTTCGATGGCATGGCCCTTATCAGCATATTCAGCTGAGAAGACCACTTCCATGATGTTTTTGCAGGCAAGTTCACATCGCGGATTGCTGAACAGTTCTTCTAGCATGACAACAATCAGAGATTCACTGGACGCATTGGCCATGAGGACGAGCAGGGACTCGACAATAATCTCCTGGGACAGCCGAATTTCCGTGCGCTCGCACAACCGTGAAACCAAATGGCAAATGATTTCCGATTGCTCACTTTCACTGAAGCTGCCAATCAGGTGCCGGCCGTCCTTCCATCCAAGGATCACCCCAACATCGATCAGATGCCTGGCTTGTTCGACGCTCTTGCACATGCGCCACGTAGATGCACCACCAGATTGTTTTGACATAGTCTTTATCCCTCCCGACATTCGCCTAAATTCTTACTTGGCATCTGCCATTTGCATGCGATTAGCTTCGTCAACTAAATGCTGAATACTTGTCTTTGCTCGATCAGAAAGCAGCTCGAACCGCAGGCCGTAGCCCACCGGAAAGCGCTTGTCTGAGTTATAGCGAATCACCTGGGCAACGGCATTGAACGGTTTATCCATGCCCTCGGCCTTCACTGAAATTTTCAGTTTCTCTCCCACAGAGAAAATCGGTTCTGTGGTTTCAACAAAGATCCCGGTGGTCGAAATGTTAACCCCCGAGCCGATGGTGAGATTTCCGTTGTTATGAATCACCACGCGCCCCCCTACAGAGGCCCGTGGGGCAACGGCACGGCGTTCCGCTAAACCTGCCTCCGTTGCAACGGCGCCGTTCGGACTCGCTATGCCGAGTTCCTCGTGGCATTCCTCCACTGGCCGCCAATCCTTCCATCCGACCCGGAAGACAAATGAATCTGGTGACACGGCCTTGCGGACGATCAGTTGGTTTGCTTGTTCGGTCGTGAATGGTCCGAGCTGCACGCCACCTGCGTACATGAACCAAACTGCCTCGTTGCCAGACGTATGAATTGGATCAACCATGGCGCAATTCCCTCCGTTGAATCGATGCGCTTGCATCTTCCATTTCGGAGCAGACCAAAAAAGCTTTAACAAAAACTTTAGTATCGATAAAAATCGATTGTTCTTACGGATAGTTAGGGATGCGAGATCGTAGCTTTAAGGGATCTACGTAAGGCCCCAAATTCAAAAATGCGACCAAGAAAGGATGATTCGCGTGGTATCATTATTGGATCGATATTGGGTCGATCATCAAGACGGTGGGCCGCTTATCTATGATGTCTAAGAATCTGTTGTCATTGCTATTTTTGGCGGTTCAGGCGCTACCATTTGCGCCCCTCCGTGCAGCCGTACCGCCAATCCCCTACCCGTCCGCCGCCAAGGCCGAGGTGCCGACCGCGCTTTTGGACCCCCGTAAGGCTCCAGGCCAGCGCGAATGGTCCCGTTTCATGGACCTATCTCGAGACGAAGCCGAGGCTCTATGGAACGATCAGAGCCACAAGGGCACGCGATTGGCTGACTGGGATTGGAAATGGCGCCTGGGTTGGATCAAACTCTGCGCAGCAAAGTCACTCAATCAACCACAATTCTGCACCAGCGTGCTTGAAGCTGGATTGGAAGATAAGGCACTGGTTGTCCGCGCCGAGTCAGCTTCAGCCATCGGCCAGTCCAACGAAGGAAGCATGGACCCAGCGGCCTCTCGCAAGCTGATAGCCATGCTTGAAGATCCACGCAATCGTCGCGGAAAAACTCCCGTGATGGTCCAAAAGCGCGCCCTTTATGCTTTGCTAAAAATTGGCCACGCCGACTTCACGCGACAAGCCGCTGCCATTGCTGCCAAGGACCCAGCCCTCAAAGCATACTGGGCCAAACTGTCCTCCTCTAACGACGGTTGAACCAGTCTGGTTCATTGCCTGGTTTCCACTTAATATTGCATCCGATCGACGGCTTCTGGGCAGGGTCAATGGCTTCACCAGCGAATAGCTTTGCAACCGCACCCCTTAAATCCGCCCCGGTCACAGGCTTATTGTTGCCGGGGCGGCTGTCATCCATTTGTCCGCGATAAATTAGCCTCTGATCTCCGTCAAACAAAAAGAAATCCGGCGTGCAGGCTGCGTGATAGGCCAACGCAACCTTCTGGGATTCATCATACAAATATGGAAATTCCCAGCCTGCAGACTTTTTTTCCATGGCCATCAGTTCGGGACGGTCATCGGGGTACTTTTCTGCATTGTTAGACATAATCGCAACAACGGCAACGCCATGCCTGGCAAAGTCGTGTGCCATCGCCGCAAGGCCAGCTCGAATGTGCTTAACATAGGGGCAATGATTGCAAATAAACATCACGAGCAAGGCCCGAGCCCCAATAAAATCAGAATCATTGACCACCTTGCCATCGGTGTCAGGCAAGGTAAAAGTTGGAGCTTTAGTCTGAAGTGGAAGCATCGTTGAAGGCGTCAAAGACATTTTATTTCCTGCGTGGTTGACCGGTTGAACAACTTCGAGGGAATATTATGCTCACCGGGAGAATTTGTGAACCAACTTGATCATACCAACCAAATCCTTGCAACAGCGCTATTCGTCTGCGCCCTTGTCCATACATTTATGAGCAGCTGGTTCAACCGCCTCGCTGCCAAGCAACAAGCAGGTAGCCTTGCCGAAAATACGCTGCATTTTCTTGGCGAGGTCGAGGTCGTCTTCGGGCTTTGGGCAGGTGTTTATCTGCTCATGCTTGGCACGATGCATGGATATTCCAATGCCACGGTATTCCTTGAAAGCCTATCCTTCACCGAACCAGCCTTCGTCTTCGCCGTCATGGTCATTTCCTCAACGCGCCCAGTCCTGAATTTCACGGCTAAACTAGTGACACGCTTTGCCGCAGGCCTCGCCACGCTATTACCGCTTCCGGGTGCAACTTCGTTTTTTTTGATTCTACTAACGGCTGGGCCGCTGTCGGGTAGTTTGATCACAGAGCCAGGGGCGATGACCTTAACGGCGCTGTTGGTCCATGCACGCCTCCTAAAAAACAAATGTTCGGATGCGTTCAAGTACGCCACCATCGGACTTTTGTTCGTGAACATTTCCATTGGTGGACTGCTCACGCCTTTCGCGGCCCCACCCGTCGTTATGGTGGCCAGCAAGTGGAACTGGGACTTATCCCACATGCTTGCCCATTTCGGATGGAGGGCTGCCCTGGCCGTCATCATCAACACCACCTTGATCGCCTCCGTCTTCTGGAAAGAACTTTCGCAAATGCCGGCCTTAAAACCAGCCCCACGCAAGGTTGGACCAGGGCATCCACCTGGGTGGCTGATCCTAATCCATTTTCTTTTTCTGGCCGCCGTGGTTGCCACCGCCCATCACATGACCGTTTTTAGCGGACTGCTTCTTCTGTTTCTTGGTGTCACGGAAATCACCCGAGAGTATCAGGATCACCTCCGCCTGCGCGAAAGCCTGCTCGTCGCATTTTTCTTGGCTGGACTCGTCGTCCTTGGCAAGGAGCAAGAGTGGTGGCTTCGTCCCCTTCTGGATAATGCCGGAGACCGCACCCTCTTTTGGGGTGCCGCTGGCCTAACAGCCATCACCGACAACGCGGCCTTGACCTATCTCGCCTCTCAGGTTCCCACCCTCTCAGACTCTGCCAAACATGCGATTGTTGCAGGAGCCGTAACCGGCGGAGGCTTGACCGTCATTGCCAATGCGCCGAACCCTGCCGGATATGCAATCCTTAAAGACCGCTATGGGTCGGGCGGTATTAATCCATGGAAACTATTTGCTGCGGCAGCGATTCCAACGCTGATTGCTGCAGCCTGTTTTTTGCTGTGAGTAAGGCGAGAATATCCGAGGAACAATGGTCCTTGAATCCCTCTAATTAAAAACGATCGATATTGCGCGCGACGATGACAGCGGCCAGGAATTTCGGCACGTAGTCGACAGTTTCTTGCGGTAGTTGTCCGACAAGATGCCAAAAATCAGCGACCCGTGATCGGTTAACGGCATTCACAGATTCGTCTCTTAACTGCAGAGACGGTTCGAGCACCTGACTGCATTCGTCATCCTGATCCCGCTTCCTCCGTCATCCTGAGCGCAGCAAAAGATCCTACCATTCACCGAACGCACGTCCAGAAGACGGACTTCCGGTGAACCGCGAAATATATTCGGATTTCATCCGGGATTAGTGCACACGCCAATAAGCGTCAACATTATTCTGCGCCACGTCCGTCA
This sequence comes from Pseudobacteriovorax antillogorgiicola, assembly GCA_945898195.1. Taxonomy (GTDB): domain Bacteria; phylum Bdellovibrionota_B; class Oligoflexia; order Oligoflexales; family RGVZ01; genus RGVZ01. The sequence goes on along the minus strand of CAMDHM010000030.1, from coordinate 1,205 downwards.
TCTGTTCTTTAGAAAGCGCCAGATCCCCAAATATCAGCGGATGACCAATGATGTCACTTCACGCCACGGGCCTTAATGGATTTCTTCGCATGACGTGTGAGGGTTGTGATCAAGAAAAAGTCGTGGCGTTTAGTTGTAAGAAACGGATGGTGCTTAGTTTTCCCATTCCCCTTCGATACTGGATGCAAGCCAGTCGCAAACTTTTTGTAAAAGTGCACCGTGTTGTCATCCATGAAATGCGTCGCCATTATGAACTGGAAGTCGTTCCAGGTCGCAGGTGAAGCGTTGATTTCCCCGACCGGTTATGGGGCCGCGACGGCTCAGGCCAGGGAAATCTTCCAGATCGTCCTGGAATGTTTTAGTTGTGATGATGCCCGCCGGGGTAAATCCACTTAAGGTAAGACGCAGCGATAGCTGTCGTCATCGCTGCAGTTGCCAATATATCCGATCCCAGAATTATTAAGCCAACCGACCAAGCTAGAATCGTTGTACCAATCCAGCCAGACATTACTGTAATATGCCGTGGCGGTCTGACCGCAGCCGAACGAAATTGCCGGTGGGACACCATTGGTTCCGGCAAAACTTGGGGTTCCGTCGTTCGTGGGGAAATAGGTTGACGTAGTGGCTGTGGTGTTTGTTTCAAAGACCGCAGGAAGGCGCATCCCTTTGTCTGCACATGTTTTACCGTTGCCTTCATACCACGAAGGGTTTACCCCCCCTCCGCTGCCGGCAGCCCTCACGAGAGCAGACGGATAACCCAAGTAATCCTCATAAGGAATCGCGTTAACCCGAGTCGGCCCACTAGGCCACATGCCATCTCCTGCTCCCCCAACGTCGTAATAGAGGCAATATCCCGGAGCAAACTTATTTGCGTCGTTATCATTGTCGATATGAACGCTTGGCAAGGTGCCATTAGCCGGGCAAGCCCGGCCCGCAATGTTTGTCAGCGTCGTGAAGTTGGTGGTCGTAAATCCGTTTCCATTGCGATTCAACGTTTTCTGCCAATCGGTACTGCTTGACCACAGTCCGCTCGCATGCAAGATACGGCTGCCGTTGTGATCTTCCCCGCCTAAAACGGACTCTCGGTTAAGCACATTTCGATAGCAGTTGGCGCTCATAACACTCCGGCGTGACGTAGCCAAGTGCCGAGTGGATTCTTTGCCGGTTGTAAAACACTTCGATGTATTCAAAAATGCTGAATCTTG
>CAMDHM010000029.1 GCA_945898195.1 Pseudobacteriovorax antillogorgiicola | reverse complement strand
GATCCACACCGCACCGAGGCGACTTTACTGCAACATGCTGGCGCACGGTTTCGCGTCGGACGCGGGCTGATCGGGGCCCTCGAGCAGGCCGTCACTTTTGAAACGGATCATCCAACGGACTTTCCCGTCTATGCCCGTCTGGGCAACACCGCCAACCATCAAGAGCTGGAGGAAATGCTGGCGGAACTTCACGCCGGGGACGAGGCCATTGCCTTTGCCAGTGGCATGGCCGCCGCCAACGCCGCCTACTTTGCCTTGCTCCAACCCGGCGACCACGTGTTGGCCCAAGAAAATTGCTATGGTGGAATCCATGGTTTTTTTACCGCCGTCTTGTCGCGGTGGGGCGTCGAGGTCGAGTTCGCGCCCGTTTCAGCTTGGAGCAAACGCGTTCGTGCAAACACCCGCATGGCCCACTTTGAGAGCATCACCAATCCCTTTTGCCGGGCGCAAGACGTGGCGCAAATCTGCCGCGACGTGAAAGCCGCATGGGCGGCCTTGCAGAAGGGTCAAGGCAGCGCCCCGAGGCCACTATTGACCTTGTGCGACAACACTTTTGCCAGTCCGATGCTGTGCAAACCCCTGACCCTCGGCGCCGACATCGTGCTCGAGAGTGCGACGAAATACCTCAACGGACACTCTGACGTGGTTTGCGGAGCCCTGATCTCAAATGAATCGATTGTCGAAACGATCCGAAATCAAGCGCGATTGATTGGCGGATTTTTGCATACCTCGGCATGCACCATGCTGCTGCGCGGCATGCGCACCCTTGCCATCCGCATGCAGGCCCACACGGCGTCGGGCCAGGCGTTTGCCAAAGCCATGCGGGATTTCAGCCTCGTGCACGAAGTCCACTACGGAAGTAACGATCTGGAGAAGTCTTTCGCCAATGGCTTTGGCGGGATGGTGGCCGTCGCATTTGACCGGCGGGTCGATACGATCGCCATGCTGGAGGCCTGCCGCTTTATCAAAAACGTACCGAGTTTGGCTGGCACGGAAACCACGGCTACCCTGCCCTGGTACTCGACCAACCGCATGCAATCGGATGATGAAAAAATGCGCCTTGGCATCACCCTGCAACTGGTTCGTTTTTCGATTGGCATCGAAAACGTCCAAGACATCATTGCCGATGTTCGCCAGGCGGCAGAAAAAAATCTGAGCGATACACCGTCGCTCTGATACTGCCGCTCGCCGGAGTTTTTCGAAGGCATATCCTTGACACTGTCTAAACTGTAATCACCAGAAACTCCGCAAACCGTTATTCAACCAACCGAAGTCACTGGAAAAATCCAAGAGCGGATGTTGGCGCAGTTCTTGTATGACGAATCTATCTGTACACAACCAGTCTCACCGTAAGCGCTTCACCGGAGGTCTTTTGTGAACCCTCGCCCAGCCAATTCGGCCATGGTCAACGTCTGTTTTCTTCTGCTGTCCGTTTCGCTCTTGCAAATCGCCGCCGCCTGCAATCGCGAATTTAACAACACCGCCACCGTCAACTCGGTGGACGATTCGGGCGGAAAAAACCGCACCAAAGACAGCCTGATCGATCTGCTTTATGGCAAAGGCAGCTTGGTAAAGGGTCCGGCCACACTCGAAGACGATCCGGAGTTCGTTGGGATCCCGATGGACGATTTCACCGAAGACGTTGACGATGAGCCGATCGTGGATGATTACCCTGATGACAACAATCAGGCGGTGACCATACCGGATGAAAATGGTAACGGCGATTATTACGCCAAATCCATCGCCAAGAATGCTAGATCTGCAAGGGATGTAGATTTACGAAAGTACGACAGCCCCATCAAAAATCAGGGATCGACGAAGCTTTGTACGTCATTCGCAACCGTCGCGGCAATCGAGAATAAAGCCAAACAGAAATCGGGGGTCGAACTGGATCTGTCCGAACGTCACATGTTCTCGCAATACAGAAGTTACTCAACGCCAATGGCGGCCAAGGCGTCTACCCAGTCCTTCGTTGCTGAAGAGAAAGCCTGGCCCTTAAGCCAGAGCAGCCCTCTAAGGCAAATGGACGGGCGGGGCGTTGCAAAAACAGCGGTCCTCAGTAAACAGCTCAAAACCACATCACAGATGGTTGCTGAACTTCAAGCAGGCAATCCCCTCATCATCGGTCTCGGCATTCGCAGTCCAATGCTACTGCGTGGGGCGATCATGAACAAGCAAGGGGACGCAGCCTCCATTGGACACGCGATGATGGCCGTCGGGGTTTTCTTTGACACGAAGTTCGCCAACGAAGGCGGAGGCGTCCTGATCCTCAAAAACTCCTGGGGATCAAAGCGCGGAGATGGTGGCTACGTTTACCTGCCGTTGAACTTTTGCGGGTCGGGGCGAAGATGCTACGCATGGGCCGTGCGAGACGTCGAACTGCTCAACGTGGCGGATAACAATTCACTATCGAATAACACTAACAATAATGGCGAGCCAAGCGTCCGGCCACTGCAGGCATGGCCCACTGTGCCACAAGTCAGTGCCGGCGATCTGTCCGTCAGAATTCACTACGACGGCTGGGCAGGGTCTCAACAGCGTTTCCTGCTGAGCCTCGATGGACCACAATCGGCCCTGGCTGCAGTGGCCTCGGTCTCATTCCGAATTCACCCAACCTATGGATCTAATGCCGTCGATACCGTCAACGCCGGCAGCGGAGGCTTCGTGACCGACGTCTACCAAACCAGCTACCGAAATTGGCGCACGCAGGGGGCAACGGTCACCACCGCGAGTGGCAAGAGGTTTGAATTGCCCGGTGTGCTGGTTAACTGGTGAGGTCGAACCAGGGGGCGGCAAAATAGTATGGACCCTGAAATGACAGGGATTCGCCGAGAACTAAAAGGTGACGCCCGCCCCCAGATTGACCAGACCGAAGACGCTATTACCAGCAAGGTAGCGACTTAAACCAATCTGATGGGGCGTCTCGCGGTCCTGTTTGACAGAGTGCCAAAGGGCAAAACGAAACCCGACCGGCACAATTTCAAGCCGTATTCGACCAAAGTCGTAGGCGAAAACACCTGAGAAAAATGACGTGATGACCGGCCCAGAAAAACCGCTACCGAGCAGTTCCGCTGCCGTGGCCTGTCCGGCGACATCGATTCCGCGTTGGGTAAAGCTGCCTGAAAAAGACGTCAGGCATAGGCCTGCTCGTAACGAAAAAACCGAATAAAGCATCGACCACTGCCCACCGGCCGCAATTGAACGGGCTTGAGCGAGAATGTCCAGAGTTTCTTGTGCGTGAGGAAACGCAGCCTGTTTGAATCGTCCCGCACCGACGGCCATGAAATATGGGCTATTTTCATCATACGGGCGTTCCCAAAGGATCCCATATGCCGACCAGGGCAATGCCTCCCCAACATAAGCCACCACTGCGCCCCGCAGCGGTGCGGGAGGAGGAATCTCTTCGAGCACGGGAGCATTGTCAACGAGGGCAAGTGCGTAACTTTCACCCAGCATTGATGTGAGTGCAAAAATTAGCGCTGCGCGCTTCATCCAGTGCCCCCAGGCTTGCTAAACAACTCAACAACCGCCTTGTATACATCGGCATCGACGCCCGGCAAAAGCTTGTGACGGATGAAATCTAATGCCTCATAACGATTGCGACTAACTTGATAACGACGCGCTGTCGTCAGAGCATCAAACATATCTGCAAAGGAGGCGATACGAACCTCCATCACAATTTCCGCTCCGGAAATTCCGTGGGGGTAACCCCGGCCGTCGGGCTTTTCATGATGATGAAGGATAATCTCGCGTGCCACACGATCAAACACCGGAGCCGGCGTCGCCTCGACAAGCTCAATACCGAAGGCTGGGTGACGTCGCATCAAGTCCCACTCCTCGGGACTTAATGCACCGGGCTTATGCAAGACAGCTAAAGAAATGCGGCTTTTTCCGACATCGTGAAATAGGCAGCCTAAGGCAATTGATCGCAGTTTTTCGTCAGAACGCACCGACATGGATACGGCGATCGCCAATGAATAGGCCGCCACACGGGCGCTGTGGTAGTAAGTGTAATCATCGTGGCGGGCGAGTTTTCCGATCGCAGCAACCGAACCAGGATCCTCCTTAATGCAGCGAATCATGTCGGCTGCGATGGCCTCACCCTTGGCCACCGAAGCCGCCGTTAGCGGTTGTTCGTAAAGGATCCGGGTCAACTCCGCCGCGGCATCGTTTATTTGTAAGAGCCTTTCCACTGGGGATTTCTTCTGAAATGCCTCCTGACCGGCTCCCCACGTCACATCCACATTTTGGATACGCCTCCAGGTCAATACCTTTTTATGGTCGTGGCTGTGATAGAATAGCTCTCGGTGTCCCATGGCCAGCAGCTTGGTCAGCTCATCCCGAAGCCAACGGTACGGAGCTGGGGCAAATAAAACCAGTTTTCCTTCTGCCACGATGTATAAATCAAAATCCGTGACGCAGTTATCCAGGATGGTTCCGATGACCAAGGGAAAAAAACCACTGAAATCTTTTGCTGCAATTGTCATAGCCTCAAGCCTACTCGCTTGGGCAGCCCTTCGTCCACAATCAGCCGAGGCTGTTGAATTTAGGTTAGCGGGCGGTGCCGTTGAAGAGGGCGACAACCGTTTTCGTCCAACGGTTGGATTTGAATTCGTGGCTCCGAGTGGTCTGCTAGGCGCAGCGATGGTTTACGGACGCCATTTTGGCCCCGTTACAGAACAAACGGTTATCTTTTCCGGTGGGCAGCCTCTCGACTTGTTTGGCAGCACCATGGTGCAAGGACTCTTTGGCGTTTCCATCATTAGCGAAAGGACGGCCATCAAGGCCAGCGACACAAGCGTGACGCAGACCGACCAGAGTACGAATGTCGGTGGATTATTCGGAATTCGTGGGAAGATTTTCACCTTCAAAGCCTTTACCATTGCTGGAAGTTGGGAATCACACCTCTATCCCCCTGGGTTCAGCGCTATCTTTTTGGCCACCGGCCGCAAGCAACTACTTACCCTCAATGCGGGGATGAGTTTATGAACCAACTGCGTCAGCGCCTTCAGCTTTCCATCGTGCGGCTTTGCATAATCTTCCTCGCACCAGCCTTCGCCCCAAGCATCGCCTCGGCGACCACTGTCATTGCGCGTTTCGGACCACCCTCAAGCGGTGGCGGCGGAACAAATCCCATCAGTCTACCCCCGTCCGTTCTCGATACCGAAATTAGTGTGGTCACCGCGGCCAAAACTGAAATTAACATTTCAATTGTCCCTGGGATTCTCGTAGGAAAAAGATTCGACAAGGATGGATACTACGGCAGCGGCGGAGTCGGGCTAATCATCAATCAAAGTGGTGCTGGAGTCGGTGGTTACGCGGCCATCGGATACGAAACGTCCGGCACCATTAAATTCAACGCTGATTTCAAGCAGGCCCTTGGCCTCTCAACCGTGGGACTTCTCACCACTTACGCCCTGCGTATTGGAGCCGGCTATGAGTTCTAAAAAAAGCCTGACACTTGGATCTATACTTTTCGCCTCCACGATGGTCTGGACTGCGCCTTCTAGCGCCTTCGTCCTGCTGGATAAGATCCCGCACCGACTGGCGGCAACTCCGGAGGCACCCACGGTAACATTCGTTTGGGACGAATTAGCACCGGCCATCGAAAAAAAAGAAGACCTGTTCAACGGGGATAAATCGGGCTTGACCGATGTCGAGTACATGGGCTCGATGCTGCAGCTGGCCATGGACCAATGGAATGAAGTTCACGGTTCATATTTGAAGATGGCGTTCTCGCGGGACGCCACCATCGTGGAAGATAGTGAGGACGAGGTGCATTCAATCACCCTCAACACTTCCGGCAACGTCACCTCTGCAGCCTTTGCCTCGCCAAATTTTCACATCGACGGCAAGGACGGCAACATCATCAGCGATTGCGATATTCAAATTTACGACAAATCCACCGATGCTCGTGATTTTATTTCAACACTTGTCCATGAACTCGGACACTGCGTGGGACTTGGCCACAATCATACCAACTACAAGTCGATCATGGGCTATGCCCGTGTCGGTCAAAATCCTTCCTACAAATTGGCAGCAGACGACAAGGCTGGTGCCATCTGGCTTTATCCAGATCCAACGGCAATCGACGAAAGTCCGACCGAATTAGTCGCCTGCGGAGTCGTCCAGGGTGCAGGAAACTCTGGCTTTGGAATTAAAATGACGGCGGGAATTCTCTTGGCCCTCCCGCTACTGTGGGCAGGGCTTGCAGGAATGAGTGCTCGCGGCCGGACTTGAACCGGCACGACCTTGCGATCTCGGGATTTTAAGTCCCGTGTGTCTACCGATTTCACCACGCGAGCAGACTTGATACAGTTAACATATGAACGAAAAGCCGCCAACCATTGAGACGCAGATAACCACATCGGAGCATGGAACGTCATCGTCCACCATATGGACCCTGCTTTACGATGCCGACTGTCCATTTTGCCGGATGCTGGCTGGACTCCTTGCGGGGCCGGTGATGCCCATGGGAGAGAAGGATCCTGCCTTCACCGACATTGCCCTGGCGGATCTAACCCAAGACCCACCACACTTAATCACCGGGTCGGATGCCTGGGAAATTCTCCTTAAAACGGAGCCAAGGCTCTTAAATTGGGGCTGGCTGGCGGATCGCTTGGGTCTGACTAATAAATCAGCAGCCCTTGCCCTGCGCACCGGAGCCCACCTGGTCAGACGGCTTTGTTGGGGCTGCAAGCCCCTTATCCCGTTGATTACCAAGTCAAATCACAGTGATCCGCAGAATCAAGAAAAAGAGGCGATATGACACGCATTGCCATCCTGTCCCAAGATCCGACCCTTTATTCGACGCGCCGCCTGCGCGAGGCTGCCGATGAGCTGGGCCACGATGTGCGTGTGGTCGACTATTTGCGATGCACCATCCACGTCCGGGCGGGCAAGCCCCAAGTCAGCTACCAAGGCGACCTGTTGGATGATTTCGATTCGATTGTTGCCCGTATTGGAACGAAACATACCATTTATGGCACAGCCGTTGTGCGCCAGTTTGAATTGATGGGCACCTATGTCGCCAACAGCTCCCAAGCGATTCTGAACGCCCGCGACAAACTAAGATCTCTGCAAATCCTATCCAGCGAGGGCGTTGGCCTGCCGACGACCGGTTATGCGCATTCGACACAGGATCATTCGGGATTAATCCGCTTGGTGGGTGGAGCCCCCCTGGTGATTAAGCTGGTGGAAGGGACGCAGGGAATCGGCGTTGTTCTGGCCGATACGGAAAGCGCTGCAAAATCGGTCATCGAAGCCTTTCGCGGACTGGACGCCAATATCCTCGTTCAAGAATTTGTGAAAGAATCCGCCGGTCAAGATTTGCGCTGTTTTGTCGTCGACGACAAGGTCGTCGCATCGATGCTGAGAAAAGCCACGGGCACCGAATTCCGTGCAAACATCCATCGCGGGGCCACGGCCGAAGTTGCTCACCTTACAGAAGAAGAAACCCGCACGGCAATTCAAGCTGCGAAAGTTCTTGGCCTTAAAGTGGCTGGGGTTGATATGCTCCGCTCCTCAAGGGGCCCTTTGGTTATCGAAGTTAATGCCTCACCGGGCTTGGAAGGTATCGAAAAGGCGACTGGTGTCGATGTCGCCGGAGCCATCATCAAGTCCGTGGCGGGGAAGAGGCTAAAAAAGACGCCGATATCGGTGCTGGCGCCGTGATGCCATTTTTATCAAACGCATCTTTGATCTGCAGCAGAAGTGATTCCTTCAATTCAAAGTAATTGCCCGTCGTAGTCCAAACGGAAAATACGACGGCCAGCGATGCATCACCAAAACTGTCCACCACCACGGTTGGCTTTGGTTCGTCAAGAACAAGGCTATGCGCGCGGGCAAGGTCAAGCAGCATGCGACGAAAATTTCGCAAGTTTTGCGAATAAGAAACGCCCAGGCGCAGATCAAAACGCCTTATGGGATGTCGCGTCAGGTTGGTGATCTGGGCCTTCATCAGCATTTCGTTGGGATAACGCACCATCAAATTATCGCCGGTGCGAAGTCGGGTCGAAAGGAAGCCAATCGACAACACTTCACCGGCGACCCCCTCCGAGCCAATTTTCACCCAATCTCCAATGACAAAGGGCCTCTCGAAAATAATGAAAAGTCCACTAATGACATTTGCCACGGACGTTTGAGAAGCAAAACCAAGGGCCACGGTCAAGATTCCGGCCGCCCCGAGAAACACTTGTAAATCAAAACCAAGCTGGCGCAAGGCACTCAACACCACAATCCCGGTCATTACATACGAAGAAGCCTTGGCCCCCAAGATGGCCTGCTCAGGCTCAAGGGTTCGCTTAAGTACCGTAGCCAACGAACGCGACGCCAGCCGCACCAAGGCCATTCCCACAAAAAGTATGATCCCTGTCTGCACAACATTGATCAGGCGCGTTGCCGCAAAAAGATCTTTGATAGTTGCTGGATCAAAATTCATAGAGATGGCTCCCGCCGGGAAAGGAAACTACTAAAAGCCCTGACGACCGTTTGCGCCTTGGCATCACGTCGAGCCTGACCGACGATGCTGCAGGTTCCCGTTGGACCTAAAGGTTGATTCATAATTTCAAGTTCCGCAAATTGCCCACCTTCCTTGTGTTCGAAGAGGATTCCTTCCGTGCAAAGGGCGCCGTCCGGAGAGGCATAGACATGAAGAAATGGGGCCGGCAAGCTGATGCGGTCTAAACGCAGGGGCTCCGAAGCAAGATTTCGAATCACGACCCCCGTTGTTGCCTGGTGAGGCTTGCTCGTAACGTCTTTATACGACAGTCGCGCTTTGGTTAGGGCGGAATAGCCAAGTTCCCCTTCGACCGTGGTGGCCCCAATCCAAGTATCCGTTAAAGAAACGCTGGGAATCTCGGCAATCCGAATGCCTTGTCCGTCAGACGCGCCATCCAAAAAAACAGCGACCCACACCGGAGTTGATACAAAAAGTTCCACATGGTCGCCCGGAAGGACAAACAGCTGGTTAAGTGGGCGGCAAACGATCGGACGATCACCCATGACGGGCGCCAGGCGAAATCCCGAGCCGGTCCGTCTGGTGGCGTAACGCGTAATGTCGCTGTCGATACTAGAACCACTTAGGGCGGTTCCGAGGGCTGGCACCGGAAGTTCAATGACAAAGTGATCCATTTGATTCGTCGTGGCCGCCTCATCGAGGCGACTCGCGGCGATCCGCCACTCACGAGGCAAATGAGCCATCTGAATTTTAGTTGGCCCAATTTGCAAATTCTGAAGGAAACCCGATGCTAATTCAAAGGTTCGCCACCAGATCTGATTTGTGTTCGCCAAAGATTCAATCATAATTACCGAGCACTCCGTTCCGTTCGAATAAAGAATGACGGAATACGCACCCCGGTACAACCAAATCAACGTCCTCCTGTGATAAAATCAGAGGATGTCCCGAAGCAACTCACCAGTGGTTGGATCTCTGCGCAAAAATCCGCGTGGCAACAAGCTGCGTCTGGAAAAACGCCTGAAGGTCGCCATTCTACCGCAGCCCAACGAAACCACCTGCGGACCAACATGCCTTCACGCTGTCTATCGGTATTACGGTGACACCGTGCCGCTGGACCACGTGATCAATGAAGTACCCGCACTGGCCGGTGGCGGAACCCTAGCTGTATTCCTTGCCTGCCATGCCCTCCGCCGCGGGTATAGTGCGAAAATTTTCACCTACAACCTTCAGATTTTTGACCCAACATGGTTTGACGGCGAGGTTCGAATCACCGACCGTTTACGAAAACAAATGGCCGCAAAAAATGATCCGAAACTGCATATAGCCACCCTTGCCTACATGGAATTCCTTAACCTTGGCGGAGAACTCCGCTTTGAGGAGATGAGTCCCGCTCTATTCCGCAAGTATCTGAATCGAGGGGTGCCAATTCTCACTGGCCTCAGCGCAACATATTTGTACCGCACCCAACGGGAACATCCCTTTACGGGACAGGGTAATGATGTTCGCGGCGAGCCTTCGGGGCATTTTGTTGTCCTTGCCGGATACGACCGACGCCAGCGTAGCGTTCTCGTGGCCGACCCTTACCTTTCCAACCCCGTCTCTGAGGGGCAAGAATATCTGGTTGGCATTGAACGCCTGATGACATCGATTTTGCTAGGCATTGTAACGTATGACGCAAACCTTCTGGTGATTGAAACCAAGCACGACACCAAACAGGAAAAGTGAATGCAAACATTGATCGTCGTTGATAAACCCTCCGATTGGCCCCTTGATTTACCGAACGTCCTCGTCGTCTCGGCGAAAGACTACCTTAGCCAGCCCCTATTTCGTGATATGCGACGAGCCAAAGTTTTTAACCTCTGCAAGTCCTATCGTTACCAGTCGACCGGCTATTACGTCTCGTTATTGGCAGAGGCGCGCGCCCACGACCCGCTGCCCAGCGTCTCCACCATGCAAGACATGAAATCCCAGGCGGTGATTAAATTGGCGTCTGGCGACCTCCAGCGTCAGATCGAGAAAGACCTGGCACCAATTAGAAGCGATTCATTTGTCCTAAGCGTCTACTTCGGGCGAAATCTTGCAAAACGCTACGACCGGTTGGCTGGTCAATTATTTGAATACTTCAAAGCGCCATTTTTACGGGCGCATTTTGCCTGGCATAAAAGTACCGGAGCCTCTGGAACTGGGAGTTGGCACTTAGTCAGCATCGGCCCAATTGCAGCGGCCGCTGTTCCAGAGGACCATCGCCCGTTCGCCATAAAGGCGGCTACGGATTACCTGGCTGGCCGCAAGAAAACAGTCTCACGGCGCAGCGACAAGCGTTTTGACTTAGCGATTCTCTATGGTGGCGATGACACGCCGCCCTCTAATGAACGGGCCATCGAGAAATTCATCAAGGCCGCAGACCGGCGTGGAATGCATGCCGAAGTCATCCATCGCGAAGACTTCAATCATCTACCAGAATTTGATGGACTTTGGATCCGCGAAACAACCTCCGTTAATCATCATACCTATAAGTTTGCACAACGCGGCGAGGCCGAGGGCCTTATCGTGATCGACGACCCTGAATCGATCGTCCGATGCACGAACAAAGTCTATCTGACAGAAATGATGAACCATCAAAGAATCCGCATTCCGCGGACGCTCATCGTTAGTCGAAGCAACATTCAGAATGTGGGTCGAGACCTTGGATTTCCCTGCATTGTCAAGCAGCCTGACAGTTCTTTTTCTCAGGGTGTTCTGAAGGTCGTTGATGAAGCCATGTTGAGGATCGTCGCCGAAACCCTTTTCGAGAAAAGCGAATTGCTCTTAGCCCAAGAGTTTATTCCGACATCCTACGATTGGCGTATTGGGGTGATCGACCGCAAGCCCATCTATGCTTGTAAATATCATATGGCGCACAAACACTGGCAAATCACTAAAAAAACTCGCGGCGGAAAATTCCTCGGCGGACGCGTCGAATGCTTTCCAATCGACACGATCCCTGAAGACGTCATGACAACGGCTCTCCTCGCAGCAAACGCAATTGGCAATGGACTTTACGGCGTTGACCTAAAGGAACACAACGGGCTTGCCTATGTCATCGAGGTCAACGACAACCCGAACATTGACGCAGGCTATGAGGACGGAATCCTAAAGGACGAACTTTATGACATCGTCGCCGATGTCTTCTCGACGCGCATTGAGACCAGAAAACAGCGGAAGGTCGCATGAGCACAGCACCCAGCCTCATAGACACAAAAGTGCATAAAGCGTTTTCTGGCTATGGCATTGAACTCGAGTACATGATCGTCGATCGCAAGACGCTCGACATCAGATCGATTGCCGATCGACCATTGCATGAGGCAAGCACCGAAAATGGCGGCAAGGCTTCTGGCGATGTTGAACGCGGGGAATTTGGCTGGTCCAATGAGCTTGTGTTGCACGTCATCGAGCTCAAAACCAATGGCCCCGCAAAAGACCTGTCGCGACTTTCCGAGGGCTTCCACCGTGAAATCCTCGAAATCAACCGCCGCCTCGAAAAAATGGCGTGTAACCTTGCGCCCTCGGGCATGCATCCATGGATGATCCCGGACCGCGAAACCGAACTCTGGCCCCACGACAACAACGAGATCTATGATGCCTACAACCGGATTTTCGGGTGCAAGGGCCATGGTTGGTCAAACCTGCAATCCATGCACATCAACTTTCCATTTGATGGCAATGTCGAATTCGGAAAACTACACGCCGCCATTCGACTCGTTCTGCCATTGCTTCCCGCCCTGGCTGCGGCTTCGCCGTATTTCGAAGGGAAAAAGGGTCCAGCCTTGGACAATCGCCTGGATTTCTATCGGAAAAATCAGGCGCGTATCCCAGAGATTGCGGGCCTGATTGTGCCCGAGGCGGTTTTTACGCGCGCTTCCTACGAGAAAGAAATATTTGCTAAAATATTTAAGGCGATTGCCCCCCACGACCGAGACCAACTATTACAGCATGAGTGGTTGAATTCTCGAGGCGCCATTGCACGTTTTGATCGCAATGCCATTGAAATACGTTTGATGGACGTTCAGGAATGCCCGGCCGCGGACATAGGACTAGCCGCCTTGGTGATCTCTCTCGTCAAAAATCTTTATAATGGAATCCATATTTCCTACGACGCGCAATGTGCTTGGGCCGCTTCGGATTTGGCCGTTATTCTGGACGAAACCATCCGCAATGCTGAGAATGCTAAACTTCACGCTAAAACTTACGGCAAGGTTTTCGGCATGGCTAATGCTAATTCCATGCAAAATTTAACCACGTACTTGGTCGATCGTTTTTTACCGGACGCGCCACAATCCTGCATCAAATCTTTAGAAATCATCCGATCACAGGGAACCTTGGCAACGCGGATGGTTCGGGCCCACGAGATACACGGCGAATCCTTGCCAACAATATTTAAGCGGCTCACCGAATGTCTGGCCAGAAATGTCTCCTTTGAAGTCTAGTGAGCTTATCCGTCCTTCTAAGGCCACTGAAGGCACCCATCTGCCATCGTTGCTCGTAACGTGCGAGCATGCGAGCAGTTCTGTTCCGGAATCATTGAAAAAAAAACTGAAGATCCCGCATAGCGTCTTGAAATCCCACCGCGGATGGGATCCCGGGACGCTTGAACTCGCAAAGGCAATCGCAGCCACAGCAGGAACAAAAATATTCCAGCCCGGAGTCATGTCACGTCTGGTCATTGATTTGAACCGAGCGGAAACCAATCCAGATGTTTTCTCCAAATGGAGTCGCGCCAATTTGACGACGGCAGAACGCGAATTATTGACGGTCGGGCATCGCAAGTTCCGAGATGCAGCACTTAATGCTGTACTTGCGCTGAACTTGACGCCACAAAACCACGTGATTCATCTGTCGATTCATTCCTTTACGCCAGTCTTGAAGGGACAACGCCGATCCACCGACGTGGGAATCCTGTTTGATCCCGGACGGTCCGTCGAAAAACAATTAGCGCATAAACTGATATGCATTTTGAAAGCAACGGCAATCAAAGAGAAAATCCCAGGACTTCGCATCGACTCCAATAAACCTTACTTGGGCACCGCCGACGGACACACCACTGAATTGCGTCGCAAGCTTGATCCAGCAAGGTATTCAGGCATCGAAATTGAAGTAAATCAAAAATTCGTCCGAACAACCAACAACGCCAAATGGGCGAAAATTGTAAGCATGATCTGCTTGGCAGTTGCGGAATTGCTGAAGCTAAATATTTCGGAGCCCACTTTTGCCAATAAAAAAAGGCCACATTCAACAACGCTCCGGACTAGTTCTGTCGGGCGGGGGATCCCGCGGCGCTTATCAGGCGGGAGTCCTCAAGGCGGCCGGTGAGATTGCCGACGGAGCCGGCATTGAGTGGCCATTCAAAATCATCACAGGACTCAGTGCTGGTGCGCTTAACTGCGCCCACCTTGCCTCGAGTAAAGCTGATCTCGCCACGGCATCCTCTGAACTCGCCTCTGTTTGGGCAGATTTGACGGCCGATCGAGTTTTCCGCACGGATGCAGCATCCATTTCAGTCATTGGGGGAAGATGGTTATCAGGCCTGATTTCTGGTGGGGTTACTCGCTCAAAAAGGCCGGACTCCCTGGTCGATACAAAACCACTGCATGATCTGATTTCATCGCGCCTTGATCCTAACATCATCGACCAAAACATCGCGTCGGGACGGCTCTATGCAGCCTGTGTTTCGGCGACCGAATATGCAACCTCGCGGGGTGTATCTTTCATCCACGGACACCCCGATATCGAGCTCTGGCGCAAGGCGCGTAGCATGGCTTTAGCCCAACGCTTCAGGGTCGAACACATCATGGCCTCGGCCGCGATACCCATGCTCTTTCCTGCGGTAAAAATTGGCCAACGCCATTACGGGGACGGATGCCTTCGTAACCTGACTCCACTTTTGCCTGCCATCGAAATTGGGGCAACGCGACTTTTTGTCGTTGGCGTACGCCGAGAAATGCAGATTGACGAGGCACCACGTCCGGGCAGCGAAGGCGCCTCAGCGGGGCGTGTGCTCAGTGTCATTTTAAATGCCGTGATGATGGACGGCCTTGAATCCGACTTAGAATACCTTGGCCGTATCAATCGCATTGTCAGCGAAGTGGATGCGAACGAATCACGCTACCGTCAGATTCCCTTCCTGATGATTCGACCATCGAAAGACATTGCTGCCATTGCCATCGAACACGCTTCCGCCATGCCTCCCCTCGTTCGCTACCTAACCCGCGGACTTGGCCCGATCAGCCAAACGGCAGAGTTCATCAGCTACCTGCTTTTTCAGCCTGATTTTTGTCGTGCTCTGATCAACCTCGGCTACAGCGATGCCATGGCCGAGGCACTGGAAATCGAAGCGTTTTTGAAGGCAGAAACCGGCGGTACCAACCCGTGAGTGAGCGCCGCAATAATCTCGCCTGGTCGATGAAGGACGGAGCTGCCAGCAGCATGATGATTGGCTTAGGGGAAACCTACATCCCGGCCTTTGTCTTGGCCATTGGCCTAGCCGAGACTTCCGCCGGCTTGATTGTAACAATTCCGATCCTTGCCGGTGCCATTTTGCAACTCGTCGCCCCAGCGGCCGTCACTGCACTTGGATCTCATAAAAAATGGGTTGTTGGCTGTGCCGTGGCACAGTCTTTCGTTTTTTTGGCGCTCGCCATCGCCTCCATTACCGGCGTGCTTGGTACGGTCGCTGCCTTCACCATTGCCGCCGTTTACTGGGGCTGCGCCATGGCAGGGGGATCGGCCTGGAACACGTGGATCAGCACATTGATACCCGATCGTGTACGAATTCGTTTTCTGTCGCACCGCACCCGTTGGGTTCAGGCGTTCACAATGGCAGGATTTCTGGTGGCGGGAATCACCCTAAAATCGGCGCAGGATATTGGAGGTCACAACAACGAAAATCCCTGGATTCTCAGAGCTTTTGCCGGACTGTTTGCCTTGGCCTTTGTCGCAAGGATTTTATCCGCTTGGTTTCTCTCACGACAAAGTGAACCTGTGCCGATACCGCACAACCAGCGTCAGGTTCCAGTCTCGCAACTTTTGCTGCGTTTGCGTCGCAGTCCCGACGGAAAATTGATTTTGTATCTGGTCATGGCGCAAGCCGCGACTCAGGTTGCGGCTCCGTATTTCACGCCTTTTATGCTGCGGCAAATGCACCTCGACTATGGAACGTACGCCGCCCTTGTTGCGACGGCTTTCATGGCTCGCGTGATGTCTTTACCGCTACTCGGAAGATTTGCCGAGCGATCTGGCGCCAACCGGCTGCTGCTGGCTTGCGGCGTGGCGATGGCTCCAATGGCTGTGATGTGGGTTTTTGCCTATCAAAACATGCCTGCTCTTTTTGGCCTACAAATCCTCTCGGGCTTGGTTTGGGGCGGATTTGAACTGGCGTCTTCCCTGCTCATCTTTGAACGGATTGCACCAGCCGAACGCACCAGCGTGCTGACCACCTTCAACCTGTCCAACGCGGTGGCACTGGTGACGGGCTCCTTGTTAGGAGGCGCCATCTTCGAGGCAATGGGGCAATCCTTTCAGGGCTACCTCGTGATTTTTGCCCTTTCGTCGCTTCTCCGCACCCTCACGATCTCACTGCTACTGCCGGCTGCGGGAAACATCGAAAGGCCTCTCGTCCAACCGGTGCGGCTCCGAAAAAAAACCAATCGCACTCGGTCCAGTATTTCTCAGAACTGGCCCCATCAGGACGCGGGATAATATCAGATAAACATCCGATTTTATTGATATATAATTAAACGATTTTACCAAATTAGCCCTAAGTTAGCGACCCTCCGTGCCGAAAGCACAGAAGGGTGCTTTTCGCACCAAAACGTCGAAAGACCTTGGAGAGATTATTTTTCGCAAAACGGCCCTCACCTTTTCGATCGCTGTAGGACTGACCTCCTGCTTTGATGCGCCGTTTTCCTCCAATGCCACCGTCACCCTTCCCGGTGGATCTGCAGCAGCAGTCTTGACGGCCAGCACAGATTCCAGTGGCCGAACTTCTGCCGCCTTCGATCCCCATGCTTCTTATGCCCAAGCGATCTTTGCTTCCAGTGGCGCGCTTAGCGGGACGTCTGCAACCTTTCCACCGGGATCGCTTAGCATTGCTGTGAATCTTTTTGTCGAAGAAGGCAGCGACCTGTCGCGATCATCAGCCCTTGCTGATCTTGATTTATCATCGTCGAACTTCGTTATCGCTGCTGGAACCACTGTGATCATCCGCCCATCGAGTGACGCTGAACTGATGGTCCCCATGTCGCTATCAATTCCCCTCCCCTCCGGACTTTCCCTGGGAACCAGTCTGATGCTGGGAGATCCGACCGAACGAATTGCCGTGCTTGCCAAGGCCTGGGACCCAGGCACCTCGGAGCTCAAAACTATTTTGATCCCGCCATCGGACATTCTCATTGAATCCGGCAGAGCCACATTCTACACGCAAGTTTTTGGCGCATTCCAAACGGTCCTCATGGAAAATCCAGTGACCGCGCGAGTCCAGGCCAAGGCATCAGCACCGATCACTAATGTCGGCGGAACATCGGTTGTCGCTACAACAGGCATTGTCGATCAATCAAGCATCGCCACAACAGAATCTCTGCCCGCCTTGATGGTTACAGCCGAAACTTTTGCGTTCAATGCCGACACCCGCTTGATCAATGCCACAGTTACGCTTTCCGAATCGGTTGCCACATCCTCATGCACCTTTGCCTTGCGGGAAAAAACAAAGGCAATGACCTTGTGGAGCACCACCACAAGCAATCACCCAGCGAGCAACGTTCTGCAGATAAAAGGCATAATTCCGACAAATACCAGCGGCCTATTTGAAGGTGCTGCCACGTGCACGGCACTTGATGGCCGCAACACTAAAGCCACGTGGGAATATTTGGGACTGATTTGTGGAACCGGCTACTATGGTTCAACTTGCGTCGCCTGCGCTGCAGGAAGTTATTGGAATTCAGACTCAGCTTCCTGCGTCGACGCCGGAACAGGATTTTTTTCCACAGGCAACGGGCTCCGCCAGAGCTGCAGCAACAAGCCAACCCATTCTACCTATACCTCCGCGACTGCCAGTTCCAGGGCATGCCCTTGGACATGCGATGAGCCGCGGATGCAGGAGGGCACTTCATGCCCTGCCGCCGGAATGTTGACGGGATTCCCTTCCGGCGGCAGCAGCGCCAAAATCCTGTCGGGCGCGGTGACGGGAGATGGAATTTATTTCTACCGCATCAAAATCGGGACTTTTGTTGCAAACGATTGTTCCAAGGCCACTGATTACTCCATCACCAGATTTTCCTCTGATACACCCATCACGAATAATATTTCAGATCTATCCGACGGAATGATTACTGTGTGCGTCGTTGGAATTGACGACAGTGGAGTGCAGCAACCATTTTCGTCCGCAACGATTGCGAGTTGGACTAAAGATACAACGGCACCATCTGCTCCTGCCATACTGAGTTCCGCAAATAACACCGACGTTACCGGCGTGACCTACACCAACAACTTGAGGTTTGCGATATCTGGAACTGCCGAAGCCAATGCGACGGTGATACTCTATAACGGCGAGATGCCCTTAGGCACTGCGACTGCAAATGAATCTGCCGCTTGGACGTTGACTCCCTCCGCAAACCTGAGTGCCGGTGCCTATACAATTACAGCGAAAGCTACAGACGCCGCCTTGAATCAAAGCGCTGCCAGCACGACGATCCATGTGGTTCTTGATACGACGGCTCCTGCTGCGCCGAATATCACCAGTGTCGCCGAAAGTTTTAGTGATCTCGCTACAATTTATACCAACTTGTCGACACCAGTGATTGCTGGGACCACCGAATCATATGCAATGATCACGATCTATAACGGCAACACCACATTAGGCACTGCGACGGCAAACGAATCAGGGGCGTGGTCTTACATGCCAGCAGGCAATCTTGCTACCGGGACTTACAATTTCACGGCCAAGGCAACAGATCCCTCTTCGAACCAAAGCGCTCCCAGCAGGACCGTCACCGTCATCATTGACACGACCCCACCTGCTGCGCCAGCCATCACGAGCGTCGCCGGCATCACAAGCCTCAGCGGCACCGTTTATACCAGTGGTTTATTGCCTCGGATTATCGGCACTGCCGAAGCCAATACGACGGTGACCGTCTATAACGGCAACGCAACATTAGGCCTCGCCATCGCGAATGGGTCTGGTGCGTGGACTTTTGCACCATCAAGCAATCTGCCTGCCGAGAGCTATACCATCACGGCGAAAGCCATGGATGCCGCGTCGAATCAAAGCTCAACCAGCACAACGGTAAATCTGATCATTGACACGACCGCCCCTGCAGCGCCTAGCATCACTGACATTGCGAGTATTTCCACCCTTGCTGGAACCGTCTACAGCAATTACCTGGCCCCGCAGGTTAACGGAACTGCTGAGGCCAATGCCGCAGTCATGATTTTTAATAATGCGACCTTTGTTGGCACGACGACGGCCGGTCCCACCGGAGCCTGGTCCTTCACATCCACGACAAATCTGAGTGCTGGAACTTACAGCCTCACAGCGAAGGCGAAGGACGCAGCATTAAACGAAGGGCCTTTAAGCGGTGCCGTTACGGTTATCATTGATACGACCGCTCCGGTTGCAACGATCCGTGGGTTCCCGGTCGGAATAAGCAATTCGACAGTGCTGCAAATCACGGTCGATGGCACCGATGTTACTGCATACAAAACAAAATCTGTTTCAGGAGCATCAAGCCTTTGTGCCACCGCAGCTGCTTACGGTGCAGAAACCGCCGTTTCTTCCAAAATCATTTCAAACATCTCAACCCTTGCCGACGGATCCGTGACGATCTGCGTGATCGGACGTGATGCAGCAGGAAACTGGCAAACCGAGGCCACCGCCGCCTATGCCACGTGGACCAAAGACACCACCCCGCCGGTCGTCACCCTATCTGGTGCGCCGAATGGATCGACTTCTGCGGCCAGCCTGAATGTCACCGTCAATGGCAGCGATGTTCTCTTTTACAAATACAAGGTTGGCACCGACACCACGGCCGATTGCACGTCTGCAAGCGATTACGGCAGCGTAACGGCAGCAGCGACGCCCATTACGGCGAGCCTCAGCGCGATCCCGGCCGGTTCTTGGGCAAAGCTCTGCGTCCTTGGCGTGGACAGTGCAGAAAACTGGCAAACGACGGCGACGTCCACAGCCTGGCAAAAGGCTTGTCTTGCTGGAAATTATCCGTCTGGCGGGAGCTGCGCTGTCGTCGGCACGGGCTACTATTCAACCGACGGTCTGACGCGCGTAACTTGCAGCAATGTTCCAAGCAACGCCGGCTACTCAACCAACAACTCCACAACCGCAACTTGCCCGTGGTCGTGCAACGTAAATTATCTGTTGAATGCAGCCCAGACCGGTTGCGACTACCGCCCGAACACCCAATCCGTTTCCTGCCCGAGCGGACAGGTTATTGTGGGCGCAGCCGTCCGCAGCGGAGGGTGGATGGACAATTTGGGAGTCCGCTGCCAGACATTCAGCAATGGAGCTCTGACGGGCACCATCACAAACGGACCGGCATATGGTGGAGGCGGCGGGGGGGCTTACACCTTTGACTGTCCCGCGGAGTCTTATCTATACAAGATCACCGGGGGCAATGGTACAGGGACTTCCCCCCCCAATTCGACCTACCTAGCCAACATCAGGTTTTACTGCCGCAGTTTGGCCACGGATTTGGAAACAAATACGTCGGGACAATACGGCAGCAGTGCCGGGATAACTCAGTTTAATTATTCCTGCGCAGCATCAAAGCCCATCACAAGCATTCCGTTTGACTCCGCAGGAGCCTATGTGGGTACGATCCTGCAGGCCTACTGTGGCAGTAATCTCAAATAGCCAACTTGCCTGTAGCGACCCCAGCAAACCCCGTGATATGATTGCCAGTCCCACGACTCCAGAGGAGCAACGGTCATGGTCCGTAATGCGGTCAAGAACAAGCTGGCAAATAAAGAATTTTTCGGCCACCCGGCTGGACTTTTCGTCCTATTTTTCACCGAAATGTGGGAACGCTTTTCGTTCTACGGGATGCGCGCCCTGCTCATCCTTTACATGACCAAGTACCTGCTTTTGGACCCAGCACGGGCAAATGAAGTTCTCGGCTACAATGAACTATATGCGTTTTTGGCCCGCATCTTCGGCGAAATGACGGTCCAGCAGGCCAGTTCCCAGATCTACGGCTTATATACGGGGCTTGTTTACTTCACGCCATTTTTTGGCGGGATGTTGGCGGACCGCTATCTAGGACAAAACCGGACCGTTTATGTCGGTGGATTCCTGATGGCGATCGGGCACTTTTTGATGGCCAGCGAACAAGCCTTTCTGCTGGCGTTGCTGTTCCTGATTGTGGGTAACGGCGCGTTCAAACCAAATATTTCAACCCAGGTCGGCAACCTCTATCCGGAGGGCGACCCGCGACGGGACTCGGCCTTTACGATCTTCTATATGGGAATCAACCTTGGGGCGTTCTTGTCGCCCCTGATTTGCGGAACCCTAGGCCAAACTCTGGGTTGGCACTGGGGTTTTGGTGCAGCCGGCGTCGGCATGCTGCTTGGACTAACCGTCTATTGGGCAGGGTCGGGACTTATTCCCAAAGATTCGATGCACACCCTGACCAAAGAAGAGACCAACCGCCCTTTGACCAGCACCGAATGGAAGGCTGTCGGTGCCCTTGGGGTGTTGGCGATCCTGAACATCTTCTTCTGGGCCATCTACGAACAGCAGGGCAATACCCTGCAACTCTGGGCTGACGATAAAACCAATTGGATGTTCGCCGGGATTCAAATTCCATCGACTTGGTTTCAGTCCTTTAATCCACTGATGATTTTCATGTTCGCTCCCCTGCTTAATATTTTTTGGGGATGGCAAAACAAGCGCGGCAAAGAGCCCACCAGTGTGGTCAAGATGGGAATGGGTTGCGTGCTCGTAGGTTCCGCTTACATCCTGATGATTCTGGCAGCGAAGGCAGTCCCGGGCGTGGAAAAGGGCAGTGTCATGTGGCTTGTGGGCACCATTTTTGTGTTCACCCTTGGGGAACTTTACCTGTCCCCTATTGGACTTTCCCTTGTAACCAAGGTTTCGCCACGGCCGATCGTGAGCATGATGATGGGTGTATGGTTCCTGTCGAGCTTCTTCGGCAATTACGCAACAGGCTTCATCGGGACATTCTACGAAACGATGAGCAAAGACACGTATTTCCTGATGCTCTGCCTCATGGGCATCGGCACCGGATTGCTGTTCTTCGCACTGCGTCGTCCCCTTGAGAGGACCATCGGCAAGCACGTCTGAAGAAGGTTTCAGACGTGCCTTCAAAAGGGCGGTTGACGGGCTACCAGAGGTCCCTGTCGCAGCCCTTTTTGCCATCTGCCTTTGCCGTTCCGAATAATAGTGTAGTCCTTGGCCGGCCATTCTGTTGATTTTAATAAAAACTGGCCGTGCAAGAAGCTCAAACCTGGACTCGTTTCCACGTAAGCGCTCCATAATCGACAGGCTCGCTGGCTGACTTTCCGCACGGAAAGTCTTGCTGGGGTCGACCGATATTCCCGCTCAAAAAACCCATCCAATTTTCTACTTAAAACCCACTGCGACACCGCATGAAAACGGAAACACGACCCTGTGGAACGTGGTTTTTTGGGGGGGAGTAACATGAGTCGTTTGTGGATCCACGCTTGCGTCATGTTTTTCGCTATCGGAAGCGCGCTAATCGCCTGCAAACCGAAAGCAAGCGGAAATCTGAAGGAGTCCAACGGGGAAGGATATGAGGAGAGTATTGAAATTAGCAACGCACAACAATCTCCCGCCGAACCAGGAGTGATGGGATCTGAAAATTCTGCTGACCTGGCGCTCCTTCAGAATTCTTGTTACCAAAGTATCAGTAACCCTGCTGATAGATGCCCAGCCCAACTTGAGGCGGCCAGGACGAACAGAACTTGGACTGACTATTATAATAATCTTGTCCCATGGGGAACAAGTCAGCCTTCCTTTATCGGTGCTGGCGCGGGTTATGACAGGCCCCACAGCAGTTACGCGAATGGGGACGGTCGAGATCGAGTCACGGAGCAAGAATACCTGAGTCGATGCGTTAATGTTGCCCAGGCGAGATATCGCTGTGAATTCCTTCGGTGCATGATCAGGAAAGTCCCCGAGAATCAGCGCAAATCATTCCAGGATGAGTCTTTCCAGCGGCGGTGTGGCCGCGTCTAAAAACTGATAGTCAAGTTACGCGATTTTTCTTATTTGTTGATGAAAAGCAGGTGCCCATATTTTTATAGACGGCAGAGCAGACCAAAGAAAACCCACACGTTTAACAGCATCAAAGTAAATGCTGGTAAAATTTGAAGAGCAGAGTCCCTGATTTTTAGACGTAAAACACAGCCGGAAAACATCAGTAGCGCCAACCCACCAACTGAAAGAATCTGGATTGGGAGCCAAAAGTAACCAATGAGCAACCCGGCTGCTCCTAAAACCTCTAGACTACCAATAATTCGCTTAAATTTTGGCACGCCATAGCGTTCAAACTCATCGTTCATGTGTCTGGTGAAAAGGCACGCTAAACCATAGTAGCAGAAGCTGACTGCAAGCAAGATAATGAGGATGTCCAAAAAAACCATTCTCTGAAGCATTTTATTCTCTGTGAGCTTGTAAATAGACGCATAAAAGTAAGACCGATATAAAGTTGCACGGTGACTTGTTAAATACTACTCTTTCGTTGTCCAAAGTCTCTGAACAAGCAGGAGTTATCAGTGAATACTTTATTGCTGTCGATGAAGATATTAGTAGCCACCTCAATTTTCTTTGTTTGGGTTGTACGTTACGACAATATTTTGAGCGAGTTTAAAGAATTTGGACTTCCTGATTGGCTTCGAGATTTGACGGGAATTCTAAAAATGACATTTGCAGCCATGCTTCTATTTGGCTCCCTAGACAATTCACTCAACCTCATAGGCTCAATTGGAATCACTGGCTTAATGGTGTGCGCGCAGGCGACACACTTCCGTACGGGGACCCGAGCATTTCGGCGGCTGCCATCTCTGGCGCTACTCGCAATATCTCTTTTTATCTTTTATTCAAGTTATACAGCGAACGCCTAAACCTGACCGAGGGGGGAGTCGAAATGAATCCTTTATTTTTTATTCGTAGGATCTTGGTTTCAAAAATTGCGTGCCTGACCTTGCCCTGCTTGTTTCTTTGCGTCGTGATCGCTACCCCATGTATAGGGGCAGGCAAACCACTGATCGCACAGGAAACGACCTCAAAAAAGAAGTCGAAAAATACAAAAAAAGTGAAAGATTCTGGCAATAGTCGTGTTTCGACAGACTCGAAAGACGCAGCGCCACAAATAGAAAGTGAGTCGAATGCCGCACAGACCACAAAGTCGGAAGATATACGCAAAACCAAAAAATTTGAAGTTGATGCGCTCTTTACTCCATCCTCGGATTTTATGCTCCGGTATGGGGCATCGTTTGCAAAATCTTTGTCGCCAAACCTTCGGGTTGGATTAACCTATTTGGGCGGCAGCAAAAATAAAGATTTCAGCGAAGGAACGGTGAAAAGTACTGCTGTTCTAACTGGTATGGCAGTTTATGGTGAGGGTCGATTTTTTGTGGGCAATTCATTTAATGTTGTAAGCGGGATCGGCTATCGTAGCGCGCTCATAGATGGTCAAATTTCCGATTCTACTTTTGACGTTAGGCCGAAAATCACGGTACAAAGCATTGTTGTTCCGTTGTTTCTTGGAAATGCGTGGACATGGAATAGTGGATTTACCTTGGGAGTCGACTGGATCGGTGCATTCATACCGATCAGCGGATCGGCAAAATCTAGTTTAACCGGAAATCTGACGTCTAGAGACGCTTCCACTTTGAATGACATCATCCTGCAGGAGGGACAGAACCTAGCAAAAGAAACGTCTTTGACCTTGCTTATGACGTCAATTGGCTGGGCTTTCTAATTCCGTTTTATGTCTTTTGTTATTTTGTTTTCCTCCAGCTTGGATGCAAAACTGATTCGGCCAAGTATTGAATTGTAAGAAGTTTCGACGGTTAGCCCCATCAAGTCTCCAGCATTTCCAAATCGACTGGACGGCCTACCAGAGGTCCCCGTCGCCGCCCTTTTCGCCATCCGCCTTTTCCGTTCCGATTCCGCGGACCGGTTTTTCCGGCAAATTGTTCAACTTCGCGTCTTTTGGAGCCGGTTGAGTTTTACCGGTGGACTTGTCCCCGGGCTTTTCAGGGTTTTTACTCGCTGGGTTAATTTCATCGATATCAGCCTCGTGGGGCATGATGTCATTAGAAGGATCGTAGGCTCCGGCTCCTCTTGAGCTTCCTAAGTGGTCCGGTGCCAGCGGCCCCGGAAACGCCGCTACACCGCCCACAGCCTGTCCGCCAGGAGTCCCAGCCGAAGCCGGATCGCCCAATACGCTGAGGGGCAGATTTCCACCCGGCAAGCGCTTCTCATCAATGCTCACGGGAGCCGACGAAGGCCCGCCCTCAAACCGCGAACCATCTGGCGACTTGAAAAGG
Source organism: Pseudobacteriovorax antillogorgiicola (assembly GCA_945898195.1). Taxonomy (GTDB): domain Bacteria; phylum Bdellovibrionota_B; class Oligoflexia; order Oligoflexales; family RGVZ01; genus RGVZ01. The sequence continues at coordinate 12,465 of CAMDHM010000029.1, read as the reverse complement.
CTGAACAGGCGAAGTGCCCCGTCGCGCTCTGTTGGCACGCGGATCACAGTCGTAACTTGATTGCCAATCGCAAATTCGTTTTCAGGATTTTCTCCGGTTTTCTCAATATCGGTCGTCCCAAATACTTCCGCAGGACCCGATTCGCTGCCTCGCAAAACAGTGCCCCGAGGCAAATCAATATTTAACGATCCGACCCCTCGCTCGTACTGCATCGGCCATTCGCCATTGGCCACAATATTGATGTCCATTGGATCGACAAGGTCGGCGAACTTGTGCTTGTCGATAATCAACTTCACGTAATCAATCCAAACGGGAAGTGCCCCAACCGAGCCCGTAACCTTCACACCACCTCGTCTCATTGTCTTGTTCAAGTCATAGCCAACGTAAGATGCGATCGTCATATTATTCTCAAACTGCATGGCCTCGCCCTTGACTTTTGGCATGGGGAAAAAACCAGCAAAATAAGCATTATTATAATCGTTCGTTGTGCCCGTCTTGCCAAATGCCGGCATGCGGATTCGCGTGGCCTTGGCCTCCGGATTTGCTGCTGCAGCGGGATCGGTTGGAGCGCCTCCAACCTGCACAAAAATCTCCCCCCGCGCACGCCGTCCGGTTCCATGTGTGATCACGCGTTTGAGAATCTCGCGCATAGGAATCGATAACTGAGGACTGACCAATTGATGTTCAATCGCTTTTGGCTCAAATAATTTCGCGCCAAAACGATCTTCGATTCTGCGGATAAAATTCAGCTGATTGGCGGGTCCTTCCTTATAGTATCGGTAGATTTTTCCGCTAACAAATGTCTGGTAGATCTTAGCCACTTCACCCGCCGTCACATCGTTAGTACCAAGGGGGAAAGATAGAACGGGTTCAAGTTTACTCTGCACTCCCATGGCTTGACTTAACTGCACCAGATAACGCAGACCGAAGGTCATTCTTAAATCATGATGCTGGTAATAGCGGTGCAGGTCGTATTCGGACTGCTGAACCATAATTGCGTCAAATCTTTCGTTGATCGCTTTTTGCAATTTATTAAAGGTATTGAGTGGCAAATAACCATCCAACAAAACATCACCCAGTTGGACGTCTGCCGTAACAAAAACGCCACTGCTCCAAATAGCTTGGGCATCCAGTAAATTCAGGCCCCTTCCGGGAACGACGGCTATCCGCTCCATATCGGCGTGAGCCTTAAAATCCCTTCGCGGATCTTCACCGTCTAAGTTAACGAAGTAACCAAGTTGCGGGCGAGCGCCGACTCCAGCCAGCACCTTGAAACGCTTCCAGATGTGCTGAATCGCGGGATCTGAAAAAGCCCCTTCAATGCCTTTTTCTGCGACTTTTTTGCTGATATTGCTCCAATCGCTATTAAGCTCTGACGCGACCCCGGCGAAGCGCAAGTAATTATTACGCACGAGACCAAGGCGCAGGGCCTTCTCGTATGCGGGCATATTGTCCTTCATGCGACCAAATAAATTTTGAAGTTCCGAAATGTAACCTCGGCCCCACCACATTTTATTGAGCTTACGCAACATGTCCGGCTGCCCACCAAACACGAGGTCCGGCGCCACATCGGCAATGGCATTTTGCAACTGAAATTCGCGAACCCCTTCATTGTCCAGCTGCACTCCCGTTGTGCGCGCTACCCGAAAGTGAAAATCAGGAACCGTCTCGCCTGCATGTGGTAAAAGATCAAGTTCGCCCATTAATTGTTTGAACTGATCATAGTTCAGTTTATCGACCAAATGGGCAGCAAGGTAAACCGATCCAAGGTTTTCCGACATCGTGCCGGCCCAAATCATCGATACTTCCTTATAGGGGGACGGATGATCAGGGCGTGGGAAATAAAGCCGTGATTGGTATGGGAAGATTTGTCGTTCGTTATCAAGGCGATCGAGTACGGACCATCCAAGCTGTAACCCAGCGTAAAAAACCACCGATTTAAAAACAGATCCTGGCTGCCGTTTTGCAAACACAGCCCGATTGAAACCGAGGGAATCAAAACCAGAAACAACGGATCTCACCTCACCTTTTTCGATCCCGAGAAGGCCACCGTTGATCTTCGGACGTTTATGCATTTCAAGAACAGCTTCGTGTTTTTCTTTTTCAAATTCTTTAACTTCAGTGAATAAAATATCGCCCGGCCGAACAGCATCCAGCAGTTTTTTTAGCTGAACTTGCGGTCCCTGAAGCAACGGCAAATCAAGGAATTTTGCGTAACGGATAAGGGCTTCATGTGGAATCGTGCCATTGGATAAACCAAAGGACACACGAATGGAGGCATTGGTTGGACTTTTTACCACCTGTTCCACTTTGCCATAGTAAAACTCATTCACGGCCAGATCGCGTTGGCGAACAAACTTCTCCGGCGGCTCTGGTGCGTAGCCTCCCAGGATCGTTTCAAGGCGTGAAAGATTCCGGCGCATGGCTTGCTGCGCCCCCTCTTGGATCGGACAATCGATTGTCGTGTAAATTTTGAGTCCGGCTGAATTAAGCTCGTCGACTGTCTCCATATTCAGAGCATCAAGGATTTCCTTACGATCCAACTGCGAGCGAATCAAACTGACTGTTGCCACTTCCGACGTGCGAAAGCTGCCACGATTGAACGGAACAGGTTTATCAAAACCCTCTTTGAATTCCTGCTCGTTGATCCAGCCCTGCTCAAGCATCCGGCGCAGCACGTAGTTCTTACGCTCCAACGCATTGCGAATAGCCTCCTCGCGGCGTTCCACCGTATATTTGATAAATGGATCGTACTTTCCGGGACCCTTGACTGAGCCTGCAATGAAGGCCGACTCGATAAGATCAAGATCCTTAACTTCCTTGTTGAAGTAATATTTCGCTGCGATGCCGATTCCAGTTCCGTTACCAGAAACATGAAACTGATTTAAATAAAATTCCAAAATTTGTTTCTTGCTGTACATGCGTTCCAATTGCAGCGCGGCGATGGCTTCACGAATTTTTCGGCCGAGCGAATACTCCCAGCGGTCCATGATGTTCTTGACGGTTTGTTGAGTCAGGGTTGAACCACCACGAAAGCGGCGGCCCTGCAGGCCTTCGGCAAAAGCCTTCACAATCGCAACCGGATCAACACCGCTGTGCTTAAAGAAATTTTTATCTTCGGCGGCAACGATTGCATTGACCAAAGCTGGAGGCACTTCCTCAATAGGAACGTAGCGGCGATGTTCTGTATTAAAAAAACTGCCGATATGCGTCTGTTCGTCTTCGCAAAAAATCGTAGTCTCTTCGTTAATCCGCGCCATGATCGTGGACTTCTTTAGGTGCGCATCGTCACCAAAAAGGACCATCGCGTAAACCACCGACATGCCACCGAAACTGGCCGTGATGGATCCGACAAAAAGCGCAACTGTGATCAGTACCGCACGACGAATCATGTGGGTGGAGTTTTCAACCATGACTTCTCCGAAAGGGGGGGGGAACGAACCCTAAGCACCCGATAATGCAATTATATCGATCTGTACCATTATCCCGGATGCGGGCAGGCAAGTCCATAAGCTGCTGGGCTTGAGAGAACGATAAGAGCTGCGCCTTTTCCTACTTTGCGGTAAGCCGTTGGGGGCCGGAACTTCAGAAACAACAAGGATTTTTTTGAGCTGGATCCCCTCCTTAGACAAAACGCCCCCCCCGGGACGCCCAACCGATTGGGTTAGCCTGAGCCGGTTTCGCCTACAGGCCGTCATTGGAGTGTACCCGCATGAGCGTCTACACCCTCAGCCACTAGACATTGACCTGGCCATGCAGCTCGACACCCGAGTGGCAGCGACCACACTAAATTTGGCTAAAAGCATTGATTACGCCAAGGTGGCACGAGATTTGCGCCTGCTGATCCAAGGCGCAAGGTTCCACCTGCTAGAGACTGCTGCCGAGGCTATTGCTGCTTTTTTATTGGCGCCATCCCCCGACCGGGCGTGTCCGGAATCCGTACAGGTCAAGCTTTACAAGCCTTCAGCCTTAGACGGCTTGGCGACACCATCGGTGGCGATTTATCGCACCCCTCGGGACTTTGAGTTTACGGCAGGGGATTTACCCTCAGAAATTAGAATTTTCGCAAGCGCAGATGTGAAGATCTCGCTGGTGGATTGCCCCCCAGGAGGCTTCACTTCCAGCGGATCTCAGGTCTTTGTCCCTTTGTGCGAAGGGGATCAAACGGCCCAACGAGCCCTCGCGATCACCCGTTGTGGCGACCGCGAGTTTTTGAGTCAACCGACTCAAGCCTTTGATTTTCAAGCACCTTTTGAAAAACCGTTAACGCACACGGTGACAACCCAGATTTAGCGTCCCGCCCATATGGTCGCCTGCTCGAAAAATATACTTGGCCTCGAAATGCTCCTTGGACATGTCCTTCTCAAGAAGAAAATCACCCCACATCCCGCTTTCGGCGCTGCCCTCGGTATCGACGGCATTAACCTCACGAAACTGGGAAAAGCCAAAATACTTCCGAGGATGGTAGGTGGAGTTCTCAACTAACTCATCCGCATGAAACCGGCCAATCCACGAGCGCTCAAATTCAAGATGCCTAGGATCCGTCACCACCTCGCCCCGCAAGTCCTTCAGGGTCCGCATGCCTGCCGTATTTTCTGAAACGACAAATTCAAAATTAGCCGTGGCATCAAGCAGCCCAATGCCGCGATGGGCCAGAGTGGCTCCCGACGCGTAACAAACCACCCTTTGATCAACGCTGCCAAGGGCCACAGGCCCTGTCAAACCGGTCACAGCCACTAAAGCCAAAAACAAACTTTTAATTATCATTTACAAAATCCTCCTTGGGGGCCGCCCAAGCACGAGCCATGCCAATGCGATGAGGCTGAAGCCTTCTTTACCCGGATTTCGCTGCCGGTTTCCTAGAATTAGAAGTCCGAACGAGCTAATATTGACGAATGCACACATTACGAATCACCTATAAAACCACGGTCGCGTTTGCAACGTTGCTTTTGAGCTTTACGGCATTTTCTCAAGTTCAGCTGCAAACCAAAACCTATGCCGACATCGCCGAAGCAGCGATCCCCGGCGTCGTAAACATTCGGACGACGTCTTACCGCAAGGCGCACGACCCACAGATGGACATCTACGAATACTTTCTCGGCGGAAAAGTTCCGCAGATGTCCTCCCATTCGATTGGCTCTGGATTGATCGTCGATGGTCAAGGACACATCTTGACCAATAATCATGTGATTGATGGCGCCGCAACGATTGATGTCTTGTTTGCCAATAACCGTGAGAAGGTCCGTGCCCGCGTCATCGGACGAGATCCAAAAACGGATCTGGCCTTACTTCAAGTTAGCCCTAAATCTGCCCAGACGGCTTTGACCCTTGGCGACTCCGATGCCCTGCGGGTTGGCGACCAAGTTCTTGCGATCGGAAACCCGCTTGGTTTTTCCCACACTGTCACAAGTGGAATTATTTCGGCAAAAGGCCGCGTGATTGGCGCCGGGCCATACGACAACTTTCTCCAAACGGACGCCAGCATTCACCCCGGAAATTCCGGCGGTCCGCTCCTCGATATGCGTGGCCAGGTGATTGGCATCAATACGGCCGTCAGTTCCGAGGGGCAAGGCATAGGCTTTGCCATCCCAGCGAATATGGCCCGGCAAGTCATCAAAGATTTACTGAAGTTTGGCAAGGTCCGTCGGCCCTTCTTGGGGGTTGTCGGGAAAAACCTGATGTCCGAGGATGACCTCGAGGACCGAGATGTAAAGGGCAGCGGCGTGTATGGGTTTCTCATCACCAACCTCGTCGTGGACGGGCCGGGGGCAAAGGCTGGCCTGCGTCTGGGTGACCTCGTCGTCGGGTGCGGGCAGGAGAAAATCATGGACCTAAACCACATGCAGCGCCTCGTGGGGCAGAAGTCCCCCTCAGAGCGCCTGCGGCTCAAGGTTTTCCGGCGCGGCCGTGGTTTTTTACACATTGCCGTAAATCTGCAAGATACGCCATCTGCAGATCACCTTCCCGCAGAGCGCGATTTGTTCTAACCTGTCGAGCAATCTCCTTTTGGGAAGGAACTTGCCCGATGACTGATCTGGATCTGCGCACCATAGCCACACTCAAAGGCCTCGTCATCGACGGGGTTAATAAGGCCAAATCAGGTCATCCGGGTGGCGCCATGTCGTCGATGGATTTTGCCTACCTACTGTTCAGTGAGTTTTTGAATTTCGATCCGGATGATCCAAAATGGCCCGGACGGGATCGCTTCATACTCAGTGCGGGCCACGAATCTATGCTCCTCTATGCGATGCTGAACCTTGTCGGCTGGTTGCCAATTGATGAACTGAAAAAATTTCGCCAACTTCATTCCAAGACACCGGGGCATCCGGAGAACATCTTGACGCCAGGTGTGGAGTGCACGACAGGCCCCCTCGGTCAGGGCGCTGCCATGTCGGTTGGATTTGCTATTGCTGCCAGGCATTTGTCGGCGACGATGGATGAAAAACTTTTTGGCCACCGGACTTGGGCCCTCTTGGGCGACGGCTGCATGCAGGAGGACGTAACCCTCGGCGCGGCTTCCTTGGCTGGTCATCTTGGCTTAGCGAATTTGACCTGGTTTTATGATCGCAATCGCCAGCAAATTTCCGGCGGGATCGACCGGGCGACGTCCGACGATGAAGTGAAAATTTTCCAAGGCTTTGGCTGGGAGGTGATTGAAGTCGACGGACATGATCACGACGCACTACGCGCGGTTATGGGCAGTGTCCATAAGCAGACAAAACCGAGGCTTATCGTCGGCGAGACGATCATGGCGAAAGGCTCAGCCACGATGGAAGGCGACCATGAAACCCATGGTGCTCCATTGCCTGCAGACGAACGAATGAAAACCAAACTGCGCCTCGGCCTTGACCCAGCCGTTGATTTTGCCGTGGATCCGGCAACCCAGACTCACTTTCAACGCCGCTTTGGAAATTTACGGGCCACCGCGAAATCATGGCGCTCGACTTTGGCACGCCATATTGAAACCGATGCGTCATTTAAGACGGCCTACGATACCGCCTTTGGTAAAGAAGATTTTAGCAAGCTCAAGAAAACAATCTGGCCGAAGGACAAGCCTGTCGCAACGCGCAACGCCTTTGGCGACGTGCTGAAAGACTGGGTCGAACAAATCCCCAACCTGATTGGTGGCAGCGCTGATCTCGAGCCATCAAACATGACGGGCCCGTTTGCCAAAAAAGTTGGCGATTTTTCGAAGGCCAATCCTCGCGGCAGAAATTTAGCATTTGGCGTGCGCGAGTTTCCCATGTCGGCGATTGCCAATGGAATTTCCCTGCACGGCGGGTTGATCCCATTCGACGCAACCTTTTTGACCTTTTCTGATTACTCTCGACCAGCATTGCGCCTTGGTGCGATTCAACAGTGTCGTGTCATCCATGAGTTCACCCACGATTCATTCCATCTGGGCGAAGATGGCCCGACCCACCAGCCCATAGAACACGTAATGACCTTAAGGGCGATTCCTGATTTTTATTTAATGCGCCCGGCCGATGCCTTGGAAACTCAGTTCATGATGGAAGAAGCACTAAAACTCAATGCACCGACCGCCATTTGCTTAAGCCGACAAAAACTACCGATCCTGCCGCTCAGTGATGCCAAGGCGGAAGAAGCGCGCAAGGGTGCTTATATCGTGAAGGATGCAACCGATTGTAATTTGATGATCCTTGCCACCGGATCCGAAGTGAGCCTGGCCATGGATTCAGCCGTCCTTTTGGAAAAAGAAAATCCAGCGCTTAAAATCAGAATCATTTCCATGCCGTGCTGGGAAATATTTGAGAAGCAGCCGAAATCATGGCGCGACTCCGTGATCAATCCCGACTGCAAACGCCGCGTCTCATTAGAAGCCGGTATTACGTTGGGATGGCAAAAATATACGGGAAGCAGTGACCTGGGGCTCTGCATCGGCATCGACCACTTTGGGGCGAGCGCACCTGCAGAACACTTGGCTGAAGAGTACGGCTTCACCCCAGCAAAAGTTGCTGCGAGAGTAAAAAATTGGCTGGCGTAAGTCTGTAAGGGACTAAGCTGCGCTCGCGATCTGAGCGCAGCTTTCAGAATTTATTTTTTGAACAGCTTATTGGCAGCCTTCTCTAAATCCTGCGACTTCACTTCAGGAACCTTTGGCGCGGAGGGGGCAGCCTTACCTTCAGCCTTTGCGGCAGCTGCCTTTTCGCTCACTATATCCTTAACGGCAGACGCACCCTCACCAACCTGAGACGAAGCGCTACCCACAGCAGCTTTAATTGCATTCATTCCGGCCTTGGTTTGCACAGACGTCACTGGCACAAACCCTTCACGCCCATCAGACAATTTTACCTTCCAGTAACTTCCCTTCCGGTCTATCGCCGTAAGATTTTCACCTTTTTTTAAAGTCACAAGAACTTCCGCCTTATTGTCTGGATCCTTGCGAACTTCAACACCATCAGACAACGTTTTTACCAACGTTGCTTTTGGCTGAATTTTTGGCGCCGCAAAACTTCCCGATGCAAAAAAAAGACTGACAACTGCGATGACTGATTTTGAAACAAAATTGGAACGCATGAAAACTCCTGGAATGAGTGATTTGACTCTCTCCAAAATACCATGATTTTATTTAATTTCGAGATTGACTGCCAAAGATTGTTTACGCCCAGACATTTCGGAGGCTTCCATAACAAAATGGATTGTTTTCAAAAAATCAGTCCCGGCAATTTTTGCCCCGTCAAATTCACTGGTACCAAAAATCCATTTTCCCTTGGAATCCTGCGATTCCAAAAGTTGACGAATCGTCAGGGATTGCTTGGCAGAGCCATCATCGCTCACCGAAGCCGCAACCTTACCGGCATCCAAGCTGACTGGAACAGTTAACAATTGCACAGCACTTTCGGCCAATTGATTGGCTTGCGACACAATGCGAACGCGCGAAGCGTCTGCGGTTAGTTGGGTCAGATAAATCGCCGGATCGTACGGGAAACTTAAAGCTGAAGATTGCAGCAGCATCGCGTTAAAAACCAGCCCCGGAAATTGGCTGCGCAAAACCGCTGCCGCATCAGACCCAGCCATGAAATGTGCGTCTTCATTCATGGTTAAACCACCAGCTGTCGGCAAACCATCGGAAATGAAGTACATGATTTTTACAGCCTTCGCCGAGGCAGAGAGTTTTTGTCCAGCCAATTCGAAGGCTTCCTTGTAATTCGTAACTCCACCATTATTGCGGCACAGAGCGTCCACACTTGGTTTAAATTGAGCAAGGTCAACTTCCCCGGTGACTTCTGAAGCCTTAGTTCCAAATCCAATGATTCCCGCCGAAACCTTGTCATCCTTGCCACGGGATGCCGTCATTTTTTCGACGATGGCAGAAACGGCCTTCGATCTACCGCAGGAACCTGTTGCGCCACTTCCTATGAGCGGATCACTCACCTGCATCGAGTCCGAAAAATCTAAAACGAAAAGCAACTCAACGCTGCTCGAAATCTGGGGGCAAAGTTCACCAGAAAGCTGAATTTTCCCACCGGCTGCAATAAGGGCTTTTTTATCGATCTGTACTTTTGTCTGACCGCAATTGATGCGGACTCCAAGTGCGCTGGCCTCTGCACCCGCACCTGATCCAGGACCTTTGAAAGTGGTGGCATGTCCGCATGACACAAGCATTCCCAGCGATACCGTCGCCAGAAAGGCACCCCGCCGAAAATGCGTTATGACATGATATCCCATACCCAAAATTCTCCTGCTGCCTGATGAGCAGAATAGTGCAAGATTCACGCCTGGGGGAGGGCGCTGCAATACCCTGATTCTATTCAGTTTAATCGATAAAAAATCACGCTACTGAAAATTATTTAGACATTCCGTCTAAGAACAATTCAGTCGTGCGTTGCCCGTGGGCGCGCAGAGCGCTCAATCAATTTTCTGCCAACAAACCAGATAAAATTGTCGTCTTATTGACTCACTAAACCTTGTTTGGTCGAAACCAAAAAGCGGACGATTTTACTGATTGGTTATCGCGTGTAAATGTAAAAGATACGCGTTCATGTTACCGGCGCGTTTGCTAACCACAGTTAGTGGACATGCAAAGCCACCACAATAAATGCTAAAATTAAAAAAATACCCGATCGCATTTCACAGCAAATGCTTCTTTGCAATCCACCGAACAGGGAGACTGCCATGATTCGACGCCTTTTGTTTGCATCGGCATTCATATCAATTGCGCTCGGATCATCAGGGTGCGGAAAAATCTCAGGCCCAAGCCTGCTTAAATCAATCACAGATCCTGACTACAATGGAATCAAACATTACTTTGGTTGGGGTGAATACCTCACTGGCTTTATGGGCAACGAAACCAAATATGATGTGCAGCATACCCACAGCCTATTCACCAGCGGACTTGGCGGCGACTACCAGGGACGGAAATTAACCGGACACGAATTTAATCAGGAAGACATTCACCGTGAATGGAATACCGTTCGTGATACCTTCAAATCAGATGACATGTATGTCCAATACTCAAGCGGACACGGATCAGACGATGGGCTAGCAGTCGGTGTCAGCTACGACGAGATGCGGGACTACGCCCTATCACTCAACGCACGGGAAACCGTCATCTTTACCATGGCCTGTTATTCGGGAAATCTCGTCGACTCCTTCAAGGCCAAAAAAAATGAATGGGAAAACCACCGCGCTGAAGGCCGAACCCTATTCGTCATGGCGTCCAGCGAATCCGACGATACGAGTTCAACAGGCCCAGGTCGGGATCCCGATGAACCAAACGGTCCAAACGGCAGCGCCGGTAGCGCGTTTGGCCACGCCCTCTGGAAAGCCTTGATCGGATATGCGGACCGAAAAGGCCCAGGAATGACGGGAAATGCCGATGGCAAAATCAGCCTCGAGGAAATCATCAACTTCACCGTCAAGAAGACACAACAGGTGGGCGGTCACACGCCAGTCCATACCGGAAGCTACGATCCAGCCCTTGTGATCGCAAAGGTACCAAGCCCAGCTCAACTCGAAGCGCTTCTTGGAGCAACAGACGAAGGTCGCCGGGAACTTGCTGAGCTGCGCGCCGACGGCTTCATAGATTAAATTTTATTTAAAAATCTATGGCCCGGTCCTTGCAAAGAAATCCTGCAGAAGTTGGTCAACACTAATGACCTATAAACCCATGCAGGAGGTCTTGTTTCATGAACCCTATGAGCTGTTATTCCAAACCACTGGCAATCATTGTAACCATGACCGCTATGGCCTGCTCGACAATTCCAAAAGATGCCCCAGCGGAATTCTCACGGGCGGAAAAAGAAATAGCGAGTGCGAAAAAAGAAAATGTTTCCGACGTTCTGCCAAAAACCATGACCTCAGCAAAAAACAAGTTGGCTCAAGCTTCCGATGACTGGCGGAACGCCGATGCTCCAAAGGCGCAAGAGGCGGCAACGGCCAAAGCATGGGCAGCAGCAAAAATGGCAGAAGACGCCCGCAAGGCTTCGACAAAAATCCGCGCATGGGATGAAAACATCGAAGCGTTTTCGGAAGATACAAAGATTCAGGGGGCCGACTCGTCTGCCGCAAGTAATCAACCGGAAGCATCCAAGCTCGACGAACTCCAATTCAACAAGCCAATCGCTTACTTCAATACAGGTAGTGCGCGTTTGAACGCCGAGGGAAAGAAAGCCATCGACGATTTAGCCAACATGCTGAAAAAAGAGCCCGCCATGAACATTACGGTTATTGGTCGTAGCGATCCCCTCGGCGCGCCAAAGTTTAATGATCACTTGTGCCTGGAACGTGCTCAAGTTGTCGCAAATGAACTAACTGCCCACGGCATCGATCTTCGAAGAGTCAAGGTTCAAACCGCTGCCATGGGTCATGGACGCGGCAGAATGATGGGGCCTGGGCACATGCAACTTCAGCGTCGAGTGGACGTTATCATCCGCACAGACATCGCACATTAACCCTCTTAAACTGCACCACTTGCCTGCACCTGACATCAGCTTCCACTTCAAGCCTCGTAGTTCGCTCTGAAATAATGCGCCTCCTTAAGGGGGCGCATGATGCCTTACCCACGTTGTATTTCCAAACTCATCATCGATGGGCAGTGGAATTATTGCGGGATCGACAACAATTTATCCGCCGGTTCCGTCACGGGACCACGCCGGCCATCGCCGGCGAGATCGCTTAGCCAACTTTCAAACGTGCACACGCCAATAACCATCACCCAATAAGCGGTGTTACGGCGTCCGCCACTTGATTGAGCCTGAGAAAATATTCCCGGCTTCATTTCTGGCATCAAGGCTCACTCGTCGTCCTCGTCTACCCCCCAAAGTGCCCGGGCTTTTTTTTGGAGAATCAAAATTCGTTAAGCGCAATGGATAAGTGTTACCCGGCTGTCGAAGTTTACGACACTTTGTCATGAAATCTCCCATGATACGGCTCTGTCCAGTCGTCAGCAATGACACGGCGGAGCCTTCTCAAGGATTCGGTCAGCATCCGGCGCAGTTCAAA
>CAMDHM010000028.1 GCA_945898195.1 Pseudobacteriovorax antillogorgiicola | reverse complement strand
GTAACGAATCTTCCTGCATCAATGACACCATCACCCACGATAATGCGGCTCCGGTATTCCCTGGAGTGGTTTCTGTAACGGACAACAATACCCTAACTCCGTCTCTGTCGTGGTCGGCGGCATCGGACAACCTGACTAATAGTTCTGATATTAGGTATCAGGTTCGTATTTCAGAAACACAGATGACTGGCATCGCGGATGCGCTAACCTTCGGCGTGTATAAGGCGGTTTCTGCCACCGCAAATTCTTTGCAATTAACCGGCCTGTCCGCCGGCAAAACCTATTACGCCGTGTTGATTGCAGAAGATCGGGCAGGCAATGCTGTGATGCTGCCGCAAATTTCGCTTTCCACGGCTCCAATCGTCGCCGCTGCTCCATCAGGTTTGTCGCGGGTCACACCTGTAACGTCTCCTGGTAATAGCCCCACTACGACAATCCGCGTGAGTGGCGTGGTGAGTGGAGATACGGTAAGTTTGCATACTGAGTCGACTTGCGGACTGCCTTCGCAGCGTGCCTCTGGCATGGCCAGTGGTGTTACGATTGACCTGACCTCAAGCACGCTAACTACTGACGATCCGTACACGTTCTACGCGAAATTAGTCGATTCATTAGGCAATGCATCTGCCTGCAGTACGGCTAGTGTCTCCTACACGCTTGACAGAGTCGCTCCAACTTTAGCCATCACGTCCAACCCAGCAACCAGTTCGACTAATAGCTCCGCCATCACGCTGACATTTACATTCTCTGAAGCGGTCACAGGCTTTGATGCAACCGATGTCACCGTCACAAACGCCACCAAGGGCGCTTTTACGGCGACAAACTCGAGTGTCTATACTCTTGCGATCACTGCGACAGGATCAGCGGTGTCTGCTAGTGTCGCGGCGAACTCTGCCACGGACTTGGCAAACAATGGCAACATAGCGTCTACAACGTGGTCGATCACCTATGATAATGCGCCCCAGACGGTTTATATTACCCCGGCGACACCGAGCATTCTACTTGGCTCGTCTCAGCAGTTCACAGCAATGGGCACTTACACCGACGGTTCCCAGCTGGATTTATCTAGTTCGGCTACATGGAGTGTTTCAATTGTGTCAGGGTCACCGACGGTATCATTAAGTTCGGCGGGTTTTCTAACCTCCAGCGGAAGCGCTAAAGGAACTGTGAAGGTTAGCGCTACATCAAGCGGTGTTTCGGGATTTACAAATGTGACAGTTGCTGGTTATGAGCCAGATGCACAAGATTTTCCGTTAATTTATGGTGTGCCCGTTACCTCCACCATCACTTCAGGATCAATAATTTTGACTAATTTTGTAACGTCAACGGCCACTTGTTTCAATGGCTGCACGATGGACAAAAATAACGATGGTAATTTCGTATCAAGTCAATCGTATTCAGTTGGGGATGCCATACGACTGCGAGTTACATCGCCGAGCACTAATGCGACAGAGTTATCGGCTTATGCGCGCTTTGGACCAAGTCCAACTCTAAACTTTACATTCAGGATCCGTTCTGTAAATGCCACTTGTAGCGCTGGTGCAAAGAGACTTTTTGTGTCAAAGGCGACCTACAACGGTAACCTGGGTGGCCGGGCGGGTGCGGATGCCAAGTGTGCATCAGCTGCATCTGCTGCCGGATTAAGCGGGACATGGCTGGCCGTGATTTCTGAGGGTAGTCAAATTTCGACCTCGCGCATGAGCACAACGGCTACCTATTGCAGCATGAATAATACTGAAATTTATCAACCTAATTTGGCAAAAGTGGGTTCGTTTGAGCGATACGAGGACAACACTTCTGCACTCGCAGCTGCGTGGTGGATCGGGGACAGTCCCGACGCTGGCGGCGGATATCAATGTACAAATTGGACGGATGGTATAGGTGGGTCATTTTCTAATTCCACTTATGGTCGTTATGGCCATAGTACCCAGACAGACGGATGGTGGGCTTGGTTTGCCCTTGAGGAGGGGGGAGCTGGAGCAAGGCCCTGCAATTATTTAACTAGTCTGTTATGTTTTGAGCAATAAGTTAATCGTTCCTCTAGGGAGCAGGAGCAGCGTTCAATGGGTTTGGAGCTGCCGCGGGGTATTTGAAAGCCTCCAACAGGACGATCATCCCGTGTACCGACTTTTGATCGAGAGATGCATTCTACGACGGTAGATGTCTCGTTCCGAAGCGGAATTAACCTGCGAGCTGAGCGAGTGCTCGCCAATCATTTCCTGACTGGTCTTCAGGGGAGCCATTACAGGGACAACTTGGGAATGTCGGACGCCAGAGCACGTTTTGGCGAAGTCGTTCTGATAGCCGCGCAAGATAGTTTCCTGGATATGACGTGCCTTGGCAAAACCACCTGAACCCGCAAATCCGGCAACCACTTCCGGCATCCCGCCGACGATGAAATAGTTTGTCAGATGCGTCAGAAACTTTTGGTGAAAGGCATCGGCCAACGGCACTAGATCGCGTTTTCCTTCGAGCAACGCGCGCAACGCACCTCCGTTGTTGGCGTCAAGAAACTCTTCAAACGTCATAGGGAACAAATCGAGGAAATCAACCTTTCCAACGGGAAATGAACGTCCCTGCGACATCTTGACGCCAAGCAATGCTCCGGCCGCAACCACATGATACTCAGGGGCTTCCTCGCAAAAATATTTGAGCGCATTGAGCGCCGCATTGGATTCTTGAATCTCGTCAAAAATAAGGAGCGTTCGTCCGGCCTCGATCTCCTTTCCCGTGTAAGCCGAAATCTTTGTGACAAGAATTTTGGGATCAAGCGTTTCTTGAAAGAGTGTCGCTAAAAGCGGGTCTTTTTCAAAACTCAGAAGCACAAAGCTGTCGTAACAAGCTTCACCAAGTCACTGAAGTGCATAGGATTTTCCAGTTTGCCGAGCCCCCCGCAAGATTAGAGGTTTGCGCTCTTGGGAGCGCGACCAAGCACGGAGGTGTTCATAGATATCCCGCTTCATCGTTAAGCCACCGTATTTATTGGGTTCATACTACAATATATACGATACAATAACGTGCGTTATTGGCCAATTATTCCATCGAATAACGTGTAAATCTCTCACTCTTTATGATCATAAATAGTTGCACCTTACCGAGATTTGCCGATCATTGACGTCCTCGCGCTTGAACTTTTCGACCGGAAATCCTTTGGCGGCGGCGTTAAGCAAGTCGTCAGGCAGGCCACCTCATTTATGGAGGGCAATGTGAATGCCCGGGGGCCATTACAGACACTGTCAAAACCCTGCTCACTTTCTGACGACTTAAGTGCCTGATTTTAAACAAGAGAAATACTGGCCTTCGGCTTGCAACCATAGCCCGAATCGCCAATTCAAACCAACTCGGGGTGAAAGACCATGAAATTTGCTCATTCTATTTTCTTATCGTTTGCCGTGACCGCCTGTTCGGGCATGGTTTCGAAAAAAATGGCGACCTCCGGCCTCGCCGCAGGGACTTGGGCCAGTGCGGGCAGCACGATTCGATTGGTGGTTGGTGACAACGATTCCGCTGGTGATGCACACTGGCTGTTTGTTTACGATACCCGGGGGGCTGTCAGCGGCCTTTCCATCTGCACGATCGACCGAGCGGCTTGCCTTGCCGACAACAACAGGTTGATCGGTTTTCTAGATAGCCGTACGGCAGACGGCTACCTCGCTTATGTCACTACATCGCGCGTTGAATTGACTCCTGATATGAAAATCATCGCCTTCTCTCGCGGCAGCGCAAACGATTGGCAGGAATCAAGTTATATTATCCGAAAAGGTCCATCGGGCTTCTATGCCGAGGCCCCCGGTTCGGGTTCTGCAATCCAAGGGCAGAACCAACAAAACCTCCAGCCGGATCCGAGTGTCGCCGTTCAACAGGAGCCCCAGCCAAGCCCCTCGAATAATCCTTTGGGCCTGAGCGAAACAGAACTTCAACTCGTACAGCTGACTAACAATTACCGTGTCGCGGGTGGATTACAGCCGCTCAATATCGATGCAACTCTGATGAACAACACCCGCAACTGGGCAGCTTACGCGGCATCCCGACACGCTGCGAACGCCCACAGTGGTCAGAACGTCGGTGAAAATGCTTTTCACACCGTTGCATCAGCCTCGGATTGCGTAACAGGGTGGATGAATTCACAGCACCATCGGGACAACATCATGAACGGGTCTTACACAAAAATCGGCGTCGCGGTCGCTTACGATGAAACGGGCAGACCATACTGGTACCAACAGTTCATCTGGTAAGTGCCCGCTTGCGCGCCTGTACCATGAAACCTGCGCCGAGTTCCTGCTCGGCAGAGGCTTCCTTCTCAGCTAGCATTTCAAGGCAATGCCCCATATTGAAGTCTGGATAGACCTCGCGAACAAGACCAGCAAGGAAACCATCAAGTCTGTCTAGATTCTAGCCGTCGTGCCAAGGCGTCTACAACAAGCTGATATTATTATTTTACTTCAACAAAATTTGGTCGTAAGCGGCCTCCCGGACCTGACTTGAGGCTTCTGAGACTGCGTAGGGGGTCAAGTTTTGCCTCAAACTCCCGATTCCTAAAGAGAAACAGCACCGGGATCAGAGGCAACATGCGACTTGGCTCGAAAACAGCGACCAGATCAATCACACCGACCGCACGGGGCAAGCAAGCGGGTGTTACCCTCGTGGAAGTTCTTGTGGCCATTGGCCTTGCCACCACCGTCACTTTGATTGTGGCGCAAATGCTGACCAACACCATGAAAGTTCAAAAGCGCACTGATTTGCGTAATGACCTTCAAGCCTTCGTCGGGCGCCTCAATAAAGATCTCGACTGCGGCAAAACGTTCGCCAGCATCGCCGCTCCTACCGACGCAAATTGCCAGTATTTGACCCTTAAGTCGTCCAGCGGACAGACCATCCTAGCACCAGACTCCAGCGCCCAAGGAGTCTTTCTCGGCTCCGGGCAAATCACCAAAAATTGGTGGGGAATGGCACGTTGCGATGCGACGCAGCGCAGTATCGTGATCTACGTCGCCATGAAAGATCCAGGATCGTGGGGCTACGGTAAAGATCCCGTCAGAGCAAACAACGATGCCTTTGATGTCGTTCAGCTGCAACATTGGGGCGCCCCCCCAAGTCCACTTTTCGGTGGAGTCGGAAAAGGCAAACTTTGCGAAAGTTACTTTTCAGGAAGCACTTCAGTGCGCGATTGCAGCCAATCACCAAACGCACAATACGTCACCGGACTCGCATCCGGAGACAGCGTAACGTGCGCCCCTATGCCGACAAATGACCTGACTCAAAATTGCGGCACGGGCAAAATCGCTTACGGATTTGACATGCAAACCAATAAACCAAAATGCCGCTCCCTAACGACAACCGATTTAGCAGCCGTGTCAGGAATCCAAACCTGGTTAAAGCAACAGGTCGTTCCGGGCTGCAGCGCGTCACAAGTCTATGTCGCTGATTCAGGCAACCCAAACACAATGAAATGTGCGAGCACGTACAAGGCGCGACGTTGCTATAACAGTTCAACAAAGGACTATTTTCCGTCCATGGCTGACTCCTGCACCGGAGCGCCAGCAACGGGATGGACATGGGATGGAGGCTACTTTGATTTTTCAGTTCTGCCTGCGACCATACCTTGAGAGAATTACGGGGTCTGGGTCCATGCTGAAAAATTCTCGCAATAGCGGCGTGACACTAGTCGAAGTGCTCATGGCCTTGGCCATATTCTCCGCAGTAAGCGTTGTCATCGCCTCAATCATGCAAACAACGTTCAAATCGCAGCGTCAGGCCGAATTAAAATACGACTTACAGACCTTTTTGATTCGCCTAAATCAGGAGATGGATTGCGACAAATCCCTGAAAGTAGGCGAAAGCGGTGCACTCTATAATTTTTCTGTTGGAACTTTTCCAACCAATGCGACGTGCGGATATTTGACCCTAAAAAACACAAATGGAGACATTTTACTAACGCCAAATCCAAGCGCCCAGAGCCTGTTTGTTGGGGCTGGCGCCATCAGTAAAAATTGGTGGGCACGGGCAGAATGCGACGAAACCCAACGCTCCGTTACCATCAAAATCGCCATGAGAAAACGGGGGACCTGGACTGAATTTGGGCAAAACCCCCTGCGCGAACCCAAAGACGCCAGCGATACCCAGCACTACATGAGCTGGACTAATACTTTAAATCCAATTTACGGCGGCAATGGGCGCCCCAAGCTTTGTGAAAAGTATTTCAGCAACACGTCTCTGAAACGCCAAGCCTGTACGAGCAAACAATATGCCACTGGGTTCAACTCCGAAGACTTCCGTTGCCTCCCCCTGCCGACCGCACTTCCCAGCACCTCGGCCGGAGAATGCGGCGTTGGCCAAATCATGACCAACTTCAACATGCGCAACAACACCCCAGTCTGCAAAACTATAACTACAGCTGATCTTAATGCGAACACGGATCTACCGATCTGGGTGCGCGGTCAAGTGGTTCCGCAATGCTACAGTGGAGAAATTTACCTGGCGGATGCAACGACGAGTAACACGATCACGTGCGGATCGGCACCATCGGCGATTCGATGCAATAACTCTAGCACCCAGGACTACTTCCCAGGATCTTCAACGACATGTTCTTCAATATCCGGTTATACGGGGACAAGCGGTGGGCTTTTTGATTTCCGCCAAATCCAATACATGGGGAATAGTAATTGATCGCCATAAAGTCCTGACCTGCCGTGCCGATAAAGGGATTGTCAGGAGGGATTAATCATGACGAATGATCGAAATGTCCGCGGGGCTCAGGCTAAAACTGCCGCACCACGTTACCGAACGCTTGATCAGGCATTGCGGGTGTCATCCCGTACCCTTGGCGTTCCAGTGGAATATGAATTGGTGAGTGCCAACATTTCTAAATCTGGCATCTTGATGGAATATGAGAGTCAAGGTCGAATACCCTTCAACGTTAATACCCTTTTGGAAATGACCGTTGACCCTGGAATGCAATGGCTGCAGAGGCCCGTGCAATGCATCGGAAAAGTCGTACGCCTTGCACATTCCCCAGCTGGATTGATTCAATACGGAGTGAAAATTGTCCAGATTGAAGGTGGCGAAAGCGACGTCTGGGAACTTTGCTTTCGGCATTTAGAGGAATATGCCGGCCATCTCGTCATGGTCGGAACACCTTCTGAAGCCAAAAAAGCCCTTCCCGAATCGCATTAAGCCTGCGGAGGAGCCCCAACTACCATCGACGCGGCGTGCTCTGCCCGAAATTTGATAATTTCGGGTTCAAGAGCCCTGAGAACCTCTTCAACCGAGTCGACGACAATCAGCATATCGAAGTCGCGACGTGACATGAGTTCTTGTTGCAATGGATGGTCTTCAAGCCATTTCATCAAACTATTCCACATCTCACTGCCAAGTAGAATTAGGGGGCGTTGCTTGATGTGACCAACCTGCATCAATTGCCATGTGTAAAAAAGCTCAAGGCACGTTCCAATGCCACCTGGAGTGACAATAACCGCGTGGGAAATTCGCATAAACTCATCAAGACGGGATGAAAACCTTCTATGCTGATGCTTCACATCAAGGTGAGAATTTGCATCGTTCTCAAACGGCAGATCAATCGGCAGCCCAATCGAACGTGATTTGATACCACCATCCTTGGCCCCCTTATTCGCTGCCTCCATCAATCCGGGCCCGCCCCCCGTGACAATATCAATCCCGCGGCTGGCCAAGGCTCCCGCGAGATCTTCCACCTGACGGTAAAAAGGACTTGCAGGATCGATGCGCGCAGAACCGAAAATGCACACCCGGAAAAATTCGGTCTCCATTTCCGTGAGCAACATATCGATGTCAGCAATAATGTCGTTGAGCTGCTGGATTTTGTTGTTGAGGACCTTTCGGACCCGCTTTTGCTTGATCAATCCCGACTCCGTGGAATGTCTAGGGCCACAAGGACCGGTAAACTCAAAAACCTTGATGAATTTCAAACTTCTGATTAATTAAAGCGCAATTTTAGACCTTTAACCACTCGTTTCGGTATTTAAGCGATTTACCCATCCAGACAAACCACTATCAAGGTCAGATTTATTTTGCCGAAACCTGAATGGAACATCGGGGTTTAAAAAGCATATGCCGGCAGACGATATGAAAATTAGCTCCTTACGCGATACGCTACCAATAGCCGCGCTATTTTTCGCCGTGGCACTAATTTCTGGCGGCTGGCTCCTGGCACAGAAGGCTGATCATACGAAACTTCCACGCAGCGGTGACAGCGCCATTGGCCTCACAATAATGGGCACCATCGTGCCCGCTGGAAGTGGCAACGCCGTGGCCCTTATTAAGGAAGCGGCAACGGGCACTGTAAAGGCCGTCAAAACCGGGTACCAAATCCTTGCCAAAGCCTATGTCGTTACCGAAGTTCACGCCAAATACATCATCGTCGAACGCCCGGACAAAACACTTTTACTGGTCTTCCAAGATAAGTTTGCACGTGAGTTTAACAGCGGATCGGTCGCCGCAGACCCCGCCAAAGGGCCCGCTGCTGGCGGAACTGGAGATACCTATCGCGAGGATGGTTTTGAGCGAAATCGTGATCAGATCAAAATGTCATCCAATTATCGGGATCGTTTAGTGAACCAAGACCTGGCCAAGGTCTTGATGCAGGCCACCGCCGAACCGGCTATGGAGAATGGCGCCTTGGTTGGCTTTAAATTTACCCAAATTGATCAAGACAGCATCTACGCCAAAAGCGGAATCCAGGATAACGACGTCATCACAGGCATCAACGGTCAGAAGCTAAATAGCGTTTCAGAAGCCGTCACCCTATTGAAGTCCTTAAAGCAGGCCGACCAGATGGAAATCGAATATAAACGCAGCGGGAGCGCGCAGCGCGTCCAAATCAACGTCAATTAAAGCTTTTGCGCAACCGGCGCAGCAAGACTTCAACTGGCATCATGACCATAAGCGCCCATGACCACCATCGGCGAAACGGCCAATACGGATCCTCTCGAGCTGGCAGTGCAGGTTCAAGTGCAACGGAAGCCTGCACCGCACCCTCCTCATCGGCAGAGGCATGGGCCCGCAACCATCGACCAATTCTGGAACCTGCACTTGATGGCGATTCGTATGGATCTGCACCACCAACAAGAATCAACTCGGTTGCCGTTCCCGTACGCTCCTGAATCTTGCGCAGCCATGCCACAGAATCTTGTGCCTGTTTGTCACTGAGTGGCCTGTGAATAAAAGCGCTTGATACCGCTTTAACGGAACCAAAAGACTTATGGCGCGCGTCGATTTCGACCCTGCAAAAAGGACGTCCACTGCC
The DNA here is from genome assembly GCA_945898195.1 of Pseudobacteriovorax antillogorgiicola. Classification (GTDB taxonomy): domain Bacteria; phylum Bdellovibrionota_B; class Oligoflexia; order Oligoflexales; family RGVZ01; genus RGVZ01. The sequence goes on along the minus strand of CAMDHM010000028.1, from coordinate 29,401 downwards.
CCCACTTGAGTTTTCCCGGATCGAGGGCACAGCACCCGCTGGCAATTCACCAGATAAAATAAATTGGTCAGATGCACTTCGTGCCACAGAAATTGCGCGGCCTTCTTGCACTAAGCCACAAATAGACAGTCGCCACCGGCGGTCATCGTCACCCGGCGAAAGAAAATCTAGATGATGTGTTGCCGGGCCACTGACGTGAACGGTCCAGTCCACAACATTGCGCGCAGAAAAGCCGGCGTGCTGCCCGCCCATACGCAGCGAAAAACGGTTCGCAATCAGCGGCTTGCGTAGATCCTGGCGCAGCAGCCACTGAATCCCGCCCAGCATGAAACGGTCGTAAGTTTCACGAGCGATGCCAGAACTTTCAGCCATTGCCATGCGCCACATTGAATCGCTGAGGATCCACAGGGCCCGACCACGTCCGGGAAATGACGCTAGAGCCAAAGGAACTGCCGTGCCATCCAACAATCGAGCATTTAACAAAGGTGTGCTACGCGCCGCATCCACCAATGCAGGTGGAATCACATGGAGTCCTTTTAGACCCTTAATTCGAGTCAAGTCCGGAGTGGTCGCAAGCCAATCATCGTAAACGCTAGCCAGTTCACGCTGATCGGGAGCAGGCTTGGCAAACTCAATGTTAAAAGACTTGGCACCATCATATCCGGCACCAAGAGTGTCAAAACCGGAGCCCATGAAAACTGGCTGATCCATGCCACCACCAGTTTGTGCATCACCGCCGCCAGCATCTTCAGGATTCCCATCAAACCCGCCTACCGTCTCATGACCGCGCGGATAAGGCAGAATTGATTCCGCCCCCGGCGTAAACGGCAAAATCTCACGCAAGGGTGAGCTGGCCATATCCAAGCGATGCAGGGCACGCGGACCACCGATGAACAAAAGTCCGCCGCCATTTTTAACAAATTGAACCAAGTTCGCCTGATAATCGGGCTGCAAAAATTGAGCTAAAGTAAAATCATGCAGGACGAGAACCCGAAAACTTTGAAGTTCTTCTTTAAACAAGCGTTCAGCAGGAAATGGAATCAGACTGAGTTCACGATCACTTGCCTGTAGGTTGTCCCACGGATCGCGTAAAATAAAAAAACTAATCAAATCAAACTTCGGCTCGCTCTTCACAAGCCGCCGGAAGAATCTTCCATCCCATCCAGGGGCTCCAAGTAAATGCAGCAGGCCAAGGGTGTTTGGAAGAACCTCCACATCTGCCACGAGGGAATTGTCCCACACCATAACTTCTTCGGGTGAGGGAAGGATAAAAAATTCAAGGGGTTGTTCCCCCCGCGGAAGTGCCGGCACGACAAGTCGAGCAGAGGCTTGTGCCTCAGTCTCCTTGAAAGGAATATCGACTGCGGCAAGAACGCGATCACCGGAACGAACTTGAACTTGCACCGATTCTTCAGGAAGCCCCACCGCGCGATTTACCCCATCGCCACGGGCAACCAGCACGTTGACTTGAGCAGGTCGCCCGTCGAAGGCGTAAGGCGGAGCCGTGACCGAAGAAAAATATAGATTGCGTGGATCCGCCGATTGAAACCCAACGACCAATCCGGCCCCCAGGGAACCGGCGTTCAATTCTATCGAAGCGCCAGGATTTTGCGCGGAATCTCCCCCATCAGAAACCAAAACCCAGGGGTCACCACCAAGTCCAAGCCACCACGATCCCAAGCCCCGTTCAATCCAAGAATAGGAATGTATATCGCCATGATCAAGCTCACTCAAACGCGTTGCTTTGACCTCGCACCCAGCATCACGACAAACCGCCGCGGCATCCAAGATAATCTTCGCGGCCACTTCACTGCGACGCTGGTTCCCCAAACGTAAACTCATACTGTCAGAGTCATCAATCAGAAAATGAACGACTTTGGCGGCGGGACTTCGTGGTTTTTCATCCCGAATTCTTTCAGGAAAAAAACACAAAACAAATGGCAAACACCAGGCTACCCTGGCCGCCATTGCAAACCATAATTGCAACATGATTCACCTCAACCGCTTCAAAATTTCCGGGAGATGCACCTGATCTTTTTTATAATCCGTCGTCAAGGCCACCATCATCAGATTTACAAAGGCACGGTACCCTTTTTCACGAGAACTGACCTTGACGCCCGCCTTCTCGGAATCCTTGATTTCACCGGGGCAGCGAAAAGCATCGGCTGCAGAGCCGTCTTGCAGCATTTCAGTCAAATGCTGTGGAATTGCCACGGCAGCAACCCGACCATCAAAAGTAAACTGGTGCCAAATCGTTGGAGCACATGCCGGCAAAGAATCTAGAAGGTAAAAACTACGCATCAACTCATGGTCTGTGGGCACAGGGGCCCAAGCTTCCGAAGGAAATTCCGACTTGAATGCCGCATCGAGCGCTTCTTTATTTGCGACCCCTTCAATCACCAGGAACCCTCCGCGGCGCAACCACCGACCCGCGGCAACGAGAAGCCTGCCTGATTTTGAACCCGAGGTCACAATTGGCTTCAAACCATTTGACCACAGCCATGGTTGATCGATACCCGATGGCTTTGCAGCAGCTACATCTAAGGTAGAAGGCTTCCAGACCCTCGATAGGGGCATCACCGTCAGGGATGTTCGCGAAGCCACCTCACGGGATAGTCGACTAAACCTTGCGCCAGCGGCCGGGCCAGAACCAGCAAAAATTATTTCGATCTCGGCCCGCGCCTGGCTTGCTCCGCTCAATGCTGCAAGGGCGAAGGCTATCAGGCCCATCAGCAAACCAAAAAAATGAAATACCCCACGCATCGCAAGCCACCTTCCACCATGCCACGCCACTTCGACGATGACGGCGGCACCGGCCACTGCCGTTAATCCCCTAACCCAAGGCCATGGATTCACCTGCTCCTGACTGACGTCCGCCTCCACCGCATGGGACCCGTCAGAACCTGAAGCTGACGCGTTGAATAAGGGTGGAAGGTCCGCAGCAGAAGCCGCCTGAAGAACACTTTCCGCCGTTGGAACATTGCTCAATGGTAGATCCCCCGTATCGACTCCAGATGCGGCAGAATCGGGAATCCTTGGCCAGTTGGCTACGGCATCGCGAGCACTTCCCTGTTCAACCTCCAAAAGGTCTTTCAAAATCAAGGGAAATCGAGCGTGGTCAATCCCAGTGGCAATTGATGGTTCAATTGGGAGCGTGAAGGCCAAGATAGAACCACTGGTATCCGCAGGTCCATCCGCCAAAAGCCTTCCGCGCCAGGCAAAAGATCCTGTGACATCCCCCAGACGCCCTCCCACCTGTTTAGCCCCAAGCGATGGCAGAAGCCCAATCCACCCTTGCCTAGTGTTTATCTCACCACAAAAACGCTCCGAATTACTGGTTCCAGTCAATCTCGTATAACAAGTACATAGGTCATTCCATGACACTTCGCTTAGATTGCCGCGAGGCGCGAGCCACACACTGTGAGTCGGAACTATTTTCTGACGCAGCCAAGCAGGGCAGACATTATCCAAATGTCCGGCAATCCCAGTCTGCACAATCCATCGTGACGCCTTTAACCCAACAGAGGCAGCGGCTGAATCATGGCGGTGCACGTCATATCCCAGAATCCCAAGCACCGTGGCGAGTTGCCAAGAATCATCTTGAAGGAGGCCCTCACCCCGGGCTTCGCTGATCAGCCTGACACTTCCAGGACCAGCCTCTCGACGCGTCCGAAATTCGTTATCCATTTTAATGGCGTCGGTCGTCTCTGGATCGATTCGAAAATCAATAACGTCCCCCGCTGATTCGATTTCAAGTGACACCACGACCCGGTATGCGCCGGCTCCGAAATTCCACGTGCCCCTGCCCACTACTTTTTCGCCGGACAGGGCTTCCAGCGTCCCCGAGGCTTCCGGCATTCCCCCAAGAAGGGCCACTGGATCTTCGCGGCGGCGGCGTAAAATTTCAACCTCCCAAACTTCTTTCCCTGACCCTGGCGCTGCCTCGGTCAAGGCAACACTTCCAGCCGAAAAGCCCGAAGTCTTGTGGACCGATTCGATAAAAAGATTGGGAACTGCAGAAGGAACAACAGCCGATACCCGCGCGAGCACGGCGCGATCGCGAAAAAATCCTGATTTTAGTCCGGCCCAAGAATGAGCGTCATCATCTGAAAGCAGAACAATACGGTCAATTTTTTCTAATCCCGCCAACTGCTTTTGAAGGATTCCAGCAAGGCGAACACCGGACCGCGAAAAACCTGCTTTGCTGACTAGTTCCGCAACCTCTTCTCGGGATTTTGGAGCAGATGTTTCCGGTCCATGTGTTGTGCCAACTGTTACTTTCCCCTCTTTTGCCAACGCCTCCCAAGCGGCAACCGTTTTTTCTAAAAGATCAGGAAGCGACGTCCGCGACATCGATGGCGAAAGGTCGATTAGTAAATGGGAATCAATATTAGTTTTACTTTTGGATTGTGATTCGATCACTCCAGGCTGAAAGGCCAGCAAAGTCGCTGCACCTGCCGCCGCTAAAAAACAAAGAAATGGTATCAATGGCGGTGGTTCCAACCGTAAGCGCGGAGCCACTTTAGGCGGAATTCCAAGGCGCCGCATGAGCGGAAACCAGACTTTATTTCGCCGAACCAAAACGATCCACCACAAGGCAAAAGCAAGTGCCGCAAGAGCGGCAACAAAAGCCGACAGCGGTGCGACCTGAAAAATATTTTTAAAAAATTTGAATGTTAGGATTTCCAAGATGCCCTACTGGGCGCCTCCGCACCAAGACTCAAACAAAACTATAAAAGATTCGACCGGCACCGATTCCGTCAAACGGATGGCGCCGACTCCCCGCTTATCCAATGCCTGATTCATTTGTTCAAACCAGCCTTTGCGCGCGGCGTCAACTCGGCCTTCCAACCACTGTCCTTGCCATTCGTGCATCATTGCACGGGCACTCGTTCCCATGTGTTCAGAATCTTCATCCGTAAAAACATCCATCCCAGAACGCCAAGCATCCGAGACTTCCCTATCAGATAAAACATGAAGAAAAAGGTCACTGGGACGCAGATCGGCCATCCATGAATTTCCATTTTTTTCAAGCGCATCACTCAAAACCACTAGGCGGATTCGTGAGGATGGTGCCAATCTGCCCGCCGACGAAATCTCCGGCAAAATATTATTAGGAACGGCTGATGAGCTAAAATCATGCTCCTTCAACCACGCAAATAAATCGGCGATCATGCGGGTTCCTGTCGGACGCCAAATTGGGCCACCTTCAATCGCAAGTTCAACGATGTCACCACGGCGCATCAGCGCAAACCCCATAAACAAAGCCAAACGCCAAACCAATTCAGATTTGGTCACGAGTCGGTTACCGGGCTGGGACTGTGGCCAATGCATCGAATCGTGCAAAGATATCTGAATCCGAACATGCTGCGGAGCTTGCTCCCGGCGCTGGCGAAGGATCAACTGATCCGTCCGACCAAATGCCCGCCAATCAATCAAATGAAACGGATCACCGGCCTGGTAGGGGCGGGTCTCCTCAGGAACGCGCCCGGGTGTCTTCAGCCGCTGCACGGCACCGCCTGAAGAGCGCATCGCAAAACGAGCTGAGGCAAAAATGCGGCGCGCCTCATATCCTGGGATCAAGCCCGCCAGAGTATTCTTGGGCGCGTCTGGTTTAGACGCGCTAGGAAGTCCAGCGCTCAGGTCGTGCATGGCGATTCAACCCTCAAGGTAGCCAAATGATTTACCCGTGCAACGTTTCAAGTCTAAGTTTTTCGCGACAATAGGTCAGCAAGCGGTCCACCAGTGCGTCTTCTGTGACACCGTCGCGAAGCGCAGCCATATTAAGGCGGATACGGTGCCTGAGCACCGGCTTTGCCAATCTTTCTACGTGCCGCCACTGCACTCGTTCATTGCCTTCGAGTAATGCCAAGGCCCGCGCTGCAGACACCAGTGCGAGTCCGCTTCTGGGGCCAGCCCCATAAACGACGGATGCATTTACAAAAGCTGGAGCCTCTTGGCCATCTTGTGACGACGATCCACCCGCATCTAAAGAAGGTCGAGTTGCGCGGACCAAGGTCACGATACCCTTGAGCAACGCCGGATCGATGGGGATTTTTCTCGCGCATGCGACAATTCCCGCGCAATCGACGGCATCCAACTTCACGAGCGGCTTGGCGCTCTCTTTATCTTGAACATCGCCCTGATCAGACATGACTGGACGGTCACCAACAAGGGTGCCCGCGGCATGTTCATCAAGCATGGTAAGCTCCGCCGCAGCCGCCGGATAATCGATCAACGAGTGCATCAGAAAGCGGTCCAGTTGTGCTTCAGGTAACGGGAAAACGCCTTCGGATTCAAATGGATTTTGAGTCGCAAAAACAAGAAATGGTTTGGGCAATTCATGGGACTTTCCCGCCACCGTGACCGAACGCTCTTGCATGGCTTCAAGCAAGGCTGACTGCGTCCGAGGCGAAGCTCGATTAATTTCATCGGCAAGAACAAGCCCGCCAAAAACAGGACCATGGACAAACCGAAATTCCCGCTGCCCAGTCGCCGGATCAATGTTGAGAATTTCTGCGCCGGTAATGTCTGAAGGCAAAAGGTCGGGCGTGAATTGAATGCGTTTGAATTGCAAGTGGACGAATTCGGCAAGAGATCTGACCAAAGTGGTTTTGGCTAGCCCCGGAGCACCGGTCATCAACAAATGCCCGTTGGCAGCAAGGCAACAAACCACTTCGTCAATCAACGCTTCCTGACCAAAAACAAGACCCCGCAATTGGTCACGCAGCGCGCGCAAGGCATTGGACGCATCTTGGAAATGCATGGTGCTTTTCTCCGTGGGGCGGACAAAAAAAAATAACACAGCCTCCAGAGTGCCAAGGTACCCGCTGACTTGCAATGCCATTGGGCGATAGGGGCCCGGATCCTCTATTGAAAGGGGCGTAGATCGTCTGAAGTAGTGCACGGAAAATTCAAGATGAGGTTCAACATGAAAAAGAAGGCCGAAACGTTTTTTGAACTCCCTCCCCCATCGGAACGGACCAGGCTCGGGCTGCGTAATTCCGGTGGCGTTGCCCTTGAATACATTATGGTGACCACCTTTGCACTGGCGACCACATTATTGGCCCTCGGTTACCTCAGTAAGACTGTAAAAACGCGATTTGCGGAGCTGGAAGCCACGTCACTGCGAAGCGGCTCCGGTGAATCGCTTTGGGACCCATGACCGTGGCGCCGGGACTCGTCGGGGCGGCCATGCTTCTGGTCGCCTCGGGGCTTTGGATGCTTTCAGCGGACAAGGGTATGCGCGAGGTTCTCGATAAGTCGACCGCCTTGCGGCGCAGCCTCCAGACGGATCCAGCGGCAACACTGGCTTCGGCCTGCACGGGCCAGGGAACGGCGCTCGTCGGACTCGGGAAGGTGGCGCTTCCCCCTTGGCGTGACGGATGGTCTGGGCCCCTGTTTCTCTCCTGCAGCGCTGAAATCAAGCACCGCAAAGGCAGCAAAGGGCGAGCCGAAGGCCTTGAACAACCCGGCCCTGATTCGATGTGGCAAGCCGCCAGGTGCGGAGCTCCCGCAGGGCGCCCAGCCCGCCTTGAACCAGTGCGTTTCCGACAAATTCGTGTATGCTGCCAACGAGGGGACGGCCCTTGTTTGTTCGATTGGCGCTTTTTTATGAAGTCGTGAGGTTCACCTATGTATTTCGCAATCATGAAAATCACTTTTATGATCGATGATGACCTTCCGGGAGTCGCTGGCCCCCGCTCCAAGCAGGACCTTCACGCCCTGGTCGAAAAACTTCGCGCTCGTTTTCGCATTGCGGTTCTGCCAGGCCAACTTAGCGGCCCAGGCGAACCCCCTGTCATTGCTATTTCAAGCCTGGCGCATTCCGAAGAATCGTTGGCCCGTCAACTTGATTCTATTTGTGAATTTTGTGAATCATCCGGCTTCGGACGCATTGACACCGAACGGACCCTCATGGATCACGTGGATTCATTTAGCGACGATGATGATGAGGGCGAAGACGATGATTCCTTCGACCGATCGCACTAAGGCGTTACCCTAAGCAGACCGAGCCAACTGATCAGGTGCCATTGCTCCTATGGCATCCATGATTTCAGACTTAAATTGGGGACGATGAAATAGATATCCCTGAACCAGGTCGACCCCATTTTCCTGACAAAACTTGGCCTCCTCAATTCGTTCGACACCTTCTGCCAAAACAAGTGCCCCGACCAGCTTTGCGGCTGACATCATCGATTTCAGAAAAGCCTGCCGGCCAAAATCGTGATCAATCCCATCAATCAGGGAGCGATCTAACTTAACAATCTCTGGTCGCATTTTAACAATTCGATCAAGTCCGCTAAATCCCTTACCGAAGTCATCCGCGGCAATTTTGAGTTCCATTTTACGGAGCGCATCACAAACTTCAGCAAGCTTGCCGTAGTTGGCAATTTCCTCGGATTCGGAGACTTCGAGGATGATGCCTTTACGGCTACCAGTCATTTCTTTCACGGCCTCAACCTGATAAAGGTTTCGTGGCAAAATATTCACCATGAGAACCCCCGGCAAGCCAGCGCTTCCGCGGAGTGCATGAGCCATGCAAGCTTGATCCAACTCAAGTGCTAGATGGTTTTCGTGTGCTAAGGCAAAGAGCACGTCAGGCCTTAGGATTTTGGCATCAAAATGTCCGACAAGATCCGTAAAAACTCGTTGGTCAAATGCCGCAGCCTTGACCCGAATCAGCGATTCAAAACCATAGATCCAATCTTTATAGGCCTTAAGGCCATTTGCCGTGCTAAGTTTACTGAGGTCCATGTCCGCCATATTAAAAACCGCTTGATATGCCGGAGCCATCAATTCGTCCGACTTGATCAGAGTCATTAAAAGCTCGCGTTGCCGCTCCCGCACCCGGGTAATTTGACTGCGAGACAGTTCAAAAGCAGATTCAATCAGCTGCAGGATCTGATCATGACTGTCGACTGCCGGATTATGAACGATGGTCGCATAGCCAGTTCCTATCTCCGGAATCAGGGATAAAAAGGAAGGCAATCCACCTTGTGGATTACCAATGGCATGCCAAAGGCGACCGAGCAACCGACCAGTAATCTTTTCCCCAATACGCTCCAACGTTCCCGGCGCAGGAATCAACTCGCGCCCTCGCGCATTTTGAAGGATCACGTAAAAAACAAGTGAATCGTCACGGCGTTGACAAAGGACATCTTCAGCACGAAAGCTACCGGGCTCACCCCACATGCCAAGAAGCGTCCGCCGAACTTCAGCAACGACTTCATCGAAAACGTCGCTGCCAAATCTAGTGGCTAGTTTACGAAGTTTAGTCGCGTTGACGCAGAGCACACTCAGAACTGCATTCTTTCGCAAAATGCCTCTCATTTGAGAAAGATCTAGAGCGGCGACACGACTATGAATCCGGCGCGGCACTTCCGGCTGCAGAATTCCCATTGAGCGAAGCCGCAACACGACTCCCTCGACCCCCTCTGCCTGAGGCACCACATCAAGGTCACGATAATTTTTTCCACTGACACCCTCTGGGATGCTGCCACACAAAATCACCGGCATCCGCAGATTGATGCCATTAAGAAGATCAAGCCAAACGCCATTGGGCATACCATGCAATATAGCGGGAGCCTCGGGTTCAACCATCAAGACGTCCCCAATCGCAGCAGCGAGGCGCGGACCGGCATCCTGAGCCGCCGGATCAATGAAGTTCACATTCGCACCAAAAGACTCCAGCACCTGCCGCAAATCTTGCGCGCGGATCGCAGGCATGAATATGACAACCTGACGTGCGTGGACCAAAAGAAAAATCCTCCTCATGCCCCAAGCGGCATGATCCGTCATCGGCAAAAGATGCCCACCCCTTGATCACATCCTCGTTCTAGACCCTCTGTCCCCCCCATAAATCTTGCGAAATTTTTTTTGGTAAAAACTCAAGTTCCTGTTTTATTTGACCTCTTGAACTTTACTTGGACGAATTTTAATTCATCCACAAGATCTGTGGATAAGTCACCTCTCCCCCCCCTCGACCACCGTTCAGACGGTAGTTGTTCCGATTTGGCTATTTTTTGTTCACAATGATCCGTACCCAGAAAACTAAAAATTCTAGAGACGAGCAGGGCGACGATGAAGAAGTTCAGCGAACAGAAAAAAGAGCTTGCCGATTTATGGTTGAACGCTTGCCAATCAACCCCACGGCGTATCGTGTTCCCTGAAGCCACCGACCTGCGAACGCTTACAGCAATCAGTCAACTTGCACGGGAAAATGCGGCAAAAGAAATCCTCATTGTCGGCGACCGGCAATCAAGCCTCCATGCGGCTGCCGCAGACCATCAACTGTGCCAAGCACTACAAAGTCGAGTGACATGGACCAGCGAGGCCTTTCCAGATCTGCCTCAAATGACCCAACGCGTTCTCAACGAAAACGCTGCCGCACGGGGTAAAGCCTTGTCAGGAACGACCGTGGAGATTCAGTCCACGGACCCACTGTTTCAGGCTGGGGCCCTAGTGCGCCTGAGCCTTGCCGATTGCGCCCTGGCCGGCGCCGTCAACACGACCGCATCAGTGATTCGTGCCGCATTGGCCACCACGGGACTCGCCCCTGGACTCAAAACCATCAGCGGCAGCTTCATCATGGAAAGGCGAGGATCCGGCAACGTCCTACCTGCTGCATTCTTATACGCTGATGCCGGTGTTGTTATTGAACCCACTGTGGAACAACTGGTCGATATCGCGAGCGCATCCGTGATCACGTGGAAAAATCTCGTTCCAGGTTGCGGTTTTGCTTTCTCGGGCCATGAACCCATCGTGGCCTTTTTATCGTTCTCCACAAAGGGCTCCGCACGCCACCCAGCTGCTGAAAAAATGGCCAGCGCCGCCAAGCTTTTTCAATCCCGCCATCCAGAGGTCTCTGTCGACGGTGAACTTCAATTTGATGCAGCCCTTGTTCCTGAAATCGCGGCGCGAAAGTGTCCTGAATCCCCTGCTGCAGGGCGCGCAAATATTTTTATTTTCCCGGACCTCGGGGCTGGCAATATTGCTTATAAGATCACGGAGCGCCTCGGTGGTTTTCACGCCTACGGACCGATTCTACAGGGTCTCACCAGCCCGTACTCAGATCTCTCACGTGGTTCAACACGACACGACATTTTCATGTCGGCACTGCTGAATTTGTTGCGCGCCTAAACAAAAGTCTCCTATCATGACAGCACAACTCAGCAGGATCAACGACAAGGGAGCGTCCAATGATCATCAACCTTCATCGCCATCGATTTATGGTTTTAACATTCACCGCAGGAATGGTGACCGCTGGATGCGGCCAGATGCAATCAAATAAGAATGCCGCGCCATCACCTTTTTTTATCGATGCTGCTGATTTTTCTAACAACGAACGACCGGCTTACGTTCGCGTGAATCGCGAAATTGTGACCCCAGAATTCGTCAAGGAAACGGGATTTGAGCAAGATCACGCCCGCGGTGAAAACTACGCATTCGGATGGATCACCAAAACTGGCGCCGCCAAATCATTGTTTGAAAGCTCATCTTCACAAATTCGCAGCAGCATTCAACCCCTAGATGAATCGGCACTGCAGCGTGTTGCCATCGACCCCGATACCATGATCGAAATCCCGTCGACGGATTTGCCATCCACCGGTAGTAAAACCTACGAAGGTTACCATGACTATGCGGAGTTGACCGCTGAACTCGAAGCACTGGCCACCGCCAATCCAAAATTGGCCAAACTGGAAAACGCCGGAAAAAGCGTTTCCGGACGCAGCCTCTGGTACATGAAGGCTGGGTCCCGCCTGGATGCCACCAACGGTGGGCCACGCACGCTTCTTATCGCGAATATGCATGGGGATGAGACTGCGGGCCGTGAACTGATGCTTTATTTGACCCGCGAGCTCCTTGGCGGCTATGGGCGCGACGAACGCATCACCCGAATCCTAGACGGCTCGCAGGTTTTCATTATGCCCAGTATGAATCCGGATGGTTTCGAGGACCGTCAACGCTGGAATACCAATAATAAGGATCTCAACCGAACCTTCCCCGACTTCACGGACGACCCCAATGATTCCGTGAGCGGGCGTCCGCCTGAAGTCGCTGCCGTGATGAAAATGCATGACCGTTATGCTTTTGCAAATTCCCTCAACTTCCACGGCGGCACGGTTTGTTTCAACATGCCCTGGGACACGAAACCAAATCGTCCAGCCAACGAAAAATTTGGTGACGATTCCTACATGAGTGCATTGGCACGGGCCTACGCCTCAACCAACCGCACCATGCGCGATAATCACAGCGGCACCTTTGATCATGGCATCACCTATGGCTACGAATGGTACGAAGTCGATGGTGGGATGCAAGACTGGTCCATCGCCTACCGGGAGGCAACACACGCCACCGTGGAATTGTCTTACTCAAAAACCGTTAGCGAGAGCAGCCTTGAAACCGTATGGGCGGAAAACCGCGAATCGATCCTTGATTTCCTAGATCGCAGCACCGTCGGCATCCACCTGAATGTGGTTGATGACGCAACGGGAGCAACCATTCAAGGCAGCGACAAAACCGGTGCAAAGGCCGTCGAGGTCTTGAGTTCAAACGCACCGCGCAGCGTCGGCTTCCGTAACGGCGTGGTCCACCGCCTCGCCCCGGCTGGAACTTGGAAGGTCACCGTCCGCGCGAGCGGCTATGCTCCGATCGATCTCAATGTGACTGCCGCCCGTTTTACCGGCGTCCTTCAAACGGTTCGTCTCCGTCGTCTGGTCGGCTTGACTAAAGCCTTTTAAACGCGCCGCAAGCACGCCATCTTCGACTTCCACCATCGCCTTAAGCGAGGCGATGCGTGGAAGTGATTTATATAAAAACCGCTCGTAGATCCAGCGTCGCGAAGGTTCTATTTTGGCATCCCGCCGTAGGTTGTCCGCCATGGCTACCAGCGCCTTCATTTCGCAGATACGTTCCGCGTTAATCAACGCCAAACCAAAGTTTTCCTGCTTTCGTAGTTCTTTGCCCATCAATTTGATCGATTTCATAAGATCCATTCCGACCGCCTTACGGCGGCTTGATCGATAGACCTCACGCAACACTTGTTTGATGATGGTCAAAACGCTCGCGTAGTATAATTGACGGCACTTTGCCAGCTTCCGGTCCAAAGGATCCCGGTTAGAAACAGCCATCACTTGATTTCCAAATGCCTTTTCAAACAACGAGCGCGGACGCTTAATCGCATCCTTGATCGTATCCTTCACGCACATTAAAGCCTGAATTTGAGAGGTCCCTTCGTAAACAGGAAGGATCATTGCCTCGCGCAACCACCATTCAGCGCGATATTCCGTTGTGAAACCATATCCGCCAAAAATCTGCATGCAATTGCGGGCATGAAGAAACGCATTCTCGGAAACCCAATATTTGATCAGGGGAGTCCACTGCCGGACTCGCCTTTGAAACCGGCTAATTTTGGCTTCGACATCAGCCCTTTCAGCGACAGGCAACTCCGAATTACGTCGAAGGTATTCCTCTCCAAGATGGATCATTCCATGAGCAAAGCACGCTGAAAGAGACAGACTGCGTGCCGCTTTAAGTTCAACCTCCATGTCGAGTAGTTTTTCTGCGATCAGTTCATGATGCGAAATCGACTTACCCCATGTTTTCCGCTGCTCCGCGTAGTCCTCGGCCATCCGCAATGTCGCTTCCATCACCCCTACCCCTTGCAGGGCGACTCCAATACGCGCCTCGTTCATCAGGTGCAGCATTGCTTTAAAGCCTTTACCATCCTCACCAAGCAACCAGGCTTTTGCGCCGTCAAATTTAAGTTCACAAGTTGCCGAAGCTTTAAGTCCAAGCTTTTCTTCAATCTTAGTCACGATGATGTTGCGACGACTGCCTTCATCCCTCAAACAAAGAAACAAACTCAAGCCGTCGAGACCCACCGCACCTTTGGCCTTCTTGGCCAGAACTAAAACAACATCAGCGTTGCCATTACTGATAAAACGCTTGGTCCCCGTAATCCGCCAGGTCCCATCCGACTGGTGATCGGCCCATGTCGTCATCTGTCCAAGGTCAGACCCGGCATCCGGTTCCGTCAAAGCCATCGCCCCCGACCATTCTCCACTGACGAGTTTTGGAATCGCCATTTGGCGTTCAAACTCCCCGCCAAATCGTTCAACAACGTGGGCAATCGGACCCCACCAACACGCATTGAGGGCGGTGCTTGGACACGCGCGGAAAATCATTTCGTTTGCACAGAGCTCAACAAACATCGGAGCGCCAGAACCGCCGTATTCCGTGCCTGAACCGATACCGGGAACGCCCAATTTGATCAAAACCTCGATATTACGTCGCAGGGTTTCCGGCATGGTTACTTCGCCAGATGCCGACAGGTGAATACCCTCTTTCTCTACTTTGTGCGCGTTGGGAGCAACCACCGAACCACAAACCTCACCAAATCCGGCAAGCACTTCGCGCCACAGATCCGCATATTCTTTTGCAGAAGAAGAGCCACAAGCCTCACGGGCTTCGGGAGAAGCCCATTTCCACGCATCCTCAAATTTAAACTTGTGGTCAAAGTGCCAAAGTAAATCTTCGTTATCGGAAAAAAAGTTCGATTTCTTCGAGATCCCTGGCTGCATCACTTGGTGCATCCTCCAGACTAATATGTGGTAACCTCGAAGCTACTACGCAAGGACAGATTAATGCGACTCTTTATAGTTTTTTTTATGTCTTTTTGTATGACTCAGACGAGCAACGCCTTGGCATTTGGACCAGGAAAAACGGAACGCACTGGCGCAAAACGCGAGTCCCTCGATGACGTCAATCTACGTGAAGCTTGCCGACGTGTGACCTCAGGAATGTATCTGGATGCCTGGGACCAGATGAACCAGACAAAAAAACTTCTTGAAACGATTCACAAAAAGAAAAAAGCCATTGATCAATCCCTGGCCAGTGAGTCCAAGCTTCTTGATGCCATGCGCAGTAAAGTCCCAGCCTCAAACTACGATCTTGAATTAGCGCAAAAAATTGATTCGAAATCAGGGCTAATTCAAACCCTGCAGAG
This sequence comes from Pseudobacteriovorax antillogorgiicola, assembly GCA_945898195.1. Lineage (GTDB taxonomy): Bacteria > Bdellovibrionota_B > Oligoflexia > Oligoflexales > RGVZ01 > RGVZ01. The sequence goes on along the minus strand of CAMDHM010000028.1, from coordinate 14,391 downwards.
CCAATCAACAGACCTCACTAGCGTGCTGAATAAGGCCGAAAAAGATGCCGAGGCCGCACGAAAAATTGAAATCGCACGCAAATCAGAGGTCATTGCGGTATTTGACATAAAGTCGTCAAAAAAAGGCGAAAGGCCACTGACTCTTGAGTACAAAGCGGCCTGTCCAAAATACCGCTACCTGTGTCCGCTTCCCCGGGAGCACGCGATCCGGCTCCGCGACGTCACGACCCTAGAACCCTGCATCCGCTACTCCGAGCAAAGCATCCAAAACCGGCCGTGATCTTTCAACGCCCCTCAAGCTCGAGGATGGTTAAATCGCGAGCAGCGCTCATGCGCAATATTTCTGCGATTTTATCTTTATTCGGCAAAGCCGACCCCTCAACAGACAGGATCAAAGATTCCGTCAACAAATCTTGCCTCATGTAAGTGATGCAAGCCTTGTAACGGCCCTTTGGGGGGATTCTTTCCAGCCATCCCAAGCCTTCGCGGTAGACAATGTAGCTTGCGATAAAAGCTGCCAACAATGCAATGCGATGCGGAGCAGGAAGCTTTTCAAGGACACGCTCGCGATATTTTTCGTTCAAAATCGGTGGGCAATGCCTCAAGACAAGCGATTGAAAGAAAGCGTCTGCCAAAACATCTTTTTCACGAATCGTCATTTCGTCCAGAAGTGCATCCGTGACGACATTGATCTCGCGCGAGATGTCCATCGACAACTCAACTAGCGTTCGGCTGTTTCCGGGACGCGCATACTCTCGAAACAGCAGTTTGGCTTCTGCATCTGCCTTCTGCCGCAAGATTTCGATCACCTGATCGACATACACTTCTTTGATCGCGAGAAATTCTTGCTGACTTAACACCAACGAAGCAATGATTTCGTACGATGAACAAATCACACCGCATTTATTTGCTGTGGAATCTTTAACAATGACCACGCCAGCCTCTTGAAGGGCTTTTCGCGCTGGTCCGGTAAAGAAAATGTTCGCACCTTCAACAATCGCTTTCATCGTTGGCTTGCCATCGACACCAATCATACCCGACCAATTTTTATCGTTCACCGTATAGGGACGTCCCCCAGCGGGAATAAAAATATCAGCCTGGACTGTTGCATAAAGCTCGTTACGCCGGCGCATATTTTCAGGCGTGTCTGCCTTGATGACAAAGGCCCCCTTACCGGTCAGCAATTTGGCATCAAACTCTGGGATCGCCAGGGCACCCACAAAAAGACGCAAAAGTTCCTTCCAGTTCAATCCATCCGGATCAAAGGCTGCCCCAAATCCATCGGCAATCGCGACAACACGTGCGTTCTCGCCATATTCGCGGTGCAGAATTTTGAGCTCGTTTCCAGCCACATCGCCATCGGGACCACCGGTGATTTTGACGGTGAACTTCTGTTTATGGGGATCGATTCCCACAAATTTCAGGGCGTTTTCTACGAATACGTTTACACCTTCGGAGGTTACACCGTATTCCTTATGGTTGATCCCGGCACCCGGTTTGGAGGACATAAAGGCCGCAGCATAAGGATACCCGCGGCGGGCTGCCTGCTCAGGAATCCATTCGATCAAGTCATTCGTAATATTTTCATCGGGACCGAGGTAAATGATCTCGTCCTTGTCATAATAAGATACCAGTTGCGCAGCACTGGCCTCACGCGACTCGTCCGTTGTAACCAACAAATCAAGCAGCGCATTTACCGCGCCACGCACAGCCTGCTGACGGTGCCCGGCCGGCTTCAAAAGCAATACCGCCTTCGAACCACCTTCAGGGATATCTTTATTCTTGAGCTGCTGGGCATGGCTCAGCCCGTAGACCTCATCAAATAATCCAGCCAGAGCATAGTCATGCTCCGTCGAATTGCGCGGCATAACGACCCGTAGTCCGCCGCGGGCAATATCCTTCCACCGAACATGAAAAAACCGGTAGTCATGCCCAATGATAAAGAAAATCCCAAACGGTTTTTCGGGATAGAACGTCGCATCCAGCACATCCGGTGAAAGCCGGAAAGCCAAACCGGTCTTGGTCGGCATAAAATAGTTGGTCTTCAGCGTGGCATCGATGAATTCCATAGCCTCTTGAAAAATTGTGCGTTCAACTTCATCCACGAGGTCGGCGATCTTTTTCGCCAAAATATCTCGCATTTCACGACAACGTTTGTCCCGGTCCTTACTTTGCATCGGATCGAAGCGCAGGCGGAACAAATCGACCATGCCAACGGTCAGTTCAGGGGACTTGAACAAAGTCTCCCGAATCTTGTACTGGGAGTAATACCAGGCGTTATGCTTTCCAAGCATAACGTGAACAAAACTGGCAATCCCTCGAATCAAGTTAACGCCGTTGATCGAGACATTGTAGGGCTGTTGCATCAGAGAAGAATACTCGTCCGCATCTACCCAACCCAAGGTTCGAAGGGCCTTATTAAATTTGATCAGTGGAATGGAGTTGAGATCAATCTGATCACCATTCACAGGATTAATAATGAAATGAATGACCGTAATGGGCTCGTCGTACCCCTGTTCAAACTTGACGACGAATGAACGAACCATCTGGAACTCATAGCGTTGCATGAGCAGAAAAATCTGCTCCATCGTCTCCGCTACATTAACGTTTTTCATGCCAATCGTGATTCGGGCCGAGGAGGCATCGGGCGCCAATTGGATGAACGTATGAGCGCCTTCATGGGTCTTCATATGGCGGACCATGCGGTATGTTAGTTGCAACCTTGCCGGGGTTGCATACAAAACAAAATCATCGTCGAGGCGTTCGAGGTAGCGGTCAACCTTATCCCCCTCGTCCGGGAACTCCAGCATGATATCGCGTCGCGCCACGGCCATCTTGTCCGCAGCTTTCGCGTTGGTCGCATCGACTTGCACGAATCCACTAGAGAAAAAAGACGACAGGCACAGCAACCGGTCATGGGAAAAATAAATAGAACCCATTTTCACAGGATTTTGTGCCAGTCGACGCGACAGATCAAATAGTGTGTCCGTCTCGCTGCCTGGACCGATATAAGTCACTTTTGTACGGTCGCGATCCCAAAGTTCAAGGGTTTGCTTGGTTTCAAAAATATGCCCAGAAATAATCCCCGAAAGATGACGGACTTTTTCTGCGCGGGGTGTCGTCTGGTAATAAATCGACGGCATGTTGCTAAAGAACCAGGGAGTCAAAATCGCAATGCTTTGGTCAAGGCCATTACGAACTGAATCGGCGACGTCACTGACATAGCTTTCGAGCTCTTCGCCGGTTTTGACCTGCTCGTATTCATTGCCGCTATGAGGCGAACCATAACCTTCATCAAGATCTGCGCTGCCTACCATAGAGTCAGCAATAGTATCGTTCGAATTTTCGACGGAATCGAGGCTGTCTTGCATTCTCAGGTCCTGCAAAAAAGTTAAGACTCAAGCTTTACCACGGGCGAGGTCATCCCACTTGCGGTTCAGCGAAGTAAACGTTCCAAGGCCCAGACCGGCGGATACGTCATCGCCAACCTGAACAGAGTTCTTACCAACGGCACGTGCCACTGCGTCCAACAAATCATCAGCGGGCACCCGGCGGCGCGCAGTGAAATGTTCATAGAATCGCTTTAAGGTTTCCTCGGATTCCGATCCTCGAAAACAATCCGGGAGTCGGCCTAAGCCTTCAATGGCGATTTCCATAAGGCGCGCACTGACCTCGGCAAGGTCATTATTTCTAAACCCTTCCGGAACTTTATGCAAAACCAACTCGATGCCCTCTGCAAAGGGTTCGAGCAAAGCCAAAGCCTCGTCCCGGGCCTTGGCGTCATAGAGTAGTCCTGTGTAGTAAGCGGCCGGGGCCGCCATCCAAGGTGTCGCCTGACAATCCACCGGGCGCTGTTCCAAAAAGCCCCGCGGGCGGACCTCCGGAAACAGCAACGATAAATGGGTCTCAAAGGCTGCCATATCAGGACTGACGCCCAGCCATGGGGCGGACATCCATTGCTCCCAGGTCAGACCGTTGTCGGGTACGGCGTATCCTGCTGCCTCGACAAAAACGACCTTCGAGGACTTTACAAAATCCCAATAATATTGGACACATGCATCCTTATTAAGGTGCTGCATCAGGTGCTGAGGGTTCCGAATTCCAGTTCGTGATGGATCCATATTCAACCAGACCCGGGAACGAAACCCTTTGTCCCCAGTCACGCACCGATCGACAATGGGAGAATTCGCAAATGTCGCGCCGGCGAAGGGCGAAATCAGCAGGCTCGCCAGATAGCGCCGCGCCATCTCGTCGCCCGTCGAGCCAAAATCAAGATTGACTTGAATGGTGCAGGTTTGACGCATCATGCGCGGACCGTAAGAGCCGATACGCGAAAAAAACTTGTTCATCGCCGCATAACGCGGCTTATTCATTTGCAGACCGATCTCATCTGGCGTGTACCAGGGATTGATTCCGGTCGAAACCAGTTCAATGCCAAATCCCCGTAAATGACGTTGTAACTTCTCATCGATCTGCCGCATGCGGCTCAACGCGTCCGACAAACAAGGAAAAGGCGCCGACGAAATTTCGATCTGCCCCCCCGGCTCAAACGTGATCCAATCAGGAAGCCCCGTCTGGCCTGGCACCGCAATTTTCATGAGAACTGCAGCGGGGCCTTCGCCCGAGTATTCACACTGCCATTCCTCGCGCTCTGCCAAAGGCACCAGAGCGTCCGCCAGAGACCCCTCGCCGTGAAGCATGACCCGGCTTGGAATTTCCGAGCGAAGTTCACCGCCGCGGACAGGCCAAGACTCCATCTCGAGCCCGATCTCTCCCGGCCAAAGGCCAAAGCGTTCATCGTAGCGTGCCGGCCTTAAACGGAAGGTCTTATCCGCTAAGTACGCGCGGCAGTGCTCGGATAGTTTCGAATTGCTGTTATTTGAGGGGGGCTTAGAGTTCAATTGCTCGCCGCTTCAACGTTGATCGCAAGCTCCGTTATACCGCTTTTTCGAATGACATCAATGACTTTCACGACAGCCCCATGGGGGGTTGCCGTGTCAGCAGAAATTAGAGCCTGAACGGTCGTGCCATCTGGCTGTTTTGCCCTAAAAGCCTTGATTTTATCGCCCAACAGAAGCACGTCAACCGGTTGGCCATCGAGGTAAACCCTGGACTCCTTGTCGATGACAAAAGCCAAGTTACGGGACTGAATGAGCTGGCCTGTGTCGGCCTTTGGAAGTTGAATATTGATCGATTGGTTCACGATGTAATTGGCGGTGACCATGAAGATCACCAGCAGAACCAGCATAACGTCAACAAAGGGGGTCACGTTGATTTCCGTGATTGCTTCATCACTCGAATCCATCAACCTGCCTGCCATGTGCGTCTCCCACTCTTGATGCTAGTTAATTCAGCGGCAATCATTAGCGAGGCGCCAGATGAGCCATGACGACTTTCACGACCGCTTCCGAATTTGAAATATGACGTCTCACCACGCGTTGGAAAAAATTGAACGCGATGACTGCAGGAATTGCCACCATAAGACCCACGGCGGTCGAAATCAGCGCCTCGGAAATCCCACCCATGACCACCGACGGTCCTCCCGCAGGATTTCGTGCCAAATCTTGAAACGCAATAATGATACCTAAGACCGTTCCAAACAAACCAATGAACGGCGCGTTGTTACCAAGCGTTCCTAAAACCACAATTCCACGATCTAAATTCTGGCGCTCACTGATCACATAGGCCAGCATGCTTTCTTCCATTGCCCGTGGCCCGCGAACTTGGTGTTCAAGTCCACGCAGGACCACTTGACTTTCCAGAGCCGGGCTTTTCGCACACAGTTTTACAATTTCAGTTGTATCGCCACTCAATAGAACTTTGGAAAGTTTTTCAGAAAAATCTGGAAAATTGATGTCTGCTTTTCGAAAGTATAAGAACCGCTCAATCATAATCGAGACCGATAGGATGCTGAGGCCAATCAAAAGCCAAAGGATCCAGGCACTGCCAAGCAAAGTGATTCCGAGAAGTTTTTGAACGATGCTAAATTCCATTTCGTACCCTCAATTAATTTAATTGAGAAAGCTTTTCATGATGGTGCTTTCCCATGCGCTCCCGCCGAGGCTATTAAAGACCCACAAAAACCCTACACCAAAACTGCTGATGGTTCTCTTTTCAATTTCAGATTCCCGTGTCTGCCGCCCTGAAAGCCATGCCCGTTCTGTATACACCTGAAGCCGAACCTTCGACTCGTCGGAGCCTTTCGGTGCCCCTAAATTGGCCCCAACCGTAACCCCCACCGCCGGGCCATTGGAGTTCCCCTTGACAATCCCATCATGCCCCGCCTGGGTCACGCTCTTATAATACCCAGTACCGCCATAAACGCCGACGTAACCCTCCTTCCAAAGGGTTACCCCGACCATACTGCCCAGCAGGACCAGGGAGGCATCCTCATGGGCAATTTTGGCTACCCCAAGGCCGCCAGGCGTATATTGAACCAGCAGAGCAAGGTCCAAGGCCCGCCCTATCGAATAGCCCGTGGCCAGCTCGAGGCCGTAACCCTCGTAGTTGGGCGTGTCTTCGTCGGTTTGGGGGTGAAACGAAAAAAATCTCCAGGTCGGACCACCCTGGAATAAAAACCCGCCTTGGGCGACGGACGTCCATGCAAACAGGCTTGCACCCAACAAGACGGCTCCCCAGAACGGCTTGACGGCAGGTCCAGAGATCCTCAACCGCCACATCGCACTGCCTCCACGAGGCGGTGGCGGTATTCTGAAAAGGCCATCAACTGATCCTGGAATCTTTGAGATGAAACTTTAGGCATGATGGCATCAGGCATGCCAACGATATTAACCACGTCCCACGCCTCTCCCCCGCGCATAAAAGTATCCTGGGAGACGATCTTATCCGCTCGCCCGATCACCCAACCGGTTCCCGCACGTTCAAAAAGAAATCCCTTTTGGTTCAACGGCTGCAAATAAACGTAGGCGCGATCTGAATCCAGGGTCCCAAACTCGATAAGATAGCGCTGGCCAGCTCGTTCAAATGGGGCTGGGCCGAACTCGATGACAAAAAGGTCACGCAGACGGGCAAACCAGGTTTCGGCTGCCTCTTCTGGCGTCATAATGGGTGCGATGACTGGCCGTGATGGCACGACCCCGGTCACGGCACGAGACGGGGGATTTTTGCGGGACTTGAACCATTTGAAATCTAAAATCGACATAAGTGTTGACACCTGAGTGGGTTTCATTTGATAGTCCGTCCCGCATTCGACCGCGGGAGTAGCTCAGTTGGCTAGAGCGTCGCGTTGCCATCGCGAAGGTCGAGGGTTCGAGTCCCTTTTCCCGCTCCACTTTTTTCTTCCAGAAAAACCTACAAACTTGCAACCCGAACATTGACGATGTTCGGCAGGGCCGACATTGACTTGATGTCGATCGCGCCGCGCTCCGCATCGACCTTAACCAAGGCCATCGCCTTACCGCCCTTACGATTTCGGCTCAGTTCAAAACTATCGATGTTGATCCCCTTGGATGCCAAATAATGCCCGACGTCACCAATCACTCCGGGCTTGTCATGATTCTCTACCAAAATCAGGGTTCCACTCGGATCAATCTCAAACATGAAATCATTGACCGCTGAAATTCTCAGGTAGGTTTCGTCAAAAACAATGCCTCCCACCGTGAGAGTCTTGCCACCAGCACCAGTCAGCATTACCCGCAGCGCAGACTTATAACTTGCCGAATCAGAGTCTTCGACTTCCCCGATACTCAAACCCAGTTTTTCAATGTGACTATTCACGTTCACGAATGACACATAATCATCAACCACTTGCGCCGTATATCCCTTCATCCAACTAAGGCGAATCAAACTGTGATCGAGCTTGGCAAGGTCTCCGCGGTATCCGAGTTCCACCCGCGACGGATTGAAGTCCAACATTTGCCCCATCAAAGCGCCAATTTTTTCCGCCAAAAGCGCATAACTGCGTAATAACGGATTATCAATGACACCCACTTCTGGCAGGTTCACGGGATAATCGACCACACCGCCTTCAATCGCTTTGAAAACTTGTTCAACAATCGTCTCGCCGATGGCCAACTGAGCCTCCTCCGTGGAGGCGCCAATATGCGGCGTGCACCAAACATTGGAGTGTTGGAGCAGCGCTGGCATTGGCTTTGGCTCCTTGTCCCATGTGTCGATACCGGCGCCGGAAATCTGCCCCGATTCAAGGCGTTTCAGCAGATCCATCTCGCCAATGACGCCGCCCCGCGCGACATTCAAAACACGACTGCCTCTTGGCATCAGATCTAAAATCTCGCCATTAACCATGCCCCGTGTTTCTTGATTGAGCGGAACGTGCACGGTAAGAATGTCGACACTTTCAGCAAGTTCGCGAAGGCTTTTACTGGGTTTTGCGCCGTGGCGTTCGAAAACATGGGGGGCGATGTAAGGATCGTAGGCAAACACATCCATGTCAAATCCGTGGGCAAATTTCGCAACGCGATGACCGACATTGCCGAGTCCAACGATGCCAATCCTCAGGCAGCGGGCTTCATGTCCTGAGAAACGGTGGCGATCCCACGCACCTTGTTTCAAACTTTGATGAGCTTGGGGGATATTGCGCAACATGGCCAACAAAAGACCGATCGTCAGTTCTGCTGCCGAGTTTGTATTCTTGCCCGGACAATTGATAACTAAAATCCCTTTTTCCGTCGCATACGAAATGTCGATATTTCCGACACCAACGGCCGCACGAGCAATCACCCGCAAATCAGGCCCGGCGTCGATCACTTCGCGATCAACATCGGTTTCGCTTCGTGTTACGAGCACCTGCGCATCCTTGACTAATGTGAGCAGCTCACTGCGCGAACAATCCGGGTGATAGCGAATGATCTGCTCGCGGCCGGTGCGTTTGGTTTTGAAAGCCGACAGGGCATGTTCGTGCAACGCGCCCGTAATGAGGATATTTGTTTTCATAACGTAACCCCTCTCAAAGGCGAACAGGCACCAGCTTCACGCTGCCCCGGTGATTTTCTGCGCGAACCTGTCCCGACTTGCCAACCTGAAATGATTTAACGGCGGAATATTCCCGCACCGTTCCATCGACATTTTTTCCGATCAATTTTTTACGGAAGTTGAATTTCGCTTCGGAACCTTCCGGCAATTTCAAGTTGCGTCGCCAGATCCCGAAGCTATCGGTCACGCCAACCTGCTGAGTTTCCAACCAGACTTCTGCGCCAGCGACAGGATGTCCCTGCTGATCAATGGCACGAATTTCGAATACTGAGGCGCTTATGGGCCCTGCGCGCATGAACGCCGCGTAGGCGCAAGCTGTAGTGGCAATAGCCACACCGACAACAATAATTAAATTACGGATTGTGCTAGTCATGATATTTCCATGCTAACCACCGTTGCAGAGACAAAAAATGGGCAGAAAAATCCCGGTAAAATTTTGCCGGGCTTAACGAGATTTCTTCAGAGTTGGAAAACGCCCGTGCAATTACGAGCAGGACGCAAAGCCTCACAACGGGTGCGAGCCTCTTCAATATCTTTGGCCGTCATAACTTTGACGGTTGCTGGTTTTAGCCGAAAGCGATTTTTAGCGGTAATCAAAATATCAGCTTCCACCATGTAAAGTTGATCCGTTTGAGTCCAGGCATTTTCGCGACCGATCAAAACGATCCTCAAAGCCTCACCTTTGATCATTTTGCCCCAGGTCGTGGTCAAGCCTTCCGTGTCCCGCAAAGCAATTGAATATCCAACATCTGATTCACGAAGGGATGGAATTTCCCAAAATTGGACCATAAACGGCGTATATGCACCCACCGTTGCCTCGATTGGAATACCCAGTTCCCGATTGGCCAACAACTTGAGCGCCTGCTGATCCGGCGGACCCATCGGACAATCATTCGCAAGGATCAATTCCACAAGCTTTGGGCGCTGATAATTGGACCCTTTCCAGTCCACCCGTCCTTCGCCGCCACTGCACGGAAATCCCATTGCGAGCCAAGCCGAATTGCGAACGATACCGGGAGCCTCATTGCGGGTCATACATGGACGGAAAAATTTGGTCACGACATAGGCATTGGAAGGACTTGTGACTGGCGGGGTGGCATTCACACCGCCTCCGCCACTCGCCTTCAGGTTAAGGGGCTGGCATGGTTCAGCAGACGGCACGACCTCGGAGGCGGGTCTTGAGGGCTTATCGGACACAACTGGCAAGGACGACGCCACTGGCGTGCCTAATGGAGTTCCTGCCGAGGCCGCAGAGGCCAAGGCCTTCGGCGGTTGGACGTCGCCCCGATGCGCCCCCCCCGAAACCCGCCCTAATGAAATCCGGGATTTGGAGTTTTGAACGGTGGTGCAACCGGAGGTTACCGGCAGCAAGATCCCAAAAATTATGAAAAGTTCTTTTTTCATAGACGGCCCATCGGCAAAACCCTGCCCTACTGAAGTGACTTCATGCCCAGGAGGGCAAAACTATGACCTCAAACCCCTAATTTCACAGCTATAAAGTTAAATATAAGAAAGATTACAACATGATATAGATAATCACAACAGCCCTAGGGCTTCACCATCGATTCCTCAATTGATTCGTGAAACTAATAAATTTTTCCTTATCGAAGGTTGACAAAGTAAGTTGTATTTAATATTCCCATCCTGACTTGCAGAATCGCTAGAAAGCATAAAATAGTTATTCGTCGCTATCCATCTCAGTGGTCAAAACTGAGGGCAAAAAAGCCGGCGGCGACGGTGAAGTTTTTAGGAGGCATCATGGCATCGGTTCAGCTTCGTCCAGGTGACACGCTTAATATCGTATGGACTTCGGTCCAGGAAACTCCACTCGGCATGAAAGAAGTGGAGTCCAACTTTGCCTTCACTTACGAAGAGCTCCTTGCCCGCCTTAAAGCCAAAGGGCGCACGGGCAAATCCCGTCGTTCTGGGACTGACGGCGCCCGCTTCAGCCGTATTGTTGCACTCGCCACAAACGCAATGCGTAAAGGCAAGTGGTCCACTGGTGCTGACATCGACCGTGACGTTGTGTTCGGGAAGCTGATGCGCAAGTTCAACGAACTTGAAAACCATGAGTATTCCAACATCACCTCCAACGCCCGCGAGGCGCTGGCCGACCTTCATGAGAGCAAGCACTTGAAGCCAAACCAGAAAAAAGAGCTCAAGACAGCCCTTGATTCTGCAAGCATTCCTGTAGCCTAATCGTGGATTCCATGACCGGATCAAACGAAAGCAAAACGCGTTCGTTCCGGATCGTCGGAATCAACCACCTCGGATTGGCACCCAAAGATCCTTCAAAGGCCCGGACGTTCTTCACGAATGTTCTGGGCCTTGGTTTTTTGGGCGAAGAACTCGTCAAGGAACAGATGACCAATACCGTCATGATCGATTCGGCCACGGCGACCAGCGCGAAAATTCCCACCGGCCGTCCGATGTTGGAAATTCTGGAGAACGAAATCGGATCCGACGGTCCAAAACCCGGACCGATCGCAAAGTTTCTGGCCAAAAAAGGCTCGGGCATCCATCACGTCGCCTTGCAAGTCGACAACCTGGACGCGGCCCTGGCCTGCATGCAAGCCAACGGCATCCAAATGATCGACTCCACCCCGCGACCTGGATCCCACAACACACGCATCGCCTTCATCCATCCCGAGTCCACTGGCGGCCTGCTCGTCGAACTCGTCCAGCAGCTCTAAACACCGTCATCCCGCACGCACTTCGTCATCCTGAGCGTGAGCGAAGGATCCTTTCATCCTCCTGCTCCCCTGCTCAAAATTAATTCTTTGTGGATAAGGCCCTCAACCCACAGCAATCGCGAATCATTCCATTTTCATTTTCGCGAATAATCTAATCCACGCGATGATGTCGCCCAATGACATCTGATGTCACACAATTCCTTTTAATGTCAGGATCTTGCAGGATGAGCACCAATGCACTATTTCGATAACCCGTCGGACGAAACCACCAGCGGGAGCAATCAAATGCAGCAAAACGATCAACTGCCTCAAATCATGGCGATGCTTACGAAAATTTTTACAAAGCTTGAGGAGCACGATTTACGTTTCGATGCCCTCGAGCAGCGGATGACCGCCCTCGAGCAGCGAATGACCGCCCTCGAGGAGCGGATGACTGCCCTCGAACAGCGAGTCAGTGCCCTCGAGAATCGCGTCGCAGCCATCGACAACCGCCTCGCTGTGATCGACAACCGCCTCGCTGTTATCGAAAGTCGGCTCGATGTGATCGAACAATGGATGGTCATTACTGACAAGCGGATCACAAGAATCGAACAAAAGATCGATGATTTAACGCAACGGGTAATGGCCCTCGAGAATCGCGTCGCCGCCCTCGAGACAGAGGTCCGCCGCCTGGGGGTCTTATTTGAAGACAATGAAACGAAACTTCAGCACATCCTTGACGTGTTGAGCAGCTACCTCAAAAAGATGGAAAACGTGGATCACCTGGATGAATCCATGATCGAACAAACTCAAGGACTGCAGATCACCAAAATTGCGCTGGCCAACCACATCCAAAACCGTAAAATCCATATCATGCCAGCACGCGGCCGACCAAAAAAGACTCCGGATGAATCTGAAACTTGAACAGAAAACCCATGCCATAGGGGCATGGGTTTTATCGTAATTCTGAAATACTGGTGAATTATTAAATTAGTTCCACCCTCGTGATACGCCCCTAGTTCAGCCCTGCCCGGTCAGATTCGCCAGGTCAGAAATTTGCGCTCGATTTTTTGATTACCGTTCCGGGATTTTTCAAGTCACGCGCCACAATTTGATCCGTGGATACTGTGAAGAGAAGCCCATCGAACTTGAAGGCGCGCCGGATGAATCCCAATTGTGTAATAAACCCAATCTCGGTGACTTTGTCTGATGCCACATCAAGGATCATCGCGCCGCCATCAACAGGAACAAATGCGATTTTTGTTTCTGGATCATACATGAAGGCTTTGTAGTCCTGATTGGCTTCTGAGCTTCCTTGCTTTTTGACGGTTGATACTTCCTTTAGTTCGTCGGATTTTGAGGTATCGAACAATGATACTTTAACTTCTTCAGTTCTGCCGCCACCCATCATATTCTGTTCGATTCCTACACCGAGCAACCGCCCCTCTGCGACTGGGTGCAGATATTCTGAAAAGCCTGGAACTTTCAATTCACCAAGAACTTTTGGTGCCGCCGGATCCGTCATACTGATGGCGAACAGTGGGTCTATATGACGGAACGTCACAATATAGGCCATTTCATCGACATAGCGTACCGCCTTGATGTCTTCTCCAGGCGCGATTCCAGTGATGCTGCCAGTTTCGACGAGCTTCGTTCCGTCTTGCTTGATTATAAAAAGGTTGTTGGCGCGCCCTCCCAGGCGTTGAACGGAAGCTCCGATCACAGGCCGATCGCTCCATCCACCCATGGTGAGATCAACCTGGGGCTTGAACTCCGAATTGGTCGCAAGAACAAGATAACTGGAACCGGCGAGCTTGACTTCCCGCATCGCAAAGGCGTCTTGAAGCTTTCCAGGTGCTTTTCCGCTGGCGCTCAACTGGAGCGTGCCGGAACCGGAATCGAAATGGATTTTGTGAATGCCAGTGACGTCATTATAAATCGCCTCCGTCACGTAAAGGTTCTCTTCGTTCATATAAATCATCCGACCTGCCGCGAATGCTCCAATAACGCTGGCTGGCTTTTCCGTGGCATGAACGTCCGTTGAGAGGACCTTCGTCAAACTTAAGTCATTTGGATTGACCTGGGGCTTGCCAATCATACCGCATTCGATTCCAGCAATTTGCGTGCCTTCAGGTTTTTCGTCTCCCGCAAGGGCTACGTTGAACACGGCGATGAGGTGGCCATGAGTGACACGGGACTGGCTGATCGGATGTTTGAAATGTTTTTCGACAATCAAGGACGGCTTCGCATTGTCGGCGAGCTCAAAAATACTGACGCTTGATCCGCTCTGAGACATGTAGCCATTCATCACGGATTGGTTGACGACGACTACCAGGCGACCTCCATCAATATAAATTCCCGCAATCTGCTGCCCTGTTTTTTGATGAAGTTCTCCGACCTTGCTCAAATCAGACCGACGCAGGAACGTCAGTTTATTTTCCCTTGCGACAACGATCTGCTTCTCTCCAACAGCAATTAAGTCAGCTTCGGCGACCCCTGCCTCCTGACGGTTACCAAGGATCTCGGAGGAACTGCTGGTAGACATATCTGCTGCAGGAGCCTTACGGGCTGCACTGGGATGGCCATGATTCCCGCTGCCTCGACTTCTGACGCCAACAATCGAACGGACGTGTTCTGAGATTTCGTCACACGATACAAAAGTCTCCACTGGTCCTGCGGCCAAGCGGGCCTTAGGCAACTGAAAGTTCGGGTCACCGGAACGCATCCGGGTCGTTGATTCACTACACGCGCCAACAGAAAACGCAGC
>CAMDHM010000027.1 GCA_945898195.1 Pseudobacteriovorax antillogorgiicola | reverse complement strand
CCACTGGTGGCAACGCCCTCAAGTTTTACTCCAGCATTCGCTTGGATATCCGCCGCATCGCGTCCATCAAGGCTTCGGAGGAAGAGGTCATTGGGAACCGGACTCGTGTTAAAGTGGTAAAGAACAAGGTTGCGGCCCCATTTCGCCAAGCTGAGTTCGATGTGATGTTCGGTAAGGGGATTTCCCGTACTGGTGATATTCTGGACTTGGCTGTGGCCAAGGAAATTGTCGCCAAGAGCGGAACCTGGTTCTCTTACAAGGAAGAACGCCTTGGGCAGGGCCGTGAAAATGCCAAGGAGTACATTGGTGAGCGTCCTGAGTTGTTGAAAAAGATCGAGCAGGAAGTCCTTGCGGCACACTCGATCAAGCGCAACTCCGGTGATTTGGAGGCCAAGGCTGATACAGCAGCGACCAAAGCAAATGCAGCGGTAGCTAAGGAATCAGCGGCGGTAAAGCGCAACGGTGTCGGTGGTGCCAGCACCAAAGCTTGATGATTTGTTGATATTTTAGGGAGGACGTCAGATTGCTGTACGCGCTGGGACACTGGTTGCATGGTGTATACGGACCGTTTCGGCTTCTGACGTCCCATTCTTTTCTTGGCGGGGTTGGGATTATCCTTTGCGCCACCCTGACTTGGATCCTTCTTCCTAAGTTAGCCCCTCAGATTTTGCCGCGGGATCGCGGCAGGGCTTTCGCCCATGATTCTGGTGCTGCCCAGGGTAAGCCCACAGGTGCAGGCGCCATTTTCGTCGCTATTTTTCTTCTGGTTCAACTTCTCGTGCTGCCCCCTTCTTTGGAGTCCTACGGAATTTTAGCGCTGACGGCGGCGGCATGTTGGTTTGGCTTTGCTGATGACCGGTCCAAGTTGTCGTGGGGCGAGTACAAAAAAGGGCTGATCGATTTAATCATCTCCGCAGCGGCGGCAGCGATCCTTTGTCACATGAAGTCCGTCGTTATATGGTTGCCCTTCACTAAAATGACTCTGACTCTGACGCCGGTGATTTTTATTCCGCTGGCGTCTGTTCTTTTATGGACCACGATCAACGCGACGAATTGCACGGATGGGGTCGACGGACTTTCCGGAACCCTTGTTAGTTTGGCTTTCATTGCGATTGGCGGTCTTCTATATTTTATTCTCGGTCACGAAAAAATTTCAGAATATTTACTGCTCCCCCATATTCCCGACGGAGCCTCATGGGCGATCATGGCTTTCTCTATGGTTGGCTGCCTTGCCGGTTATCTTTGGTATAACGCTCATCCGAGCCAACTGCTGATGGGTGATGCGGGGTCACGGGCCCTTGGGTTTCTTCTGGGTGTCCTTGTTATCGTCAGTGGCAATCCGTTTGTGGTTTTTGTTGTATCGGCGGTTCTGCTCGTTAATGGCGGAACGGGGCTTGTAAAAGTTGCGCTTTTGCGTTTCACAAAAATCGCGATTTTTAAGAATATTCGCTTTCCCTTGCACGATCATTTCCGCCACAAGCGTGGCTGGTCCAATCCCCAAGTACTGGTGCGATTTACCCTTGTCCAAGCTATGCTTTCAATCATCCTCCTCGTTTTGATGGTGAAGGTGCGCTAATGCTCAAATTTAGAACGCTTTGGATAGTCGCGGCTTTGTTGGGGTCATCGTCCTTATGGGCTGCTTCCGATGAATTTGCGGTGGATGGTTTGCCCTCTGGCAGTGATGTCACCATCCCTGCTCGTGCGGTGGCCATCATCTCATTGTCTCGAAGTGTGCTTTTGTCAGCCACCGATTCGCCTCAGACCCTGAGCATGGTGCCCGTGAATCGCGGTGGCGGCTCGCCCCAAGACCTTGACGTGGCTATTGTCGAACACAAACGAAAAAAAATTTCGCGAACAGTTAAGGTCAATGTCGGAACGCCTTTTCTCTACAGCTTCCGACATCTAGGTACTTTAGAGGTGATGCCTCAGGTGGCGCAGGGCAAAAAAGCCCCGCCGCAGGGTGAAGTCAAATTACGGGTCGAAAGCGACAGGCCGCTGAAGATCATGGCTCAGTAGTAATTTTTAAACTGCTCTACATGGCTGCGCCTGACATCAGGATTTCTTGATGAGGGCCAAAAACGCCCCGATTTGCACCATCCAATTTTCATGCTCCTAATCTCGGGAGTTTCCCAGCGCCGCGCCGCGAAACTGTGCTCGACAACGCAAATCACCGTGGCACGCAAGCTGGTGCGAATGGCGAAATTCGCACAGATTGCCCACGAGGCGCGCCTGGCCGGGATGAAAAAATCGGTGACAACAGCGATTTTTGACGAGATGGAGGCTTTCGAACACAGCAAATGCAAGCCGGTCGCCATTGCCGTGGCCGTCGAGGAGGGCAGCCGTATCATCCTGTCGGCCGTCGCCGCCAGCATGCCCGCGCTATCCGGGGCTGGTGCGAAAGCACCTGCCGGGCTTGGAACACAAGACCTTCAAGGGGCCCAGAAAGTCTGGGCCCTCGGGGTGCTCGCGATTACGGCGCCAGGCGCAGCCATGTAGAGCAGTTTAAGTCTGTAAGAGGCGGGGAAGACCACGACCCAGCAGGGCTTCGTCTCGCCCCGGCCCGGTGCCTGCGGCGACCACTTTGATTCCAGAAGATTCTTCAATCGCTCGGATATAATCCAGCGCTGCCTTGGGCAGGGCTTCAATGCCGCCCGTTTTTGGCAGTTCACCGTGCCAGCCCGTGAATGTTTTGTAGACGGGTTTGCAGGCAGCCAAAATCTCTGCATTCCACGGGAATTGTTCAATGCGGCCAAGCTCCGGATGTTCATAGGCAACGGCAATCTTGAGCTCGTCCATGCCCGACAGGATGTCAAACTTGTTCAGGATCACGCCGTCGAATCCGTTGACGTCTTGAGCGTAACGCATGGCCACGGCATCAAACCAACCGCAACGACGAGGCCGACCCGTCGTGGCTCCAAATTCCTGGCCACGCTCACGCAAAGCGTTGCCCGTCTCGTCCGTTAGTTCTGTGGGAAATGGCCCTGCACCGACCCGCGTTAAATAGGCTTTGGCAATGCCATAGATGCCGGTGACGGCGCGCGGCGGGATGCCAAGGCTCGCACAGGCCCCGGCCGCGATGGTCGAACTTGAGGTTACAAACGGAAAAGTTCCGTGGTCCAGGTCCAAAAGGGTACCTTGGGCTCCCTCCATCAGAATTTTTTTGCCTTCCCCAGCAGCCTTCCGCACACGCGCCTCGGCATCACAAACAAACGGGGCGAGTTGGGTCGCTACCTTTGAAAAGGCCTCCCATTCAGCCTTGTGGTATTCACAGTGGGTCGCGAAACCATCCACGGCACTGGCCATGGCTTCCATCCAGTTTTTTCGCGCGACGGGATTCACGTAGTCCCCAAAGCGTAAACCAGATCGCGCCGTTTTTTCGGAGTAGGTCGGGCCAATGCCGCGCTTGGTTGTGCCGATCGCAGATCCGGAGGCGGCGGCTTCTCGTTGGGCTTCACGGCGTCCATCGGTTGCGATGTGCCAGGGTGTGATGGTGTGGGCGCGGGCCGAAAGCCACAGATTGTCGGGGGCGACCTTGGCAAATGGGGCGACCTTTTCCATCTCCCGGACCAGTTCACCGGGGTTGATGACAACTCCGGCGGCCAAAACGCATTTTTGTCCGTCGTGGAATATTCCGCTCGGAATCTGGTGCAGGACAAGCTTTTGGCCTTTGACGTAGAGCGTATGCCCGGCGTTATTTCCGCCCTGATAGCGCGCAATAATGTCGACCCCGCTGGCAATCCAGTCAATCCATTTGCCTTTGCCCTCGTCCCCCCACTGGGCCCCGACCACGATGGTGATGCCGCCTTGATGGCTGTGCGGTAGGTTAGGAACGGAAGTCTTGGCTGGCTCGGAAGTCATGGAGTTTGCTCCTGCGTGGGGTCCATGCCTTTCTATGGCCGGACTAGATTGCATTGTCATGCGCTTTTTGACGGTTGACCCAGCCAATGGTCGGCGTAATGTTCAAAGCGTTCAAATTCCGGGGGTTTGCACATGAGTCATGCGAATGGAATCAATGCGGAGTGGAGCGCCATATCGCCCCTTGATGGCCGCTATGCCCGCAAACTAGCAGCCCTTGCCCCTTTGGTCTCAGAGGCCGGGTTGATTGGCTTTCGCCTTCAAGTGGAAGCAGCATGGCTGATTTTTTTGTTGGCCATCCCTGAAATTCAACTTCTGTTAAAAAAACAGGGAGTGTCCAACGCCCAGGGAACATCGCCCTGGCGCAGCCGTCTTGAATCTATTGCCGCGGAAGGCAATGTCGCACGGATCAAGGAAATTGAATCGGTCACCAACCATGATGTGAAGGCCGTCGAGCTTTATTTGCAAGAAGAACTGGCCGCGGCGAATGCCCCGCGTTCCGTGATCGCCCTCACGCATTTTGGTTGCACCTCGGAAGACATCAACAATGTTTCCTATGCATTGATGCTTTCCCGTGTGCGCAGGGACGTCTTGTTGCCCTTGGCAACTTCGCTTGTCGATCGCCTTGCCAACATGAGTCGCGATCACGCTGCAACCCCGATGTTGGCTCGGACCCACGGTCAGCCAGCAACGCCGACAACCTTTGGTAAGGAAATGGCTGTTTTTGGTGCACGACTCGCAGGTATCATCGATGACATTGAGGCTGTTCCCGTGATGGCGAAATTCAATGGCGCGACGGGCGGCTATAGCGCTCATGCATTTGCTCTGCCTGATGTAGACTGGCCACGCGTGACGGCGACATTTCTGGCAACATTTCACGGGATCCATCCAAACCCCTTGACGACTCAAATCGAAAGCCACGATTGGATCGCCCGACTCTCGGTCTCCTGTGCGCATCTGGCCAGCGCTGCAACGGGCCTTTCACGGGATTTTTGGCAGTATATCTCGGATGGCTGGTGTGTTTTGAAAAGAGTGGAAACCGAAACGGGATCCAGCACCATGCCGCACAAGGTCAATCCAATTGATTTCGAAAATGCCGAAGGGAATTTTGGAGTTGCGCAGTCTTTATTCGAACATTTTGCCCGGAAACTAACCGTTTCGCGTTTGCAACGTGATTTAAGTGACTCCACCACGATGCGAAACCTTGGTGTGGCCTTCGGTCATCTTGTTCTTGGACTGAAGGCGGTCGAATCTGGTCTGGATCGTTTGCAATTACATGAAGGGGCCATGGCCAAATCTTTGGATGGCCACTGGGAAGTATTGGGCGAGGCCGTCCAATCGCTGCTTCGATTGCGCGGCATCGATGGGGCTTATGCGCGGATGAAATCCGCGACGCGTGGGTTGAAGATGAATCGCGAGGATTATTCGCGGCTCGTCGGCGAGCTTGCGGGGATGCCTGATGTTGCAGCGGCGCTTGGAGGCGACGACTTGGGCCGTTTAAAGGCGCTTACACCGGCAACCTATTGTGGGGCATCGAAACATCTGGCCGAGTTGTTTTTTGCGGCATGGCAAAAACGCCAGAGCGGAGGCAAAGCATGAAACCCGTCGCCTTGCACGAAATTGCAGGATGGATCGGCGCGGAAATTGTGATTCCCAGTGGCTGCAAATTGGACGGGAATTCCGTCGTCAGTGGAATTGCACCGCTTCATCGCGCGACTGCGGGCGAGATTTCATTTCTGACGTCGGCAACCTATGAAAAGTCTTTGCCGGACACTGGGGCAACGGCGGTCATTGTCGGGGCAGCTCATTCAACCTTTGATGCGCCGTGCGTGCTTCTGGTGCACAAGAATCCTTATTGGGCGTTTGCGATCGCCGCTTCGCGGTTGGTGACACCTTCAAAACCCGAGCAGGCGATCAGCCCCCATGCCCATATTGATCCGACGGCACGGATCGGTTCCGGGGTTGTGATTTACCCGGGGGTTTATATCGGGCCGGGAGCCGAGGTTGGCGACGGGACAGAACTTCGGGCCAACGTCGTGATCGAACACGGTTGCAAAATTGGAAAAAACTGCACGATCCATGCGGGATCCGTGATCGGAGCCGATGGGTTTGGCTTTGCCCCAGGGCCGGTGATTATGGGCGCCGCGGGCGGCATTGCAAAGGTTCCGCAAATTGGAATCGTGATCATTGAAGATGATGTTGAAATTGGGGCGTGCTCGACGATTGATCGTGCAGCATTCGACGCAACAATAATCAAGAAGGGGGCGAAGCTCGACAGCCACGTCCACGTTGGTCACAACTGCACGGTGGGCGAGTCAGCCATGATTTGTGGCCTTTCAGGCATGGCGGGGTCAAGCAGCCTTGGCGAGGGGGCTATCCTGGCTGGACACGTTGGGGTTCCGAATCAAGTGGACGTAGGGCCAGGGGTTGTTGTCGCAGCCTTTTCGATGATGACAAAAAGCCATTTGCCGCCCGGGCAGTATGCAGGTATTCCTGCGGTTCCCATGGCCGACTGGCGCAAGCAACAGGTGCTTGTTCGCAGGTTGCCAGAGATGGAAAAACGAATCAGAGCACTTGAAAAATTATTGGATAAGAAGCAATAAGTGTCAGTCGAATGTTGTTTTTTTCCGGAGGCGATTTATGAAGATGTTTTCCAAAATGATGTCGAGTGCGATGTTTGTTGCGGCCATTGGTTTCGCCGGGGTTGCATCGGCAAAAACCTGTGAACTGAGCCTGGAAGGTTCCGATGCCATGCAGTTCAACAAAAAAGAATTGGATGCGTCAGGCTGCGCCGAAGTGAAATTAACCTTGAAGCATGCTGGCAAATTGCCAAAAGCGGCTATGGGTCACAACTGGGTGCTTTCAAAGGCTGCAGACAAGGGCAAGATCGTTGACTCCGCCATCAAGGCTGGTCCAGCCAAGGATTATGCTCCAACGGCGCCAGGGATCATCGCGCACACCAAGCTTTTGGCCGGTGGCGAGTCCGATACGATCACCTTCAAGACCGACAAGATGAAAAAGGGTGGAGACTACGTGTTCTTCTGCACCTTCCCAGGCCATGTCTCCATGATGTCTGGCAAGTTCAAATTCTAGAGCCCTTGGGGGGGGCGCCTTTCGCGGCCCCTCCTTTCCAACCCGGAAGTTTTTTCCCGCCACGACTACCAACCCGGCAAAAAGTTCAGTACACTCTTTAAATATTCCGAATCAAAGCAGTCGTCTTTTAAAGCCGTAGAAGACTTCCTGATGTCGTATGGAAATGGATTTCCATGCTGGTCAGGTTTGTGTCAACGAAGCACGTTGTGACAAGGAGTGTTTATGCAGCGCCGCGTTGGTTTATGGGTGTCGAGCCTTCTGATTTTTTCCTCGCCGGTTTTCGCTAAAGATTACGTCGTTAAGTATAAGAACAGTGGCGACAAGTCCCTGCGCTCTGCTTATCACGTTCTCGACACTCACGAGAAAGGACGTCTCCTTAAGATCTCCATCTCAGAGAAGAGCAAAGAAGCTGAAGCAGCCCGCTTGGCTCGCTTGATGGCTGACCCCAACGTTGAGTACGTTGTGGAGAACTTCCGCGTGCATCGCTTCGAAGTGCCGCCAACGATTGAAACCCTGCGTGAGCAGTGGGCCCTTACCAAGATCAATGCCGAAAAAGCTTGGCAGCTGACGGGTAACAAAGGGTCACGCACCATCAAAGTTGCCGTGATCGATACTGGCATCGACTATAATCATGAGTCGCTGAAGCCAAACATGATCAAAGGCTACAACTTCCGTGACAACAATGATGATCCAATGGATAAGACCAGCGACAAAAATCCTGGTCACGGTACACACTGTGCCGGCATCATCGGTGCATCGGGCAAGATTGAAAACGGGACGTCTGGTATGGCGCAAGACGTCAGTCTGATGCCAGTTCGCTTCCTTGGTGAAGACGGTTCGGGTGACCTTATGGGCGGCGTTAAGTCGATTGACTACGCAATCGAGCAAGGCGCTCAAGTGATTTCCGCGAGCTGGGGCGCAGCCGTGGCTCGTTCGCAGGCAACCCCGCTGATCGAAGCGGTCGAGCGTGCGGACAAAGCCGGTGTGATTTTCGTTGCTGCGGCGGCCAACGATGGCAAGAACAACGATTCAACCGATATGTTCCCCGCTAACGCAGGCTTTCCGAACACGATCACCGTTGCGGCATCTGGTCCTCAGGACGAGAAGCCATCATGGTCAAACTTCGGCCGTAAAACGGTTCACTTGGCTTCCCCGGGACTCAAGATCATGAGCACATTGCCGCAGCAGAAGTACGGCGATCTGTCGGGAACTTCCATGGCGACGCCTTTGGTTGCTGGCCTCGTGGCTTTCCTCAAAGCTCAAGACCCATCGCTGACTGGTGCTGAAGTTCGCGCCTTGCTCCAGACGACTGGTGTGAAGGCTTCGATCGAGACGGCTTGTGATTGCCGTATCGATGCCGGCGCTGCAACGGAAGCCCTGCTCAATAAGGCTGTGTTTCTTGTTCCTGCAGCTGCCACGATCGCTCCGGGCGAGAACGTGGTTATGAAGTTGAAGAACGCTGATGGTGCCGTAAAGTTTGCTTCAGCAAACACGGCAGTGGCAACGGTTGACGTCGGCGGTGCAGTGACCGCAGTGGCAACTGGTGACACGACGATCTCTGCAACCGACGCAAAGGGCCGCACGTCAACCTCCCTGACCATTTCGGTCAAAGAAGGCGGCGATGATAATGGCGGCGGCGGCGGTGGTGGTGGCGAGTGCCCACTTCCAGATCCAGCAATGTGCGATCTGCTTTGCTTGTTTGACCCGACCTTGGCCTGGTGCTCGGGGCTCTAAGATCAGATTCCATGGCCTCGTGTCCCGTAAGGGACATGTGGACCACCTCCGGGAACGGGGACCGCATAGGATGTGCGGTCCTCGTTTTTTTTTACGCCTTAATTACGGCTTGATTAGCCCATGCCCATGAGCGCAGGGCATGATGGTTGCTCCGGGCATCATCAGTGTGCCTGGCGACAGAACGGCGTTGCAGCCGGTTTGGGAATGATCGCCCATGATCGCGCCAAGTTTTCGAAGTCCAGATGACACTGGCAGGCCAGTTTGGGGATGGCGGAAGCGAACTTCGTCGCCTTTTAACTTTAAGTTGGCCAGCTTGGTGCCGGCGCCGAGATTCACGTGGCGTCCTAGAAAAGAATCACCGACATAGGCAAAATGAGCGGCCTTGGCATCGTCCATCAAAACGCTGCCCTTCACTTCACTGGTGTGCCCGACGACCGCGCGCGCGCCGACATACACATTGCCGCGAATGTAGGCTCCGTGGCGGACTTCAGCGTCTGGGCCGATGAAACACGGCCCTTGAATGTAGGCCGATGGTTCAACGACGGCTCCTTTGGCCACATAGACCCGCCCAGTCAACCAAGCGCCTTCATGGACTTTACCAAGGATAACTGGATTTTCTTTGACACCGAATTCAGTGAGAAGAGCCTCCAACCATGCTTGGAGGTCTTTGCCGAGATAGGAGAACAGGTCGGGAGCAACGAATTTGGAGGATTGATAAACTCCATCCAAATCCACAAAGTTTTTCAGGGATAATTTGATATCAGACACGGATGAGTCCCCTCTATGCGATCTCTTACGGCATGGATTGCCTAAAGCCCGGGTAGATTTTGCCGACCTAATAAAGGTCGGTCTATAGGAATCAAGGGCGCAAGCAAGGAGCCTCTTCATGTTCGATGCCAATTCATTTAAGCGCGCGGTCAAAGATTGGATCCAGACAAATCCAGGAGGTTCTATGGAGGACCTGCAGGAGTTCTGCGAGGAACAGATTCCGACAGCGCAGTATTCGGCTTTTCATTGGTTGATAGAACAAACGACGAGCTGGTACGGCCACGTCCTTCGTCAACGCGAGTCGATGCGCTCGTTCAATACGGACGATGAAGCAGATGCCGTTTAGGCCTTTGTTTTTGGCACTTCGGTAAGGGTACGGATGCGTAGGAAGTCGCTCTCCTCAACCCTGTCGAGGGCCTCCATGTCATCAAACCCCAGGTCCTTGACCCAATCAACATTCTGCATTTCAGGTAAGGGCGACGCGATTTCGCGTCCGTCCTCCGTTTCGTAGCATTCGTAGGCTTCAAAGATGCAGCCTTCACGGGACATCCGGTAATAGTGATAGCCGTCGCCATTGACGAGGCATCCATCACGGGAATCACCGGTCCAATATTCGCGCATATAAATAAAATCAGAAGAGACAGCGGTCATGTCGGCCCGATTCTCATGCGAGGGGTGAAAAGGTTCAACTATTCCCACCTATTATGACACGACTTCAGCTCTTTAGAGAGTGTCCAAAGCGATCATAGCGAAGCTTCCACCATCCGCCGTCCCGGGGGCTGTAAATACTCCAAATCACAAACATGGCCTTACCGCGGATGTAGTTGAGCGGAACATCACCCCAAATCCGAGAATCCGAAGAACTGTCGCGGTTGTCACCTACGACAAAGACAAAGCCTTCGGGGACCCGGTGCGCAATCCCTCCAGACGGATAGGTCATGCTGGGGCGAAAGGCCGTGGGCTTATTCTGAATGACCCAATGGTCAATGCCCGTGAGGTTTTCGCGGAAAAGAAGTTTGATGTCCTTGTCGTCTTCGATGTCGCTTAGAATGGTGCGGTCGCTATTGTGGTCGCTCAGTGCTTGCGCTTGTCCGTTGACGTACAAGATGTTGTCCACAACGGCCACTTCGTCGCCCCCAACGGCCACGACCCGCTTTACGTAGTCGATATCTGGATCGTTGGGGAATTTAAAGACGATGATGTCGCCTCGACCTGCTGTTCCCCAGCTGGCAACCACCCAGTCGGTAAAAGGAAACTTAAAGTTGTAGGCCAGCTTGTTGGCTAAAAGGCGGTCCCCAACCTTGATGGTGGGTTCCATGGAGGCGGTCGGGACATGGTAGGGCGATGCAATCGACCAACGGATCGCGAAGACTGCCAGAAAAAGCACGGCCAAGGAACGTAAGTTCTCGAAAGACCAAGTGCTGTGGCTGTCTTTTATGGTTTTGCTGTTGGTTGTCTCGTCGGCCATGGTCGCCTCTTTTTAAAGCTTTTCTGTTGCTCAATACGCGGAAGGTAATGCATTTCGCCAAGTCGGTCCACGTTATCCCTAAAGAGTTCTCTGGAACAGGCCGATTGCGGTCAGATGAACCTGTATCGTCATCTTGCAATCCTAACCCTTTGGCTCGGACTATTTTTTATGTCTGATCCAGCCTTGGCTTTTGTCGCCAGCAAGGTTTTTTTTGAAGCCCGCCCCAACGGTATTTACCGCGTCAACGTTACCTACACCATTCCTGCGCTGAAAGAGGTTCGTGAGTCATTTGTCGAATTCCGCAGTCGCAAGGATGCCGAAGCTTTTTACTACGATCTTCTGAACGGGGCCGATTTTTATCAAGAAGACGCAAAACGCCGTGAATTCAGGCAGCCTCCAAGGCAACCAACCCCCTGGTGAAATCAGTCCGGCCGAAGGCGTGCCGGAAATGGTAAATTTTTAGCCGACGTGATCATCCGTGTAACAGATTGAATTAAATGCTTTTTTCGTTATTCGTTTGTTAAACGCTAAAGAATCACTGCCGCATCCGATAACTCCTCTGCGCCGGTCACGACTGTGGCTAGGCGTTTTTAGAGGAGACGGATTATGAAAATGCGTATTTGCGGCCGCACCCTTCGGCTTGGTTCATGGGTATTCGTTTTGTCGTTGGCTTCTTGCGGAGACCAACCAGTTTTCGTGAACAGACCCATTCCACCTCTACCCAATGGCCCTGGTCAGGCTGCAGGACAAATAACGTCGTCGGGGGATGCAACAGCATCAGTTTCGGCAGACGCGGCGGTGGATCGAGCTGTGGACGCAGCGGGGGAACCGGTTGTGGAGCCGGCTGTGGAGCCGCCGGTTCCGCCCCCAATCGCGGTGATTTCTCCAACGCCTTCTCCGGTCGTTGTGCCGGACCCAGTCGTTATTCCCGACCCAGTCGTGGTTCCGACCCCGGTTCTCATTGTGAGCACGGCACCGGTGGTATTGACCGCTGGTCAGACGCATCCTGTGGCGGTCTCAGTTGATCCTGGAACCGGCGTCGGTGCCGGGCCAGTGGACCCGTCTGAGATCACGGTCGCCAGCCAGAATCCCGGGGTTGCGACCGTCACTTCAGGCCCTCAGCCTGGCCAGATTGTGATTGTTGCAGTCAGCCCCGGTCAGACGCAAGTCACCGTGACTGTGGACAACACCACGAATGTGATTCCCGTGCAGGTCGCGCCCGGAGTGCCAGTCGTTCGCCTTGGGGTAAATTTCGAGGACATCCCATCGGGCGGAGATCTTGACTATAATGATGCCGTATTTTGTTTTTCCGGCAAGTTTGCGCACGACAATCACTCCGTCGTATCCCTAGACGATCAGACCGTGCGCATCAATGTTACGAATCGCAGCGGTTGCGATCACGACATTTCAATCGCTGTGGTCGACAGCGACGGCACCAGGCGTCAAATCCCGATCTTCCGGTCGCGGACGCAGCCCGTCCTAGACATGGTGTTCCATGCTGGGTCGAAGCTCGACGTTCAGATGCATGTCGCCAACGGATGCCTGCAAAACACCACATGGGTGAACCTTGGTTCAACCGTGACCGTGCAGGGGCCAAACTTCGGTCGTCCGCTCGTGGAGATCTTGAACGACGTCTGCCGGACTACCGGGAACTAGTTTGCCAAGCGGCGATGGTGTCCAGGGCTTCCCGGGATACCGTCGCTCCGATCCTGCTGATCACATCGCTGGCCAAAGTGGCCGCCATACGACCACAGGTGTCTAGATCACGATCCGACAAGAAACCATACAGGAAGCCGGCGGCAAACATGTCGCCGGCTGCTGTCGTATCAATCACCTTGGTTTTCACCGGGGCGATTAAATGCTTGGTAGATCCCTTTTGCACGAGAGCACCTTCGGCGCCTAGCTTGACCACCGCAATGGCGCCCGTTGCTGCGATCTCGGCAGCCGCCTTTTCCGGAGAGCCTTCATAAAGCATCCGGGCCTCTTCTTTGTTGGTGAAAACAATGTCCGCATATTCGTGAATGATGGACACAAAAGAGTCGCGATGGCGTTGCACAACGAAGGGATCGGCAACGTCAAACGACACCAAAGTATCGCTTTCAGAAGCCAGCTTGATCGCCTGCATCATGGCTTCTTTTTGTCCGTCGGTGTCCCATTGATAGCCGGAAAAGTGAAATATACGGGATTCTTTTATTTTGTCGAGTGGCACGGCGGCTTTGTCGTAGAGGCGGCTCGAACCCAAATGGGTGTTCATCGTGCGTTCGCCATCTGGAGTGATCAGGATCACGCAAGATCCCGTAGCATCTTCGTCACCAAAGGTCAGGTAGCCGTCAATGCCCAGTTGGTGAAGGCGTTCATGGATGCGTTCTCCAAATTCATCTTTGCTGACCATGCCGGCAAAGACCGCTTTCTTGCCGAGGGAAGCCAAGGCCCGGATCGCATTCAGTGAAGAACCACCGAGTTCAAGGGTTCGTGGAGCTGATCCAAAATGCCCGAGGACCGCGCGCTGGCGTTCGTGATCCACGAGGTGCATCACGCCTTTAGTTAAGCTCAATTTGGTCAGGTCGTCGTCACTGGCCTGAATGAGGATGTCGACAAGGGCATTACAAACACTGATGACGTCGATTTTTTTCAACGTAGGCCTCCTGAAATTGATTTCAGGCAACGTTGTAGCTTGTTTGTGCCTTGGGCTCAACGATTGGATCGGTCTCGTCAAGGATAAGACCAACCGGAATCTGGCTTGCGCCCAGGATGATTCCCGCGGTTAAGGTGCCTTCCCTTTGGTTTTGAACCCAACCCAGGCAAGGTTCACCATTTGGATTCGCCGTGCGATCCAGCCAACCGGCGAGCTTTGTGGCCGTTTCATGGGGGGAAGTCAGGGCCTCGAATTCCAGCTCGACTAAAAATCCGTCACCATCGGTTGCGACCGTGATTTTGTTTGCGCTAGCCCCTTGAGCCAGATTGGCGATGGCGGCCTTTGCAAGCTCCAGTCTGTTCGTTTCTATGTGGAGATGACGCAGGGCGCGGGTCAGGTGGGTTAGCATCCGGACGGGGTCACGGCTGCCGTCCAAAGCATCGACCACCTTTGTGAAACCCCAGCCGAGAAGTCCTTCTGGGGCGCATCTGGCTCCTGAAAACACCAAAGATAATAGATTATCAACGTCGATTGCAGTCGTTTTGGACGGTCGTGACAGGGCGTTCCATTTGAGGATGCAAAGGGCATCGTTATATTGAATGTTGCTTCCCGTCGTCGCGTTTTTGCGCGGATGGGCCACTGCAAGGAGGTCCACCATGGGGATATCGCCGCTCGCGGCAATCAGATGAATTTCTGCCTCCGATTTAAGCTTTGGTTCAAGGGGCGTAAGTTGTGCAATGGACTCGTGTCGAACAGCTGGAAAACCAAGGCGTTCGGTGAAAAGGTCGGTGCGCAAATCGGTGCCTTCTTCGGCTACGATAACGCAGTCGGACAGGCGATGGCGCAAAATAATTTTAGGCGAATCGTTCAAATCGAAACGAGCTCCCGCGTTTGTCTTGAAACACGGGTTCTGATCGGCATAGTTGCGAAATAATTGATGAAATTTGGGATACGAAGGTTTGGGTAGGCGTTTTTTTTGCCGACTAACTACCGAACATCTTTCCAAGTAGTCCTCGTTGTCGCGCTTGTGCCAAATACTCTTCACAGTATTTCCATGCCGAATAAAGGGACAGTGCGAGGGACAGCCATGCGGCCAACCATCCGACTTCTCGGAACGGCCATCCCCACATTGGCTCGTTGATCATCAGGCAAAAAATCATCACGCCCTGAGCGATGGTTTTTATTTTTCCGAATACGCTGACCTCGATGGAGAAGCCTTGTTCGAGGGCCATCATCCGAATTCCAGAAATGGTGATGTCTCGCACCAGAAGCAAACCAATAATCCATGTCCAAAGGGATTCTTCATTTGCCAGCAGCACGAGCGCGGCAGCGATTAGTGCCTTGTCTGCAATGGGATCAAGCAATGCCCCAAGTGCGCTCGTCGTCTGACGCCTGCGTGCCAACCAACCATCGAGGGCATCGGTGAGAATTGCTGCCAGAAATACAAAAGCACAGAAAATTTTGAGTGGCCGATAATCCATCGGATACGCCACCAGGAGGAAAGGCACCGCGGCGAGGCGCGCCAAGGTCAGTTGGTTCGGAAGTTGATAAATCCAAGGAGTTTGCGTTGCGATGATTCTGCCGCTGACGTCGGTGGATTGGGGCGGTCCGGATCTTGGCCCCGTAGGTGCTTCGAATTTTGGTCCCGAATGCTCCATAGCTTCCCCCTCTCGCAGTATAAACTGAAATGAATTTGACGGCTTTTCAGTTGAATAAAGCCTGCGAATGAATCATTAAGACATGGACGCACGTTGTCGTCAATCAAGCACCTGGAGCGGTCCTATGAATGGCTCCGACAT
Source organism: Pseudobacteriovorax antillogorgiicola (assembly GCA_945898195.1). GTDB lineage: Bacteria > Bdellovibrionota_B > Oligoflexia > Oligoflexales > RGVZ01 > RGVZ01. Next base: position 24,291 of record CAMDHM010000027.1, on the reverse strand, counting down.
CAAGACGGATCATTTGGTGATTGGAACCGGCATCGCCGGTCTCATGCTGGCCTTGAAGCTTGCCCGCCACGGTCGGGTGCTGGTTATTGCCAAGGGGAGCCTCGAAGACAACAACACCTGGATGGCTCAGGGCGGAATCGCCACGGTTCTTGATGGGTCCGATTCCTTTGAAAATCATGTTCATGACACGACGGTGGCCGGTGCAGGATTGTGCCACCCTGGAATTGTCCGAATGGTGGTTGAGAATGGACCACGCCTGATCCGTGAGTTGATTGACATCGGGGTTAAGTTCACCCGCACTGAAGCGGGTAATGATTCTTCCTACCATCTGACCCGCGAGGGCGGACACTCTCACCGACGCGTGATTCACGCCGACGATCTCACGGGCAAGGAAGTCTTGATCGCCCTGATCCGAGCTTGTCGCGAACAGCCCTCGATCCGTATTATCGAAAACCAAAAAGCTGTGGACCTTTTGACTAGCGATAAGTTTGGTTCGTCGGGGCCCGCTTCTTTTGGGCCCCCGCGTTGTTATGGGGCTTATGTCATGGATCGGCAAAGCCGCATTGTTTACCAGGCTCGCGCGGGACGAACTTACCTTTGTACGGGTGGTCACGGCAGGGTTTATCTTTATACGTCCAACCCGGACAGTGCGACGGGCGATGGCCTTGCTATGGGGTGGCGCGCAGGATGCCGCGTGGCGAATTTAGAGTTCATGCAATTCCATCCAACCTGCCTCTATCATCCAAAGGCCAAGACCTTTTTAATTTCCGAGGCGGTGCGCGGCGAAGGTGGCGTCTTGAAGGATGCGGCCGGGCATGAATTCATGGAGGCCTATCACCCTTTGGGATCGCTGGCTCCCCGAGACATCGTGTCGCGAGCGATTGATGCTGAACTTAAAAAGTCGGGTGCGACGAATGTATTTCTGGATATCCGGCACCTTGGTGAAGAACGTTTGCGAAAACTCTTTCCTAACATCTACCAGACGTGCCTGCAGTTTGGGATCGACATGGCTCGCGACATGATTCCCGTCGTTCCTGCGGCGCATTATAGCTGCGGTGGAATCCTTGTTGACGATGCTGGGCATACCAGTATCGACGGGCTGTACGCCCTCGGCGAAGTTGCCTGTTCGGGACTTCACGGCGCCAATCGCCTGGCATCCAATAGCCTTTTGGAGGCTCTGGTTTATGCCGATCGCGTCGCAACAGATGTGGCTTTGGCCCATCAATCCGACGAAGAGTCTAATGCCTTCTCCGCGACTCAGGTTCGGATTCCACCTTGGGACTGCGGCGCGGCAGTCCCGCCGGATGAATTGGTGGTTTTGTCGCACACGTGGGACGAGATCCGACGCTTGATGTGGCATTACGTGGGAATCGTGCGCAGCGAAAAACGTTTGTCCCGAGCTCTAAGTCGGATTTCAGCCATCCGTGCAGAGCTTGACGAGTATTACTGGAACTATGAATTGACCGAGCAATTGCTCGAAGTCCGAAATCTTGCCGTCGTCGCCTGGCTCACCGTGCGTTGTGCAATATCCCGCAAGGAGTCTCGCGGGATTCATTACACGATCGATCATCCGAGGTTGGATGAAAGGTTTACAGGCCGTGATACGATCGTCGCATCGGGAAGCTGACCCATTTGATTTCCGACCAGACGTGCGGTTGGCATGGCTGAGATTTGCTCGGGTGTAGCCAGACGTACGGTTTCAAACACTAGGGCTACCATGTCAACGCCGGTTTCCGTCTCACTATCGAGGATGATATTGCCGCCGTCCATGAAGGCGCGGCGCATGCCTACCGTAAACTCGACCTGGTCTTTGCGGACTTTGATCGGCACGGCCGAAGAGATAACTTCAAATCCCTTGGACTCCAATTCGCGCAGGATGTTTGCCTTAGCAAAACGGTCGCACTTCACTGCGGTTTGTACGCGAGATTTTTCACAGTCGGGGCATCGGCGTCCGGCCCAGCGCTGATGCTTATGGTCGATAAAGACCTTCGATCCGTCTTTAAGTTTTGCGCCGCACCAGATACGAACTTTTTCTTGTTCGCAGTAGGTGCATATTTTTAGAGCAGGTTCTTGAACAGGTTCAATCGTCATGATCAGGAACTCCCTTGTCCGTTTTTTCTAGTATACAAGGAATTGTCTCTGTGGGGTATAGTATTGTCATGATTGGTTTTTTAAGAAAATTTTTTTCTAGTAGCAAGACCTACGATCTAGTGCGTCTTGTCGATCGCAGGCAATGCGATGGACGCCTTGTTGGCGAGGTTTCAGACCCGCCTTTCGATATCATTTGTGACATCGACAAGACCTATCTAGAAACCGAATTCGAGTCTGTGGTCGACCTGGCTCGCACGGCCATGGAAGATGCCCGCGATAAAATCACCGTATTCGGTGCCCGCGAAATCCTTCTTGCCGCACGATGGGCTCGGGGATTGCCGCCCAACGGCTTACACTTTGTTTCTTCGTCTCCGCCTCAACTGCGTCGCGTTCTTGAATCTAAATTGGTGCTGGATGGCCTCGATTGGACCAGCGATACCTTTAAGAATCAGGCATACAACCTGCAAAAACGTCGCCTCGGGCTTCTTCGGCATCACGTTGCCTACAAAACCCTTGCGATCTTGACGATCATGGCCAGGCGAGGAGAAGGCGGCCATTTTGTGATGATTGGCGACAACGCTGAATCTGATCCACTCGTGTATGGCGGCGTGGCACGATTGCTTGAGGCCCGCTGTTCAATTGCGGATTTTGAACACTACCTTGTAAACGCCGGTGTTCAGTCTATCGAAATCGCTCAGATCATGCCCGTTGCAGCCAAAGTTCGTGGAAAGGGTTCCGTAGCCGCTGTGTTTATTCGCAGGGTTCCTGGTCCACGAGGTTACAAAGGGTTTGAAACCCAGCCAGGTGTATGGCCTCCAATGACTGGGTTTACCTCGTTTTTTGACGTTGCCCTCGGGTTGCTGCAGGTCGGAGTCCTGCCAGCTGATGGTAACGTTATTTTTAGATTGGCTGCTGCACTTCACAATTCAGCTTTGATTCCGGTGAATGCCCTAGTTCACAAGATTGAAGGTTTGGCTGAATCTGCGGAGTCTCTGGAGGTTGTAGCGGCTTGTAGGTCTGCGATCTCGCTGCTTGAAGGCCACAAGCCGGCATCTTGGCTTGGTTGAGGTTTCAATTGAGAATATTGAGCAGACTTCCAGTCAGCAGCGTGCTGACATTTCCTTGCGCCAGCATGGATGTCGCTGCATTGAGCAGGATTTTCGTTCGAGCGTAATTAGATGCCTCTTGCGCATAGTCCGTATCGGAAAGGTTTGATTTTGCGGCGGCAAGGTTTTCAGCATAGACGTCCACGAAATCCATGGCCCTTTGCATTCGTGATTGCAAGGCGCCAAAGACAGACCTTTGCTCTGAAAGTCTAGCCAAGGCTTCATCGAACGAGGTCGGAAAATTACTCGTGTCCTGTGGAACCAATAGGTCTGCAGCATCGGCAATGCTGATACCCACAAATGGGTCGCTGCCCATGAGCAGTTCCTTTGCACTGCCAAGCCCAAGTCCGGCAGTCGTGGCAATGACGTTTTTGAAGCCGTCAAAAGTAATCGTGTTCGGGTCTTCTTTATTGCCTCCGTCTTCGGATGACGTGGGGTCGCCCAAGCGAAACACCAGGCTCTCGGGGGCGTTGGGGTCGTCTCCGTTTAAAAGTGGAATCCCGTTGTAGGTCGTGGTGGTGGCAATGCGGTTGATTTCGTCATGGAGGGCTTCGTATTCGACAAATAAATAGCGCCGGTCACGGTCTGTGATGGTGGTGTTGGTTGCGGCAAGGCTTATCTCTTTTAACCGTAGGACGATATTGCTGACTTCACTGAAAGCTGATTCGGCTGTTTGTAGCATGCTCGATGCGTCACTCACCTGACGTTTGGCCGCAGTAAGTCCGCGGATTTTAAATTCCATTGAATCAGAGATTGCATGTTCGGCGGGGCGGGGGTCTTGCTTTGTATACACTGTTCCCGAGGATAACTTCTCGAGCGCGTCCTGGTTGGCCGCCTGTGCCTTGCGCAGGTACCGCTCTAGCGTTAGTCCAAATCCCTTGTCACCGACATTGACCATGATCGTCTCACTTGTTCCAGTGTTATTGCACCGGGAATTCGTATTCAGGTAATTTAGCTAACTCACTGCGGTCGATCGCCGGCGATGGGCCTCTCATCCGCTTCACTTTATTTTCCATCTCCATGACGCGCAGCGCAAATCGATCGATCAGGGCCACCTTGTCTTGAATGGCAAAGCGGGCCGTGTTGGCTGTCGACTTCCGTGTCGCACTGTCCTCGCGGCGCACCAGCGCGTGAGCCAGCTTGACCACGGCATCAACCTTGGAAGACGTTGCCCCTGTGGCTTGTTGAAGGCGTTGCACATGCCCCCGTCCTGCCGCTGAAATCACCCGCAGGTCTTCCAGTTTGGCAAGAAGTTGCTTGCCATCGATGTGCAGTCGCTGTCCCTCGATGGCAAGACGATTGCTGCCGTGTGCCATCTGGCTCGCAGCCTGAATCAAATTTTGAGTCAGCTGCTGATGTGTCGAGCTGCCTTTGTCGATGGAGCGGGCAAGGGCAGTTTCCATGCGTCCAGCCTCGGAGAGCATTCCAAGGCGAATTTGCCCGAGGGCTTGCCCAAGATTGCCTGCCAGTATTGAAAGCTTTTTAGTGCGAGCGTCAAGTTCTTCGCGGCCCGATTTGACCTCAGCAAGTTCGATGCTGATATCCGAGATCACGCGACGAGTGACTTCGGCTTCGCGGTTGAGGATTCGTTCCACGATGGCTGCAGCATCTTTGGTTTCTCTAATAATGGTTTCAGCCTCATCCAGCCCCGCATCATGAGCGCCGAAAAGATGTTCGGGTTTAAGGCGCTGGTTCATCCGGGTCAATTGTATGGATTCCGCAACTTTTGCCAGATGGTCCGTAAGGCCTTTAATGGCGTTTTTGGTCTCCTTGTTTTTTAAATCTTCTAAGGTTGCCGCTATGGGCGTGGAAAAATTTGCTGGGGCCGGCACGAAAGGCCTTGTGAGGGTGGCTTGGGTTTCGTCTAACTCACGCGCTCCATCGCGAAATTCAAGCAGCGTTGTGTCCACAATGCCGAGGATTTCTTTTAACGAAGCGAGTGTTTCATGGCTATTCAATGACAGGGTGTCGCGGTCGCGCTCTAAAAGTCGATTGAGGGTGGCGGCTTCCCCAGCTTTGTTTAGGACTTGCCTTGAAATCGCCGTGATGGATTCCAGTGCCATGGCATGATCAGAGCCATGATTTGCATGGAGGTTTGCCATGCTAACGCTGGCTGCGAGCAACTCATTTAGAACGGCCGTCTCTTCACCAAGACGAAACGCTTCATTGGTGGTCATATCCAGTTGGGCAAGGGTGTCTGCTTGAGAATCTACGATCGCTCGCAGGGTCGAGTCTGGGCTCCTTTCCGTGAGGTGCCCTCCCTCATGAGCCTCAGCCAATCGTTCGGTGATTATTGAGACTTCATTGGCTGTCTGACGGATCGATTGCGCAAGGGTTCCGATTGATTTTGGTTGGATTTGCGATTCATCTCCGGTTTGAAAATCGTCAAGATTAAGATCAAAAACGGTTATTTCACCCTCGCCGATAACGAGCGACTTTTTTCGGCTGGCCACGATGACGCCAAGCAGAATTAGGGCAATCGCAACGGTTGAGGCGAGCATGATTCCGTCTGCCGGGGCAATATTTTGCTGCTTGGCAAGTCGCTCCGCAAAAGCACCGGCCAGCAACAACGTCAGAGCAAATGCTGCAAGAAGCCAAAATAGGATAGGGCTTCGTGAGCCACCCGTTTTGGTCGGCGTTGTTTCGTTTTGCTTCGCGGTCTTGTCCAAACCATGACCTCCCTATCGGCAGTGACGCAAGGGCGCGAATCTACCGAAGAGTTGTCGGCGGCTTTGGGGAGAAATTTACGGGACCTACAGGGTGTGTCCACTCCCCACGGTTAAGTGGGGGTGATTGAGTGGGTTTAAGGCTCGATGATTGTTGGCTTAATGACGGTCCATTCGATTTTTTTGGAAACTGAATTTCCTTCGAAATCCCAAGCCGATACAACGGCAAAGTGCTGCCCCGGAGTTGTCGGGAACTTGCGAACGTCGTGATTGTTGTTCAAAGCGAGTGGCTCTGGTTTGAACGCCAGGTTGATGGTCAATTCGCGGCACGTGTAATCACCGCATGTCATGTCTGGCACAAAAAACTCGTCGACTGAACGGTTGATGTTTGCGCCCCCTGGGAGGCTTTGGAAATCCCAAACCAGCTCTGAAGCAGCACCATCGATCGCAATTTCAACGCGGTGCGGTGGGACAACATATTTCGTGTGCAAAATCAGATCATGAATTGTCGCATAGAGTGAATACGGGCCATCGACATCGCTGTCGTCCACACTACGTCCACCTTGCAAGACTCCCGCGGCGAGTATGGCTGGTGCAACTCGGTCGGGTAAACTCTCAAGAAACAAGAATGGACTCATATAAGTCCCGCCAGAGGCTAGGACATTCAGGTGCAGGTGATCGTAGCGTTCGCCAAACGAGTAATTTCCCCATTTGAAGATTTCGCCGAGTTTAGCTCCAGCTTCGACCTTCACGCCATTTCGCCAGCTGTTCCAAATCCCTGCGGGAATAGAAGATTTTTCGATGTGATGGTATTGCCACAAGAAGCCTTCATCGTCGAGGATCGCGACCTCCCAGTAGGCGAGGTTGCCGGGGATGTAATTTTCAATGTTTGCGACGCGCCCCCCCACGGAGGCTAAGATCGGCGTGCCGGCTGCACCGCGAATATCGAGGCCGTGGTGAAAGTAGGCTTCCCCAGAGTAGTTTTGATAGGACGCACTCGTATGCCCGATAGACAAGGGCGGGAATGGCCATGGGTGTATAGCGGCTGGCGTCACCGCATGTGCAGTGGGCATGAGGCTTCCCAAGCGCAGCACGCGCTGACCTTCGGCCATGGGATCACTGCATCCAATTTCGGTTTGGCTATGTTGGTGATTATGTTTGTGGCTGAAGGATGGCTCCGCTGAAGCGGAGGCGACCGTGCCCGCAGCCAGGGTGGAAGATAACAAGATGCCAAAGGCTGAGGGGCACTTCAACGGAGTTGTTGTCATGGGGGAGCCATCCTTTTTATCACGAGCGCCTGGAAGATCAGGCTATGCCATCATGATAACAGGTTTTGGCTTAACGACCATCTGCCGTGGCTAAATTCCGCTAACGCACGTTGCGCCGTTATAGTTCTCGAATCCCGTGTAGGATTTTTCGATAGCGTTTGCAATAGACGGAAAAATTTTCACGGCACTCATCCCGCCGGCGCCCGCGCTGACGATAATGTCATCCTTGCCGTCGTTGTCGAAATCGGTGGTGCCAACCGATACTCCACCTTTGAATGCTTCGTCAAACGCGAGAAAGCTGTTGATTGTATCCGGATTTGGCGACCCTGCATGGAATTTAATTACCTTCACAGCTGGGGTACCGCCGGCTCCGACCCCAATGACGATCTCGTCTCCGACAACTCCATCAATATTACCTGCTGCCAAAAATAAACCGTTGTACCAAGGGTCTGTGGTTGGAGTGAACTCGGCGATGAGATCTCCGTTTGCAGAGTCAAAAACTTTCACAGTACCGTTTAAATTTTTTCCTGGACCACTTCCAACGATAATGTCGTTTTTACCATCGCCGTTGAAGTCACCGCAGGTCACGCGGGCGCCAATGCCCGACACTGGGCTGCCATCAGTATTTTTAAATGCGTAGAAGCTCAAGTGCTCTTCTGGCTTTCCATCAATGATTTTAAAGACCATAACGTGCGGTTCCGTGGCGGCACCGGCAACGATGGCTGGTTTTCCGTCTAGGACGCAGCCGGCCACATTAACTCCGCCCTTATAGGGCTGATCAAAGCCAAAATAGCTGGCCATTTCGCCGACGCCATCACGACCATCGAAGACCCGGATATGCGGTTGGGCTGAAGGCGCTGCACCGACTAAAATATCTGGGATGCCGTCGGCATTGTAGTCGACGCTGCCAACGTTGACTCCGCCTTGGAAGCCGACAAACGCCTCTCCAATATTGATGCCTTCGGAGGCGTCAGATCGCTGAACCCGAACGCTGGAATTAGCGCCGGCCCCGCAGGCACCAATCAAGATTTGTTTATTGTGCGCTACCGTTGCCGCTGATGATGCGAGTGGCGAGGTTGCAGAAATAGCTTCGGCTTTTCCGCTTTTTTTGTCCTGTCCTAAGAAGCCATTTTTGCCCATGCAGCCGGCCGTGGCCATGACGGAAGCCGTTAACGTCAATCCTAGAAAGAATAGGCGGCTAATTTTCAGATTTTTTGTCGTCATGGTACCTCCTCAGGATGGAACTGAATCGGTATTCAAGGTAAGAATCTGAAGGGGATTAGAATAAGCCTAGTAATTCTGGGTTGTTGTTTTGATAAAATGCGAGTAGCGCCACAATAAGTGTTGTACATCACCAGCGACCTCGTTCCGTACCACCCTTTTTGACGTTCGCGGGGATCTTCTCGGATCCATCACAATGCTGTCGAACATCGATGAAGGAGGGATGCACAGCCAGAACCCCGACGAGAATGAGTTGAAGAGGTTTTCGCTCGATGTTGCAAAGAGCCCGTGCTCGTAGGCGCTCTGTATTTCTCTTTGAGTCTGCAGACGCCAATCAGACTTGGCGTATTCCTTCAAAACTTGAATGGTTGTGTCGATGAACTACACCGTCAAAGAGATCTAGGTAAACACGGCTGCTTGAGCTGGCTATTTGATAGAATGAAAAAATGCGAATCAAATATAGGGATGTCTTGGTTCCGGTCAGATGTTAGAATTTTGATTGAGGAACCTGATCTTGTCATCGCACAATGTCCGAAATGGTTGTTCGCAAAGTCATTTAGTACGCGTCACGATAATTTAATTGCGGCAGTTTTGTTAGAAAGAAAGGCCAACGACTTATGGATCGTGCTCACAGTCATGATAAATTTTCAAGTCAACGAAAAATAAAGCCAAAAGTAAAGAATTCTAGCCGTGCAGCACATGCCCAGCAGTTTCCAATTGTATCTATCGACAAAGATGCTGATTTTGCAACGATCAAGCTTGCGCCTGGAATCGAGGCGAAGAGCTACTTAAAGGACGGAGTTTTGTTTTCTGAGGACGCAAAGGGACGCGTCATCGAGCTTCAAATTTTGAATGTAAGCCTTACGACCAGTTCACGGTCAAAAAAGCCCCGCAAAGCAGGTTGATGCATGTACAAAGATTGTTACATTCTCATAATTCAAGACGACAAATCCCGCGTCGCTTGATTTTCGTTCAAGATTCCCCTTTCGTAAATCGTAAGCGATCTATCATCCACAGGTTCGCCGGGTGACTTACCGTGCGGCAAACCCTGCCAGCCGTTTTCATCCGGCCTCGTGGTCGTTTTTGCTTTTTTTTTCGGGCCAAAAATTCGTTGTTTCTGATCAAGTTTCTGTGCCAGTCGTCGACTCTATCTTTCCGAGGTGTTACTCCTTAGCTGAAGGCGTTTCTCGCAGACACTTACGACGATAGGACCACCCTCGAGTATGTCAGAGCAAGTTAAGATGAGTCGCTGTGTGAATCCCCGCCTTATGCCTCTCCTACTAATGTCCAACTTTGTTCTGTCAGGATGCGCACATTTCAGAGAGAGTCTTGGGCTCGTACCTAAGAAGCCAAAAATTAGTTTCGCTGATTTCAATGTTGGCAAAGCCTCGCTTGCGAGTATCGATTTTGAGATTGATCTGAAGGTCCTAAATCAAGATGGTAATGATCTCAAAATTGAGACAATCGATTTTGACTTGATGTTTACCGACAAAATCATTGGCTCTGGAAAATCAGCCAAGCCGATAGCCATGAAACCCAATGAAGTGCAAATTGTTAAATTCCCGATTTCCCTTAAAACCTCGGAGCTGCTGGGGACCGCCCTGGAACTGATGAAAGGTACATCTAAGGATAAATTAGGTATTCGCGGCACCGCCGCATTGGAAACATGGCTTGGCACCATCGATGTGCCCTTTGATCATAAATTTTCGCAATAACCAACGATGGCCCTAAGCCAACCCGAGGGGGCTGAGCCTGGACGCAGTCGAAATGAGGACATGCACCGTGAAAGCAACAAGAAGGTGGACGCATTTGGTTTTGGGCATGGGGATTATACTTACGGGAAATCCCATCGCGTTCGGGAATGCCTCCCCGTCGAATATAACGTGCGAAGCTTTCGCCTATCAGGGCGTTGTGTTTGCGACCGTACGATTCAATCTGAAGGACGACGGGCATGTCGAACGCCTGGGCGAGGTTGAACATTATGGTCAGAGGCACCAAATTGCCCTTGAAGAACTTCAAACTGCGTCCGGCGAATACCTGCACCTGCTGGTTGACGCCGATTCACCAGAAAACGAGTTGCGCCTCATCGTTTATTCGGCGGATGCCGGTCAAAGCAAGTACCGCGGTCTGTTAATCAACGATCACACCCCGGCAATGAGAGAAATGAAGGCGGCTTGCACGGCTCGGTGAACGGTTAGAATCAAATTAAGTTTAGTAATTATAGTTGGTTATTTTTAATAAAATAATTTTTTGTTTTTAACAATTTTAAGCTTGATAACAAAGATTCTATGATGTATAACCTTTTATAGTTTGGTGGGCATTCGATTTTTTGGCCCGGCGTGTTGTCAAGCCACTGTCCACCACTCAATAGAGGCACCCATATGAAGTCCAAGATCCTGATTTTAGCGTGTTTTTTGATGGTTTCCTGCGGAAGTCAGAGCGATAAGGGCTCGAGCGCGCCATCCACCCCACCGAAACCAAGTAAACCTCCAGTCGCATCCGTAGCTCCAGCGGCCCCAGTTGCGTCGGCATCACCGGCCATTCAAGCGGCTCCAGTTGCTCCGCCGACTTACCCTCATGTGGGTGGGCCGACGACCGGTGGTACGTTCGCTAACTCTGGCGCGGCTTGCCCGAACGGCCCAGTTCGCCGCCTTTTTTATAATATTTTTCATTCGGAAAACTGTGTGCAGTAAGCCTGCTGCGGTATCCACGCGGACCAGAAGCCCCGGAGCAACAATGTTCCGGGGCTTTTTTGTTCCCGAGTTGGGCAACCACATTAGGGTTGATTTTTACCAGCCTTGGGTTAATCATTTGCCTCATGTCCCTGTATTTCCAGACTCAGAGGAGACCGACATGGGTGCACAATGGAAACACGCCGGGCGCGTGGATTCGGCAAAACGGCGGGGACTCATCATTGGCAAGCTGGCGAAAGAAATCGCTGTTGCAGCGCGTCTAGGTGACCCGGACCCGGGCAATAATGCCCGCTTGCGGGTTGCCATTGAATCGGCTCGCAAACAGGCTTGTCCGCGGGAAACCATCGAACGAGCGATCAAAAAAGGCTCCGGTCTTTTGGACGAAACCGTGAACTATGAGTTGGTGACTTATGAGGGATTTGCCCCTCATAAGGTGCCGGTCATCGTTGAGTGCATGACAGACAACAAAAATAGAAGCGCGGGCGACGTTCGCGTTTTGTTTCGCAAGGGGCAATTAGGATCGATCGGTTCAGTGGGTTGGATGTTCGATCGCCTCGGAGTGGTCGAGGCGACCAACGCCAAGGCTGCCATCGATATTGAAGAGGCCGCCATCGAGGCTGGAGCCCAGGAAGTTGAGCCTCTCGAAGACGGTGAAGTTGAAAAGGGACAGGCCGGTGGGCGTTTTTATACCAGCCCTTCGGATGTTGATTCGGTTAACAAAGCCCTGACTCAACAGGGCTGGGCCGTTTCAAAGGCCGAGCTGATGTACCGGGCCAAGGAAAACATCGAACTTGATGCTTCTCAGCGCAAGGATGTCGAGGATTTCCTGAATGAGATTGACGACAATGATGACGTCCATCGGGTTTACGCCGGATTGAAATAAGCCAACGCCAGTGGTTTTTTGACCACATGGCATCCACGTTGCAGCCTCCCATTTTTAACAATAGGGAGGCTTTTTTTATGAAACAGAAATTATTTTTTCTTCTAATGGTGTCCGGCGCGACGTGGTCAGCTTTATCGGGGTCGCCTTCTATGGCCGCCGAAACCAGCATTAATCTGTGTAATGCAAACACCGATAAAATCTACGTCGCGGTTGCCTACAATGCCGATCAAAAGAAACTAGCTCGGGGCTGGTGGGCCATCGAAGCCAACAAGTGTGTCGACCTGTCCTTTCCCCTGTTGGACGATCGGCTGTTTCTGTTTGCTCAATCGTCAAATCAGGTACTTAACTGGATCGGAACCACGCCGCTTTGCATGGATCTCACACAGGTGTTTGATTTTCCCGATGCAGAAAATTTGCCCTGTACCGGAGCAAATCAGGGATTTCGTTCCTTTAGGGAAATTTCGGTTTCATCTCTTTCGACAGGCACTGCAGGCACAGGAGTTCCAACCTTTGAGTTTAAACCAGCAGATGCCGTCTCCGTCGGTGGGCTACTCAAATTCTGCAATGACACGACCGACTTAACCTACCTATCTTTATCTCAGAAAAAATCAGGCGAACCGAAGTTCCCAATAAAGGGATGGTTCATGATCGATGCCGGAAAGTGCTTCGAGACACGGCGCGATCCAGATGCAGAGGAAGTCTATTTCTACGTTCAGGGTGGTGCTGGAAAATTGAGTTGGAGGGGCGACACCCCTTTGTGCACGGATGATGTGAAGGGCTACTCATTCGATGATGCGGCTTCAATGGATTGCAAAGGCAACAACCAGGTAACGCAGCTCTTCCGTAAGGAACGACTGAATGCCGACGGGTTCGAATTCCGGCTTCAGGTTGCGGATGCCCACGAAATTCGCTCGATGGTGGATCTGTGTAACTCCAGAAGTGAGAAGAGCCTCATGACGATTGCTTGGGAACGACCCCAATTTAGCGGAGAGTTGATGACCCGTGGTTGGTATGTCCTGGAAGCTGGAGCTTGCGTCAATGATTTGCCCATCGATTCTGCTGAGGTATTCATCCACATTGAGGACGCTGGGCCTGCTCGCGCCACGATCCTTGAGGGGCCTATAGAGGCATGCATCGACCAAAAAATGGCATTCATGTTCTCCCATGCGACCCAAATGGCTTGTAGTGTCGAAAATCAAGGGAAAGCCAGTTTTGCGGCAAAATCAATCGCCCCGGGAAAGGTCCGATTGGATGTGCCGTGATACCTGGTGTCGATCTTCATGGAATAAACGCCCCATGATGGAGTAAACGTAACCCCGCGCATTGGAGCGCGGGGATTTTTTTGTCCATGGCCCAACATCGATTCAAACGGGTCAACGTCGAGATTAGTAACATCTGTAACTTGAAGTGCACCTTTTGCCCGGCGGGCGAGGGCGATAAGCAGGTGATGGACGTGGCGAATTTTGAGCGTGTGATCACCCAGTTGGCGCCCCTGACTGAAGAGGTAGTTTTGCACCTGTTGGGTGAGCCTCTTGGCCATCCTGAATTCTCGCGGATTATTGATGCCTGCGAAGCAGCTGGTGTGCCGGTCAATATTGTCACCAACGGTGTTTTGATGGCCGGTGATCGCCCGGCACAATTGCTGCGTCCGATCGTTCGACAGGTCAGTTTTTCCCTGCAAAGTTTCGAGGACAATTTTAAAAACCAAAATCCCAGAATTTATTTTCAACGGATTCAAAATTTTATCGATCAGGCCATGGTGGAACGTCCCGATCTTTATATCAATTTGCGCCTATGGGACCTGGGTGGAACGACCCCCGTTGAGTCAGACTTGAATGCTCCCATGCGAACACTTTTAGCCCAGGCTTTTGGTTTTGAGTGGTCGGAAATCCATGTCGATTTACGGCGGCGGAAAAACTGGCGAATTCGCGGTCGACTTTACTTGCATTTTGACTCCCGGTTTGAATGGCCTCGCATGGAAAATCCGGTCCGTAGTGAAAAAGGATTTTGTCATGGTTTGACCGGGCATTTTGGCATTCATGCCGATGGCACGGCGGTTCCATGCTGCCTCGATCACAAGGCAGACATTCGCCTTGGCAACGCGTTTGAAACGCCGATTTCGGAGATTTTGACCAGCCCGCGTGCAACAAAAATTCGGGATGGTTTCGCTCGGGGTGACCTTATCGAAGATCTTTGTCGACGCTGCACTTTCATCACCCGCTTTGAATAAGCTCCTGTCAAAATAGTAGACAATTTTGACGGGCTAATTGGCGAAGATGTCTCCATTAGAGCCAGTTAAATACCTAATATCGTTAACTTAATATTGTGGCTACCTTCTTGCTATAGCGGGCTTGGCCGTTCTTATTAGGGCGCAGTCCAAGTTGTTGCAGACGCATGTTGGAGTTCCGTGGACATGAAATTGAGCCAAACTTTGCCCGCGTTTTTTTTCGTCGTCGGGTTGATGGCATGCAGCGCACCACAGACCTCTTCGGTAAAAACAGTCAAGGCGTTTGAAATTTCCATGCGCCTCGAGGCTAGCGATACCTCGGAGGAGCCGTGGGTTTGGGTGGGAACGCAGTCCGGCCGCCAAAATCTTGTGATTTGTGCCGGCGGTGAATGCGGCAGTGCCGGCGTGATCATAACGGCCCTTGAATTCTCTGAGTCAAAATCAGAGCGGTCGCTTTATCGATCTGCTCGTCCTATTGCCATCGCTCATCTAACGAAACTGACTGTCGCAGAAGCCGTGGGCACCGGTGATCTGGCTCAAATGTCTTTTAACGTACTGCGTCGAGTGCGTGTTAATTCGACAAATCCTGGCCATTTGCCACTGCTTGCTCCGGGTGCAGCTGGGGATTTTAATTTGACCCTCGATGACGTTTACAACCAAGGCAATACCAGTTGGTGTTGGGGCTATTCGGCCTTTCACACAATGAAAACCTATTTCAATCACTTGCCCCCGAGTCAGGATTCGGAAATCGAGGCCTACCGCGCCGACATCACGGCAGTCAATTCAACTGGGGCATTGCGCAATATCCTTGGGAAGTATCGTGGTCAGTTTGATATTGGCTCGCCCTTTCAATTTTTGAATATTTTTCGGCAGGAAAAGTCTTTGCCCGACAAAATGGGCTGGGCCAATTTGCACGGCCCCCGCGACGCCGTCATGAATCAGGTGACGCAGAACCTTCACAAGGGAATACCGGCTGCATATTGCTATGCAAGCCACTGCGTCACGATTTACGGGTTTCATACAGATGGGCAGCAGATCACAACATTAACCATTGCCGACAGTGCCAACTCTCGTCGCTATTCAAAGTCAATTGAAGCCATTCAGTCAGATTTTTGGGCGATGTGGACCCTGCCAAATGGTCAGGGCCTTAAGGGTGGGAATTCTATGACAGGTCCATTTCGTACCGTTTCCAGTGAAGCTATCGATCCTTTTGAGGCATCTGAAAACCAGTGACAGCTCTGATCTGGAATCTGGAGATGCAGTTCGCAAGAGGCATTTAGAACGGAAACCACCGTGCGCGGTGTTGTGCCATCCAAATCGATCTTTCTCCGCCAGAAGCAACGCGGTAATCAATTCTGCGTGATTGAACCTGCGGACTATTTTCATCTACGAAACTTATGGCGATGGCATGCGGCAAGGCTTCAGGGTTGTCGGCCAGACTGATTTTGTTGCGCAATGAAAGGCCGACTTTGCAAAAGGCGTTCAGCCAGCGCCCCTCTTCATCGGCGGCGCACAATAGCCAGGCTATGCCCGAGGGCGACAATAAACGGCCGATCGATGCTGCCAATTCGCCCGCTGGCAATTGATCATCGTGCCTGGCCAAGGCCCGAGCTGGATCCTGTGATTTTGTGCTGGATCTGAAAAAAGGCGGATTGCATAAAATCAAATCAAATTTAGTTTCATTTGGCTGTTTAAAATCCTGGACCCTCAAATTTAGAACCTGCAAACGATTTTGCCAGGGAGAGGAAACAAAATTCTCTGCGGCAACGGTGGCGTCGTTAGGATCAATTTCAATGCCTGTTATCTGGGCGGCCGAATACTTTTGCGCCATCATGAGGGTAAGAACGCCCGTGCCACACCCGACATCCAAAATTCGAGATGGCGAATTGCCTTCCACAAGATCTCCAAAGGCGCAGCTATCAGTGTTGATCCGCTGTCCCGAATCTCTTTGGATCATTGCAAATTGTTTGAATTGGAACTTGCTGGGAATCATTTTCGTCACAATCATGTATAGATTATTACTTGCCCCGTTCGTATTGTTTTGGCCAAGGAATTTCAAATCCTAATTCCTTCGCTGCTCGTAGTGGAAAGTAGGGATCTTTTAAAAACTGGCGGGCGATAAACACCACATCTGAATGCCCTTCGGCAATAATTTTCTCTGCCTGCTGCGAATCACTGATGAATCCGACGGAGCCAGTCAGGATGTCCGCCTCGGTGCGAATGGTCCTGGCAAATGGAATTTGAAAGCCTGGTCCAACTGGTACTTTCGCGTCGCTAACCAATCCGCCTGAGGAGGTGTCGATGAGGTCCACTCCAATCGTTTTAAGTTCCTTTGCCAGGGCAACGGTTTGGGGAAGGTCCCATCCACCTTCTACCCAATCTGTTGCCGAAACGCGCACAAAAACCGGGGCGGTCGTTGGCCAAATGCCACGTACTGCCCGGGCAATCTGCAAAGGTAATTGCATTCGTCCGTCTAAATTTCCACCAAACTGGTCTGTTCGATGGTTGGAGATTGGCGACAGAAATTGATGCAGCAAGTAACCGTGAGCCATATGAATCTCAACGACTTCAAATCCCGCCAGAAGCGCGTTCCTAGCAGCATTTTCGAATTCATATACGACGATCTGGCATTCATCCGTCGTCATTGCTTTTGGCGTGGGATACCCGCTGGCAAATGACAGTGCACTTGGAGCGATTGTCTGCCAAGCACCGTCTGTCGGCAAAAGAGGTCCCCCCCCTGTACCATCTGCACCATGTTTCCAGGGAGCCTGCGTCGAAGCCTTACGACCTGCGTGGGCTAATTGAATCCCTGCGACAGCTCCCTGTTCTTTAATGAAGGCAGCGATGGGTTTAAAGGCCTCCGCCTGAGAGGCATTCCAAATTCCAGTGTCCAAGGGCGAGATTCGTCCAATCGCTGAAACTCCCGTGGCCTCTGCCATGACCAGGCCGGCACCGCCCACGGCCCGGGAACCTAAATGAACCAAGTGCCATTGTTGTGGAACACCATCGACCGCGGAATATTGGCACATGGGTGAGACGAAAATTCTGTTGCGGAAACTGATGTCGCGAATTTTAATTGGCGTGAAGAGTAGGCTCATGGGCGTCGCCTTAAGTGGGTTAATGGGTATCCATCACTGGTGCCGCTTTTCTTCTTAGGTTCAGGAAGTGCAGTGGAATGTACGACAGCCCGAAGACTAAGATGATGATCCAGACGAGTTGAATAAAGCTCATCATGAAGGCCTGCGTCTGCACTCGCATTGCGATCGAACGAATGGCAAGGTCCCCGCCGCTGGCGAAACCAAGGTCCTTTCCGAATCTGATGGCAGCCGATCCTGCGGTCTTTGCGTAAGTGAGGGCAGTGTTTGGATCAAGCATGGATACGTGGGCCGCCAAGTCCAAGTAATTTTGCTTGAAATTGACGGAGAGCAGCGTTGCGATCAGCGCGATTCCAGCACTCCCGCCAAGTTGGCGGCAGAGATTAAGCAAACCCGCTACTTGTCCCACGGTTGCGCCAGTGTATTGGCTCAAAATACTTGAATTGATCGGCACGAATAAAAATGCCAAAGCGAATCCGCGGAAATAGAGCATGTGCAGGATTTCAGTGCGCGACGTCTGGGAATTAAATCCCAGCATCATCATTAAGCAGACTTCGATGGATGTGAGGCCTACAAAAATAAGTATTTTTGGATTTACCTTGCCCTGCATCGCCCTCCCGATGAACGGCATCATCATGGCTGTCAGCAGTGATCCTGGGATGAACAGTTCATCCGTTTGAGTTGCCGTGTAATGAAACATTCTATTAACAAAAACGGGGAGTATGAAGACGATTCCGTATAGAAAAAAACCAAGTCCTGCCATCAGAGCGACACCAGAGGTCACAATCGGATCTAAAAATAGCCTGATATTAATGACCGGATGGGGAACCCGCAATTCCCACCATACGAATAGTGGAAGTGATACGGCTACAACAATAGCGCAGAGGCAGATGGCTTTTGAGGTAAACCACCCCTCTGGTTCCCCCTGCTCCAACAGAAATTGCAGGCAACCGATGCCTGCGATCAGTAGTCCAAGGCCAAATGAATCAAACCCCTGTTTTGCGGAGTTGGCCATTTTGGCCTCTTCCTCCGGGGTCTTGGTCCGGTCCATAATGACGGCAGCGCCAACAAAAAAAGCCACCATGCCCAGAGGCAAATTCACGTTAAAAATTGAACGCCATCCATAATTATCAGTGAGATAACCGCCAAGGACGGGACCAAGGGTTGGTCCAATCATGAAACTCATGCCAAATATTGCGCCCGCCATTCCGACCTTCTCTTTCGGGAATTGTTCATAGATGAGGGCCTGTGAAGTTGGTAAAAGTGCTCCGCCCATAAATCCCTGGACGATTCTGAAAATGGTCAGCGACATAAGGTTTGGTGCAATGCCGCAGGCCACAGAGGCAGCAGTAAAGGCGATAATGCATCCTAGATAATATTTGCGCCGTCCAATCTGCTCGCTCAGCCAGCCTGAAAGCGGCAGAACGATCGCATTGGCGATTGCATAGCCTGTGATGACCATGCTGATATCTTCGAGGGTTGCACCGAGGCTTCCCATCATTGTTGGCAGAGCGACGTTAACGATGGAGGTATCAATGATCTCAAGAAGTGAGGCCATGACAGCAACAAAAATAATCAGGATGGATTTGCGGGGCATGCCGGCTGCCTCTCAGGATTTGCGCCGGTGAACCCGGACGTCGGCGCTCAGTCCGGCACGGAGTAAAGAAATTTCCTCGGGGGTTACCCCTTCAATGGATATTTTTATGGGAACTCGCTGAACAACTTTAGTGAAATTTCCGGTCGCATTATCTGGCGGAATCATGGTGAATGTTGCGCCTGTCGAGGGGCTTAGCTGCTGGACTTTACCTGTGAAGTTGCGTCCTGAAATGGCGTCAACCGTGATGTCAACCTTGGTTCCTTGGATGATGTCGCCAATCTCGGTCTCCTTAAGGTTGCAAATTACCCAGCGGTCAGTTGCGTCCACAAAACCGAATAGCGGGGCAGAGGCCGTCGCATATTGCCCGACTTCTGCGGCACGCCTGGCGACAAATCCGTCGAAGGGAGCCTTTATTTTCGTGGATTCCAGATTGAGTTGGGCTTGGTCGAGTTGAGATTTCATGAAGCGTGATCGCGCTTTAAGATCGTTGAACCCAGCGTTTGCAGATTCCAGTTGGGCTTGGGTCGTTGCGCCTTTTGAGTACAAGGATGTTAGGCGATTGAAATTCTTTTGCGCGTCTTGAAGTCGAACATCAGTGGATTCGAGGTCTGCCTTGGCGCGTTCAAGGGCCGTGAGATAGTCTCGGTCGTCAATGATGGCTAATACATCGCCTGATTTTACCTGATCGCCAATATCGACCTTTACCTCGGTAATGAAACCCGAGACTTTGGTGGCCAACATCACGGAATGGGCTTCAATCTGAGCATTGTCACTGTGGATGTACATGTATTTGTCGTACAGAAGATAAACAACGATTAAACCAGCGCCTGCGATCAGTACTGGTAGGATTTTTTTTCTTTTTTCACTCATGGACTGAGTTCCCGCTTTTCGATTTAATGGGTTTTCCGGTTGCCATCTCTAGATTTAAAAAGGCTTCGGTAGATCCAAGCTGTGCATTGATAGCACCTGCCTTTGATCGAAATAATTCCGATTGTGCGTCAAGCAAGTCGCTGCTGGTGCGAGTTCCTTCCCTCTGTCCAACGCGGGCCAGCCGTAAGCTTTCTTCGGATTTTCCGATTTCGCGCGTTCGTGCTGAATAAAGAGCGTTAAAGTAAGAATACTTTCGCCTCCAGAATTGGATGTCCACAATAGCTTTGAGGCGCCGCGCATTCAAGTTTTGCTCGAGTTCGTTTTTCTCGCTCAAGCTCTGGTAGGCGCGAGCTGTCGAGGAAAAACCATCAAACAAGATCCAGTTGAAAGATATTCCGGTGGAAAAGGCCCGACGAAAAGAAGCTGTGTCTGTTGGGCTGTCATTTAGGTTGTTGTAATACTGGTACTGAGCAAAGAGGGATAACCGGGGAAAGAGGTGGCGCCCAAGGGCCGCTGTCGATTTCTCCATTCCGTCGACACGCAGTTGTAGTGACTGAAGATCTTTGCGGCCGGCAGGGCGAGCACCCAAGGGTTCATTGGTGACGTCAGCGCCCACTTCTGGAAGTTCACCTGCAGGGATGCGCTGTTCCTGATTTTGTTCGCTGATGTCGGCTCCCATGAGCTCGGCCAACTTCAATCTTGCCATTTGCAGATTATCGTCTGCGTTGATCACCTCTGATTTCGCCTCGCTGGTCTGAACCTCAACACGGAGCACGTCATAATGGGTGGAAAGGCCGACACCTTTGCGCACCTTAATATCGTTCAAGTGATCTAGAAGGTTTTTTTCATTTTGAATCGCAACGGACTGCAGTTCCTTTGCGGCTAGCGCTCGGTAAAACTGAATTGTAATTTCACGCTCCAGCTGGAATTTTCGCCATTCATGATTTAAGTCAGCGCTTGATTTAAAGTCTGCTGCGGCAAGCGTCCGGTTGGTGGTGGAGAATCCGTCGAAAATACCAAGCTGAGCATTTGCGGTCCATAAAGTTGTTGGAATAATTTGTGGCATCGATACCGGAGCCGTAGCTCCTGGCAGCGCGATGTCGGTCTCCAAATATTTTTTATTAGTCAGGTAGTTAGATGAAATCGATATGACTGGCAGGTATCCACTGAGGGCTTCGATTCGTTTCCATCGCGCGATCTCGACTTGGCCTGCTGCGGCTTTGATCTGAGGTGAATGATCAAGGGCCTCGCTAATAGCTTGTTGCAGGTCAAGGCTTTCACCGTAGAGTCTTGGACTGAGGAACAGTCCATAAGATCCTAAAACAATCAGAATCCGAAAAAAAATCGGCGCGCGTTGCATATTAGCGTGTCTCAGTTTGTCGTTCGCAATAGTTGGCTGAAACGAAGGTTTGGATTATTGTACGATGGGTATTAGCCAGTCAACAGCAGCCAGTCAACAGCAGCGTGTGCGTGGTTGGCTGTCGTATCAAAAATCTCCAAATTTCCAGAGTCGCTGTTTGAAGTTCTGGATTTGTCGTCCAATAAAAGTTCAAGTTCTGTGCAACCTAAGATCACACCTTCAGCCCCAGATTGCCTCAGGGTGGCAATGACCTCGCGCATCGTTTCTTGTGAGGCAGGTTTTACCTGATTGTGAATGAGCTCCTTGAAAATGATTTCGTTGATTCGTGAAGCATCTTTGGTTTTTGGCACAAGCACATCAATGCCCCGACTGGCGTATTCTTCACGAAAAAATTTCAAGTTCATTGTGTATCGGGTTCCAAGTAGTCCAAGTTTGTGAAGGCCTTTCGCCTTAATTTTCGTTGCGGTCGCATCGAAGATGTTGAGGCCCGGAATGGCGACGGAACGACACACCTGCTCATACACGAGGTGCATCGTGTTGCTGGCGATCAGGAAGGCCTTTGCGCCGCCTCGTTCAAGCTCCCTTGCCGCATCACAAAGCAGGTCCCCTGCGGCGTTCCAGTCGTTTCTAACCTGAGCGTCTATGACCGGTTGGAAGTCAACGCTTCGAATCAGAAGTTGGGCCGATGACTGCCGTCCGCGGGCCCGATTGATTTCCTCGTTAATCAAGCGGTAATATTGATGGGTCGACGCCCAACTCAGGCCGCCGATGATGCCTAATGTGTTCATCGTGTTTCCGTGTCATGGTTTGGTTAAAACATCTCACCGCAGCCAGCGGAGGTTCCCAGTGTGCATCATCTGTGTCGAGTTTCAAAGAACCCGTGACCTTCTCGACGCGCGTCGTATGATTCAGGCGGCGCGCAAGGAACCCAAAAGCGTCGACCCGGAGCATTTGAAGACGGTCGAACGCGAGTTGGACGCATTCGAGGCTAAAGAAAATCAAAAACGCAGCGCGCCGTGAGTTCGCGAAAGAAACCGGATCAACGATGCCCGCGTTGTCTAATGCGATTCGCAGGGTGCCTATGTGCATCGATTCCGTCGTTAGCCTTGGCGACGAAGGTGATTGTGGTAATTGCGCATAGGGAAATCCACGTCCCGACAAATACGGGGCGATTGGCCACTCAGGCCCTTGTTAATAGCGCGATTCTCGTTCACGGCATTCAAGGTTCGATTTGCGACCTTTCGGTCCATCTGAGGCCGGATCGGCAGGCATTGCTTTTATACCCCGGTGAGGATGCTGAATTGCTGACGTCAGAGGTGGTGCAGCGATACGGCGGCAATGTGGATTTGGTCGTGCCAGATGGCAACTGGCGCAAGACATCCAAGATGCGTCGGCGGATTCCTGGTATGGATGTTTTGCCAACAGTTCGCCTCGCGCCCGGAGCACCTTCGGCCTATCGAGTTCGCAGGGAAACAAAATCAGAGGGACTTGCCACTATCGAGGCGATTGCCCGAGCCCTTGGTGTTATAGAAGGTCTTGATGGTCCCGCCGTCCAGACTGCCTTGGAAGAACTTATGGCAATTATGGTGCGGCGCACGATGGTCAGTCGTAGCGGCGGCGCGTTTTGATTCTATTGTGTTAGCATGATTGACAAAAACAACCTCCGTTTAGCGGATTGGAGGAAGCATGGTCCGATGGATATTTCCTTATGCGGTTTTGACGTTCTCTTTTTCTTTTGCTGCCAAAGCCTCCATGGTTCATTCTGACAGGACGCCGTCATTTTACACGTTGGCCCCAATTACCGAGATCATTTAAGGCTGGAGTGCTGACTCGTGTTTATGCATCTGGCTGCAATCTCCCTTCTAAAAGGAAATTTACGGTTGTGAGGCCTCATGGTGCAGAGATTATTCCTGCCACATTTTTTGATGAGGCTTGGCACTGCCAGAGCAATTGCACCATTTTTATGAATGGACGCCCACAAACCTTTCACTATGAGTCATTTGGAACATCAAGTGACCAGGCGATGGATGAAATGTACTGCAGCGGTGTCCAATCCGACCTTGCCTGTCGCATGATCGAAATTAGAGCAGATTATTAACGATGTTTCTAAATGAGCAAGCTGCTCCAGATTAATGGTCGTTACACACACACACACACAGGTCTATTGGTGGGATTATGAAAGGTTTCAATGCTTAAATTACCTAAGGGGATCATGGCCCATCCAAACGCATCAGAGATCGAAGCAAGGTTTCGGGTTAGCCCGCGACTCTTGTTCCCTAAGGGACGGCTGGAGGTGCCTCAATGGTCCTTTGATGAGCTTTTGAAACGTGCCTTGCAAGGGGCCTATGTTGGAAAGCACTTGATCCAGGGCCTTGAGGCCATTGAAGAGCATCTTGATGCAGAACTAAAGGGGCTAAGGGCCCTTCAAAGTCAGTCTGGGCAGGATCAAAAGCAACGCCTTTCGCGTCTTTTGATTTTATCCAATGATGGCAGTGAAAGATTTTATCACAGCGCGGAATCTTTGCTCCTTCGTCACGCCGATCGAACATTAGGGTGTATGGTTAATGCAACTGCAGTTGAGTTAGGTCAAAGCTTTACAAAAAAAGCCAACCCGACGAAGGCCTTGTTGATCGATGAACGTAAGGCGCTGGAGGCTTTTCTGGCTGTGCTGTTACAGGGGGGCTGATTTGGTGATGACAGATATACTGCCGCTATTTTCCAGAATTGCAAATCGGACGTTTTGAACATTTGTCACTCCGGCATCGCATAAGGACGCGTCTAGTTCGTGCATGGTCATCCGGGCTGTCCCCATTGCTTTGTGGTCGATGTGGCCATCATGAACTAGAATGCCCGGCCGTCCTTCCACCATGCGCTCGATCGTCTTGCTGCGCGCCGTCAGCCATCCCATGACGTAATTAATAAACACCAGAGACCCTGCAGAAATCAATCCACCGATGAGACTGCTGTCAGATCCAATCATCGAATTTTGTACGGCGTTGCTCAAGACGAGTAGCAATACGAGATCAAATGGGGCCATCTGGCCGACCTGGCGTTTTCCTGTCAGTCGTGTAATGGCCCCCGTTTGAACCGGACAGTCTAGTCGGCCCCTATTATCTAGGAGTGCGACGATGAAAAAGAGTAGTTCCGTTCCCGTCAAACCAGAGGTGCCCAGCTCCCCCGAGCGCCGCAGGCGCCGGGCTCCTGCAGAAAAATT
>CAMDHM010000026.1 GCA_945898195.1 Pseudobacteriovorax antillogorgiicola | reverse complement strand
TCAAAAGTTATGGAATTGCTGGACACAAAAATGCCTAATATCGGTACCGTTCATTGGGAAGACGAAGACACGGGCTTCGACGGTGACGAAAAAGGCCACAACCCCTTTGCGGATATGCTTGCCCAAGCCCCGGGCGGCTCTGAAATTCGTGAAGGTACAATAGTTAAAGGCCGGGTCATGCGCCTCACCGACGACGGTATCGTCGTCGACATCGGACACAAGTCCGAAGGTGAAATACCCCGCCACGAGTTCTTCACACCCGACGGCGAAATGCTGATAAAAGTCGGTGATATGGTTGAGGTTTACCTCGATCGTTTTGAAGATGGCGACGGCGAAATGGTGCTCAGCTTTGAGCGAGCAGAAATGCTGCGCGCATGGGACCGCATCAGCGACGCTTACGAGCGCAATGAAATCGTCGAAGGAACCATCATGGCCCGCGTCAAAGGCGGACTTTCGGTGGACATCGGCGTCAAAGCGTTCCTCCCGGGATCACAAGTTGACCTTCGCCCGGTTCGTAACCTCGACAAGCTGATCGGCAACAAACTCCAGTTTAAAATCATTAAATTCAATAAGAAGCGCGGGAATATCGTGCTGAGCCGCCGCGTCCTCCTCGAGCAGGACCGTGAGAAGCTCCGCAGCCTGACCCTTGGCGCCCTAAAAGAAGCTGCAGTCCTTAAAGGTATCGTCAAGAACATCACCGATTACGGTGCGTTCATTGATCTCGGCGGTATCGACGGCCTGTTGCACATCACCGATATGTCCTGGGGACGCATCAACCACCCGAGCGAACTGTTCGAAGTGGCCCAGGAAGTTGAAGTTAAAGTTCTCAGCTACGACGAGGCACGCCAACGTGTTTCCCTTGGCTACAAGCAACTCCTTAACGACCCATGGCAAGCCGTTGCCGGCAAATACTCGGTTGGCGAGAAGGCCCGCGGCAAAGTGGTCAGCCTGACCGATTACGGCGCGTTCATCGAACTCGCTGACGGTATCGAAGGCCTGATTCACATCAGCGAAATGTCTTGGAGCAAGCGCGTTCGTCATCCGTCCAAGATCGTACAGATCGGCGACGAAGTTGAAGTTGTCGTGCTGGCAGTTGACCTTGAAAACCGTCGCATCAGCCTCGGCATGAAGCAGATGGAACCGAACCCATGGGAAATCGTAAAAGAGAAGTACCAGGTTGGTGACATCATCCGCGGTAAGATCCGTAACATCACCGACTTCGGTGTGTTTGTCGGTATCGAAGACGGCATTGATGGTCTGATCCACATCTCCGATATCAGCTGGAGCGAGCGCATCCGTCACCCTGGCGACAAGTTCAAAAAGGGCGATGAAGTTGAGGCTAAAATCCTCCAGATCGACGTCGAAGGCGAGAAGTTCTCCCTTGGCATCAAACAACTCACGGACGATCCGTGGATTGCCACCGCCAAGTCAATGCCAGCCGGTACCCGCGGCAACGGCAAGGTGACACGCCTGACCGATTATGGTGCATTTGTTGAGTTGGCCCCAGGCATCGAAGGCATGATCCACATCAGCGAACTCGCTGATGAGCAAATCACCAAGATCTCTGATGTGGTCAAAGAAGGTGACGCTGTCGATTTCGTGGTCCTGGCAACCGACTCCGATGAGCGCAAGTTCTCGCTGTCTCGCAAGGCCTTCCTGCGCAATCTGCAGGGCGATGACCTCCGTCACTACATCGGCGCAGTGGCCGAGCCGAAAACCAGCCTCGCTGACGCGTTTTCACGCGCCAACGCTGCTGCCGGAAGTGGCAACGAGCCCACCTAGGGCGTTGTGCCAACTGAGGATTTAAAAATCCTCAGCAATTTTGTTGAGTAAAAAACTCGCCCCGGGCAATCTTGCCGGGGCGAGTTTCTTTTTTTGGGGGTAGCCAGGACGTGATGTTTATTATTCGTGTACTCCGGTTATGGTTAGGGATCTTGATCGCCCTCTATGCCGTTTTTCTGGCCATCAACAACACAGAACGGATGGTGATTCAGCTACCTCCGTTCGTTTCCCATGTAAGTCTGCCCGTTTATGTCGTCGCTGCAGCCTTTCTTTTGATTGGTTGTGCCATCGCCATTATTTTTCTTGGCTTCGACCTCGCTAAGCAAGCTCTCACAATTCGAAAGTTAAAAAAGAAGCTGCGGCAATACGAACCGGCTGATTTTACTCGGTCTACGGGAAGTGACATTCCAGAACCAACATTGCTAGAAATACGCCCTGACATGCACAAGGAGATGTTCAAATGAAATTGAAGTCCGCCCTCTCTGCCTTGCTTTTAACGATTTATGCCGGCGCGCCGCAATCCGCCGCGGCCTATTCAATGAAAAAAACGATGTCGCCCCACTCTAGCGATGAGAATTTACAAATCCTGCAAAAACTTTCAAAGGGTGTGGCAACCATTGCGGAGCGCGCCAACGAGGCCATCGTTTTTGTCTCTGTCTATAAAACCGTCCAAGGGATGCCATTTGATCAGGTAGACCCCTTTGAATTTTTCTTTGGCCCGAACGGCCAAGGCGGGCCCGCAGATCGTCAAAATCCACGCGGTCGCGGCGGGCGTCCAAATGGCCGGGGTGAGGCCCCACAAAAGCGTGAGGGCGGCCTTGGCTCAGGATTTTTCTTTGATTTGGAAAAAGGCTACATCCTAACCAATAACCACGTGGTCCAAGATGCCGATGAGATCCAATTAAAATTGGCCAACGGCGAAACCTACGAAGGTAAAATCGTCGGTCGCGACAAAAACACTGATATTGCTGTGGTTCAGGTAAAGGACAAGTCCTTCAATAAAAAAGGCCTCGGCGAACTTGATTTCGGCGACTCTGAGAAAATGTCGGTCGGTGATTTTGTGGTCGCCCTCGGGGCTCCCTACGGCCTTGAGGCTAGTTTATCCTTCGGTGTGGTTTCGGCCATCGGCCGTGGAAACCTAGATATCACCAAGCTCGGCAACTTTATTCAAACGGATGCGGCCATCAATCCAGGAAATAGTGGCGGACCTTTGCTCGACATGAGCGCCCATGTGATCGGCATCAACACCGCGATCTATTCACGAACGGGAAGCTACAATGGAATTGGATTTGCCGTTCCAGCCAATTTGGCCCGCCGCGTGGCCGAACAATTGATCAATGAGGGGCGTGTGCCTCGGGGATACTTGGGCGTTGCACTCCAGGGAATCGACCCGGAACTTCATAAAAGCTTAGGCCTCGCCCGCGACGTCACGGGTAGTTTGGTGGCCCGCGTGATGAAAGATGGCCCCGGTGACAAGGGGGGACTTCAACCTGGTGATGTCATCACGGGCCTCAACGGGAAAGCGGTTAAAACAGATTCAGATATCGTGAATACGATAGGTCTAATGAAGCCTAACACTAAGGCAGAGCTAGCGATTATCCGCGAAGGCAAAAAGAAAAGCCTCACAGTAACAGTTGAAAAATGGCCGGAAGACTCTGATGAGCAGGGCAACGGCAATCAGAACGAACAGGGTTCTGCAAAGCCAGGCAAGGCAACACCATTTGGTATGTCTGTCTCCAAGGTCAATCCAAGCCTGCGCGAGCGTTTTCGATTTGAGAGCGAAAGTGGCGTCATCATCACTGAAGTCAAGCCAGACTCTCCTGCGGCTCGGGCTGGCTTGCAACCCGGCGACGTAATCCTCCAAGCAAATAACAAAGCGATTCGCGATCCAGAGGCTTTTACTCAGGCCTCCAAGGATCCATCATCGCGATTGCTCCTGCGCATTGAAAGGGCTGGGCAGTACTTCTTCGTACCTTTACGCAAGTGAGTCACTTTGGCTTCTCGTGCTGGGGCGCCGCTCCCGGATCGGGATCTTTCTTTGGCGCTTCCGCAGCCTTTTTCTTCGCCTCTTCGGCTGCAGCCGCGGCGGCGGCCCGTGCTTCGGCTGCGGCGGCGGCGGCAGCGACCCGCGCCGCTTCGGCTGCAGCGGCGGCGGCCTTCATCTGATTGCCTAGCTTCTCAACGTAGCTTTCTGCTTTGGTAAATTTACCCTTCCCACGTTTTGCAGATTCAACAAACCAGTCGTAAGATTCGCGGGTCTTGCCCCAGCGCAAGTAAGCCAAACCGACATTGAATGCGACCCTTGAAGAAGCTTCTTTTCCAGCAATGAAGTGAAATGATTCCTCGTATTTTACGACGGCCGATGAATACTCACCGCTATGCGCAAGATTGACCGCCATCGTATTCATCAACGAAGCAAAGGTATCTTTGATATGCATGCCTGCAGGTCGATGCATCATTTCAGACAGGGTGCCTGCAACCCGAAGCCCTTGGCGGGCACGCCGATTTTCTTTATCAATCTTCAAGGCTTCATTAAAGCGGTCGGTTGCACCAGAGGGATCGGTGTTGTTTAGTTCAACTTCACCCATCAAACTAATTCGCTCGACATTTGCCGGCGCCAGAGCGTCCGCACGCCTCAAGAACTGCAATGCCTCGTCATATCGGCCGAGTAAATGAAGGCAGCGGCCAAGTTCGCTAATCGCTGGGACGCAACCCCGATCGACCTCAAGAACATCCTTAAGCAATGAAATTGCCTGTTCAAGATGTTCAGCCTCGCGCATTTTCCGAGCTGCAAGCAGCATCACCGGTTGGGGATTAGGGCTCTGCGCAGCAAGGCGACGCAATTCAATGGACGCATGATCAGGATCGGCCGCGACCGTATCCATGATCTCATCAATTTTGTCGGTATTTTTAGCATACCAAACGGCCTCCAGGCGAAGGGCCGCCGTCTCACGCAAAAAGGCTGCATGATTGAAAGGTTTCTCTAAAAGACGGGTGCAAGGAAACTCCTGCAACAGGCGGAAATCCAACCTCTGAATTAGGCCAGAAACGACGAGAATGGGAAGGCCCATAAGACGCTCAACGCCGCGAATGCGGTTGAATAAAGCCAGTCCAGAAAGCAGAGGTAACTTCCAATCGATGACCAGAAAATCATAATCACCACCCAAACACATTTCCCAACCTGACTCACCATCGTAGGCTGAATCAACATTGGCAGCGCCATTGTCCAAAAGCAAACTCACAACCTGACTGTTCAAAAGCTGGTCGTCATCGACGATCAAAATTTTCTGAGGTAGCTCAGATTCCAAATTTTTGGCCATTTTGGCTCGTCCCAAAAATAGAATAAAGTATCCGCAAGATCAGAGCGCTACCGCTACAGGCAACTCACATTGGCTGTACCAGAATTCCACAAAGGGACGTTTGCACTGTCATAAATGACCAGATTGCTGTCGGTTTGAAGAATCAGGCGCCTCCCAGTCCCCGGTGGGTTGTTGTTAGGGTTAGGGGGTTGTGCAACGTTGTTTGGATACAATAGAGTCGCATCGGTCTGGCTCTTTTGAACGATAAGTTTACCGTTTTGATCAAATTTGGCAAACGCACCCGCATTGTTGCCTGTATAGGTTTGCCAGACGGGCACAAGACCGTGGTAGATAACAAAGTTGCCATCGTCCTGCATTATCGCTTTGACCTGACAGCTTCCCCCTGCGGTGAATACTGTTCCAGCCGGAATATCGGTTCCGGCTCTGATAACGACCGCTTGACTGATTGAAATCGGCGCGCACTTTACAGACCAATCAAAACCACCGACGGCCGGACCTATTCCGAGCGCGACGTGGCCTTCAGGGCACTCCACAAATGCACCGTAAGTCCAATTGGACGTCGCTGGCCAATTTATGGCCCTTCCGAGCGAAATTCTTGGTGATGTTCGAAGCTTTGCGCAAAGAAAACGTTCTAATTCGCTGGTTTTTGCAACCCTTGGTTTACCAATCGGGACCCGGTCACTGGTGCAACCTTCAGTAATAACGACGTCACTAGCGTCGTAGATAACGACGTCCGTGCTCCTCAGTGAAAGCTTCCTATAACCCCAGATATCGCCGGGACCAAGACCGGTCACGAGGGTCATTCCTATATTGAGCTTGATAAAGCTTTTGGCAGAAGCAGGCGTAAGGGTGTTCGTCGTGTCAATATCTCGAAAATCGACACCATTTACGGCGACCTGCCCGGCTTCGTTTCCAAGGGAACCGCTAGCTTGTCTATTTGCCTGATATTGCAACTTTGAATCAGTTGGTGTCGTCAGCGTCAATCGCCCGTCTGTATTCGATGGAACTGGATTAGCCAGCAGCAGTCCTGTAGTCGTTGAGCCCCCCGTGCTGGTCCCGGCGGAACTTCCACCGCTGCTACTCGCCAGACTAAAATCGCAGTTTGAGATAGCGGCCGCTGCAACTCCGTACATGTTTTGTACCGATTGCGTGGGAGCGATTTCCTGAACGCGCCCAGTCAATCCTGTCTGGAATTCCAGCGTTTGCTGATTGACCGCCGCCTCTAGGTCCATAAGTGGTTGGCCAGTGATTGCAGCCTTGCTTGCGGCCAACTGTCCGGCATAACCAAAACCCGTTTGAACAGAAATTTGCTTAGTGGGCACGCCATCAATGAATATTCCCTTCAGGCAGGCATTCATTGGCGCACCAACGCCACCCATAGCGGACTGAACACTGAATTGATCAGGAAAGACAAAAGTTCTGGCGACCTTATCGGCTAAGCCAGTTCCGCATTTAAAGACAGCCCGTTCCATGCGAATGTCGCTGCGCTGCTTGGGTGCACTGCACGTCGCTGCACAAGACACCCCGGATCCTACCGTCTTGAGATTCAGCCCAATGACCCGCGCGCCGATGGAGGCATTCCACCAGTCCTCAGCACAACCTTGACCCACCGTGACGAGCTCGCGAAATCCGGTTTGAGTGTCAGCATCAACAGCCCTGCGACAAAATTCGACGCAAGATTGACTTGTGCTAGCAGGAAGTCCCCAGCTTGCGGGACAGTCGACAACGCGCGGCGCAGTGCAGCTGCCGGTCCAACCGGGCGGCTTGTATTCATCCACCGTATGACTGGCGAACAAATCGTTAACCAGCGCCCAAGTCGTCTGCAAATCAGCCTGGCTCGCCGCCATAGAAACCGCCATCCGATTATTTTGCTGCATTCGCATGTACAACATCCCAGCGCCGCTCATAACAATGGCCCCAACACCGAGTCCGACAATCAGTTCGAGCAGCGACCATCCATGCCGGGATGTTGAGGCTGACAACGCGCGACGCAATCTGCAAATCATTTGGACCTCTGCTTATAAATTGAATCGAATTGCCTTATTGAGATTTGCATGCACCAGAGTAAGTCATGTTAATGCTCATGGCTTCAGCTGTTTGAGCGGTTAATTTTCCTGGAAATGTTGCCACTGCATTGCCGCTTGCCGAATACTTACCCGAATCCCACGCCTGAGAAAAACCTGATACCGTTATGACATTTGCCGAAGGAGGACTCGCGGAAAAAGACGCTGAAATATTTGGACTGCTGGTCCCAATGTCTGCTTGGAAATTCACCGCAGCTGGATAGGACCATGCGCAATTTTCATCGGTTGCGATACCAGCGCTAGCAGAAACATCTCTAGAAACATCTATCGACTCTGCGCTAAATCTTCCGTTGGCACATTTACCGGATACGGCGCCAGCCAAAGTCAAGCCCTTCAAACCCCAGCCGCGGGTTGCCGCCGGGCCGCTGCTCGGGCAAGCCTGCGCCATGGTCACGCCCAAGGTCCCACCTGCCGTCATGCATACCTGAGGCAAGGCCTGCACCAGTCTGACTTCCCTGTTTTTCCAGGCCTTTGTTTGACTATTATAACCAACCGGTACCGTGGCCTTAGCCTCCAAAGTAAAAGTTTTTTCACCGGAGGCACCGGCAGCCACGCTGACCAACGGTGTGATTGTGACGGGCACTGGCCTGCCTCCCATCCCCATGCAATCGGTTGCCATTGGTGACAGGGATTGGCCCTGGTTCAAGAGAGCCCCCAGCTGTGCCACCGACTGGCTCGCCGGATAGATACAAAGCCGCAGGCTCAGGCTGTCTTCGTACTGAACAAAGGTCCGCCCAGCTTCAATTTCCAGGCGTGTTTTATCGGCAGCGGAATGAGCACTCTGCCCTGGGAACCAAAACTTTCCCGAACAATTCACCGCAACAGAGCCTTCGTTAATCAGATAAGTCAACCACGACAAGCGACTTCGCAAATACATCTCCGCATCACGCTGGCCACGTTTTTCAATCTGCTTGGACACGTCCTGATCGAGCCGAACCATAAAGATTCCAGCCGGAATCAAAGACACCATCAGGATCACCAGAACCAACGGCAAAGAAAACCCTGCCGTTGATCCTGCTGACCCTGATGACCCGGCTGATTTTGGCGATGAAAAACAAATTTTTAGGACTGCTGGCACTTCCCTTACCTCCCCCTAAAAACAGAGCTTACTGGCCAGCAAAAGGAATCGGAGAACTCGTGGCACTGGAACCGATGGGCAAGATTGTATCAAAGATGAGCCGATCCCGCATGATTCGCTTATTGCCAAGCCTTGCGTTTGTGTGAAAGATGTCGATAATCCCGCGAATTTCTCTCAGCTCTGGATTAAGCCCGGCAAACAATTGACAGGTTTTTCTCGAGTTTGATGACCGATCGACAAATTCCAGTAAAACTTGAACAACAACATCATTCTGCGCCGTAAACGATCCTGATAGCGATGAATCAGGCTCAAGTGCAAAACACCAGCGTATCGACTCTAAATTTCTTAACCCCGTCGCGGTGAGTGCAGGGCTTGAACAATCGTCCAAAAGTTCACCAACCAAAAACTTTTGACGGACATAATCGTAAACCGGGGATGTCAGTGGCCTTACCCTCATATTTCGATAGAGCGGCGGATTAGCACCCGCCCAATCCTCCCAAAAATCCTTGAGGCTCTTCTCGCAGGTTTGAGGCGAAAAATTATCCCCAAGCTGCGTGTTCAAATAAAGGGGAAATCCTTTATTAAATTCCATCATTTGATCAACGGACGTGATTAGGCTTTTCTGCTTGAGATAATTCAAAGTTACCGTATAAAC
This sequence comes from Pseudobacteriovorax antillogorgiicola, assembly GCA_945898195.1. Classification (GTDB taxonomy): domain Bacteria; phylum Bdellovibrionota_B; class Oligoflexia; order Oligoflexales; family RGVZ01; genus RGVZ01. Next base: position 31,777 of record CAMDHM010000026.1, on the reverse strand, counting down.
GCCCGCCGCAACCACCACTAGGATGCTGCCGCTGAATACTGCCTCTATCAATGTAAAGCCGGCATTGCCCCGCAAAAGGCTGCCGACCGTTTTTGGCCCACGGATCCTCACAGCCTCCTCCCCATCACTAGTCTTGGCCCGATTTTACACCACAATTTCGAATTTCAGGCGAAGTCAGGTAATATTAACCGCATAGCGTCCGATCTCCTAAGTTCACAACACGAGGTTAAATACACATGAACAGGTCTTTGATGGCAATGAAAGCACTCCGAAAACATACCGCGGGTTTCAGTTTGGTCGAAGTGATGGTTGTTTTGGTTATCATCGGAATCATGGCAGCCATTGGAATGCCCGCCTACCAGCGCTACACCTATACCGCACGCCAGCAGGAAGCTATGGTCATGCTTCGCGACATCTGGGTAGCCGAGAAGGCAGAATTCATGAAAACAGGCGTATACAAACCAATGTCAGCGCAGGGGGGTGCCTCTTGCACCCTAGCAGCTGCCGATTTATCCTGGTCCGCAGAAAATTGCGCAACCCTCAAATACCAATACACGGTTTACGTTAACACTGCCGCTGTGACCGCCGTCGCCGCGAGCCCGACGGTTGAAGCCGTCGACGCGGCCCCAATTGGGGGGGCTTTTTTCGCCGTCGCCAAGGCGAACAGCAGACTATACGACAAAAATACCACGGCGAATTATGATAGCTGGGCCATGGACGAATCCGGAAGGATCTTTCGGCTTTGCGACGAGCTAAAAACTTGCACTGCCATAGGCACCCCCACCTTTACAAGTTTCACCCAAGCCATTTTAGGCCTTGTAGCAGTCAAGTAGTTAGACGGCCTAACGAAGTCAAAGTTACCTGTGCAGCAATCCAACCCATCTTTGCGGTGGGTTGGATTGTGCCTTTCCCAGGTGAAGTTCCGACAACCAAATCATCAACGGCAATGAAGGCATGCGAAAAAAAAATGGTACGGAATCCATTTTTGACCAGCTGACGCCCATCACATGGCAGAAGGACGTTGCATCTCATCGTCATGCCCGCTTCTCCTGGGGTTGCACCACAAGCGATGCAGCCGCAGAGGTGCTAACGCGAGCCGCACACACCAACCAAATCCACGGCAACTTAATTGTCCACGCGAGTTCTATCCATCCGACACAACGCCCTGAAGCCGATGGCGTTTACGCAACCGAGCCGGGAATAGTGGTTGCCGTAAAAACCGCGGATTGTATGCCCGTTTTGTTTTGCGCAGACGGCAGCAAAACCTTTGCTATGGCCATCCATGCGGGCTGGCGGGGATTTTGCTCGGGCATTCTGGCGGAGGGAATGCAGCAGGCCATCTTAAACGGAATCAACCCCAGCGATTTGCAGGTTGTCATTGGACCGACCATCAGCGCTCAACATTTTGAAATTGGCCCCGAAGTTTTAGGCGCACTGATTGCCCACTCTGGCGAAGAAAAAACAGCGTTTTTCACCCACAAAGGCGTCGCCGACCGCTGGCATGCCGACTTACAAACGGGTGCTGTTCTGGAACTGTTAAGCCTTGGAATCCAGAGACAAAAAATTTCTGTCGTCCGGATTTGCACTTATGCCAGTGAATTTCCGAGCTACCGCCGCGAAGGCAAAGGCTGCGGGCGGATTGTCAGTTGGGTAGAAACCAAGGCAAACAAGGCAACGACGTAGCCATCAGCCCCAAAGCCAGCGACCACACCACAAACAACCGGTGCACAAAGCGAATGCTGGCGCATCGGCTCGCGCGCAAAGATATTAGTCAGGTGCACTTCGGCGCAGGGAACATTCAATGCCTTGATGCGATCCGCTAAGGCCAGCGACGTGTGGGTCCAAGCTCCGGGGTTGACCACGATTCCGTCCCACTCCGCGTCGAGCGCCTCCAAAAAAATACCCTCGTGGTTGGACTGAAAAAAATACAAATCCACTGCCGGCATTTTTGCAGCATCCGAAATTTCAGCCCAACGGGCCTCGATATCTCGATTCATCTCATCCAAAGTCTGAGTGCCGTAAATATCTGGCTCACGAGTGCCCAAGAGATCCAGATTAACACCGTTGGCGACTAAAATACGAAGCGGCTGGGCCACCGAATTTGCCAAATGATTTTTAAGCGATTTTTTAGCAGATTTTTTTGATGTTACTGCCAATCAAGCCCCCAATGACGCCAAAAGATCCTGATAAAAACGAATCTGCGCCTCGATAACTTCGAGGGTCTCCACGCGGTCGGCCACGGCCAGGTCCACATCGCCATCCAAATCGCGTTGCTTTCGATCTAAACTTTGCAACTCCTGAACCTTGCGCCGCAAAAGATCATTTTGAGGGGCCATCCGCTGCAGACGACGATACACGGCCAAGGCTTTACTGAAATGCCCTTGACGAGCATAAATATCAGCCAAGGTTGTGGAATCGAGCTCGACACCAGAGCCCGATCGGCCGAGGCCCCCTTGAGCTCCACCTGCGCCTCCAACAGCCTGCCCACGGACCGGATCATCCGGATTAAAAATATCCTTCAGCGGAACCGCGTGAAACCCAGACACGGAGTCCTCGTCGCGAACCTCAAGCTCCTCATCGCCGATCACCCGGATCCCCGCTCCGCTTGCGGGAACCGCATAAGATGCCCGGGAATCCCCGATGGCTTGGGCGGCTTCGGGCTGCAATTCAATCCCTGAATCGCTCAGGTCCTTAAGCAACCTCTGCCTTGCCGCAACAAAACCCTGTAATTCCATGACCTCGCCATAACGACGGATCTCCGGATCAAGAAGCCGATTTATCTTTAAATGCTCATGCACTGCGCGGGCGGCGCTCTCATCCTGCAAAATGACGTGGATCTTAAAAAAAATCTTCTGGGCGAGAATATTATCCCGCAAAGAAGACGTCGAATCCTCAAGGATACGACGCGCGTCACTGACCATGCCCTTTAAATACAATTCACGGGCCAGCACGACCCGGGCGACTGTAAAAGTCGGGTGGCGATCGACACCCTGAACAAGAATTTCGATGGCCTCGTTTTGATGGCCGTGGGCGCGCAAGATATCGCCGACCGGTAAAAAAGCCCGGCCATGAGGATCCAATTCAAAGCGTTTCGCAACCTCGCGCTCGGTGCGACTGAGGTCAAGGCTCGCGAGAAGTTTTATGAGCACTGGCTGCATGATTTCAGGATCCAGTTTCGAATTTCAAAATTATTTTGGTGGTTCTGGTTTTGTCATTGTCCAAGAGACCGCCTGAGACGTCGCAGCACCTGAGGTCAACATCAATGATAATGTTCCATCCACATCCTCACGACAAGTCGACGTGACGTTGATCGTGGCAATCCCACATGAATCAGAACACCACTCCGCTTGGGGGGTGATCACACCCAGATGTGAAGACTCATCTTTATTCCCCGCAGGGGTTGTTTCGATATACTTTGCATTCCCGGAATATTTAACATCGTAAGCGATCCCTGAACGATTGACACTTGAACCACCACCCGAAATGGTGTCCACGCTTGAACTAAAAACGTAACTTGCAACGACGTTTATGAGTTTCCCGACGTCGCCTTGGTCGCATTTCCAGTCAGCCGGCTTTACGTTAACCGCCAAGGTGAAATCCTGCGCCGCCAAGGACGTGCTACTGCAACTTAACCGACAATAGCCCGGATTATCATCCTCTGGCGCGGAGCATGAAACCAATACAAATGCTGTAAGCCAGACCAAGGCAAGTCTCACCGAACGCTTTTGCTTGATCATGAAATGGTGCATCAATCTACCTTCGTCCCTTCAAGTTAACCTTGTCAACCTGCGTCGTTGCCACCAGCGCCGTTGTTCCCATTGCCGACAGCGTCGTTTGCCGAATTGGTTACGGTCCCGCCCTGGCCTGCTCCCTCACTTTTGATTTCGTTCACGGCTGCATCCAACGCATTTTCTGAGCCATTGTTGTTGCCGGAGGAATTTGCTTCAGCATTCCCATCTTCAGGCTTTTTCCGGGGGCCCAAATTTGCCACATTACCCCTATTGCTTGACGCCTCATCTAGGTCTTCGGACCTGAACTCTGAATCAGCTCCAGTGGTCTCGAGCTTGTCGGGACTTGCACTGCTGGCCGTCCCAGGACTGTCATCGAATGTCCCGCTGCCCCCCTCTCCCGACGATTGGGCCACGTTCATGATCGTTGGCGTGACCATGAGCAACAGCTCACGGTTACTCTGCTTTTTATCCAAGTTACGGAACAAGGCGCCAATAATAGGAAGTCTAGACAGTATGGGAATTCCTGACCAGCCAGTGCTCCGCTCCCGGTTGTTCAATCCACCGATGACGGCGGTTTCACCACTGCGGCGCAATAGAACGGTGTTGATGTTTCGTGAATAGCGCCCAGAGGTTGCACCCGCAGCGATGGATGCCGATGGTGATGAACTCGAAATAGTGACCGTCATCCTGACCGAACCGTCTGCCGTCACCGTCGGGGTAACGGAAACGCTCATGCTGTAGTCAACCGAAAGAACCTGTGGAGCTGTCCCGGGGGCAGATGAACCGAGAACAAAGACATCGGATTGCCCGCCGGAGATCGAGGCACTCTGATTATTTTGCACAATCACGGAATTCGTCTGAAGGGTTTCCGTCAAACCCTCGCTCTCAGCCATCCTCAATTTGAGGTCCAAATTGAATGAGTTGTTGATGCTGCCTAATAGAAAATTCATCGATCCAACACCTGCTCCGCCACCGCCAGCGTCAACTGCGAAGGTGGACCTCATGAAGTTTGGAAATGGGAGGGTCCCGAAGCCAAGGCCGTGGCTCTGATCGAAATTAAATGGCGCGCCCCAAGAGATTCCAAAACTCTTTCCAGAAGCTTTCACCACTTCCACCACGCGAGATTCAATCTTCACCTGCGGGGTCTGTAAATCAATGCGTTCGACGAGGGTCTTAACCCGAGCCAACTCCCGTGTCGGAGCCTCAACAATGAGGGAATTCGTTCGCTGTTCCGCGCGGATCTGGATTCTTGGGTCTCGCGCCCTAGCGTTACTGAGCATTTCGGACACCAGGCCCAAGGCCTCGCTGGCTTGGGCATACGACAAGCGCAAAAACATAATTCGTGTCGGCTCAAGGCGCTGGCTTGCGATTTTTGCCGTCTCGATCAATTCCCGCTCGCGAGCTATGTTTGCTAGCTGGTCAACCCGATATAAATTATTTGCAACTCGAATCAATCCAAGGGCATTCAAATCCAAGATTGACTTAAAGGCGACATCCCAAGGTATTTCATTCAGCTGGATGCTCACTGGAATCGACGCAATGACCCCAGCATAAATAAAGTTCACACCGCTTTTATCCGTGATCGCTTTGATCACCTCGGATAATGGGGCCCCGCGAAAATCAAGATTAATTTTACGCACACGACCACCATTAATACGCCCAGCCTGATCTTGACCCAAGAGATCAGCACCGGGGCTGGCTGCCATGGCCGCAATGTTTGCCTGATTTCCCGTCGCGTTATTCTGGGCCCGGGACGCGACACCATTCGATTTAGCTGGCAATGGATCCACGGCATTACTTCCAGCTGCAGGAGCTTCCACCTGGGTCGTGTTTGCTGGTTTCGTAACGGCGGCATCGGCCCCTTCGCCAATGATCTCATCAAGGCCAAAGCCATTATCCTGTCCAACAAGCCAAGCACCGCCCGCATCATGCAAGATAGCCCCCTGCGGTGGGATAGCCGCGGGAACAGACTCGTCAGAACCAGCGGCATCAATGACGTCGGGCATTCGGCTTTGCGGCTCGAAAACAGGATACAAATTAGACTTGGCTAAAGGCTCGGCGACTTCAGCTGGTTGTGACTTGGCTAATTTTAGTTTGTTTTGAATACCGAACCAGTGTTCCGGAATTCGATAGGTTAGGGTGAGCCCGCCCTCGCCCACCATCAACTTTGGTTGAACCGCGTCACGGAGGGTCAAAATCACATCGACACTGCCATTTTTTGAATTGGTGCGAGTCCGAATGAAACTAACCGGAGACCGAAATTCACTGGCATCAACGGGGCGCCTAATGGGACGGCGGACCGACGTGCCAAAAAGACGAACAATCAGTTCCGGCTGATTCCCGCGATTTATCTCCTGAAAAACTGAATAATGCGGACTTCCCTTAGTGCGCAGGTCAATCGTCAGCAAGCCGTCTTTCGCCGAATAGTTGTAGCCAATCCAATGAAGCAACGACGTCATCAAGCGCGCTGAGGCGGGCTTGGACGGACCTGGGATGACAGCAGCGGGCAATGCTGCATTTTGCGGCTGATCTGGCGCAGCATTCACCGGCTGTTCCGCGACGGCAGCCGGCGCAGCATCTTTGGTCTCAAGCAGATCTGCAAGCGCAGCATCTTCGACAATGCCATCGGCCACGGCCGTTGATCCAGCATTTCCTTCGGAGTAAGCCTCTAATACGGAATCCACCACTGGCTCTTCTGCAACCACGACGGATTCGTCAGATGACGCATCTTGACTGGCGTTGACACCTTTGACGCCTTTGTCATTGCTATATTCACGGTTAACAGTGTCTTCAATCGGCTCATCCGCAGTGTCGCTCTGACTCACGCACGACGCGATGAAGAAGATCACGAAAATCGCTGTTATTTTTGAAACACGCATGGGAAAACTCCCTCAAACAATTCGAAATTCTTGAACTCTCAAAAACTATAACTCGATCCATTCCCTTGCTTCTTCGGCACAGGCCCCGAAGTTCCATTGGTCGATGGCACCGATCCAGATTGACCTGTCCCACCATTCGTTGCAGGAAGTGCCTCGGAACCAGGGATGGGCACACCCGCATCTGGGGCCCTGCCTTGCGACGCAGCATTTGCCGGAATCTGATTCCCTGGAACGGCGATATTCATAACCGGAGCCACGCCATTAATGTTGGAAGGGGGAGCTGCGCTCGCACCCTGCAACTGCAGCTCAGGACGAGCTGCTCCTGGGGAAATAACTATCACCCCTTTCGATCGATCCGGCACTCCGACGGCGGGTTTTTCTGTAAAAACCAAACGCACATCTGAAAACTGACGTGTCCCATCATTGGCAATTAAAAATTCACGAACAACCACCGTTGAATCACCAATCGCCATAACCTTACCGCCACCACTCCCGACGAGATCGCCAACCTTAATGATGATTCCCTCCATCGTCGGCGTCAAAACGAGCGCCTTACGAACCCCATTGGTGCGGGCCCACACGCCGACCAGCCGCAAATCTTTTAGCCCATAGCGCTGCAGCGGTGAAACAATCGGAATCTCAACCGCGTCGTGCACAATGGCTCTTACCGACAGCGGAGGTTGAAAAGGATCTGGCTTACCAAATCCTGCATAGTGATAATCGGCAGACGGCTCGACAATATCCTCGACCCTGGCATTTGCTGGAAGCTCCGAGGCTGTTGCACCAAATTCAGGCACATCCCCCGGAATCTCCTTTTTTTCTGCAGAAGGTTTATTTTCAGAAAATGCCGCCGTTGGCACCAGTAGCAGGATGCCAAATAGAGTGATTATTATTTTCAAGTCACTCTCCCCCACTGGCACCCGCTCCTTCTGCCTTTGGATTTTTTTGCTTTGGTGCAGCAGGCGGCTCCTTCGCCACAACCTCACCCGCATCTGTTGAACGAAAAAATACCATCGTGACCTTCGCATCAACATCATGGGCCCCGCCGGTGGCTGCGCTTTTATCCGCTGCAGTTGCACCAGGAGTGAACTCTAATCCACGAAGGCGCACATTGGCAGCAAGATGGACCAATCGATCGTAAAACGACATGATGTTGCCGAAACCGCCTCGAATCGAGAGGGCTACCGCAACTTCCGCATAACGATAATCACCCTTGACCTCCTGTTCGGCAGAAGGCGTAAATTCACGCATGGAGACGTGGGTTTCCCGGGCAATCGATGCGGTCTTAGAGAGGATATCCTCCATGGCGATTTTTTCTGGGAGCATCGCCTTGGCTTTCGCTAACTGATCTTGGACGAATTTGAACTCTTGCTCGACTTTCGGCAGGTTTTCTTGCTCTTTTTTAACCTTTTCAAGTTTCGTCTTAGCCTCGTTTTGCTCGTTCTGCGCTGCCGTAAGTTGCTCTTCCAGCGGAGGCAAATCGGTAAACCAAAGATAACTTGGGTAAGCAAACCCCAAGACCCCCGCCAGAATGATCCGATTGCGAATAGGCCACGATTTGTACCGGGCGATCAGCTCCGCTGTGTCCACGGCCAACCTCCTGCACGAATAAGGCTGGCCTGTTTGTCCGTGCGAACTGGAGCCGGAGGCGTCCGCTCCGAAATGACGAGGCTTAATTTAAAACGCACCGTCACGTTTTCTGTCGGAACCGGTAGACTGCCCGACGCTGCAATTCCAGCTGACTCAACTGCATTGGTTCCAGATAGTGTCACCTGGCTAAAATAGACTTGAGTTCTGAGATCTGATGGGTCGATATCTTGAAACTGGGTTGATTTGAGAGCCGTGATAAACTCGGCGACCAGAATATTATCTGAAGCCATCGCATCAAACTCGATCTTGTTATCTTCTACCTTGAGGCCCATGAGCCAGACCGACTCAGGCTTGAGGTTTTGCAGATGTTCGATCGCAATGAGTGGACGATATTTGGCCAATTTTGAGTCTGTGATCATCTGTAGGGCGCGTAACTTAACCATGAGGCTTTCTTTGTCCTTACCCAACGTCTTGAATCGCTCAAGGGTGGGCATGATAGCCTTGGTTTTTTCATTCAAGTCGTCGCGGTCCAGAGTCACTTTGGCGATGTTATCTTTGACGCCGGTCATTGCACTTTCAACAAATGAAAAAACAACGAATGCGACAAAAAGAAAAATCACAAGATCTGGGATAAACCATACTTGGCTTTCAAGCTCTTCCTTGGGGGCTAAATTGATGCGAATCATAGGCGATCCCCCATGTTGCGCAATCCTAAGCCAACAGCCACGCCATATTTTTGTCCTTCAAGGACCAGTTCCTCGGGCGGAAACTTTCGATGGTTCACTTGTAAATTTTGGAACGGATTGATAATTGCGACGGGCACCTGTAACGCAGCCGCCAGGGCTGCTTCAAACCCCAAAGTGCGGCATGCGCCTCCAGCCAAAAAGGCATTGGTAAAGGGAACACCAGGCGCCGTGTTATCAGAACCCTGTAAATAATAGGCGACGGTCGTCTGTATTTCCGAAACAAGCTGATCATTTGTTTCAGAAATAATTCTCGCAACAACTTCGGTTGGATCCTGCGTGAAATTACTCGCACCAATCTTGGCCACTTCGGCTGCAACCACATCAATGCTCATGGCCTCTGCTAATCGTCTGGTAAATTCATTACCACCAACCGCCACTTCGCGCGTGTAGAGGTACTCCCCGCGCCAAACCAATGTAACCTGCGTGCAAGATGCGCCAACATTGATCAAGGCCATGATGGTTTCTGACGTGCCATAGTTGTATTCAAACATGTTGGCGATGGCGAAGACGTCCGTCTCCACCACACCGATTTTCATTCTGTTGCCGTGCACAATTTCCATCAAGCCGTCGATTGCCTCGCGCTTTGCCCCGACCAAAACCACATTTATTTCGCCACGTTCGTTCAGTGACCCGGTATTGTAGAAATCAAATTCAAGGTCGTTCATGCTGTGTTGGAAATGCTGCTCGGCTGCATAATATGCCTGCTCCGCAAGTTCTTTATCCTTGTCAGGGGCGAGGGCCACGCGTTTGATGATCACGGCATTGCCGCTGAGCGTAACGCAAACCCGCCTCCCGAAAGGCAAAATCCGATTCGCCTTGAAAAAATCCTTGAGCTGTTCTTGGGCTGCCGCCGGATCTTTGATCACACCATTTTCCACCACACCCGGAGGCAGTGCGATGTGCGCCATTGCCCGGACTTTTTTCTGGCGTCCACCAGCAAGCTCCACGAGCTTGATGCTGGACGAACCAATGTCCAGAGCCAGGAGCGATCGACTGAAAAGTTCGACCATCTTTATCCCGCCGGGTTGATGTTCACTGCCGCAGGTATTGCGGCTTAAACTTAAGATACGACTGATTCTGTTCTTATTTTTTCACGCATTGGGGATAGCGGTCAAACTGCAGCGGGTCGGACTTTTGGTGTTATTTTTGCCGTTTTTTTAAAAAATCAGCTAGCTCGCCTGACAGATCACGGGGTTGGGGGGTAGAAGAATTTTCGTCCGACTCGGCGGGTGCGGCACCAAAAAGAGCATCCAGCTTGTTTCGAGCGGCCGTCAACGTTGGATCCGGTGCCGCAGAGGCCCGAGCCTCGAAAAATCCGCAAAAGTTCCCGCGGTCTTTTTCCTTGACCCATTCCGCCTGTTCTTCCCTGCAACTTCGATAGGCCGAAAGGTCAAAAAAACGGCAATTTTTGCACGCCCGGGAGTCATTTCCACACTTTGGGCAAACGTCTGCTCGGGCCATCGGGGGCTCGAAGTTCCAAACGTGCTTACAATGGTGGCAGGCAATCGTCTTCATTTCCTGACTGTACATCTGACCGCATGCACTTTACAAATGAAGGTTAACGGCCATAATAAGTCGATATTCGCCAGAGGAAATCCATGAAGTTTAATTCGATCCTTGAAACCATCGGCAGCACCCCACTCGTTCGACTGAATCGCGTGGGTAGCAACCTCCCCTGCACCATCTGGGCAAAGTGCGAATTCATGAACCCGGGCGGTTCGGTCAAGGATCGAATTGGCTACAATATGGTCCTCGAAGCCGAAAAAAGCGGCCGAATCAAAAAAGGCGACACTTTAATTGAACCAACCAGCGGCAACACTGGGATTGGTTTGGCACTTGCCGGCGCGGTCCGCGGCTATAACATTATCATCACAATGCCCGAAAAAATGAGCCGCGAAAAACAGGTGGTGCTGGAGGCCCTAGGCGCAAAAATCATCCGAACACCCACAGAGGCTGCATGGGATTCCCCAGATAGCCACATTGGCGTGGCGAAAAAAATCCAGCGTGAAACTCCGAACTCGCACATCCTGGACCAGTACGCAAACCCGGCCAATCCAGATGCTCATTATAAGTTCACCGGTCAGGAGATTCTTGACGACTTGGATGGCAAGGTCGACATGATCGTAATCGGCGCCGGCACCGGCGGGACAATCACCGGCGTCGCACGCCGGCTTAAAGAAGCCAATCCCAACTGCATTGTCGTGGGCGCTGATCCCGTCGGATCGATTTTGGCCGGTGGCGACCATGTGGCTTCTTACAAAGTTGAAGGCATCGGCTACGATTTTATTCCCGACGTGCTGAACCGTGCACTGGTAGATGTCTGGGTAAAAACGGACGATCAAGAGAGCTTCACGGTGGCACGGCGTCTCATCCGCGAGGAAGGGCTCCTCTGCGGTGGTTCATGCGGTTCTGCAATGGTGGCAGCGCTTGAGGCTGCACCCCGCCTGAAGGCCGGACAGAACTGCGTGGTCCTGCTTTCCGACGGGGTGCGTAATTACATGACGAAATTCATCGATGATCGCTGGATGCGGGAAAACAATTTTATTTGAGGGCTTTGTCAATCATGGCGCTCATATCGGCCTCTGTGTGCGCCACGAGCTGTCGTCTGCCATTAACGTAGATCGCCGGGGTTCCACTAACCCCTAAGCGTTCCGCTTCTTGTTTGCTCTTCTCAACCAGGGCAGCTCCCTTACCGGACTTCATGCAGGTATCAAAAGCCTTCTCTTCAAGCTTCAGCTCTTTAGCCAATGCCAGAGGGGAATCTTTAGTCAGGGTGCTTTGCTTGCTGAATGCCAGGTTATGGTATTCCCAAAACTTGCTCTGCTCCGATGCGCAAACCGCACCCTCAGCCACGGCGCGAGAAACGCCAGATGGGTTGATCGGGAAGTCCATGTAAACAAATTGAATGCGATCCCGGTAACGGGGCAAAAGTTTGGTCATAACTTCTGCCGCCTGGCGACAATGGGGGCATTGGTAATCGGCAAATTCAACCACTTTAACCTTGGCCTTGGCATTGCCAGATGCCGGGTATCCCAGCGTATCGATCTGCAACACCGGCCCAACAGGTTCCGTGACAGCCAAAGAAAATTTACCTTCCTTCTTCAGTTTATTGACCAGATCTTGGCGCTTGGTTTGAGTCTGCTCGGCGGTGATAAGGCGTTTGATCTCGCCCTTGATCTGATCGAACGGATAAGGAATCCGCTCCTTGTTTTTGTCGAACCAAGTCTTTGCTTCGCTGTCAGAAGGTTCCTTGATTTTGATTAGGTCCTTTTCGACTTCCTGGGGCGTCTTCTTCTTAGACTTCGCCAATTCAGCGATATGCATGTCAAAAACGGCAGCATCGGCAACTCGCTTCAATTTTTCAAAGTGCTCAGCCTCGACCTCGTAGGCGGCCTGTTGAGTGCCTGAGGTCAGCTCCGAAAGCTTCCAGGCCTTGCCCTTGTAATTGAAAAGAGGCTGGTCTTCAGCTGCGAGTGCTGTCGCAGCCGCAAGTGTTCCAGCAAAGGTGAGCGCAAGTCCTGCACAAAGGTTGATACGGCGGAAGATTCTCATGACTTTTCCGGCTCCATTGATAAAGTTCAGTGTCAAAGGTTCGGGGAAGTTCCCAAGCCTGCGGAAATGCTCGCAGAAGCGCGACGAGAAGACAAGGTGGCAATTTCAGCATCAGAAAATTTCATGGGCTTAATCTTGTGATTTTCGAAAACTTCACGGGTGATGTACCAATTTCCATCCGCGCCACGCATCCAATAGAGCATCTTGCGGCCAATTGATTTGAAATGCTTGTCACCCCTGAAATCCTGGTTCATCACGGAAAGGGCATACTTGGGGTGAGTGACCACGCGCATCACATCAAAATCGATCGTCATTTCTTTATAGGCACCGAAAACGGCCTTTTTATACGCATGCCATGCCTTCAGGTTTTTGTCCATGTTGACGAACTCAGGAGAGTAAAAGGCCATGTACCGATCTAATTCCCTAGCCTTCCAAGCTGCCGCCCACTCCTGCGTGCGCAGTTGCACGGCCTGTTGCTCCTCAGCCCTGTTCACCGCGCTCGCATCGTGAGCAATGACCACAATAGCCTGATCTGGCTGTAACCATGACGTCAACGACTCGATATCCGAATTATAGAATGCAACGCAGCCCTCGGTGACCTTGGCCTGATCTACCCGAGTGTCCTTTTCCACACCATGCAACCAGATGCCATATCCAGTTTTGCGAGAAAATTTGTCGATTGGATTTGGAAAATCGATAGGAATCGCAATCGGACCATACTTCTGCGGCAGTGACTTACCGTCAATGGGCCTAGCCGTAAAATAGATGCCTTCCGGTGTACGGTTATCGCCTTCGCGCTGCTTGTCCCCATCTTCCTTGCCAATGGCAATGCGAAACGTCTTCAGGACCTCCGATTTTTTTCCTGCTTCCGGAAGGGTTCTCAGGTCCGCTGACAGTCGTGATTTATCAACGGTCAGAAGTATGACGTCTTCATGCAGCACCTTGCTCGGGGGCGTTGCGGGCGCGTCTTTAGCTGCCTCAACCAGAGGAGCTGGCGCAACGGACCGATCAACAGACGGATTGGAATTCGACAGGATTGATTCCGCCGGAACCCCCAAACCCATTGCTGAAAAAGAGATGCCGGCCAAAGCCAAGCGTTTGATCCACATGCTGCCCTCGTGCACAGAAGTCTTCATTCATTATTGATCAAGTTATCGGCAGCCTCAAGGATTAATGAGAGCGAACCCACGGAAAATATTCGTGTCTTGATGCCCGTTAGGCTTGGGCAATCTGCAACAAGCCTGAAAGTAGCTTGGAGAAGTCGGCCGGTAGGGCAGCCTCGAAATCAACCCTTTCGCCGGTAGCAGGATGGCGAAAGCCAAGTTTCCAAGCGTGAAGCATCTGACGTTCCGCTAAAAGGCGCAACTCCAGGGGTATTTTGCTGTCGTCACCGTAACTCGCGTCACCCGTAACGGGTATCCCGAGGTCTCGCGCATGGACCCTGATCTGGTGCGTGCGTCCCGTGTACAAACGCGCGCTGACCATCGTGATCCCAAAATCAAACGTCGCCTCGCGCCGAAATACGGTTTTAGCGTACTTGCGGCCCGGACCTTCCTCCTCAAAGGAACGAAATCGAGTCCGGTGCTTGGGATCGCGCCCAAGCCAGCTCTCGCGCACGACCGATTCGACAGGCATGATTCCATTGCACAGAACAAGATACTGGCGAAAATTCGTCTTATCGTGAAATTGCGCTGCCAGGTCGCGATGGGCAGCCGCCGACTTTGCAACCACCATGACACCGCTCGTATCGCGGTCCAAGCGGTGCACAATCCCAGGACGCAACGAGACTTCGTCTTGCATTCCCGCCGAAACATCATCCAATTCGGGATGATTTTCGAGATTATCAGTCGAATCCAGATCGTCCGATTCCACCTGAGCAAGAACGCCACAATGATGAAGCAAAGCATGAACCAAGGTAATTTCGCCTTGAGTTCCGGCGCCGGGGTGCACAGTCACACCGGCGGGCTTATTCACGACAATAATGTGTTCGTCTTCGAAGATGATCTCGAGGGGTTGCTCCAGAGCCTTCGGCTCCAGGGTCAATTCACGGGATCGGAGCTGCCCCAATTCCACCACAACCGTTTCATCGCCTGAAAGGCCCTGGCTGGCTTTCGCCACCTTGCCATTCACCGTGACACCGCTGGTCGCAATGAGTTCTTGAATTCGTGAACGACTCAGTTCCGGAAGGGACTGGACCAGAAAACGATCAAGGCGAACCTTGCCGCCAAATGGGACCAGATCCGCCTTTTCAATAATAAAGGTACGACCAGCAACGGTTTGCTGAGATTTGTCTACCGTTTCTTTGCGATTTGCCAAGCCTCAAGCCTCGCTGAAAATGCTTTCACCATCGGTTCGAAGTTTTCAATTCCGAGGTAGCGGAAATAACTCCGCAGGAAGCCCTTCACGTACACGACCTGAGGCAGGCGGTCAAACCTGTTTGATTCCATCGAGCGCATATATTCGAGAGAGATCTTCGTACGCTCCTGCATTTCGTGCTCGCTGACGCCAAAACACTCACGAATGCGACGAAAAAGCTCCCCGTCACCAAGATCGCCCTCGGAAACCAAGGCGTCCACCTGACTTTGCGCTGCCGTATCCTTGGCCCCTTCGCAAACCGTCTTAATCACTGCCAAGGTCGAACGGCTCGTGGTGATCACCTGAGCGCCGCGCGGCATATCCCAACCGCTAGCAAACTCCGGGGTGAGATCCATAGCAGCAGGCTCAGTGGCATTCCTGCGGCCCGTTAGTTGACGGTCGTATTCGACCCGCGTGGTTTCATCGTTGAGCACGCGAAAGGCCTTTTCAACCAATTCAACCTGCATCCGGACATCGTCCTCACTCATCAACGAATAAAGTGCGCCACTGTCACCATTTAAAGTGTTTTTCAATCGTAGATAGCCTTCGCGCACGGCCATCTTTGACGCGCCAAACGGCAAATTTAGGATTTGATAGAAGTTCTGAGGCTGACCAATGTCAGCACCTAAATTAGAACCGACAGAATGTAAGCCGCTGAATTCACGTTCCATATGAACCTCCGAAGGCGCAACCTCAGAGCCCGAACATCGTCAGGGCACGGGATGCGATGTCATTCAATCGATGCGAAAGGATCGCCTGAGGAAAATCAATAGCCAGCAAACGACGGTTGCGCAAGCTCTTCCAAGCAACATCATCAAAATTGAGGTAACCCAGAAATTGGGACTGAAACCCAAAATACCGGTTGGCAATCAATTCCATCGAACCACCAACATTGACGTCCTGCTGATTACGCGCCTGATTGATCACAATTCCGGTCCTGCGCCCCGCCATCGCAGCAAATAAATACCTAGTAAATTCAGGGTCTTGCTGTGGCAAAGCACGAATCCGCTCGGCATATCCGCGAGATTGGAACCCTTGGCCGTCCGAGGCATTCAAGGCCGCCTTAATCTCCTGGGGAGCCCGCAGTTTTTTCGAACGAGCCCCAACGTGATCCATCAGACGCCACAAGGCAGTCTTAAGGAACATGTAGGCATTCTCAATGGAAGTCGGCTCGGGCAACGCGGTGACGATCCCCAGATGAGCCATCAAAAACATATCGATCGTATGAAATTGCGTGCCCGCGCCAAGGTCAAGAATCACAACATCCGCGCCAAACCGAGCCCTTGCACCGACGACCGCGTCGTAAATTTGCCCCATGGCTGCAGGATCCACTGAACCCTCACGGCCCAGCGCTTCACTGCGGGCACCAGGAATCAGAGTGCATCCCTGCAACGGCGTCTGCAAAAGAACGTCTTCAAAACGTTTTTGTCCGGTGACCACAACATCGCTCAAGGTCACACCGCGCGAATCGACACCAAAATAGGTGTGCAGGTTTGGCCCACCAAAATCGAGGTCAAAACAAACGACTTTCATTCCGGTGCGAACAAATTTAGCGGCAAGGTTTGCGCTAAGCAGGCTTTTGCCAACCCCGCCTTTTCCGCCACCAACTGAAATGATAAGGGGCATTGCGGCAGGCAGTTCAAATGCGTGGCGTGAGGGCAGCAGGGGCGTTCCCAGCAACCACTCAGGGCGATGCAAAAGAGTCTGAACCTGAGGCGACGCCAAACCCGTACCCGGAGGTCGAAATCCGGTCGGCCTGGTATTCGAAGGTGCAGCCGATGCTCCGAATGCTCCTGCTGCCCCTGATCCGGGACTGACGGAAGCGCCTGGGGCAGAGGATGATGAAAGTCTATTCATGACTTTTCGGTTTCCTCTCATGGGATTTTTCAATCAGCCAACAATACCACTAAAGCCTCAGGAACGAAACTTCACCTGTAATGGTCCGACTCAAGAGTCAAACCGCACAAAGGAGGCTTGGTTCAAAATCCCTGCTTACTGCTCCCTGCGTCCGCGATCCGCTACATCCCCATCGAAACAAGAAATGAATTAGATTTTTGGCGCGCGGAAAAATCAGCCTTGCTGCCAATCCCGTGCCAGGTGTTCGCCACGAGGATCTGTCCGATGGCTCCACCAAGGCTATTTCCAGGTCCCAGCAAAAACAATTTGTCGGGGGCAAACTCCTTCAGAGCAACCGTGATCGCCTTTGTGAAGTCGTAGGTTTCGCAAACCTGATGACCCAAAGTATATTGATAAAGGTCTTGAACGTCCGTGCTGAATGGCTGCCAAATCTTCCCACGGCCATCAATCATTGGAACCTTAGGCCGCCTAAAAAAGCTCTCCGAAATGATTTCAAAAGCCCGCTGCGAAGTCGCTCGCAATAATGGCGTATGAAATGCCGCATGATTGATCAACTGAAATGGATAATGCTCGACCTTCGGCAGATTTTTCATCAGGTGGTTCAGGCCTACCGAATCACCACCAATCACCGCGTAACCGCCCAGATGGATCGACCGATAAACTTGGCCGCCAGCCTCGCGGGCTTTCACTACGGCTAGCCGCACGGTTTCAATCAACTCGGGATTTTCACGCCAGTCGCCATCCATCACGGGATAGATCAGCTGCCCACCGATGATCTTGTCCTTCATCATCGATCCCATGGTGTTGATCACTTCAAAACCGCCGGCCCAGTCCAAGGCTCCAGCAAAGGCCAGAGCCAGATACCAGCCCATGGAATTGCCGGTCACTGCAACGATCTCATACTTTTCGCGATCAATGCTCTGAAAGTCAGCGTAGGAACACGCGTAAATTAAAGTCGATGCATTCTCGCCCTTCGTATGCAAACTCGGGCTAAACGACGTCGCATTATCCAGTTCAGAAATCGTGGGTTCGGACAACTTAGCCCGGCGCTGGTCAATATCAGCGATGAACTCGCCAATGCCAGATCCGTGTTTTTTTAAATATCCCAGCGTCTCACTGGTGTAAGAACCGCGCCCCGGGCATATAACGACAATGCGTTCTTTTTTTTGCATCTCAATCGGCCTTTTATTTGGGCTTTTTGGTTTTTTCATGGTGCGCGTTAAACATCTTCAAGGCACCCGCCAAGATTTCTTCCTTCTTTGGCAATCCAGCCGCAGCCGCCTGCCCAAGTGGAATAAAGCAATCGTCGGCCGCGACGACTTTGATTTTTGGCAAGGTATCCATCTTCTCGACCAAGGCACTCACCAGATACTCACTGAACGATCCGGTCTTACGGCATTCCTCAACCACGAGAACTTTTGTTGATCCGCCGATTGCAGCAACAACCTTGTCCATATTCACTGGCGCAATCCAACGCAAGTCGATGACCTTGACCTTCTTATTATGCTCCTTCGCCAATACGTCTGTGGCCTGGCGTGAGTAGTAGTAGCCGTTGCCATAAGTAAGGATGGTTAAATCTGCCACATCCGACGTTTCCGCCGACTGCCTCGAATCATACGAACGGTAAACACCAAATTCACCAACGGCAATTTCCTCTTCTGGATCCGGATACTCGGAACACCAGACTTTATCGCCCTCGGAATTCAGATCGCGCGTCATATACAAGGCAATCGGTTCGATGAAAATCACGACTCGGCCATTCTCATAGGCCTCGCGAACGCAGGCCCGCATCATCTTCACGGCATCAGCACCATTAGATGGCACGGCGATGATCACGCCCGGAATATCGCGCAAAACCGCCAGAGAATTATCGTTGTGAAAGTGCCCACCAAATCCTTTTTGATAGGCTAGCCCCGCAATACGCAGGACCATTGGATTGGTGAAAAGGCCTTGAGAGAAAAATGGCAGGGTCGCTGCTTCGCCTCGGATTTGATCCTCGGCATTGTGGAAATATGCCAGAAATTGAATCTCTGGAATCGGTACAAAACCATTATGGGCCATACCAATGGCCGTCCCGATGATCGATTGTTCATCGAGCAATGAATTGAAAATGCGGCGTGCACCAAACTTTTTGAACAGGCCGTCCGTGACGTTATAAACACCACCTTTTTGTGCAACGTCCTCACCAAAGATGACCGTGTTTTTATAGCGCAGCAAAATATCGTGCAGGCCGAGGTTAATCAGTTTAGCCATGTGCAAAGGAATCTTGGTTTTGGTCCAATCTGAACTGCCGAAGGCATGCTCGCGTTCTAGTTTAGACGGCACGGATGGAGCTACCCGCTTGTGTTTGCAAGCCGTGATGGGGGCCCGGACTTCCACCGGATCGGTCAATTGTGGTCGTTGCATGGCGCTATCAGCAACATGACGGACCCGGCTGCGCACCTGTTCATAAAGGTTGACGATTTCCTCGGCCGAAGCCAAGCCATTCTCAAGGACAATTCGGGCAGAATGCAAAAGGGGATCCTGAAATTCAACCTCTTCAATTTGCTGAAAAGAGCGGTATGAAGCCTCCATGTCCGACCCTGCATGGCCCATCAACCGGACGGTCTTAACGTGCAGAAACACCGGCTTGCGGCGTTCGCGGCAATACTGCTCGGCAAGCACCCCTTTCTGAAAGGCGTCCAGCAGGCTCAACCCATCAGCCGAAATGTATTTGATGGCGGGGCGGTGGGCAAAATTTCGCTCAACCCAGTGGCCAGGGGTTTGGACGGAAATCCCTATCCCATTGTCTTCACAGATAAAAACAAGTGGTACTGCAATATTCTGGTAGGCCACCCATGACGCCATATTGATCGCCCCAATGGCGGTCGAGTGGTTGCTTGAGGCATCGCCAAAGGAACACGTCACGACCGCGTCCGACGGCATGACCGCATCGATCCCCATGGCTTGGGCCCGGTGGATCGACAACGCCGCGCCGACGGCCTTCGGCAAATGGGATGCAATCGTGCTGGTTTGGGGAGGCACTAAAAGCGGCAAACTCCCAAAAACCTTGTGGCGGCCCCCGGCGATTGGCTCTTCGGTAGATGCAAAAAAAGAAAGCATGGTGTCGTATATCGGGGTCGCTCCCGGCAGCTGCTTCGCACGTTGAATCATAAAACCGCCGCTGCGGTAGTGCAAAAAGGCCATATCCGTCAGCCTGAAGGCCTTACCAAAGGCTGCGTTGCCCTCATGTCCAGAACTGCCAATTGTGTAGTAACATTGGTTATTGTTCTTTAAAATCCGAGCAATCAGGTCCAAGTGACGGCTCACAAGCTGGGATTCGAACAAATCCATGACTTCGCTGGGCCGCAAGCCTGATTCAGCAAGGGTGGTCGAAGAGTGAGGCCTGGGAAGGTGCAACTCTTTAACGAAACGAGAAAAGTTTTGATCAATGACTTCAGCTCGATTAAACATAGGTGCCCGATCTGGTTAAGCAAGTCTTAAAGACTATCCTGACCCTTACCAGACGGGCAAGACAAAGGACGGGCAAGACAAAGTACGGACAAGTCTACGTTAGCAAACAAAGGAAACTCGCCATGGCAGCCTACGAATCCCTGAATTACATGAACATCGACAGCCTTTTTACCGACGAAGAACTATTGGTCCGCCAATCCGTTCGCGATTTTGTGACCTCCAAGGTCGAGCCCCTAATGATGGCCGCCAATCGTGAAGAACGCTTCCCCATGGAGTTGGTCCCGCAATTCGCGGAATTGGGACTTTTGGGGTCGACCATCAAGGGCTACGGCTGCGCTGGTTTGAGCCATGTGGCCTACGGCCTGGTGATGCAAGAGCTCGAACGCGGTGATTCCGGCGTCCGCTCCTTCTGTTCCGTGCAGGGATCTCTGGTCATGTACCCGATCCATACTTACGGCTCCGACAAGCAAAAAGAAAAATACCTTCCGAAACTGGCCAGTGCCCAACTCATCGGTTGTTTTGGCTTGACCGAGCCTGACGCTGGATCAAACCCAGGCTCGATGCAAACCCGCGCTGAAAAAGTTGCCGGCGGCTATAAACTTAACGGCAATAAAATGTGGATCACCAACGGCTGCCTTGCCGACATCGCCATTGTTTGGGCTCGCTTAGACGGAAAAGTTCGCGGTTTTATCGTGGAAAAAGGCACCCCGGGCTTCACGACGACCACAATGAAAGGGAAATTCTCGCTGCGCGTCAGCGTCACATCAGAATTGCACTTTCAAGAGTGTGTGATTCCAGAAGAAAACATCCTGCCCAACGTCGAAGGCCTAAAGGGGCCGCTGGGCTGCTTGACTCAAGCCCGTTATGGCATCGCATGGGGCGTACTTGGCGCCGCCAACGCGTGCTATCATGCCGCCCTGCAGTACGCTAAAAACCGGACGATATTCGATGGAAAACCACTGGCCGGCCATCAGTTGGCTCAGGCAAAATTAGTGAAGATGGTCCAGGAAATAACCAAGGGCCAGCTACTGGTCTTGCAAATGGGTCGGATCAAAGAAACAGGGACCCTCCATCCGCACCAGGTCTCCCTCGGTAAAATGAATAACTGTAAAATCGCACTGGAAACTGCACGCGAAGCCCGTGACATGCTGGGCGGCAACGGAATCATTGATGAGTATCCGGTCATTCGTCACATGATGAACCTGGAGACGGTCAACACTTACGAAGGCACGGAAGACATCCACCGCCTCGTGATTGGTGAAAACATCACCGGCATAAGCGCATTTCGCTAATCGCGCGTCACTCCAACTTCAGCTGAGCATTTTGTACACTTCAAATAAAACGGCCAATCCACAGTCTGCGGCTCAATCTTAAAGGTTGAGCCGCAGACTGGGCAGGATCCTTTGCCGGTAATAATATCCGTTGAATGACGATAAAAGCGAAAGACCAACAGGCCTAACAACGGTCCCCCCAGAAAACAGGATGGAACCGTCAAGAAATGAACGACCGGAAGGATAACGGTCATCAGACCAACCGTCCATGTGCCCAGGCACCAGCGCAAACCAAGCTTCGCGGCACGGCGACGATTCCAATCCTCAATCGCCGCGGAACCATTCGAAACTTTTGAACCGCCTTCAATTCGGATGATGATTTCCATGGTAATCGGTCCATCCGCTGAAAAAATCGGTTAAAAAATTGGTTAAAAAATTGGTTGAAAGATCGCCAACCGTGCCAACCGTGCCAACCGTGCCAACATAGCTTACAATATTGAAGTGTTCATAATTCTAGCAGGGAAGTTCTTGAATGACTCAAAAAGCGAACCTGCGAAAAATTTTTGAAACAAAAGAATCCGCCGTCATCGTCGTTCATCCTACCAGCGCGATTCGTGGACAAATAACGACAATCTTAAAGGAGCTTGGCTTCCATAACCTTAGCGGTGCCACTGACATCAGTGAAGTTGTGCAAATGTTATCGGAAGGAGTGAAAACAAGCAGCCTTCCGGGATGGATCATCACTCCCCTCTTTGCTGCCAGCGACGCCAACGCGCTACAGCTTGGGCAGCTTTTCCAACAAAAGCCAGAGCTTGAAAGCATTGCCTATTCCTTACTCACCACCAATGAAGAATCTTATGTCCTTCCCTTCGCCCTCGAACGTGGCCTTCTAACCTGGTCGCCAGCGGAACATTTCAACCAAGGCGACAGCATTCGTAAAGAAATTCAATCGATTTTGACCACCGTCGCCAGATTGGACTACGAAGCTGACATTGTTTCGCTTTTCTATACTGGACTTCTGTTGCGCGCCTCGAATTCACCGGAGGCCCTTCTTAAACTGACCACGGCCATGCTGGAACTTAAACCAGGCAATGCTGAAATCCTATTTTCATATGCGAACGCCCTGGCGTTGAGCAATAAAACTGACGAGGCCAAGCGGACGGCCACCCAAGCCGTTTGGAGCGACAAAAGCCTCATTCCGCGCCTTGGCGATCTAAAAGACTCGGGAAAAAATCCGCTCTTTTCCGCCGATGAAATCAAAACCCTTGAGTCCTCAAGCTCATCCGTTCTCAATGCCTTCGGCCTCTCAAATTGTGTCATCATCGACCCGGATTCATCGTCGCGAAATCACGTTCGCAAAGCACTTGAATCCTTAGGAATACAAAACGTCCAGGAATTTGAGGACGGACAATCTGCCTGGGATTTCATAAAAGACAATCATGCCAACACGATCGTGATATCCGAATGGAAATTGCCAAAGCTTTCGGGAATGGCCCTGATGCAGCGGATGCATCAGGCCGCAATTCATGATGTTCCCTTTATTATTTCCAGCGCCCAATTAGGGCCTCAAGACCGGGGACTTTTAGAGGAACTAGGGACCGCCGTTTTGCTGGAAAAACCCCTGTCCCTTGATTCATTGGAAAACAATATCAAAATCGCCGTTAAGGAAGAGCACCTACCTTCATCGTTCATGGGAGTGATCCGTAAGGTTCGCGGACTCATGCGACAGAATAAGTTTAAGCCAGCGAAGAAACTTTGGGCAGAGGCTTCGACCAAGATGCTTATCCCAATGGTTTACCGCAAAATCACCGCCGCCGAACTATTGTACGGTGAAGCAAAGCTAGAAGAGGCCTATGCGGACGCTCAAGCTGCCGCAACATTAGGTGCAAAGGGAGCCTACTTTTTCAACCTACTCGGAAAAATTACGTTCTCTCTGGGCGATTTTGACGGGGCAGCAGCATGGTTTGACAAAGCGAACAAGGAAGTTTCAATTAACATCGATCGCTTGGCTGACATGGCGGTCGTTGAATTGCATCGCGGTGATGTGGAGAAGGCTGACGAAATCACAGCTAAAGCCGCGAAAGTAGATGCCGGAAGCACCAAAGTGGCAGAGACGCAGGCCATGGTCGCCATCGAAAAGGGCAACGCTAAAGAGGCCGCCGAAATCATGGCACAACTCGGCGACATGATGAATATTGTGGCGCATCTGAATAATCGGGCCGTGGCCATGGCTTGGAAGGGCGATCACGACAAAGGTATCTCTCTCTACGAAGAAGCCCTCGCGGCAGCACCAAAAAGAACCGAAGATGGAAAGCAACCATTCTCCCCCTCTGTCACCTACAATCTCGCATTGGCCCTTGCCAGAAAGGGCGATCTAAATGGGGCGCAAAAGGCACTATCGGGAATCGATCCTGATGCCCTGGCCACTTTTGACAGCCGCCTTTCCGCAAAAATAAGTCGCTTTAAAACTCGGGTCAAAGAGGCTGTTGATACTGGAGTTGCCCTCGAGATTGAAACGCCAAAAACAAGCGATACGTCAAAGAAAAAAATCCTGAATCTCGCCAAAATAGCAGACATGGCGGCGTCCAAAGTCGGCAGTCTCCTGAAGGAACTGAAAATCTCCGACACGATTGATTATCGTGCGATCAAGATGGCTGAGAAGCCACTCTATTTTAAGCCTAAAAAATCTTAAACGGCTCTACATCCAGAAATTGCACATCCTTAATTTGCGTGCTCATTCATCGCCCTCTTGGGATAATCCAGCCGGGGAATCAAGACCATCGATGATTTTTTTAAGACTCAAAAGCATCAGCAAGCCTGGAATTGCCGCTAAAGTAGAAAACACAAAAAACGTAGGCCATCCCATGCTGATGGCCAAAACTCCGGCGAGGGGTCCGACCCAGACTCGTCCAACGGCAGAAAAGGCTGACAGCAGAGCATATTGCGTGGCTGTAAATTTCTGATTGCAGAGCGCCATCAACAGGGCGACAAAAGCCGCCGTACCCATCCCGCTGGATATATTTTCAAAGCCGATTGCAGTCATAAGAAGCCAATCCACTTTGGTGGCCTCGCGAAGTGCCACGATCATCAGGTCAAAAGCGGGCAGGGAAAAAGAGCCCCACGCATCCTTGCCGAGGATGGCAACAAGCCAGAACCCAAGATTCGAAAGCATTTGTAAAAAACCAAACAAAAGTAGCGATCGGAACAGCCCAAGACGAACCATCAAAAGGCCACCAAAGATGGCACCAAGGATCGTCAACCAAATCCCAATCACCTTATTTACGACTCCAATTTCAGCCTGCGCAAAACCTACCCCCTTAAGCAAAAACGGGGTCGTCAGGGCTCCAGCAAAAGCATCCCCTAGCTTATAGAGAATGATCAAAGCCAAGATCGCAGTTGCGCCCTTCATACTGAAGTAATTTGCCAAGGAGATATTTAGGGTCTCAAACTTGGCTTTGCGCGAGGCCCACCATGCCAAAGGGACGGTGAATGCCAAACCAGCCAGAAGTGATAATAAATCCGACCACTTTTTTAAATTTGGGTCTATTAAGCCTCGAAGATCGTTTCCGAACAGTCCCGAAAAAATCGCATCTGCGGTTGGGGATGCCACCTTTACGGTAAACATGTAGCCCGCGGTCACTGCGGCCAGCAAGGCCACAAAACCGATCAAATCATTCCGCGCACGACTCGGAGGGGCGACATTCTGCGCAGATACGGGCGGCAAAAAAAGCGCTGTAATTGCCGCGAGCGCCAGCATGATTCCCGCCATGACCATGTAAATCTTGGGCCAGCTCCAACCGCTGCCACTGACTGAATCGGCCCAAACCAAAGCGATCCCACCAGAAAGGATCATGGCCATCCGGTAGCCAAATACGCTCATTGAAGACCCGATGCCTCGCTCCGTGGCACGCAGAACATCGGTCCGGTAGGCGTCAATGACCACATCCTGAGAGGCCGATAAAAAAGCAATCAACACTGCCGTCAATGCCACCAACTGGGTCTGTTCGCTAGGTTTAAGGGCCGAAATTGCGGCGAGGCAGACCGCAAGGGCGAGTTGAATCAATACCAACCAACCGCGTCGGCGCCCAAGGAACGGCGGTTCAAACCGATCCATCAAAGGGGCCCACAAAAATTTGAACGTATATGGCAAACCCACAAGGCTAAAAAAACCAATTGTCGCGAGATCGACATTGTCGATGGTGAGCCATGTCTGAAGGGCCGTCCCCGACAGGGCCAAGGGAAGGCCGCTGGCAAAACCGAGAACGGTCACCATGGTCAGCCGCCACCCGGGCGATTGCAGCATTGATCGTGTCATAAAGTGTTAACTTCTTCCGTTTTGGCAGCGTATACCTGCAATCATAGCAATTGTGTGGGGAATTGACCAAGGTGGAAAAACAGAGCTTAGAGACACCGATATCTCGTCTGGAAAACGGAATTCTGCGCGACATGTCTGACCAGGTCGCCTTGGAAGAACCTCTCGAAATCCGTCTGGATTTTCGTGATGGCTATGACCGCCAACAAAAAAGCCTATCGATTACGATGCGGACACCCGGACACGATGAAGAGTTGGCCGCAGGGTTTCTTTTTACCGAAGGCATTTTACGATTCCCAAAAGACATCACTGGAATCGCTGGTTGTGGACCAGCCAGCGGGGCTCATAAGGGAAAAAATATTGTGAAAGTTCGTCTTTCTGATGAGGCAACCGTCCAGTGGCCAAAATTAGAACGGCACTTTTACGCAACATCGAGTTGCGGCGTTTGCGGTAAGGCCTCCTTGGATGCCCTGGAGGTTCAGGGCCTGAAGCCCATTCCTCGGGACGAATTTCGAATTGATATGAGGGAGATTTCGGAGCTGTCGGCTCGCTTGCGGTCTCATCAAGCCGTTTTTGACCAGACCGGAGGACTTCACGCTGCCGCAACATTCAACGAGTCCGGGCAATTACTCGACATCCGCGAAGACGTTGGTCGTCATAATGCCGTCGACAAGCTGATTGGCTCGCAGTTTCTCGCGGGAAAAACCCCACTTTCCAACCGCCTTCTATTCTTAAGCGGACGCGCCAGCTTCGAGTTAGTCCAAAAGGCTGTGGTGGCTGGAATTCCAATGATTGCAGCGGTCGGGGCTCCCTCGAGCTTGGCCGTCGAACTTGCCAAAAGATTTGACGTGACGCTGCTAGGCTTTGTCCGCGACTCACGGTTTAATGTCTACCATGGGGCTTGGCGCCTTACGGGAGGTGGAAAATGAAACTAAGAATCCGAGGTAATGCCTTGCGCCTGAGGTTACAGCGCCAGGAAGTCCAAAAGCTCAAAGAAGCCGGAAAGGTCATCGAACAAACCTGTTTTGGAGACAATGTATTTCAATACACGTTGGAGGCCGATGCCACGGTGACGGCGATTCGCGCAGACCTTGCAGCAAATTTAATTCGCATCCGCATTCCCGAAGCACAAGCCAAAATTTGGGCTAATTCGGAAGAGGTCGGCCTCTACGCAGAGCAACCAAGCAAATCTGGCCCGCTAAAAATATTAATTGAAAAAGATTTCGCCTGCATCAAGCCGCGGACATCGGCTCAGTGGGAAGATGATTCCGATGCCTTTCCCAACCCTAATCCCTCGTGCGGGTAGTACATTGACTGATAAAAACCATAAGCCGCGAAACACTGAATTTCTGAGCCCCGAAGTTCTCGACGAGAATATTCGCATTGGCAAACCGGCACAATCGGCGGGAGGAATCCCTGCCGTGACGGTTGCCCTCAAAATATCCATCGAACAAATGGGACTTGCGCGGACCGCCCAAACACTTCTTGATGTCAATCAAATGAAGGGCTTTGATTGCCCTGGCTGTGCTTGGCCTGATCCCGACGATCGCCGATCGTTGGTTGAATTCTGCGAGAATGGCGCCAAAGCCGTCGCGGAAGAGGCGACGCTCAAACGAATCACCAAAGATTTTTTTTCCTCAAAGTCTGTCGAAGAGCTTTCACGTGAAACAGACTTTTGGCTGAGCCAACAAGGCCGTTTGACCACTCCCATGCATTTACCAAAAGGTGGCAACCACTACGTCCCCATCACCTGGGAAAAAGCTTTTTTGATGATCGGCAAAGCATTGAACAGTTTGGCATCACCGAATGAAGCTGCTTTTTATACTTCAGGAAGAACGAGCAACGAGGCAGCCTTCCTGTATCAACTCTTTGTGCGCCACTTCGGAACCAACAACCTGCCGGATTGTTCGAACATGTGCCACGAGTCCAGTGGTTATGCCCTGACGCGCACCATCGGATCCGGAAAAGGAACCGTCTCACTTAAAGATTTCGAGTTTTCGGACTGCATCATTGTCATCGGTCAAAACCCGGGAACCAATCATCCCCGCATGTTGACTACCTTGCAAGAAGCGGCACGCCGCGGCTGCAACATCATCAGCATCAATCCGTTAGAAGAAGCTGGATTAAAACGCTTTCGCCACCCTCAGGAAGTTTCGGGCATCCTTGGCAGTGGAACAAAACTAGCGAGCTATCACCTGCCAGTTAAAATAAACGGCGACGTGGCACTGCTGAAAGGAATTCAGAAGGCCATCCTCGAGGAGGCGACCCTGAAAATCGACACGGAATTCATTGCGAATTACACGCAGGGCTTTGAGGCTTATCGGAATAAGACTGCTCAGGAGAATTGGCAGGATATCGTCGAGGGATCTGGAATCTCGGAAAAAAATATCCGTGAGATTGCCACCGTCATCGCGCAATCGAAAGCCATGATCTGCTGTTGGGCCATGGGACTGACACAACACCAAAACGCCGTCGCCAATATTCAAGAAATAGTGAATTTACTTTTGCTCGGTGGGCACTTTGGTCGCCCTGGCGCAGGGGCATGTCCCGTGCGCGGACATAGCAATGTGCAAGGCGACCGGACCATGGGAATCTTCGAACGGCCCACACCCCAATTTCTCGCCAGCCTTGCCAAGGAATTTGAGTTTACGCCGCCCAAGGAACACGGCCTCGACACCGTTGAAACCATTGAGGCGATGCATCGCGGGGATGTTAAGGTCTTTTTTGCTCTGGGCGGAAACTTTCTTTCTGCCACGCCCGATACTGCATATACGGCACGTGCGTTAAACCGTTGCCGACTGACCATTCAGGTATCGACAAAACTGAATCGGTCCCATTTAATCACTGGTGACGAGGCTTTGATCCTGCCATGCCTGGGCCGAACCGAACGAGATATCCAAGATGGTGGGATGCAATTTGTAAGCGTCGAAAACTCGATGGGTATCGTCCATTCATCAGAAGGACGTCTTACCCCAGCATCGACAGATTTATTGAGTGAGCCAGCCATCATCGCCGGCGTGGCAAAAGCAACGTTGGGCATGGATTGGGATAACTACATCAGCAACTACGACAGAATCCGTGATCGAATTTCAAAAGTCATTCCTGGATTTGAGGATTTCAATTCTCGCGTTCGTCACCCTGGTGGATTTGCACTTCCCCACGCCGTTCGGGACAGGAGAGAATTTCGCACTCCGGAACGAAAGGCTTTATTCACCGTTAATGACCTTCCGCGCTTAGTCGTTGCCCCGGGACAATTTGTTATGGCAACCATCCGTTCCCACGACCAATACAACACGACGATCTATGGAATGGAAGATCGCTACCGTGGAATTCACCAAGGACGCCGCGTTATCCTGATGAATTCCGATGATATTTCTGTACACAAATTCACCGACGGCGAAATTGTCGATGTCATCAGCCATCACCGCGGAGTGCAACGTCGCGCGAAAAATTTCCGAATCGTTTCCTACGAAATTCCCCGTGGTTGCGTGGCGTCTTATTTCCCGGAGACCAACGTACTGGTCCCCATCGATAATTTCGCGGAAGGCAGTCAAACCCCTGCCTCGAAATCGATTATCGTATCTTTTGAAAAGACCATTCATGCTTCCTGACCTGTACGCCTTAATCTTGACCGGCGGGCAGAGCTCCCGCATGGGTCGGGATAAGGCGGAAATCGCCTACGGCGAACAGGCTCAATGGCGGGCCATTGCGGACCTTCTCGCGCCATTCTGTAAGGGCGTCTATTGGTCCTGTTCTGAAAAACAAAAAAATGATTGGGGCATTGGGTCACAAGGCCTCACGGACAAGATCCCGGGTCACGGACCGGCCAGCGGATTACAAACAGCCTTTATTAGATTTCCAGATGTGGCCTGGCTCGTGGTGGCATGTGACTATCCATTTTTGGAAACCGAAGACATTCAGCAACTTGTTTCTGCGCGAGAGCCAGGCTTCGAAGCGATCACTTTTGTTGATGTAAGCGAAGGCGACGTTCAGCCCATGCTGACCTTATGGGAGCCCTCGGCTCAACGCCAGTTCCTTGAAGCCTTTGATCGCGGTGAAAACAGCCCTCGGCGCATCCTTCGAGAGACTCGATGGAAGGGCGTCTATCCCCGCAACAACCGCCTGCTAAGAAATGTTAATCAGATTTCCATAGCTACAAACCACCAATAGGCGTGCGCGTCGTCCTGGGAATCTATGGACAATTTCAAATTTAGGGGGGTTTTGGTGGTCAGTCCAAGACCGGAAAGTCAGTTCGGAGAGAGAGTCCCGGGACGACATGTCTCTGGCGGCATTGCAGGCATCCGCCAGAAAATTGTGTCCAACACGCAAAGACAATTAAGCACAATGCGTGCCATCCCCATGGCCTCAACGACGAAATTTTCAAGAGGGTACAAATAATGCCTCACCTCTGGTTCCGCAGCGGTCAGGTTGCTACTGACCCGCTAACCAAAACATCCGCATCCTGATAGGCGTGGTGAAGCTTTGATCATCGGTGGCACAAACGGCACCAATGATGTTCAGGCCCAAGGCGTCACGCCAGGCTTGTTCTGTCGTTGGCCGTTGCTGATCACACTCGGCAGGACTGATATAACCGACACCAGTCAACTGGGTTCCGATTGGCGTTGAAGTGACCGCCATCGTGTACAACTGAACATTCGTTGAATACGAGGCGGTCGCGCAAAAGTTAAGCGCTTCTTGTGCGCCAGCCCGCGAATGCACGGCGGTCATCACTTTCCCCTGAGCTGAGCAGTCTGCTATCGAGGGAAAATGCCCGGTATCGTATTTGAATGTCCGGAGTGCATGAACTCCATAGTATTGAGCATTGATGGTTGTATTCTCTCCCGTAACCCTAACCCGAACCGCGGGCTTTATGGCTCCTGCAACAGACAGGGCATTTCGCAGCGACGCTTCAAGCAATTGGTGATCCGCGACGGCAAGCCGTACCAATGAATGCCGATATGCGTGCGGGGAAAGGGCTGGTGTGCCAAAGGCATCGATCCGTAAGGTCCACGATAAGTCACCTTCAAACTGAAGGTAATCCCGGTAACAGAACGCCACCACAGGCTCTAGCCCAGTTAATTTCCGAAAGTCGTTTACTTCGCTATTACGGGCGGCCGAGCAATCCTGCAGGGAATCATAAAGACCATGAACATCTCCGAATTCTCCATATGTCGTTACGAATTCGAGGGCAACGTCACTTGCGTAATCGATGATGAGATCAGCACTCCGACCGGGGTTCCGTTCGCAGGCTAGCGACAAAATCTTAGCGCCCGTAACTTCATTAAATTTTGCCGCAACAACGCCTTCCACTGCAGAGCAGCCAGCAATGTCGACCCCGATTTGCTGGATCTTATAGGTATGAAAACCGGCATAAGCCGGATTGGCAAACAAAAATAGAAGTGAAAAAAGTCCAATGATCTGACGCATTTTATGGCCCCAACTAATATAATTTAAGCCGATACCATTACAATATAATAAACACAACATAAACTGCTCCACTTGACTGCACCTGACATCAGATGCCACTTCAAGCCTCGTACCTCGCTCAGAAATAATGCGCCTCCTTAAGGGGGTGCATTATGCCTTGCCCACGTTGTCACGAATCAGCCTTGGTGATCAAAAAGGGATTTTTTCCGCGGAAAAATTCGCGCTCCGGCAAGAGCCAAAGATTCCTTTGTAAGGCTTGCCGGACATACTTTTCACAGACTTCAGGATCCTTCGAAGAACGCCAAAAACGCCCCGACCTGCATCGCCCAATCTACAGCCTCCTTACGTCCGGCGTGTCGCAAAGGCGTGTTGCTCGACTTTGCGGGACAACGCAAATCACCGTTGCGCACAAGCTGGTCCGAATGTCGCATTTTGCGCAATTGGCCCACCAGCAACGCCTTGCCGCGATGCGAAATTCAGTAAATACCGCGGTTTTTGACGAGATGGAGACCCTTGAACACTCCAAATGCAAGCCCGTCGCCATTGCCGTCGCCGTCCAGGAGGGCAGTCGAATTTTGCTCTCGGCGGTGGCCGCCAGCATGCC
>CAMDHM010000025.1 GCA_945898195.1 Pseudobacteriovorax antillogorgiicola | reverse complement strand
GCGTGGACCGACTGCAGTGCCGCCTAGATCTCTACGTCGGCGCACACAATGTGATGATCGACCTCAAACGGGAAGCCGCGGCGCGGGCGCGATTCAAGGGACAAAGGCAAGGGGCCCAGAAAGTCTGGGCCCTCGGGGTGCTCGCGATTGCGGCGCCAGGCGCAGCCATGTAGAGCAGTTTATAAAAATCTCAGGGCATATAGAGCGATCAGCAAAGATAGGCTGCCGCGGTACACCATGAACCAAAAAAAGCCGTTATTCCTGACAAATTTCATCAGGAAACGGATCGCAAAGCATCCTGAGGCGAATGAAACCAGGGTGCCCACGTAAAGGACAGGATCTCCGAGATGCTGGATGATCTCGCGCATTTCCAAAAGTGCTGCACCGAACATGGCTGGGGTTCCCAGGAGGAACGAGAATCTGGCGGCATCGGGACGTGAGAAACCAAGGAATCGGCCTGCGATGATCGTGGAACCGCTGCGGGAAACGCCTGGAATTAGTGACATTGCCTGAGCCGTGCCAATGAGGATTCCGTCTTTAATGGTCATTTGTTCCAGATTGCGTGTGGATGGCCGGGTCTTATCGGACCACCAGAGCAAGACCCCGACAATTGCCAGCGGTAAGATTACAATTTGAGGATGATGTAGCTTTTCTTCTATGATCCGATGAAACTTGAGGCCGATGATGCCTGCCGGAACCGAGCCAAGGATAATGGCTGGCAGTAAAATGTCGGAGCCAAACGACCTGGTGCCAGAGGCAACCCTGCGGATGAGCGAGCGTCCCATGGCTAGCCAATCATTGAGGAAATAGAATAGCACCGCCATGACTGTGCCGATGTGAAGGGCCACGTTGATGGCAAGTGGCAGTGGTTTTCCTGACATCAGTTCGGAGACGACAATTAAATGGGCAGAGCTGGATACGGGGAGTAATTCGGTTAGGCCTTGGACGAGACCCAAAACGATGCCCAGAATTAAATCTTGGTTCATAGTATTTTCGCTTCTTGACTGGATGTTTGGATAAAATCTTAATATGGACTGGGATTCCAGTCGAGGTTTAACGAGGAGGTTCTATGTCTCAGGTAATCGTCACTAATGATATTTTAGCAATCAAGCGTGAACAATCAAAACTTCGGGAGCATGAGATAGACCGAGAGTCAGCTTTTGCTAAGTGGCGTCGCGACGACATTACCGGGCGTGACCCAGTGGCCATGGCGGTCGGCGTAATGGCAATGCCAGTGGTGGCCTTCTGGTCGCTTGTTGCAAGTTGCATCACGTTTTCGTTTTCTGTGATGCTGGGTCTTTTTAAGCTCTTGGGCGGTATTTTTCGCTGACGCAAAAGAAGGGCGGCCTCCTTGGCCACCCCTCAGTCCGGTGGTTTATATTTTCGGCTTTTCAGCGGCAACCACTAAGTTCTTCTTTATCAACTCAATGATGGCCCGGATCTCGTCCGGCGTCGGTTTACCCAATTTGCGATACAGCAGCTCGCCTTTCTGGTTCAAGATGATGAAATTATAGGCATCATCTTTTAGCCCCCATTCACCGACCATGTGCTTGGTGAAATCCTTCGCGTAGGTGGTTGAGGGGAACTTTTTCTGTTTGGAAGAAAGGGTCATCCCAATCATGAAATTAGGCAGCGCCGTGGCCTTCATGTTCACAACAGCAGATGAGCCAACTTGATCGAGCGGAAATTTTTGTGCTTTCAATTCATCTTCGAGCTCTTCGCCGTCTCCTTTCTCATCGGGGTCGACGTAGAATATAAGATGAATCTTGCCGAAATGATTTTTATAGTCCCACACCGTGCCGTCGAGCTTTCCGCCGTCTTCACCATCCAGTTTGGCCTCCGGCGGCAGTGAACCAACCTTCAACTCCCCAGCAAAACCGGTACGGCTGATCATCATGCTGAATGCGATTAGCAGTCCCATAAATTGAAAAAGTGGCGGGCGACCCATACGGTTTCTCCTTGGTGGTGGCTTCGAACTGATCACGACGGCTCTGACGGATAATTGTCCCAGAGGTCGGGTTTGGAATCCAGACAACTAAATTGATGAAATTCAAAAAAGCTAGCTTTTTGGTTGTCAGGCTGTGGTTTTTGAGCCGTGGACAATTGTTTGGAAGGGCTCGGAAACAGGCTATGATTTAAGAAGTTGAAGGAATCGCGCCGATTCCCTAAGAAGGACGTTAGATGTCCGTGGGAGCGATACATTTGAAGAACAGGAACGGCGAAAAAATTATGGCAAAGCCAACGGTGAAGGCAGCCTCACTGCAGGCGCGTTACCAGGATGTATCGCCGAGTGTCGACCAAGGGCAGGGAGGCAATGGCCAATCCAGTCGCAAAGGTTCAATCGCCGGCTCGGCGATGCTAGAAGGCATTTTGGCCTCTGTTTCTGGTTCCAAGCTTTTGATTTGCATCCGAGGTTATCCAGACCCGGACAACATTGGTTCATCTTTGGCACTCCAATGGCTTGCCCGTCAACACGGGATTGAATCGCGTATCATTCATTTTGAAGAAATTTCGCATCACGAAAATCGGGCCTTGGTAAAGAAGCTCGATATCGAGCTCGACGAATGGCAAGACAATTTCGACTGTTCCAAGTTCGAGTATTACGCAATTACCGATTCACAGACGGCGGAACTTCCAATCAAGCTTCCCGCAGGATGCCAGTTGTTGGCTTTTGTGGATCACCATAAGCCGCTTGGAAACATCCAAGGAAAGTTCGTCGACATTCGCGAAAACTCTGGGTCGACATCCGCGATTTTTGCTGAATATCTGATGGAAAGTCCGAATCATTTTGGTGGTCCGTCTCCAGAAATCACCAAGATTGCAACCGCCCTCATGCACGGCATCCGTTCGGATACGGATAACTTCGTTAACGCAACCATGATTGATTACCGGGCTAGCGAGTTTCTATCAAACTTCGTTGATAAGGACCTTTTGGCCCTGATCTCCCGCCAGTCGATTCCGGCGAAGACGATGGATCTCACTCAGATCGCCCTGCAAAGAAAGGACATTCGCAGTACGTTTATGTTCTCAGGGGTTGGTTTTGTCCGGGATGAAGATCGGGATGGAATCGGTCAATGTGCGGATTATCTTTTGCACCGTGAGGGAATTGAGACGGTGATTGTTTACGGCGTGGTTGGCAATGAATACATTGACGGATCGTTGCGAACGAAATCCCATACGTTAGATCCAGACAAATGGTTGAAGGACGTCTTTGGTCAGGATAACGATGGGAACTTCTACGGAGGCGGTCGTAAAGACAAGGGCGGATTCCAGATTCCACTAGGGTTTTTCGCCAGCTGCTCTGACAAAGAGTTGCTCTGGATACTTATCAAGAAGACGATTGACGAGCTTTTCTATGACAAGATTGGTATCGAAGGTAAGCCATCGATGGATGGCGATGGCAACTGAATTTTGCCTGGGAGACTTCACATGAAAGATTTGGATCGGAGTGTTCTTCTTGGGGGGATCAAAAATTTTATCCGTACGCTTGGGGAAGACCCTGAACGCGAGGGCTTGGTCAGAACCCCCGAGCGATTTCTGCGTAGTATGGAGTTTTTGACGTCGGGGTATAAGGCCGACGTGAGTAAAATCATAAACAATGCGGTATTTCATGAGAGTTACAATGACATGGTCATTGTTCGTGACATTGAGATGTACAGCCTATGCGAACACCACATACTGCCCTTTTATGGTCGTTGCCATGTCGGTTACATTCCTAATGGCAAGGTGATTGGATTATCGAAGATCCCGCGTATTGTGGACGCCTTTGCTCGGCGTTTGCAGGTTCAGGAACGTTTGACTAATGAAATATCTGATGCGCTGCAGTCCCATCTTGCGCCATTGGGGGTCGGAGTCGTCATTGAGGCGTATCATTTTTGCATGATGATGCGCGGTGTGGAAAAACAGAACTCGTACACGATGACGAGTTCCATGCTCGGAGCATTCCAAAACATGTCCACACGAGCTGAGTTTCTGACTTTGCTGCAAAACCACCGAGGGCGAGGATAGCTCTACCTCCCAATGTGGCCTTGGGTGGTGAGGGGAGTTTGGCTTATGGTCGTGCGGCATATTTATACTTACGTAAACCCAGTCCGTGAACGCGATATGGAAGAAGCATGCAAGGTGCTTCCATACGATGGCGTCATTGCGCTGCCAACTGAAACTAGTTGGTGCTTTGTTTGTGATGCAGACAGTCCAAAAGCACTGGAAAGAATCCGAAAGTTAAAGCCTGGGCATCCTAAAGACAGGCCATTTAGCCTTATGTGCGCATCCATCTCTGCGGCAACCGATGTGGTTAATATCGATAACAATATTTATCCTTATCTGAAAAAAACACTGCCCGGACCGTACACCGTCATCCTGGAACGAAATCGAAGCCTACCGCGTCTCATCCACGACAATCGGCGCGAGGTGGGGATCCGGATCCCTGCGGCAGTGCTTGTTCGAACCTTGTTGGAACGTTACGGCCGTGTTTTGGCTGCGGCAACCGTTCCTTCGGTGCGGCTGGAAGAGAGTGGTGACAGTGAGGGGCATTTGCCCCATTTTGGGCACGAGGTGCTTGAAGGATTCGGTCATGGGCTTGATTTAATCCTTGATCTGGGAGATGAGGTCCCGGGACTTGAAACCACGATCATTGATTGCACGACAGGTGTGCCGTCCGTCATTCGTGCTGGTGCGGGGGATCCCGCGGCATTCATCGGGGCTTGGCTGAAGTGAATCGTCATGACGATCGAAGTTTAGAGGGTGCGCCGGTGCGGCGCGTCAAGGTCATCGATGTTGGCACTTTGGAATATAGTGCGGCTTGGGAACTTCAAAAGCGCTTGCACGCCAAATGTGTGGCGGGACATGGCGAAGCATTTTTAATGCTCGTTGAGCACCCTCCGGTGATTACCTTGGGGAAGAATTCCAGCGAAAGATTTTTGTTGGCTGGAGAAGCCTGGCTTTCCAGAATGGGCGTCGGCATTTTTCGCAGCGACCGCGGCGGCGAGGCGACAGCACACAATCCAGGCCAAATGGTAGTTTATCCGCTGATCTCATTGGCGAACTTCGGTCTTGGAGCGCGCACCTATATTGAAAAACTCGAGGCCGTCGTGATCCAAACCTTGATCAGGGTTGGTGTCCCGTCCGAGCGTGATCCGGTCCATCCTGGGGTCTGGGTGGGGCACAATAAAATCTGTGCCGTCGGAACGCGGATCAAGGACCGGGCGACCATGCATGGGATTGCCCTCAACGTGGATAATGATCTCGGGATTTTTGGTTTGATCGTTCCCTGCGGCATTTCTGGTCGGGGGGTAACGAGCATTGCTCAAATATTAGGCATGGGTATAAATATCCAGAGGGTAAAAGAGCAATTCATCAACAGCTTCGGTGACTTGTTTGAATGTGAGGTGACATTTGTCACGGAGGATGAATTATAAGTTCGACTGTCGCCTTGCGGGGAGTGGAAAGCGGATCTATGATGCGCCGATGGCTCCTTCATTGACCCCCATAATTAGACGAATCGATGGCGACCTTGCTGGTCTTGACCCTAATTTCGTCGGAGTTATGGATATTGGACTGAAATCCTGCTGTATTAAGGCTGCAACCATGCATGCACGTCACAATCAAATGGTGGCATGTGGTGATTGCAAGCAGGTTCTGAAGTTTTTTCGTGAATCGCGCCCGATGAACAATTATCTAAAGTTTTGCGCAACAAGCCGTCGCCGGGTGACCACCGGTTTGGTTGGCGACTATTTCGTGGTCGCTTTTTCCTTCTGATTTTCCGGTGTTTGATCGATCTTTTTTTCTTCCCGATTTAATTTAGCGTAACTATGCAGATAGCTGAAAGCTGTTGCCAGCTGGTGATCTGAGCGCATGGGCTCGGGCCAGAGGGCAATCAATTGCGAAATACCTTGGGATTTCGCCAGGTCGCTTAAATCACTGCTTTCGATATGCCGTTCAAGGTCAGATTCCTTGCGGACTGTGTCTGAACGTTCGCTTTTGGATTTAGACGGAGGAGTTTCTTCTCCTTCCTTTGCAGGAATAACAATGTCAGGTGTGATGCCTTTAGCCTGAATCGAACGATCTTTTGGAGTGTAATAGCGGGCAATCGTCAGTTTTAGTGCCGAGCCATCGGGCAGGGGAAGGATGGTTTGGACGGACCCCTTTCCAAACGTCGTGGTGCCCATGATCAGCGCCCGCTCGTGATCTTGTAGAGCTCCCGCAACAATTTCAGAAGCGCTGGCGGAGCCCCCATTGACCAAAACGACCACAGGAAAGTCAGAGAATGTGTTGCGCTTGTGCGCGAACTCTCTTTCAACTCGATCCTTGTCGCGGCCAAGGGTGGATACAATCAGGCCGCTTTCAATGAACAAGTCTGAAACCTGGACCGCTTGGTCGAGAAGTCCCCCCGGATTATCCCGCAAATCCAAAATAAGCCCTGAAAGGCCATCTTTTGCCCTGAAATCCTTGAGGTATAAGGCGAGTTCATCGCCAGTTCCCTCTTGAAAACTCGAGATTCGGACGTATCCAAATTTTGGTGCGAGGCTTTGTCCGCGAACAGAGCGGACCCGAATAATTTCCCGAACCAATTCGATATGAATGGGCTCGGCAACGTTTTTTCGGCGAATTTTTAGTTTGAGCTTGGATCCCGGTTCTCCGCGCATTCGGTCAACGGCATCGTCGTTTTTGAGATTGGTAACCACCTGGCCTTCGATTTCAATGATCTCGTCGCCGGATTTTATGCCTCCACGTGCCGCGGGCGTATCCTCTATTGGCGAGACAACGATCAATTTCCCTTTTTCTTGCGATACGATCACGCCAACACCGCCAAATTTACCCTGTGTGTCGATCGTGATTTGTTCAAAGGCCTTGGGTGGCATCAGCATGGTGTGTGGATCCAGCTGATCCACCATGCCCTTTAGTGCGCTTTGCACGAGCGCAGGTTCTTTGACCTTGCTCTCATCGACGTACATGGTCTCAAGGTAGTGGAGGCCTCGCGCCAGTGTTTCGAGGGACTTATATTTTGTGTCCGCCGCGATCTCCGGAGAGGTTTGGGCGGCGATTGCAGCTGTGGCCGAAAAAAGAGCCGGAGCGATTAATAGAAGAGCGCGGCGGGTGACGGGCACTGGTCTAATCATTTTGGAACTCATCTCATCACTGGTGCTTGAAATTTGGCAATCATGTTTTTCATTTCAACGATACGTCGTGTGTCATCATCTGTCAGCGATTCGTTTTTTTCGTACCCTGCAAGAAGGGCCTTAGCCGTGCTGATTTTTTTCTGCTTTAGCAGGATACGGATCATGCCCTCGATGGGTTCGACGCAGCGAATGCACGCACCTTTGGCTGTTTCAAGTTGATCCAGGGCGAGGCGACTGCGATGTGTTGTCTCGTAGATACGGGCCATTCTGAGCAGGGTCAGGAAGTTGGTCGGGTTTTCTTCCAAGGCGCGCCCATACCAGCGTTCGGAGCGAATCGAGTCGCCAGATAATTCCGCAATCAGTCCGAGATTGTGAAACAGCCTTTCGCGGTACCGGTAGGATTTCACGGCCTCTGATGCGATCGTTTCCTTGAGGATTTTTGTACCTTTAGCGTAATGGTGGCCTTGGATGTAGGCTGAGCTTAGATTGAGTACGAAGGTTATATTTTCAGGTTGTAGCGAGTGCGCCTTCTCCATGACCTCAATGGCTTTGTTGTTGTTGTTAAGCGCGAGCTGGATCAATCCATTAAGGTTCAGGATTTCGGCATTGTTCGGATACTCGTCTAAAAGTGGCCGAACCTCTTTTAGTGCCTGACCGGCATTGCCGCTGTCGAGGGAGTTGATGACGATTTGTTTTCTTGTTTCCAGCTTGTCCTGAACCGAACTCTGATCATGATCCAAGGATTGGCATCCGGAAATTGACATAATTGTCGATAATGTCAGTAATAACAGATTGTTATTCATTTTTTTTGGCTGGTGGGTCGCCATTTTAAGGCCTCCTTCAAACTCCGGTCGGTCCGGATCAGGGATATTGTCTTGCCGAGCTTCCTGCGGGGTGGCATTCATCTTAGTAGCCACCACACGGACTTGGGCTCTGATCAAAAGTCGATCGAGGATCTTGGGCGTGATCATAACATGGAAAAGCCGATGAGCGACCACACGATTTCCGCCAAGGCGCCAGCAACACCGCCAGATATCAAAGCTTTTCGAGACCAGCTTGGCGAAACGCTTAAACAGGCCCGCGAAAAGGCCGGGATGTCTTATGACGCCGTGGCACAGATCACAAAAATAACCCGAACCTTCATTGTGGCCCTGGAAACGGGCGACCTTGAGCGGCTCCCTGGAGTCGTGTTTGGTCGTGGCTTTGTTCGCAGTATTGCCCGGGTTCTCGAGCTTGATCCCGATGAATTGTGCCAGATTTACGTCCAGTGCTGGGTCCCGTCAGGTACGGAAAAAACTCTGAAGGTAGGTGCCGGTCAAGGTACCATTTCCAATCGTATGCCCGCCCGGCGCAGGCTGGTTTTCGACATCGGTAACATGATGAAGAAAAGCACGGTCTCTAACATGAACATTAGCGGCGGAAAATCGGTTGCGTTGCTTGTCGCCATTCCATTGTTTGCCCTCGTTGTGGCCATGGTGACTGCGGGCGTCAAGCGCGGTCAGAAGCCGGCCGCAAAGCCTGATCTAGTGGCACAAGTTGCAGTGCAATCTGCAGTCGAACCTGAAGTTGTGGTTCCAACAAATCCGCAAGTTGTTGCCAAGGAGCCTGTGGCACCGCGGCTGGTGAAAGAAGAACCGGTGAAACCACCAGTAAAGCAGCCAGTAACGCCCGTTCTAGCCATCGTCGAAGCCAGCAAGCCCGCGGTTGAAGAGCCAGCTCTTGAATTGCGCAGCGAAAAGGCCAACTTCGAACATGTTTTGGAGTTGGTGGTCATTGAACCGGTGAAAATCAAGATGCTGGCCGACGGGAAACAGCCGTCCATTCGCCAATTGAAACCTGACGCCTATCGTTTTACTTTCACTGATCGTGCCGAGTTGACGGTTTATGACGCCGCTGCAGTCGAGGTTGCCTTTAATGGAAGAAGCCTTGGGTCGCTTGGTGCGAAAGGTCGGATTCGAAAATTAATTTTCCAGTCTGGAAATCCGGAATCCGCGTCGAATAATCAGGTTGGGGAAACTGCAAAAAAGCTCTGATTTTTCTTGGTTGGTTCGTCGTTTTCGTGCGGCATTCAAGACTCGGTCCGGCAGGCTCTGTAAATCTTTTTGGGTACCGGTATGGCAGCGCTACTAAAGGCTTCACGGATCCTACCGAAGCCTAACAGAGCAAGTCATTTATGGCTTGCACGTGATGCGATGACGGAACAGGTCGGTGGTTGACCTGCACGGAGATGGACAAGGGGTTCGCCCCCTGGAAGAGCGCCGGCCAATGATTGGCCCGATTGCCAAGAGGGCAGTTGACAGGGTCTCCACACCGCTAGCATCTCGAAAGTGATTACAGGCTCGATGACTTTACAAACGATTGTTGAGACGGCAGCCCTTGACGCATTCCGCCTGAGTTTATTCTCTGGAGGAAAGAAGTTGGCGTTTGTGCCAACTATGGGTGCCCTCCACGAAGGCCACCTGGCCCTGGTGAAGCAAGCGCGTCAAAACGCAGATTCTGTGATTGTCAGTATTTTTGTCAACCCCACCCAATTCGGACCCGGGGAAGATTTCAACCGCTACCCTCGCACCCTAACTGAGGATGCCAGAATGCTTGCCGAAGCGGGCTGCGACGCAGTGTTTCTGCCAAATATTGCGACTATTTACCCCGAAGATTTTCAGACCTGGATACACAATGAAAGCCTTGAGAACCAGTTGTGTGGCGCTTCTCGCCCAGGCCATTTTCGCGGCGTTCTTACGGTTGTCCTCAAGCTGTTTAATCTAGTCCGGCCGGACGTCGCCTATTTCGGAAAGAAAGACTACCAGCAGTGGCGCCTCATCGAAAAAATGGTGGCCGATTTAAATGTGCCCCTGAAAGTCATTGGCAGTGAGACGGTTCGTGAGCCTGATGGCCTTGCGATGAGTAGCCGGAATCGTTATCTGAAGCCAGAGCAACGTCCCGCGGCAGTCGCCATTTCAAGAGGGGTGAAGGCGGCCGTTGAAAAGTACAAGGCCGGCGAGTTGGGGTCCCAAGTTCTTATTTCGACCGTGGCCAAGGAAATTGCCCTTCAGCCTGCCATTGCGGTGGAATACCTGACAATTCGTGAACAGATTTCTCTCGCCCCGGTGGGCGACTCGATCAAGGGTCCTGCGGTCATCTTATTGGCGGCACGGTTGGGAGACCTACGATTGATTGATAACATGGAACTCAACCCATCTGCGTGAACAATTCGGTGGATCCATGGTACCTCTGCTGACAGCAACTCAATGGCTACGCTTATTCTGGTGGATCCGCATACCGGTTCGCTGGTGGGTGCAAGCTAAAACTATGCCCAATGACCCCCTTAAAGAATCCGGTATCGATCCCACGAAACCGGTGTGCTTCGTTACACCGACGGGATCATTGTCCGATTTGATTGTGATTGATGAACAATGCCGCAATGTTGGCTTGCCACGCCCACGATTTCCGGTTTCGGTATTGCGTGAGCGCAGCTCAAGTCGTGGCGGCGCTGCACATATGTTCCTTAGCAGCTTGAAACTATTTCAAGCGGACCGTGAGAGCCGTCGTGAAATTCTCCGCCCCCTGATGAGGCTGGTGGATCATGCTCGCGCCAATCCCGATTTCAATGTTCAGTTGGTTCCAGTTTCAGTTTTTTGGGGAAGGAACCCTGGTCGAAGCGAACAAAGCTTTTTCAAATTGCTTTTCTTTGATGACGAGCATGCAGGTGTCATTCAAAAGTTTTTTATCTTTTTGGTGCAAGGTCGCAACGTGCTTGTGCAGTTTGGCCGTCCGATCAGTCTGCAAGAGCAAGTGCGAAATGAGGAGTCTCCCGATCAGGTGGCTCGCAAACTTTCACGGGTCATGCGTGTCCACTTCAAAACACAGAGATTTTTGTCGGTGGGACCAAATCTCAGCGAGAAACCGCGGGTCGTCGAGACTATTTTAAGAACGAAGCCCGTACGAACTTTGATTGAAGATGAGGTTCGCCGGTCAAAAAAGAGCCTTGAGACGGTCGAACAGGACGCACGTCAATACGCTTTTGAGATTGCCGCGGATTTGTCGTATCCATTCATCCGGGCAACCGAAATCGCTCTGAGATATTTGTGGCAAAAAATGTTCACTGGCCTCGTGATGCGCGGCGTTGAGCGGATTCACCGCATTGGTCCAGCCCATGAAATTATTTATATGCCGAGCCACCGAAGCCATATCGATTACTTGTTGCTCGGGCAGTCGCTCTATTCAGAAGGTTATGTTGCCCCACACACAGCCGCTGGAATAAATTTAAATTTTTGGCCGGTAGGCGGTGTTTTGCGCAAGGTCGGCGCTTTTTACATACGCCGAACATTTAGTGGAAATAAATTGTACGCCGGCGTGTTCAGTGAATACGTACATCATTTAGTAACCAGCGGGTTTCCCTTAAAGTTTTTTCCCGAGGGAGGGCGCAGCCGCACTGGGCGATTACTCCCGCCAAAGACTGGTTTTCTTTCGATGGTGGTTCAAAGCTTTTTGCGGAATTGGGAGCGACCGATTGCATTGCTGCCAATTTTTCTTGGCTATGATCGCGTGTGGGAAGCCAAGACGTACGTTGATGAATCCCGGGGCAAAAAAAAACGCAGCGAGTCTTTTGGTCAGTTGCTTTCTGCGGCAGGTGACCTCCGAAAAACCTTCGGTTCGGCTTATGTCTCCTGCGGTGAGCCGTTGGAATTAGGGGAGTTTATCGAGAATCGTCGGCCCGGTTGGAAAACTGAGGTTGCCCTTTCGGAATCACGTCCATCTTGGATGAACCCCCTAACTCAGGAAATATCCCTGGAAATCATGTGTCGGATCAATGCGGCAGCGGTACTAGGTCCCGTCTCACTCGTTGCGACGGCGCTTTTGGCTGTTCCGAATCGTGCCCTTGCCGAAGACCAACTTTGTGAGCTGCTCGATGCCATGCTTAGCCTTCAACGGCTTGCTCCTTTTAGTCCTTATGTATTTATTCCAGCTATCGATGGTAAATCGGCGATAGCCGCCACAGAGCGAGTTGGCGCCTGCCGCAGGCTAAAGCTGGCCGGTGGTGATGTGATTTATGTTAATGAGGAAGATGCAAAAACTCTGGCGTATTACAGTAATATGACCGTTCACTTATTTTTAATGCCGGCAGTTGTGGCGCGGCTGTTCCTGCATTGCGATCAATTGACCGTTGGGGAGGTCATCGCAGCACTGGCCGACGCCGTCCCATTTCTACGCGCCGAATATTTCATTGGTATCGATGATGCGTCGATCCCTAGCCGTGCGGGACTTTTACTTGAGGCACTTGTTGAAGTTGGATTCATTGAAGTTCCGGGCCGGCGAGCGAAGGGCCGCTTGGATCGCGATGAAATCGTGTGTCGGCCCGGCTTATCGTCAAACCGGTTTATGTGGTTGCAGGCGCTTGCCCGTGTTTGCGCGGGTTCTTTGGATCGCGTTGGTATCGGCCTCGCCATGCTGGGTGCGGGTGGGGGGCTGCGCGCCATCAGACGTCGGGAATTTGACAGCAGCTTCGCTGCAACCGGACGCCGTTTAGATACCCTGCGTGGGTCAGAAGCCTCTGGTGCCTTTGACGCTCTGCAGCTTCGTACGT
This sequence comes from Pseudobacteriovorax antillogorgiicola, assembly GCA_945898195.1. Lineage (GTDB taxonomy): Bacteria > Bdellovibrionota_B > Oligoflexia > Oligoflexales > RGVZ01 > RGVZ01. The sequence goes on along the minus strand of CAMDHM010000025.1, from coordinate 29,831 downwards.
TTGTAGACACCTTGATCAAACGCGGTTTGGCAGAAATACAGGAGGTTCAAGATGACGTATTTCATCCGGATGCTGCGGGGGCGTCGGCAGAAACGTTTCAGCAGATTGTGGCCCTGCCCGCATTGAAAAAAATGGGACAATTGCCGCGCTTGTTGCTTGGAACTGACATGTCACAAAGTGTCGGGCGCAGTCCGGTCTAAGGAGGTTCTGTCCGTGTCCAAGCCACCAAACCGATTCTGGGACGAGGATGAGAACTCGGAATCATTTGAAAAATTTACCAAGATTCGTCGCCGCGAGAAGAGTAAATCACGTGCGACCGATTTGGCTGTAAAGTTTGAAGTTCCCGAAAGCGAGTGGGAGATTAAAGAAGGTACGGGGGTATTCCCGGCGCGTGTTGTGGAAGTTCACAAGCGGTATGCGTTTGTGTCTTTAGAAGCCAAAATTGGCAGCGTCAAGACCAGCGATGTTTGGTTGGCAACAATTCCTCGACGCCATTTAACCGCTCGACGAGAGCAAAGAAATTTTGTGTGTGTCGGCGATCGGGTTTTATGCCGCCCAGCCCTTGAGGACGAGCTCGCGTCGACTTCCGAGCTGCCCCAGTGCATGATCGAAGCGTTGGCGCCAAGGAGCACGCGTCTGGCGCGGCGGGATCCCATGACCCCCGAGCGGGAGCATGTGCTCTGTAGCAACTTGGACCAGTTGGCGGTCGTCGTCAGCTTTCGAAGTCCTCTGGTCAAATGGGGTTTGATCGATCGCTATCTGGTTCTTGCTGAAAGCGAGGGCATTCGCCCCCTCATCATTCTGAACAAACGCGATCTCCTGGAAGATCATACGGCATTTCGTGGCCGATGCGAGGAGCGCATGGCGCTATACCGGTCCCTTGGTTATGAGGTTTTCGCAATGCAAGCGAATGCCAAAGGAGCCACAAGGGACTCCGTTACCAAGGAATTGGCGGCGGTTTTAAAGGGGAAAATCACTGCGTTTTCAGGGCATTCTGGGGTTGGAAAGTCCTCCATCGTCAATCTGTTCAAACCCGAGCTGGTCCAGGCAGTCGAACTGAACGAAAATATTGCCTACAAGGGGCGCCATACGACCTCCTATGCTAGTTTTTTAAAGCTTGGCTCGGGCGGTTATGTCATCGATACGCCCGGGGTCAGGAGTTTTCTTTTGCGCGAGGACTCCCCCATTCACCTCACCCACTGTTTCATCGAAATGCGCCCGTTTTTGGGGAAATGTACGTTTCGGGAGTGTCGGCATGTTGAGGAACCTGGCTGCAGGGTTCTGGAGGCAGTTGAGTCTGGAAAAATTGCCCCGTGGCGGTATAAGTCATACCTTGGTTTATTGCTGGGAACCACCGGCAGGCAGGGACGAACAAGGGATCTCGATGTTGAAGATCCTTGAACCAGAATATGGGAATTAAAGATGTCCTACTCATTTGATGAATCCGAAGAACATGGCCTTCTCCGTCAGACCGTCCGCAAATTTGCGGAAACCGAGATTGCGCCACTGGCCCGCGAGTTGGATGAAAGTGAATCTTTTTCCACAGACCTGACTCGTAAGATGGGAAACCTTGGTCTGTTTGGCACGATCGTGTCATCCGACTACGGTGGTCACGGAATGGATTACCTTTCTTACATCATCGCGGTGGAAGAATTGGCGCGGGTCGATGGTTCCCAGGCGGCAACGATTGCTGCCCACAATAGCCTCGGTGCGGGTCCCATCTATTATTACGGAACTGAGGAGCAAAAGAAAAAATACCTTCCGGCCCTCTGCGATGGAACCTCGCTTTGGGGATTTGGACTAACGGAACCAGAGGCAGGAAGTGATGCCCAGGGAAGCAAAACCACTGCTGTTTTTGATGAACAATCTCGCGAATGGATTATCAATGGCAGCAAGATCTGGATTACCAATAGTGCATCAGAGATGACGGTTGGCCTCACGGTGCAGGCCGTGACTGGACGGCGCTCGGATGGACGGGCTGAGTTGAGTTGCCTGATTGTGCCGGCGGATGCTCCTGGCCTGACCCGTCGCGCCATGAAGGGCAAGATGATGTGGCGGGCATCAAACACAGGCGAACTTTATTTTGACAATGTCCGTGTGCCCCACGACGCTTTGCTTGGAAAGCAAGGCGAGGGTTTCAAAATTATGATGGAGACTCTTGACGGAGGCCGCCTCTCGATTGGCGCCATGGGCCTTGGCTTGGCCAAAGGTGCTCTAGCCATGACGATCAAATATGCCAATGAGCGTAAGACCTTTGGCGTAACAATTGGCAAACATCAGGCAATTGCATTCAAACTTGCAGAGATGGCCACCCGTATTGAAGCGGCAGAGGGCCTGCTTTACAAGGCATGTTGGTTGCGTCAGAACAAAAAACCTTTTGCCAAGGTGGCGGCCATGGCCAAGCTTTACTGCTCCGAAGTTGCCGAGTTTGCAGCCCGTGAAGGGCAACAGACATTCGGCGGATACGGATTGATGAAAGAATACCCCATCGAACGATTTTATCGCGACGCCGCACTCCTGAGGATTGGCGAAGGGACAAGCGAAATACAGCGCCTTGTGATTGCGAGGTACATCGGTTGCTGAACCTGTTCAGAAGCGGACAAAGTCTCAGGTGCGGCCTGGTATTGTCGGCTTTGTCACTGCTGAACGGAGGCTGTGTATCGCGGTTGCTGACGTCCGGATATGACGATCGAACTTTGGTTATCCATACTTTTAATTTGTTCAATCAGAAGCCCTTGGCACCGGCGTTGACTTCATCATGGAATGGCGACTGGATCTTTCGGCGCGACCGTTTAGAGTTGGTGGACCAATTTCTTCGTGCGCATCGTGCAGATGTGGTTTTGTTCCAGCAGTCTATGCAAAAGGCTCACAGTGAAGTCGAGTGGGATCAGTCTATCCTCGCCGCGGGTGCCTTTGCAGAATTTGATTGGCGGAGTGAACCGGTGGCTGAATATGACGACACCAGTGAAACCGAATCGATGGCTGTTGCCACCACCTCTGTTGTGGGGATGAAGCAACGGCAGTCTGGTGAATCACCCTCCCTTTGGCATGTTGGCCCTGATGGATATTTGCAGGCGACGGCATTGGAAATGGGCGGACAACCCGCTGCTGTTTTTAATATTCAGATGCCATCTAAGATTGAACGTGATCCGATCTGGTTTTCATTTATTGAGGAGCGGGTTCGTGAATGGATTAATATCCAGGGTATTTGTCTAAAACGGATCATTGTCGCTGGGTTTATTCCTGCCGACGTTGAAGCTCGCAGCTTTGCCGGATTTTTGGAGGACCTTTCTTTGAAGGATTCTTCCGTTGGATTTTGTGATGTTGCAATGAAATGTCAAACAGCCAACCCGACTAACGAAATTTTTCGGTTTTCTTCGGACGGGGCTGTGGCATCTCAGGCGGATAGGATCCTAGTTCCAAAAACGGCAATTGTGTATTCGGCAGGACGCACTCATGAAGCGGGGATACCGGCTCCGGCATATGCGAAGGCGATGGGTTTTACCCAACTGTGGCCCTCTATCCGAAGCGGATGGGAGGCGTCGATTCGCCTTGCAACATGCAGTGCGGGATTAGGCCTCTAAAAATTCACCAAAATTCCGAGCGCCGTTTCGTACCCTTGCAAATTTGTGCTGGCGAGACCGCGCCAGCGTTCAATTCGAGCTGTTAACAACCAGATTCCGGCCGGTTTCAATGCGAGCATTGCCACCGCAGATCCGCCGAATTCGGAACGAAACTGCGCATCATGCAGGAGAGGTAGCATGGCCTCCGTGGCAGGGAGGTAATATGAAAGCTTGCCGCCGGCAAAAAAATACAAAGGGTGATAGAGGCGCCAACCCTTCAAAGATTCGTATCCAAATGAGAGCACGGCTAAGTCTTCAGGTAAATTTGATTCCGTATTTCGTCTCTTCAAATTTTTGAATCCGCCGAAGGCGCCCAGTAACCATCCGGTAGAGAGTCGGTAACGATAGGTGAGGGCAGGCTGAAGTCTGCCCGCCAATAGGTGCTCGGTGGTTCTTGCGGCGGGGCTATTGGATGTGAGCTCAACCCCCCAATAAGCTTCGTCAAATGGGTTTTCAATGGCGGTTTCGCCAAATTCTTCAGCCTTGGCTAGTGCCCGACCTAAACCTAAGCTGGAAAAAAAAACCAAAATAGCCATGTTGGCTGCAAGGTGGCTGAAAGACGCGTGGATTATGCATTTTTTTGTCATCTTCTGACGTTGCCACAAAAGCGCCAGAGTTTCAAAGCCCGTGCTTGGTGCGCTAAATTGGAAGTAGATCATTGCGACTAGGGATTATTGAATATGGCTTCTACCGAAGAAAAAATTTCCAGAATTTCCGCCCCGGAGCGTATTGAACGCCTTTTGAGCAAGGCGTGTGAGGCAAAACTGGGAGCGTTGGTCCGTCTAAATGAAATGGATACGGTCGCGGTTCGCGGAGTCATGTTTGATTTTGTTTTGCTTGATGGGGTGAGGGTAATCAAGATTACTAGCATGTCCATTAAGGGAGTCCAGCATCTCAAACAGGCATCACAATGCGTGGTTGAGCTTGTGATGATGAACGCAAAAGTCGTGTTCGCTGCATTCGTCGTAAAGTCCTTTGCCGACTCTATTTTCGTTACTCAGCCGGCAGAGTTGGTTAACTTTGAGCGGCGCAAGAATGCGCGCTATCCTGTTCCCTCCAATCAGGCTGCATTTATCAGCTTTTCGACATGGCTGCCCAAATCAACGGACTTGGTTGCCCCGCCATGTGTTTCTGGATTCGAGGATTTTACGGGATGGATTCGGATATTCGATCTAAGCATGGGCGGTATCAGTGCGCAGATGCTTACGCCTGGGCCCGTGGGTCAACTAGAGCGAGGGTTTGAGGATCCTGGAGCGATCCTTCACCTGCCATCCCAGGAGCGAATTAAGATTCCCTGCGTGATCCGGTGGACCAAAAGGATTTCAGACTGGACCAGACTAAATCCAGCCAACAAATACACGAGGCTCTTTAAAATCGGCTGTGAATTTGTTGAAATTGACCAGAAGGCAACAACGGTTCTGCACCAGGCAATCAGAGATTTTTCAACGGCAGGGGCTGTATAGGTGGAGGTTTCAAAGATAATGGCAAAAGAAATGATCATTAAATATTGGCGAATCACGCAGGTCCTTTTTTTGGCGGCAGGGCTGACGGCTTGTTCGATGCTGCATGGAATGTCGGCTGGCGGATCAAGGGATGAAGTTGCTCCAGTGATTACGCCTCCTGCACCCCCGCAGGTCATGTTGGCGGCAGTTCCGGCAATCGATCCGGACGCAATGGCCGACTTACAATTAAAGATGACCCGCCTCGTGGCGCGAACGGAAGAACTCGAAGAGAAGTTTTCTCGCCAGCAGGAACGTCTGCAGATCATTGAGCGGGGCTTGACCCTTGGAATTGTTCCCGATGAGTTGCAGGGTCAGGGTAAAAACAACGCCAACGATGCAAAGGTATCGAAGGGTTCTTCGCCGTCAAGGCACGCAAGGCCGATAAAGCCAGGCAAAGCATCAAAGCCGTCAAAGGGTCAAAAGCCGGTGGATGTGCCGATTGAGTCAGATTTGGATTCAGAGTCAGAGAAAGAAGATAATTCAGGGGCCTCAATTTCTGATGAGGAGGAGTCCTCGGTCGCGGCCTCAGATCCTGCCAAAGCTGCCGGCGTGCCGGTTGTGGATCGGGAAGAATTTAATAAGGCGTTTGCCGCTTCCCACGAAGATTTTCGGGCTGGGCGATTTGGTAAGGCTATTGTCGGATTTTCTGAAATTGGCAAGCGGTTTGACCCGAGTCTGACTTCGGGAATCCACCAGTTTTGGATTGCCAGAAGTTGGGCAGGGTTGAAAGAAATGCAAACGGCACGGCAGCTATTCACGGAATTCATTGCCGCGCGTCCCGATAGCCCTTGGGCTCCCCGTGCCAAATTGGAGCTAGCCCGCGTTGAGTCTGCTTTGGGGCTGAAAGAAACCGCCATCAAACGCTTGCGTGGTGTGATTGCTGAACATCCTCTGGAGGATGTTTCGGAAATGGCTAGGGCTGAAGTCGAAAGGATGTCGAAGACTCTATGACCTTTACTCGGGTCGTTCTATTGACGGCCATTTTTTTCTCGGAAGGATCTTTTGCGGCCAATCAGCCGCGAATGAATGATTTTGCCGGAGCCCCACCGGTGTCGGGAACGAGGCGTGTTCTTGCGGTTGGCGAGGCGCCAGAAGACTACACCGTGCAGCGCGGTGATAACTTGTTTGATATTTGCGATCAGTTGCTCGGAGAGCCTGGCTACTGGCCAAAATTGTGGGCCTTAAATCCAGAGATCAAAAATCCACATTTTGTTTTCCCTGGGATGAAGATCAGATTTTATCCCGGCGATCCCGACGTGCCCCCTTATTTACTTGTGTCAACTGAGGATGAGGCTCTGCCGGCAGATCAAGGTCCTGTGGTTCCGGAGGATCTTGTTCTTGAGTCGCCGATGCAAGCGCAGATTTCAAAGGTAGAAACCTTCGATTTGGTTGATGCCAAGGACATTCCAATCCCCGATGACCTTGCAAAGGAGATTCTTGTGAGCGGCAAGATTTTTCGGCGCAGTGACGTTGTTGTAGATCTGCCAGCATTCATTACTGAAAACGAGGCTGATCCCGAGGGCTACGTGTTTTCCGCCGGTGAAGGTAAAATGCTGGTGGACGATTCTAACGAAATTATGCTCGAGGAAACGGGTGTTTTTACCCCAGGAAATATTTACACGATCATTCGCCCAACCGGTGAAGTGTCTGATGAGCGAGAAGAAGGAGAAGGGAGATTTCTAGGTCATCGTTATGAGTTTATTGGACACGTCAGGGTTGTGCGGGCATCCGAATCGGGGCTCTACCATGGTTTGATGCTGGACACTCGACTGACCCCGCAATCAGACGATCTAATCGTGCCGTTTGTGGCAACAAGAAGGCAATTTGTACCTGGAATCAGTGGACCTTCCAAAGAGGTTCCCTCGTTCATTGTTGGTTTTGATCGCGACCTTCAGGATATTGGAAGTGAGGGAAATTTTATTTTCCTCAAGCTAGTTGTTCGAGGCTCAGTTGTCGAAGGCGATTTGCTTGATGTATTTAATAGGCCCGTTTTCATAAATTCCCGTCCGGGAACCCTGTTTTATCCAGATAAGGTTCAGCGCGCGACCGTGCGCATTGTTGCCGTGCGGGGTTCTATTGCAACGGCATATGTCGTTGCTGCTCAGGGGGCTCTTTTCATAGGTGACACTACGATACGCAAGTCCCTTTGATGACATCGGGGTGATGGCCGTAAAACCACTGTGAATCATCACGGAGGTTTTGGTGTGAGCATGTCCATCTTGAATTTTTCAACTGCAATCCTTCACGTCGCGTCCCAGAAGTCGAATCGCTGGATCCGTCCACCTGATCCTGCTCTTTTTGCCGCGTGCCTAAACACAGGAATTTGTTCACTTTGGGATGACGGTCCACTTCCTGATCCAGCGGTCGCAAGTCAGCGTGATTGGAAAGAAGTGGTAGACAGGCTGGTTCCAGCCATGCCTGAAATTTTTCCGGCCAAAATCGCCGCAGACCTTGATGGCCTCGGGCGGGCCTGCCACGATTTCTTTGTAGGACTAAGAAGTGCCGGGGCCGCATACCTTCCTTTTTGGAGCGAGGGCTATCCTAAATTGCTACGGCAGATTATCGATCCTCCCCTTGGTTTGAGTGTTGCGGGGGATGTCAGCTTGCTTTCGCGACCTTCGGTGGCGGTTGTCGGTTCCCGCTTTGCCGCAAATTGGGCGCTTGAATGGGCCAACGATTTTGGCAGGCTATCCTCGGCAGCAAATATTCCGGTAGTAAGTGGGGGGGCATATGGTTGTGATGCCGCCGTGCACAACGGAATGTTAGCCGAGCGTTTCGATGGGGTGCCTGCAATAGCCGTTTTCGCCGGAGGCCTTGGATGCCCATATCCTCGCCATAATATTCGCCTCTTTGAAGATATATCGGGCAGCGGTGGTTGTTTGGTATCGGAAAGGTTTATCGATGCCCGCTGTCGTCCCCATGACTTTCTTGCCCGTAATCGTATTATTTCGGGGCTCGCCATGGGCACAATTATAGTTCAAGCTGCGGAGCGTTCGGGGGCGATGGTCACGGCGCGATTTGCTGCCGACCAAAGCCGAGAGGTCTGGGTGGTCCGCCCCCCATATCCCGACGTCCGGGCTTCTGGAAATCAGGCTTTGGTGGATGATGGAGCTATGGTTTTGGGGAGACCGGTCGATGCCATGGTTGAGCTGGCTGGCTCTTTGATGACTTACTGATTTTGAAAGGCTTTGTTTTCGAATTCGCTGTGATAGACTTCCCGAAGAAGTGATCCAAATTTTTTGGAGGTGGCCATGCCGAAGTCCTGGTGGGATGCAGTGCGTGAAATAGCCTCTATGGTCGTCCGCGATGGCCTTCATCAGGCGGACGAGGGGATGATGCGGCGGGTGCTGCTGAAGTCCGGTTTCGCTGAGGAAGAGATCTTGCAGGCTTTTGACTGGATTGATCACGCCGAAAGGTCTGGAAATGTTCTCGAGGCGCTAGTCATGTTAGCACCGCGTCCAGATGGGATCCGCGTGTCCCATCCGATGGAGCGCATGTTTGTCTCTGATCGTGTATGGCAAGAAATTGACCGGGCGCGCCAGCGTGAGGTTATGAATACGGACCTTGCTGAGCGATTGATTGAGGGCATTCGTGCCCTGGATACCCGTGACTGGGAAGATGACGAAGTTCGTTCTTTTATTGCCGATGTCATGGCGGATACTTGTTCAGGCGGCGATGCAAATCGCGTTGAACGAATTTTAAAGGACCAACTTCCGGAATTTTATTCCTGAACCAACTGAATTTATTGATTAATTTCCATTGCAGCTTGCCGCGTTCCGCGGCAAGCTGCTAGTGACTTGTCTGTGCGTTCATTCATTAAATGGACGATTGACCCCGGATTAAGGGTGAGATCGTCGTTTCCCGGGAACCAATTGTGGCGAAATATCTGGTCGTTGTTGAGTCTCCCACGAAGGTTAAGGCGCTAAAGAAATACCTTGGTAAGGACTACGAAGTTTTAGCTTCAAAGGGTCATGTCAAGGATTTGCCTGAGAGCTCCCTTGGCGTTGATGTCGAAAAGGGCTTCGAGCCGCAATACGTTACGATTCCTGGTAAAGAAAAGATCCTCAAGGACATTACGGCGGCGGCACAACTGGCTGAAACCGTGTTCCTGGCGCCTGACCCTGACCGTGAAGGTGAGGCAATTGCTTGGCATATTGCTAGTGAACTTAAGAAACCAAAACAAAAAATCTTACGGGTTTTGATTCAGGAAATTACAAAAAAAGGTGTTCTCGAGGCCATCGCGAATCCGTTGCCGCTCGACACCAAGAAATTTGAAGCGCAGCAGGCGCGACGCATTTTGGATAGGCTTGTTGGATATCAAATCAGTCCAATACTATGGAAAAAAGTTAAACGGGGACTTTCTGCCGGGCGTGTGCAGAGCGTCGTGGTTCGCATGATTTGCGAACGCGAGCAGGAAATCCGCAAGTTTAAGCCAGAAGAATATTGGAGTATCGAGTCGAAACTTGATGCTGCCCTGCCTCCACAAATTACCGCGCGTCTTGCCGCGGTGGATGGCCGCAAGATCGGGAAAGACTTCGAGATCCGTAACGGTATTGACGCTGAATCCATCGAAAAACGGATCAGGTCCGGCGAGGTTCTGGTCAAGTCTGTTCAGAAGAGGGAGCGTAAACGAAATCCAGTTCCTCCTTTTACGACTTCAAAACTGCAGCAGGAGGCCTTTCGTAAACTTGGCTTCAATGTGAAGCGTACGATGTCGGTCGCTCAAAGCCTTTATGAAGGTGTGGAGATCGGTGGCGATGGTCCAGTCGGTCTGATCACCTACATGCGTACCGATTCGACTCGTGTTTCGGACGATGCTCTGACGGCCGTGCGTGAACACATCGGCAAGCGTTACGGCGCCGCAATGTTGCCCGATAGCCCGATCATTTATAAAACGAAAAAATCAGCGCAGGACGCTCACGAGGCTGTCCGCCCAACCTTACTGGATCAACCGCCAGAGACTTTGGTTAGCCATTTATCGAAGGAGCAGCTTTCTCTTTATCGATTGGTGTGGAACCGTTTCGTGGCCAGTCAGATGAAGCCTGCTGTTTTTGACCAGATGAGCGTTGAATTTTCTGCAGATTCCGACAAATTGCTTCTTCGTGCCAGCGGCAGCCGCGTTATCTTTAAGGGTTTCCTTGAAGTTTACGAGGAAGGTCGCGATGAATTGGCTAAACGTAAGGATGCGGTTGAGGCTGTTGATGGTGAAGAAGAAGAATCGGGACAGGAAGGCGTGCTGCCTCCTCTAGAAGAAGGCAAACCAATTAAATTGGCAGATGTCCTCACCGAGCAGCATTTCACCCAGCCACCGCCGCGTTTCAATGAATCTTCAATGGTTAAGGAACTTGACGAAAAGGGCATAGGCCGTCCATCAACCTACGCCACAATTCTTTCGACGATCGTTGATCGCGGCTACGTCGGCAAGATCGATAACCGGACTTATGAACCAACCATCCTTGGTGAAAAGGTCAATGAGCTACTTGTTGATGCCTTTCCCGACATCGTTAGCGTCTTGTTTACGGCTGGCATGGAAGACGGTTTGGACAAGGTAGAAGAGGGAGGCGTTGAATGGCGTCGCCTTCTTGGAGATTTTTACGAAGTTTTTTCCAGCAAATTGAAACTTGCTGAAACAGCGATGCGCAACGTCAAAGGCCAGTCAGAGCCCACCGATATAAAATGCGACCGCTGCGAAACCGGAATGATGCACATCAAATGGTCCTCTCGCGGTGAGTTTCTTGGATGTGCCAATTATCCCAAGTGTCGCGGCACCCGAGAGTTCGCCCGGCTCAGTGATGGAAAAATTCAGGTCATCCTGCCAAAAGTCACTGGCGACAAGTGTGTGAAATGCGGCAAAGACATGATTGCGAAGACGGGCCGTTTTGGTGATTACATCGCCTGCATCGATTACCCGACGTGCCCGACGGTGAAGAGCCCTCCCCCCGAAGTCAGCTGTCCCCAAGAGGGGTGCAGTGGTGGCCTCGTCGGGCGTAAGACGCGCATCGGTAAAATGTTTTGGGGATGCACCAACTATCCGTCTTGTAGCTACGCGGTTTGGGACAAACCTGTGGCCGTCAAGTGTGATGGTTGTGCCTTCCCGATCATGATGCTGAAATCGACGAAGCGTGATGGCAACCGTTACGTGTGCCCATCGTGCAAAAACGCGGTGGAAGCTCCGGAAACCTGATGCGGGCGGGGAGAGCCCGTTTTGCAATCAGGCCAAAAATTAATCGCGGCTATTTTTGAAATATTTCAACTACGTCCGGACCTGGACGAAGTCTTCTTCAACGGGCCGGACGTTTTTGCATCGGGTTCCTTTCGCGGGGAGGCAATCCTACATCAGGATTTACTGCCACCTTTGCGCACTTTTTTTGACTCGAGTCTGGCGGTTTTGGATTGGCTCCAAGACCTCGCCGCAGCCTGCAATACAAGGTTGGATCCAATGTTTCCCTCGGCCGGCGGAAATATTCCAGGGCAGCCTGCGCGGTGGCACGCAATTTTTCCACCGCTCATCCGCAATGGTCCAATATTTTGTGTGCGGAGGAATCGTTTTGCGACTTTGACCCTTAATGATTTCGAAATCGCAGAAGGGCTCCGTGCTCAAATGGGCTCGCATCTTTTGCAGGGTGGATCTTTACTCGTCTCTGGGCCGACCGGGTCTGGAAAGTCGTCCTTCATAGCGGCCGTTCTCCGGCATTACTTTCTTGATCGGCGCATGGTGATCATTGAAACAGTCGAAGAACTCGAAGGTTTGTCCTCAAATTTTCTGAATTTGGTTGCACGCCCCCCAAATCTTGCGGGCGTGGGAGCAGTCAATGCCGCATGGTTATTTGATGAGGCTCTGCGCCTTCGGCCCGACGGAATTGTGATCGGTGAAATCCGAGGGCAGGAGGCCACCGCTTTTGCCGGAGCCATCACAAGCGGACATTCATCTTGTTTAGCCACAATCCATGGGGGAAGTGTCGATCAGGCGAGGCGTCGCCTTTCATGGCTGGCTGGGGAAACCTGTTCTCGCGAACTTCTTGGCGGTTCTAGTGCGATGGTGGTGCAATTGGCGCGAAGCGGTAAATCACTATCCGTACCCGCGATGGTTGGCTATGGATCGCTGTCGGAGTTATAATAATTACAGTCAATTTCGGCGCTGTTGGCCAAGAGTTTTGCGATGGTTCACCTAGAGCCCGGAGGTTTTTGATTATGATTGGCTTGATTAAATGGCCAGGAATGTTTTTTTTACCAATGTGCCTCGTGGCCTCTGGATGTAGTCCCTCTCCATCAAAAAAGCCTGATGCGACGGGAAATGTCGGGTATGGAACCATGGGGGACATGGTTCAATGCACAACCGGAAATTGTAACCCCGGCCAACCTCAGCTCTATGTGAATGGCATGAGCACCCCGCGCCTGACCGCGGATGTTAATCAGCCGGTAAATTGGCAGATAACGGCCAGATCGACCATGTACAGCGGACGTTCCTACGCCGCCATTCGCCTTAATTTTAATCCAGCCATGCCGCGCCTTACGGTTCGTCAGAGCACGGGTACCGTGAGTGGTGGCGATGCAATCACGGTCAATGGTCAATTGACGGCAGCTGACTTGCAGTCCAGTGGTACGGCAACCGTTGTGGTCCGAGACATGACGGCCTGTCAGGTTTTGGCGACTGGTTCTAATTCGGGCGGCGGAAGTTCTGCTTGCACCAGTGCATCACAGACATCCCAATATGATACGACTCTGACTGCGACGGTGTCGTTCACGAACAATACGTATAATCCATATTCACCGAATTCAGCGATCCCGGGTGGAACAACCATGGCCAATAATGGACCGGACTTGGCGACAAGAATCGGAATCGCAGCGGCTCTTGGTGGTCTTCAGGCCTTGTTCGGTCAAAACAATAGTCCGACGGGAGTTCTCGGTGGTGCCGTGAACGGCGCGATCACCGGTTTGAATCAGGGAACGTACGTTGGTGGTACGAGCAACATGTACAACGGGAGTGCCTATTACAATCCCAATAGCTATCAGCCAAATTCCGGTACGAACTCTAGTTACAACAACGGTACCAATTACATTCGGGGCTACTGAGTATGAGAAATAAAACCAAAATATTGGGTGTTGGTTTGACCGCGGCAATCACCGTTGGCGGTGGTTTGTCAGCCTGCAAACTTGTAGGGTCGAAGGCATCGAAAGAGAAATCTATTGACGCCGTCGAGACTGGTAATCAGGTTCTACGTTCAAATCTTGCGTGCGGTCCCGGGACTTTAGCCAACGCCAGTGTTTCTGATGCAGTGATTCGTTCTTATGCAGCCTTGCCCCCCTTTCTTCAAATGCAATTCAGTGATTTATCGGCATCCTTCCGGATAAGTGAAAACCCGGCACAAGACTGCATGAAGTTCTTCAAAGCAATGCCATCGGCGTCGATGTCTCCTTCGGATCAGGCGTTGCAGCAGGATAGCCGTTTGCAGGCACTAAAGGCCTGTTGGGTTGCACCAGCAGTGGCGGCCGGAGTCGTTCAGTCTCCTCAAGTCATTATGGGTAATGTTGTTCAGGATGTTCATAACACGATGCAGGTCACATCTTTTTATGCCTTTGCCGAGTGGTACATCGATCGGATTGCTGGAGCAGCGATTGATGGATTTGGAGCAACGGAGGGCAAGGATCTTGGCGCGAAGGGCCATGATCTGATTGATTTTGTAAGTAAGTTTCGCGATGCCAGAAAAGCGATTGCCGGGGCAGTCCTTGCGGACTTAACGGCGGCAGATAAGAAAGATGTGATTGCAAAGTATGAGCAGGACTTTGCTGCTCCGGGGGCATCACTCTCTGCCAATGTAGCGTTTCAGAATTTCGTTTCAGCCGAATTCACGGACACGTGGTATTGCAATGTTGAAACTCATCAATCACTCGTAAACTCCCAGGTGTTTCCAAAGGCACGCGAAGCATATACGGGGATGGCCAAGATCCTCGGCAAGGCATGGTTTGAGGAATAACTTGGGGGATCTGGGTAGTCCCCTCGGTTAGGTAAGAAATTAGCGGCGCAACTTTACGGATCAATTGTTCTTCAAAAAAAAGGAATCCATTTTTATGAAGTCGTTATTTATCGTCGCTATCAGCATCTCACTTGCCGCGTTGGTATCTTCTTGCGGAAGTTCAGGCCCACAGGTTTCCTCAGGATTGTTAGCCAGCTCGGACTCCACCTGGATGGACGTAACAACGACCAACGGCACGGCGCGATCAACCTGTGAAGCGACGCCCGCGAATTGTACGATGCAAGACATGGCTAGCGGCTTGAAGTGGAGCAAGAAATTTCCGTTGACGACGACCTGGAATGGCGCGACGTCTGCGTGCGCCAATTTAACTCACAATGGCCAAAAAGCCGGAACTTGGCACCTGCCGTCGAAAGAACAACTTGTGGCTGCCAACGCCAATGGGATCACACGTGCTGCGCGCGAGAATTGGTTAACGCTTACGGATATGCAGGTTTATTTTTGGTCGTCTTCCTCTGACTCGTCCACTTCTGGTAGCGCCTGGATTGTGAATTTGGCGGTCGCTCGCGCGCTGCCCGACAGCAAGAACTTCTCCTACGCCGTTATTTGTGTTCAGTGACAGGCTAGTCGGGCCGACGAAGCACTGACGCAGTGGCCCAACCCTATTTTTTCTGGAAGAAACCCTTCAGCTTATCTTTTGCTTGAGCTTCAATTTTCTTTCGAGATTCATCAGTCTTTTTGGTGATCTCGTCGGCCTTTGCCTTGTTGATGCCCAGCGTCGGCAAAATCCCTTTGATGGCCTGGCGCGCGGCATCCTCAAGGGATTTTTTCGCCTCTTGTTCCAGGCGCGCTGCCGCATTGTCCTCAAAATTCTGTGTGAGAGGGCCAGTCTGCATCGATACCTTCGGACTCATGACAGTTCCACCAAGTTTGAAGGGGAGTATCAGGGCTTTGTTTTTGTCCAGGAGCATGGCTGCGTACTCGCTTTGTTTGAGCAAGGCAGCCTTTTCAGTTTCAGATAGCGTGATTTCCATGTTCCCCTCCAAGTTTCCTTCGAGGGTCGTGATGGCGTTCAATTTAAATTGCCCGAGATCGCTCGACGTGTCGGAAGTGATTTTTATTTTTCCGTCATTCACTTCGAATTGTCCGTTGCTGGAGGCAACCTTTTTTTCACCGGCATATTTGTCGGGGATTCTTACGACTTTGATGTTGTCGAGCTTTCTTTTGAGGTCGTCAATTTTCGGCTTTTTGTCCTCTGGGATTTTCTTGCCAAGTGGCGACGCTAGAAATTTTTCGATGCCTTTAAAGGCTTTTTCTGCAGTCTTTCCCGACGTAAGGCCCGTAACAAAGCCAGAGAAGGACTCTGCCACCAGTGGGCGTAGCGCCGCGCCGCGTAGTTTAACGTCGGCAATGGAATAGGTCCCCTTGCCGCTGAGGGTTTTGCTGATGGTTTGACGTGTCGTGCCGCGGGCGGTGGCCGCCATCGCAACACTCAACTTTCCAGACAAGGCCTCTTTTTGTGCAGGGGCGATGACGTCGATGGCTTCGCTCGCTGAGACGCCGTCGAGTTTAAACGAGCCCCGGAATTCGACGGGAGATGAGGCGAGATTTAATTTCCCATCGGCCTTCACGGCGCCTCCAAGGGTCATCAGAGAAAATTTCTGCAAGGCAATTTCCAAATCCTTCAAGCTTGCCTGAACCGCTAAATTATTGATGGTCATCCGTTCCCAGGTGATTTCGTTCATCGCCACGTCAACGTCAATGCTGTGTGGTTTGAGGGTATCTTTGAGCTCTTGGGACAGGGCAAAGTCCTTTTCGCTGCCTGCGACTCCTCCTGGAGCCACTGGAGCCACTGCTGCAGGAGTGGCAGTCGTTGCCGCTGAAGAGCCGGCGGGATCTTTGGGCAGGAATGGTTTCAGCAGTGCTCCGAGGTCGATATGCTGGCTGGTGAACTTGATGGCTGCCTTTGCCGGTAGCACTGATTTTGCGCTCACGTTGAGGTTGAAATCGGAGCCGGCCAGTTTGCTTTCCACCGCAAGGTCAGCGCGCAGGGCGGATAGATCAGAGAGGGGTCCCTCAAGGTCGGCCTTAACCCTCAAGGAAGCTTTCTGCAGTAGTTTTGCGTGTTGAGGAAGGATGGCCCCAAGGCTGGAGACATCTGGGCTCTCGATGTTCATGGTAAACAGTGTGGTCAGGCCCTTAAAGTCGCTGACGTTCAACTTACCTATCCCTGCAATGTTCAAAATATCAAAGCCAAGCTCGTCGACTTGGAGGCTGCTCGGTGAGGCCGCCCCTCGAATTCGTAGGGCGATGTTTTGTCCCGGTTTTTTAACCAAAGCATTCTGATAATTGAGTGCTAAGTCCTTGAGGTCCAGCATTCCGTTGAAGGTAAGGCGCTTGAACAGCGCGTCGCTCGCCGTTTCAATTTTGGTTTTTAGGTTCATCCTGATCGCGCCGCCAACGATGGCTCCGGCCTCTTTGGCTTTCAGGTCGGTGCTGAGGTCGATCTCAATGTCGCGATCTAAGCCGATGTTCCGGATGGTCAAGTCTAGGTCAGAGACCTTAGCCAGTTGTTTGCCATTTGATTTGGCACTTGCCGAGGCCTCGGTGATGCTGATGGCCTTGATCAACACCCGATCACGGATGGCGGATATCGTTGCGCCAGATGGGGCAGCCGCACTGGACTCGGGCGGCGTGGTTGGGGTTTCTGGTGCTGGTTTTGCCCCTGCTGCGGGCGCCTTGGCGAGGCTGGCCAGGTTATTTGTGCCGCCGCCGAGCTGCAGGTCGATGCTCGGCCGGACGATTCTAAGCTCTCCCACCAACTTTCCTTTCAGGAGTGGCCAGAATTCTGTGGCGAGAAACAGCTCGTCTGTCCTAAACAGGGTGACTCCCTTGAATGTTGGGTCCGTATTGTGGATTTCGACGCCTTGGATAGTGACCCCTAGTTTTGGAATCGCATGAAGCCGGATGGACTTGAAGTCCAATTCTGCATTCACAGCGCTGCCAATGGCGGTCTGGATTTGGGGTTTGAATTGTTCAAGGTCAACAAGGAACGGCAGGGCGATGGCGGCGCCAAGCAAAATGCCCAAGGCAACGACAGGAATCACGATCCATTTCAGTTTTGAAAGCATCAACGGCATAATCATTCTCCAAAGTCAGGCAGATATACTATGAAACCACAAACTGGTGAATTCGTTGAGGGTCTTCGGAACCGAAAGACACAAAAACTGTTTATTTGTCTGGAAGCGTCCTCTTCTCCGGGCAAAGTTCGGGTTGTTAATCCCGGTGGTGACGTTTTGGTCGTGATGGAGGAGCTGTTTGACCTGGAGCCGGTCGAGGTTCCAATGGACAACCTTAACGAATTTTTTACCGAGGAGCAGCTCGAGAGCTGGCAGACTTATTTGGCGGACGAAGCTGAGCGTCGCCGGATTGATGCTGCGCGCGAGGCTCGAACCCCATCTTCAAAGCCCGAGGCGACGCATCGCGGCAGCACTTCGGGTGCTGGCAAAGGTGACTCCCACAACGCCGCGCCCCGCGCCCCGCGGGCGCCTCGCAAGGAAGCATCCATACCAGTTAAAGTCATCCCAGGGCGCGTTGGAGCCAATTGGTCTTCAGAACGCCTGTGTTTTTACCGGCACCGGATCGACCCGTTGCGTCCTGCGGAACAATTTCAGGTTAAAATTCAGGGTGTTGGGACGTTTCAGATCACAAAGGCTGATTTTCAGCGGGTGTTTAACAATGTGATCATGTCCCCTCAGTATCGTTCGCAGGGATTATTTTCATACGATCAGATTCCAGAAGAAGCACGGATCTTTATAAAAGGTTAAATCCAGCTTTATTAAAGCAATTTTTTGTAATAATTAAACGCCGGATTATAATGAGGTATTTATGGTTTCCATCATGCGCGGATTGACCTTTGACGACGTCCTTTTGGTTCCCGGATATAACGGGATTAAATCGCGCCAGGATGTGACCACTGCGGTTACGATCAAAAACTGTAGTTTTGAAATTCCGCTTGTCAGCTCGAATATGGACACGATCACTGGCCAGCGCATGGCGGATGCTATGACGGGCCTCGGTGGCATGGCGATCCTCCATCGTTTCATGTCGATCGAAGAAAACGTGGCCGCGTTTAAGGCCTGCATAAATCCGCGCCGCACAGGATTTTCCATCGGAATTGGAAATGACGCCCTGGCTCGGGCCGAGGCTCTCGTGGCAGCCGGTGCTGATATTGTTTGCGTCGATGTGGCCCACGGCCATTCAAAGGAAGTGAATCGGACGATCCGCGCCCTTCGCGACGTCTTTAAGGATAATATCCTGGTCATCGCGGGCAATGTCGCCACCTATGCTGGTGCCGATTACCTTGCCGCCGCTGGTGCTGATGTCATTAAAGTCGGGATCGGCCCTGGTTCGGTGTGCACAACTCGCATCAAAACCGGCTACGGCGTACCTCAGCTGACGGCCATTATGGAATGCCGCAAGGTGGACCGTGCTCTTATGGCCGATGGCGGAATCAGGACACCCGGTGACGCTGTGAAGGCCCTTGCTGCCGGTGCTGACTTTGTCATGCTCGGTGGCCTGCTTGCTGGAACCGACGAAACCCCTGGACAGCTGATGGAACGCTCGCTCCCAAACGGCCAGATCCAGAAGTTTAAGCAGTTTCGCGGAATGGCTTCCAAAGAAGCGCAAGATGATTTCATGGGCGGCATGAAAGAATGGAAGACGGCAGAGGGCGTGTCGGTGGAGATTCCCTATCGCGGCCCCGTTCGCGATGTCATTCAAGATCTCGTTGGCGGCTTGCGTTCCGGGTTGACCTACTGCGGCGCATCGGACGTCAAGGGCCTTCAGCGGAAAGCCCAGTTCATTGAAATCAGTGCTGCCGGATTCCGTGAAGGAACGCCCCATGCAGTCGGCCGCTTGACGATCTAGGCAAGCTGATCTTTTTTCATGAATCTCAAAAATGGTTCCAGCATTGCATGGAGGCCCGTGGCGCAAACCGCGGGTTTTTCTTTTTTGGGGAGTGCATAACCATGAAATTACGTTGGCCAGGTCAATTGACGAAGCGTTTAATGATTCCCGGCGTCTTGCCGCTGCTCCTTTTGAATTGCGACCACCCGCAGCCGAATGAAAATTCAGCTCACCTTTACGAAGGCTGGGATGTGGCTAACGATCCGGGTTTGATGCTCGGCAGCACGCTCAATTTTTCAGAAATCAGGCGTCCGGAATCTCTGGGTGGATCGGTTGCGGCGCCATGGAGTGATTCCTACTGGCCGCTCAGCAGCGGAGGCATCGCAAAGCGCTGGATCAGTCGGGACGTGGCGCCTGATTTTGACATTGCCGGTGATCCTCATATTGAATCAGACGAGGCCTACCGATCGGTGTCCAGCAGGTCAATAGACTCGGCCATTGCCAATGCCAAGGAACTTCGGGCCCAGGGGCTTAATAAAACGTGGGCCATCTCTCCCGCGGAAAAATACGATATTGCAGCCGGCAATCAGGGCTTTGATTTGACGCGCAGTGAACTCCAGTCTTTTGCCGATAATCGCAGGACCTATGAAAAGCATGACATTCCTTGGGGGTGGATGGGGCATTGCCACGGATGGGCCGAGGCCAGTGTGGCGCTAGCGGCTCCGCGTCAAGGCGTTCTGGCTCGCAATCGACAAACCGGTGAACAAGTTCTCTTTAGTCCCGGGGATGTTCGTGCCCTGATCACTAAAATTGCGTCTGACAACGGCAGCGTTGGCGGCTCACGCTTTGCGGGGACTCGATGCGAAGACAAGAGTAATGACATTCCACG
The DNA here is from genome assembly GCA_945898195.1 of Pseudobacteriovorax antillogorgiicola. GTDB lineage: Bacteria > Bdellovibrionota_B > Oligoflexia > Oligoflexales > RGVZ01 > RGVZ01. The sequence goes on along the minus strand of CAMDHM010000025.1, from coordinate 9,937 downwards.
CGATCGCAATCAGCGGATTGTCGATGCCGCGTTAGGTATTTGGGATTCTGAAAAGGAGGCTTTGCAGCCAAGATCTCGCACCTCCTTTCGCACCATTTTTCACAGCCGGTTTGATGAGGGTGAATCTTTTGCCTTTCCATACGCAATTTTAGCCCGCCTGCCGAACACGGCGCAGGGTGTGATCACGGCCCCCGAGGCGCAAGAGTTAATTTGGGTACAAGGGAGTGCGTGGTTGGATGAGCAGCGCCACGTGGCGAGCCCGCAGATCTTTTCCGTGCGTCGCCTTCCTGACGGCAAGCTTGGCCCTGATATGATCCTTTGGGCCAAAAATCAGACGTGGATTGGGCGCAAAATTACGGCCGATGGAAATTGGGCTACCGATGCCAATGGCGCGATAATCAGCGAGGTCGATGCTGCCCGCATGAAGTTAAGAAACGCTCTCGGTGCGGAGCTGGCTTCGGCTGCGGATGCTGGTCCAGATAAGTTTGCCTTTAAATCATTCAAGGAATGCCGTGACATCAATCCAGCAACCCTTCATACGGTGCTGGTACACTGGCTTGGCGGAGGTGCTGGTAGTTTGAAGCACGGATTCGTCATGGACAAGTCGCGCACGGAACAGGTTTGGAATCAGGGGGTCTGGCGTTTTCGTAGCAGCATTGGTGAATTGACTGCCCTAGAACTGGACGACGGTGGAACTAGGGTCACGGATCCATATCGCGTTTGGCGTGATCGTCAGGCCGTTGCCATCGCCGATGTGGAAACGGTGATTGATTATGGAAGTGAAAATGGGCCAAGGCTGACCTACGCACCGGAAGATGAATCTTCGGGATCGATTACGCTGCGCTACACCCTTGAATTCGATTCTTCCCAGCGATTGGTTGGGGCTGAATGGCATGTGGCGAGGGAGGATGCCCCCCTTGCCGGCGTGGCGCTGCTGCGGAACCTTCAGGCGAGCATTGATGAACGGACGGAATCTTGGCAGCAAGCCCCCGATTTTGTTTGGGGTAATGAATCGCCAAACCTTCGATTCAGGGATTCCCAGGTTCTTCGGGCCAAGGTGGTGGAGGCACTACATGCTTGCAGTTCTTCCACGGCACCAGCAACCGGCAGGTATCGGTGGTTTGCCGGTACGAATCAGGAGGTCGACATTCCCTATGTTTCGTGTGAAATAGACTGAAAGTTTTGTTGATGGTTTGGGGTTTTCGCAGGGGTGTCGATGAAGCGCATGATACGTCGTTTAAGTTTTTATTTGGCCTCGGGACTTGCTTTAGCTTCGGTGCAATCCTTTGCGGCGTCGGCTTATCCTGAGGCTGAAAAATTTGCCGGCCGACAACTCCGGACGATTGAGCTAACCAGCTCTGACGGCGGGCGTTTCACGCTCGCCAAGAATTCCGGAAAACCTCTCGTGCTGATCCCGGTATTCACCAGCTGTCCTCTTACATGTCCAATGATTCTCAAAGATTTTCAGGCTTCTTGGAACGATGCGAAGATCGCAATGGCCGGTGCCGGTGCCGGTGCCGGTGCCGGTGCCGGTGCCGGTGCCAAGGTCGTGGTCGTCAGTTTTGATCCAGCAGACACTCGGGCTGCCTTCAAAAAACTGGTAGCCCGTCAGAAGTTGCCGCGAGATTGGATTTACGCTGTGGCGTCACCGGGAAGAGGCTTCAAGGAGTTGGAATCCCTCCTCGCTGAGCTCGATTTCCGTTATTTCAAGTTGACGGGACAGGGTGGGGGCTTTGCTCATCCGGCCGGAGCCTATATCTTTGATGGTAAGGGCACGGTTCGGCGATTTTTAGCCCAAGCAGAGTTCACGAGGGAAGATATCGTCAATGCCATCAATGGACCCATCGCTATCGGATCTTCCGGCAGGCCTCCCTCCGGAAGCCCTGCAAAACATCTGGAGCACCGCTGAGTCTTGGGATCAGATGACCTGGTTGTGGGACTGGGATCACATGATCTCGCCAGCTCGAGTTCTACGGCAGTATCTGTTTGAGCATGGCACCATCCCCTTTTGGAATTTCTATCTGTGTGGCGGGCAGTTCGAGCTCCAGAACCCGCAGAGTTTTACGTTCACCTGGCCTTCACTTCTATATTATTTAATTCATCCTGCAGCGGCCATCATGGTGCTTTGGGCCTTGCTGACCGCAGCCGGGACTTTGGCCATGGCGAGGTTGTTGGAGCTTGCGGGGAGCAGATCATGGATTGCATGGTCCTGTGCGGTGGCCTTCACTTTTTCGGGGTATTTCGGCGCCCACTTCAATCAGGGGCATGCGACCTTTAGTTTTTTTCACCTGGTCCTTTTGTTGTGCTGGCTTACTGCGCGGGAATGGCGCCTTCAATTTGATTCCGGTAAGTCCCGTTTGATCATTCCACCGATTGTGCTGGCATCTTTTCTTCTGTTTTCGGCTCCCGCAATTCAAACCATGGTTTACGCGTTTCCGGCATTTTTGGTCATCGCAGCTTTTTTGTTTTGGCCAGTGAAGCGCCCTTCGGGGGCTCCCCGTGAACGAAATGGCTTTGCCAGTGGCGTGATCATATCCATGATTTTCGGGATTTTTTCTGCCTCATACAAATTTTTTCCGGTGCTGTTTCAGTCTCTCTCGCGCCGTCGTGACGATATTTTTTTAGAACGCTATCCACCAGATATTTTGTTCAAAACCATGTTCACTTTTGTTTTGCATCCCCATCGCATGTGGCAAGAATATAAAGCTCCGGAACGAATGTTTGGCTGGTGGGAGTATGCGGCTTTCATCAGTCCTGTTTTGGTCGGCCTAGCCCTGATGGCACCCGTGGTCTACTTTGCCGCCCGCTTATTCAGAAGAGGGATGCGGCATAGCCTTGTCGAATCCGAGGTAAAGCCTTCGGCAATCCTTCACGACCGCCTGATGATCTCAGGCCTTTTACTAATGATGATGGGAGCCCTACTTTGTTTGGGCAATGGCTTTTGGCTTGATGCCACAAATGGTGCGAGAGTTGGCGGTCCCCTTGCCAAAATTTTGCAATCGGTGCGGGTATTTCCGCGATTTCAATTCCTCTCGCTATTTGGCGCCGCTATTTGCGGAGGGCTTTGTTTGGAGTTGCTTGTGTCGCGTCGTGCCTTTTTGAATTTGATCCCCGCGCGCGTGATGCTGTTATTGCTAATTGCTGGTCCTTCCGTAGTTCAGGCTGCAATCATGATCCATTCGATTGAAGCTATCCCGGATCGATTTATGGAGGAGCGGTTTGGCCTAAAAAGTTCGTTTGATGAGATGGCGCGTGGCAAAAACCTGCTTCTTTCAAACCGAATTCTTTTGATGCCAGGGATTATTTCAGCCCAAGACCTCATGGTGCGCCATGGGGTGGTGGTGGCTGAGTGTTACGATCAATTTTTTCCGATTAAACAAGAGTTTCAATTGCGGGCGCCGGACCTTCTAAGGCCGATGACAACCCCCCGCCTTGCCCGCCTCGAGAAACTCACCGGGCGTGCCTTTGATTTATCGATTCCTTCAAATCTCGATCAGAATATCATTTTCAATCTTGCCCTTGTGCAGGACGCGAAGGTTACGCCCCAGCCAATGATTGGGCCACGTGGTATGGAATTCGATCGTGCATCCGTGGCAGGGAAATCCATTCACGTGGAATTTCCTGTGGATGACGCCGTATTCGGGGCGTTGGTGTCGATGGTCTCTCTTATAGCCGTGCTTGGCATTTACTTGAGGGAGCGTCGTTATCCAAAGTGAATTAATATCGGCTGCGTTTCCTTGAGGAGCTTCGACGTAACCTGGAGTGTGTCATCGACGCCGGCGTAAGTTCCTGGGATCAAAATCACCAACTCTGCTGTTTCTGATCCTGCAATGAATGAAAACTTCTCGAACTGGGCTCCGGGATATTTTCCAATCTCGTGGGAAAATCCGTCGGTTCCGTGAACGGTCCCGCTCAAGTCATTTTTAAGGTAGGTGGACGTGTTTGGCGGAAGCTTTACCCGAATGTGAATATCATAATCTTGGCCTTCCTTTGGGTGTGACGGGTTTGCAAAAACAGTGAAACTTCCTTGCACGATCGCACCCTCTGGGAGTGGAGCGGCAGTGGGGGTCGGTTTGGGTGCTGGTTGAGCGATGTTGGAACTGATTTGGGTGCCTTCTTTTGGCGCTTGAGTTGAAAAAGCGGCCACTTGCCCGCAAGCGGCAAGGATCCCGAGAATCCCAACGATCGCTGAGAGGCTCATGGTAGGCGTGATTAAGAAAATATACCTACGCTGCTGATTCATAAGGGTCATCGGCATGGCTCCCTCGCAATTTGCGATTTTATCGACGGTTGGTTTTCGGAAAATTCAGCTCAAAAATGAAGGGGTGGCTCTTATCCCTTTAAAATCCGGGCGATGGTGCTTGTCATTAAGAGCTAAAGCGCGAAGTCAGATGTGTTGAAGAAAAGCGATTCTGTCACCCCCTAAGCTCTTCCTATCCAAATCAGTGGGTTAGGGATCGAAGGGCGGTCTCAAGCATCGAACGGACCCGCGAGGCATAAGCTTCGTAGGTTTCACCTTCCGTGCGCCGCTGCGTCGTCAGCCTCCATCGCAGGAAAAATCGCGTTCGGTCCAAACGCCGGGCGTTGCCAGTGTGGGGGCAGAATTCACGCAGCTAGAGGTTTGGGGCGCAAAAACGTTGCCGGGAACGGCTGCGGGATAGATCGTGAAGTGTGCTTGAATTTCCTACAATCGAATCAATCGATCATACCCGCCGCAAGGCGGCTAAGTCTGCCGTTGCCGTTTGGAAATGGATGAATCTGTACCAATCGGTGGTGAAATCGCACGGCGATTTCGGTTGGTTCAAACACAGTATGCTCCGTCCAGTACGAAACGTCGTGATTCCGTCGACGCTTACAAGATTATTAAATTAGCCTGCAGAGATGTTTTCGATATGTAAAAATAGCCTGTAAGCTCATTATTTTGGCTGCATAGTGTCCATTTTTTCAAGCAGCGAGTCGGTAATCCAGGACAAGGCCATCAACGATTCGATTCCTGCGGCCACATGGTTGGACCCCGATGGAAGTCGCTGGTAAATGTCAGTGTTGTCAGTGCTGGAGATTAAAAAATCGAAACCCCGGATTTTTGCAAATCCAGGGTTCCGATTTTTTTTTTGGTGGAGGATAGGAGAGTTGAACTCCTGACCCCTAGAATGCAAATCTAGTGCTCTACCAACTGAGCTAATCCCCCACACGCGATGGAACGCGAGGTGGGAAAGATGCACCAAAAATATAGGGCAGCGCAACTGGTTTTTCTAACTGAATTGGATGGGAGCATCAAAATGCGCCCTTGAGCCTATGGCCACTCCAGGTAACTGCTGTCCACATAATCATCGGAGCCGCTGGATCGAGTATCATCGGCCACTCGCTCTCCATCCACCGTGCGGAAGCGTCGTATCTTTCCGGTGAGGTCAAAATACGGCACAAAGGTGGTTTGGCCATTTTCGTTTTTCAGTTTGAGGATGTTTGGTTGCCGCCGATTGCTTGGCTCAATGGCAACATCGGTCCCACTGGGAAAGTCATCGCCAAGCCGCCGGTCCAGGGTCGCTTCGTCCCCTTCGTTCAGATCATGTAGCTTCGGGGGTGGCGTCCGACGAATGCGCTGCAGCTCCCCCTTGGCGTCCTTCCAGGTTACAAAATACGGTTTGCGATCGTTGCTCACGCCATCCATGGGTGCCCGCCGTCTCCAAATCAAAGTTGCTGATTTGTCGGGGGGTTTTTAAAGAGCTTTAGCTGAAAAGAAAAAAGCGCCATGAAAAAAAATTCATGACGACTTAATTCTCTTTAATTACAGTGGCTTACTAGATGATTTCGCGGCCAGCAATAAATCCGGTGCTGCGCGTGTTACAGCCGCACGTGCGGTTGCCGGCGGATTCAAACATAGTCCCGCAGGAGATACAGGCCCGAACTTTAATCCGAATTGGAGACAGATTGGCCAAGCGACGGGCGTGGTTTTTCAGCTCAATATCTTTAACTACCGAAGGCGGTAGTCTTTTTACCTTGGATGATTGAAAATCTGTAGATGCTTCGAGGGCGATGCTCATGTTTGTGAGTCCTCTGCGTCAGGAATACATAGAAAGCTTGTTGGTTTTACTTAAAATGCAGTTTTTGTCAATGAAAACTACCGTTCAGGGCACATCCCTTTGGATTTGCATGGGACTGCTTCTTATCCTATGGGTCGGCGGTTGCGCTTCGGGGATAAATCGCAAGAAGGCTCTATTTTTTCAGTCAAACCAGGGACTTGAAGTAACGAAAACCGTCGAATCTCCGGGCAATATGCTGTCTGCAACGCTGCCAATCGGTCCAGATGAGTCCGCAAAATACCCTCATTTGGGGCCTTTTCGAGGGAACATTTTTTTGGCCAGAGAAGGCCTTCAGGTGGTTGTTTCGGGCGAACAGACCGTATGGACGCCAAGCGCTCCGACGAGTCTCGTGCCCTTGGTTCTAGGGGTTTTCGAGTCGCGCCTCATCGGCGGGAAGAAGGTTTACGCCCGAAATCCAGCCATGGATGGGGTTATGTTGCGCGTCGAATGCCCCGCAAAGTGTCCCGCCGGATTCTCCGTCCGCCTTGAAGGCCTTGAAGAGTCCAGTCCAGAGCCTGGAGTCTCGGGGCTCGCCTTGAGCCTAGTTTCTTTGGTTGGAGCTGAAAAAAAGACCATAGCTCAGATCCGGGTACAAATCGGTGGCGCTGGCCCCGGAATCCTTTTTGAATCCTTACCAGCAGAGGGCAGTAAGGTCCGACTGTCCTTTGACCCGCAGGCCGCCTCAGGTAGCCTTTTGGCGGTCCGAGAAGGCGATCTGATTGATGGCGGTGATTCTGAGAGGCTGAGCTACGTTCAGGTGGAATCAGCAGGTGGACAAGTCCTGATCCTTCCCTCTGCGGCAAGTTCGGTAACGCTTTCCGGTAATCTTGTTAAGGTTTCGGGACCTCCTGGAGCATCACCGATGCCGACTCGCTGGTGGCTATTTGCTGGCGATAAGGCAGTGCAGGATGGATTCCATTTGGCCCTTGAGCAGGAACTCGGCGCGACATTTGGCGCGCAAGAACTCAAGTTTGATAGGGTCGTGACCGCAGCGGGATCAATGCAAACCGCCGACTCGTGGTTGGCCAATGACAGCGGAGACCCGCTTTTGTTGCTCAGTCTTGTTCGCAGGCCAGTTTTGCAAATTCCGTTGGAAGCTTATTCGGGGGAGGAGACGCCTTTGCCGTTTGTGCTGCGTTTGGCCGGTGCGCTGCCGGGCGAGCATATTCAAGCAGTGGCCGGAAACCTACTCAAGGTTTTGCCGGAAGTTCTCGAACAAGTCAGTTTTTACGGGCAACCGGAATCCGAGTCTTTGGTCCCTGAGTCGGCCCTTCAATTGCCAGATATGGTCGCCGTGGCTCCCCTCGGTGCCGATGCAGATCAACGCAAGATACTCTTGCGACTTGTCCCTGCGGACGGAGTTGAAGCGATTGCTCCCGGTATTGCGAGCACGCGCCAGTGGCCGGTTCGAATGCAATTGCCTCAGGGCATTTACGAAGCTTTTTTTATGCTGCGATCCAAAGGTCTGATGTGCCGCGTGCCCTTCGACGTCTCTCCCCGGCAAGGTCCTGGGGCGATTCCGTCCGTAGCCTGCAGCCCCGCTCAACGGATTTTCCAGAAGATGCGTCTTCCTAAAATGGATGGGGTCACGGTGAACCTTGCACCCCCCGCTGTTATTTTATCGGTTCGCAACCGACGGCTTGGGGTAGATTTTGGAGTTTCACCGGCCCTTGACCCGGTCACAGAAAGCATTCTTAAGGGGATCGGTCGTGGCGATCCAGACGATTCTGACGGCGGCCGGCGCATCCTTCCTTCGGCGCGGCGCACGATTTTTTTGCCTTGTCCGTTGAATCATGGATTGATTGAAAGCCTACGCGCAACTCCCTTGGCAACCAACGACACAATGTTTGCCGTGCCGTCGAGTCGATGTAGTTTAAATCCTCACGAGGACTCCTGGAGTTGGATCGAGCAGCTTAAGGCGGCGGGCTTAAGGAGTTCTGCGGTGATCCAATTGCCAACTATGAATTTGCGGAAAGTGCCTCTTGGCGGGAGTGTCCTTGATGACTTATTTCCGATGGAAACCGTGACTCGCACCAAGGCGGATTCAATCATTGCAGGAGGTCCGATCCTGGCGCGGGCGGGAACCTTTATTTCGGTGGATTCGGTGCGTCGAATCGATCCATCCCGCGCAGAGCTGGTGGTGCGGATCGGTCGTGCATCCAATGCCGCGCGTTACCTTGATCCGCCGTGGAAATTACGTCGCCTGCGCATTTTATCCCGAGGAGCCGTCTTATCCGAAGTTCAGTTGGATGCGGGTCGCCATGAATACAAGATGTTGATTCAGCTAAATGCGGTTAATTCTCCGCCGATCAGAGTTGACCTTACGGGACGGTTTCAAGGTACGTTAGCCAACGTTTTTGATACGGCGGATGATTTTGTTGTCGCTGAAACCCAATTGCTGGAAGTCAAATGAACGCAAACCATTTTATGAAAACAGGCCTGATCCCCCAGGAAGTTATTCGCCTAAAACGTGATGGTGGCATTGTTTCCTTTGATGCATTGAACGAATTTTTTTCTGGTTTCATGCGTGGCAATGTCGACGACTATCAGGTTTCGGCCTTCCTTATGGCCACGTGGCTGCGGGGTATGACACCGCAAGAAACCGCCGACTTGACGACCATCATGCGAGACAGTGGTCAGGTTTTGTCTTGGGATTATCCTCGCAACCTCGTCGTCGATAAGCATTCGACGGGGGGAATTGGCGATAAAACTTCACTGATTGTTTTGCCCCTGTGCATCCTTGAGGGCCTTTACGTGCCAATGATCGCTGGGCGCGGGCTTGGCCACACCGGTGGAACACTGGACAAGCTGGAGGCAATTCCTGGGATGGAAGTGTGTCTGCCGGTGGAAAAAATGCGCAGCATGTTGGACCGTTATCACGGCGGGTTTTTTGGTCAGACGGAAGAAATCGCACCCCTCGATCGGCGCCTATACGCATTGCGTGATGTCACGGCCACAGTGGAATCGATTCCTTTGATAACGGCCTCCATCCTATCCAAAAAACTCGCCGAAGGAATTGGTGGGCTTGTGATGGATGTGAAGTTTGGCAGCGGAGCGTTTATGCGCGAAAAAAATGCCGCGGAAGAGTTAGCTCTGATGATTGCGGCAACTGCAAAACGCCTTGGCCTGGAAATCCGTTGTTGCCTGACGGATATGGGGTCGCCCCTTGGGACGATGGCTGGTAATGGGCTTGAAATCGCGGAAACAATCGATATTTTGCACAATGAAGGTCCATCCGACTCGACGCAACTGTCGATTGAATTGACTGCGAATATGATTTTACTCGCGCATCCAGGGTCTGATTATCAAGAGATATGCACTCGCTTGCGTGGCCACCTTGCCAGTGGCAAGGCTTTTGAGGTTTTTGCTCAAGTGGTTGGAGCTCAGGGTGGCGATCGGCGGATTTTGGATGATCGAAATTGGTTTCTGAAAGCACCGGTTCGCCATCGCGTGGAATTGCCGCCTCAGATGCGCGGCGGAGCAATCATCAAAGATATCGACGTTCGGCGGCTTGGTGTTGCCGTGCAGATGCTCGGTGGCGGTCGAATGAAAATCTCCGATCAGATCAATCCTCACGTCGGACTTGCAGGTTTGAAACGAGTTGGCGACCGAGTCGAGTCAGGGGAACCCCTGGCAGAGGTTCATGCGCAATCCTTGTCGGAGGCAAATGCTGTCGCAGAAATCATTCGCGGAGCTTTTGTTTTGGCTGATCTACAAACAAAAATTGAACCTGAAAATCTTGTCTGGAAGGTGATCTCATGAAAATGCGCCCGCTGTTTGACGAAGCCACCATTGCGAAACGAATCAAGGCACTAGGCGATCAGATTACAGCGGACTACGACGGCGAACCCGTGTTG